>NZ_JBIVFL010000006.1:0-7355 GCF_044748125.1 Streptomyces sp. NPDC090025 | reverse complement strand
CCGCCCGTGCCGACCCCCCCCACCCCCCCGGGCGGGCGGCCGGCCCGCGCCATCCACCGCCGCGCCCCCCCCCCCCGCCCGGGGGGGGGGGGGGGGGCCCCCCCCCCCCCGGGGGCGCCCCCCCTCCCCGTACCGCTCGACGCAAAGCCGTCAGAAGAACACCGACCGCCGCTGCACCAGCAACTTGGCCCCCCTTTTCCGGCCGCCCTCGCACGCTTCGGCCCAGGGGGCCTCAGCGGCTTCGGGCGGCTGCGCCGGACTCCGTCCGCCGACCCGGGGCGAGGCCCCACACCTCCCGCGTACGCGTCAGAAGAACACCGACCGCCGCTGCACCAACAACTTGTACAGCGTGTGCTGGATCTGTTCGCGGACCTGGTCCGTCAGGTTGAACATCAGCATCGGGTCGTCCGCGGCCTCCAGCGGGTAGCCGTCCGTCGGGATCGGCTCGCCGAACTGGATGGTCCACTTCGTCGGCAGCGGCAGCCCGCCCAGCGGCCCCAGCCACGGGAAGGTCGGCGTCAGCGGGAAGTACGGCAGACCGAGCACCCGGGCCAGCGTCTTGGAGTTGCCGAGCATCGGATAGATCTCCTCCGCGCCCACGATCGAGCACGGCACGATCGGCACCCCGGCGCGCAGCGCCGTCGACACGAAGCCGCCGCGCCCGAAGCGCTGGAGCTTGTACCGCTCGGAGAACGGCTTCCCTATCCCCTTGAAGCCCTCCGGCATCACGCCGACGATCTCCCCGGCCTTCAGCAGCCGTTCCGCGTCCTCCGCGCACGCCAGGGTGTGCCCGGCCTTGCGGGCCAGCTCGTTCACCACCGGCAGCATGAAGACCAGATCGGCGGCGAGCAGCCGCAGATGCCGCCCGGCGGGGTGGTGGTCGTGCACGGCGACCTGCATCATCAGGCCGTCCAGCGGCAGCGTCCCGGAGTGGTTGGCGACCACCAGGGCGCCGCCCTCCTTCGGGATGTTGTCGACGCCCTTCACCTCGACCCGGAAGTACTTGTCCGCCAGCGGCCGCAGCAGCGACATCAGGACCTGGTCGGTGAGCTCCTCGTCGTAGCCGAACTCGTCGACCTCGTACTCGCCGGTGACCCGCCGCCGCAGGAACGCCAGGCCCCCGGCCAGCCGCCGCTCCCAGCCGCCCGGGCCGCCCGTGGCGGGCACCTCCGCGGCCGGCTCGGACGCCTCGGAGGGTTCCGGGGCCGCGTCCACCGGCTGCGTCGACGGCAGCGCCCGTACGGCCGCGTCGCCGTCGGTCCGCACGGGCCGTCTGCGGGCCCGGGACCGGTCGTCGTCGAAGGGGATGACCTTGGCGTCCGCCATCGCGTTCGGGCTCCTATTCCGCGGTCGGAGAGGTCGGTTCGGACATCGGGCGCTCGGGCGTCGGGCGCTCGGCCGGGGGGCGTTCGGGTACGAGCCGGCCGGCCAGCCGGTCCACCGCACCGGCGAGCAGCTCCGGCGGCAGCAGCCCCGGCCCCCGGCTGCGGGCGAAGTCGGCGAACGCCTCGGCCGTGCCGAACCGCGGGGTGAAGCCGAGGGTCTCCCGCATCTGCACGGTGGACACCACCCGCCCGTGCGTCAGCAGCCGGATCTGCTCGGGCGCGAAGTCGGTCACGCCGATCGTGCGCAGCGCCTGCCCGACCCAGGTGACGGCCGGAAGCAGCACCGGCACCGTCGGGCGGCCGAGCCGCCGGGCGCACTGGGAGAGCAGCAGCACCCCGTCCCCGGCGATGTTGAAGGTGCCGCTGTTGAGGGTGGCCCGGCGCGGTTCGCGCGCGGCGAGCTCCAGGACGTCCATGACGTCGTCCTCGTGGACGAACTGCAGCCGCGGGTCGTAGCCGAGGACGGTCGGCAGCACCGGCAGGTCGAAGTACTCGGCGAGCGGGGAGTCCACCCGCGGCCCGAGGATGTTCGCGAACCGCAGCACGCACACCGCCACGTCCGGGCGGCGCCGGGCGAAGCCCCGTACATAGCCCTCGACCTCGACGGCGTCCTTGGCGAAGCCGCCGCTCGGCAGCGACTTGGCGGGGGTGGTCTCGGTGAAGACGGCCGGGTCGCGGGGCGCGGCCCCGTAGACGCTGGTGCTGGACTTCACCACCAGGCGCTTGGTGCGCGGCGACTTCTGGCAGGCGCCCAGCAGCTGCATGGTGCCGATGACGTTGGTCTCCTTGACCGACGTCCGGCCGCCGGAGCCGAGCGCCGTGCCGGTGACGTCCATGTGGACCACCGTGTCGACGTCGTACTGGGCGAGCACCTTGGCGATGGCCGGTCTGCGGATGTCGGCCTTCACGAACTCGGCGGCGCCGAGCGGATGCGGGGAGTCGACGGCGTCCACGGCGATCACCCGCTCGACCTCGGGGTCCCGCTGGACCCGCCGGACGAACCGCGCCCCGAGGTGCCGGGCCGCACCGGTGACGAGCACGACCTTGCCCAAGAGAAGCGCCTTCCGTCGGCAGTCCATCGGAGTCCAGCGGAGTCCGTCGGAACTCATCGGAGTTCATTCCACCGGTGTTCCGCTGACCGCCACCGTAGCGCCTCCACATTTCGGCGCAATAAAAGCGTGGCCCCCCACCGAAGAACGGTGGAGGGCCACGCAGAAGCGGTACGCCGCGTCAGCGGCGTCGCTCACTTCTTGTTGCGACGCTGAACGCGCGTGCGCTTGAGCAGCTTGCGGTGCTTCTTCTTGGCCATCCGCTTACGCCGCTTCTTGATAACAGAGCCCACGACTACCCTCGCTCACTACTCGGAACATCCCCACACGCGGTGGGGATCGGTGCGGGGCGTCTGGGCCCACACGACCTACGAGGGGCTAGCCTACCGCCCCGAGCGACCGGCTCGTAATCCGCGGGCGTATTCGCCGGAACGACCCGGTGCCGGGCCGGGTCCCCTACGCGGTCGCCACCCCCACGAACGACTCCCTCAGGTACTCGTGCACCGCCTGTTCCGGCACCCGGAACGACCTTCCCACCCGGATCGCGGGCAGATGACCGCTGTGCACCAAGCGGTACACGGTCATCTTCGAGACGCGCATCACCGAGGCGACCTCCGCCACGGTCAGAAACTTCACCTCGTTGAGAGGCCTGTCGCCAGCAGCCATGACCCACCTGTACCTTCCGCCACGCGACGGCCGCCGGCTTCCCCTCCGGTGACTCTTCGTCGCTGAGCGCTCACGCCCAGAGTAGGGGCGGGTGGTACGAGTGGGGAAGAGGAGCAGCCACCGGCCGTTTACCGTGACAGACACGCTCGATTGAGTACATAGCGAGTGAGTGGACGGTAGTAGTCCGAGCGCACCCCGTCATCAAGTGGAACGGCCACCGACACCTGCCCCTCGGCCTCGCCGACGAACAGTGCGGGATCGTCGGTGTCGGCCAGCCCGATGGCTTCGATACCCAGCTGACCTGCCCCGCAGACCCAGCCGTGGTCGCCGACCACCAGCTCCGGGAGCGGCCCGCCGGCCTCGGCCGCGCTTTCCAGGGCCGCCCTGACCGGCAGCGGCGAGTGGGTGTGCGCCCCTGGCTCACGCCCTGCCGCCGACAGGTCCGGTTCTCGCACAAGCGCGACACCGCGTACGTAGTCCAGCCGGTGCATACGTACGCCGAACCGGGTCGTTATGTCGACACATCGGCCCTGCGCCGGGGTGAGAACAAGACAGCCCGCCGCCGACAAAGCGTCTGCGAGCGTGGCGTAGAAACCAAGCAACCGGTGCGGATGACCGGTCCCGAAGAGCACCGGGGACCGCCGTCCGGCCGCCACCCGCAGCCGTTCCGCGAACGCCGCGAGCGCGCCCAGGGTCCGTTCCGGGTCGATCACATCCGGGCCCGAGCGGTGCGCGGGATCGTCCGAGACCCCGCACTTGTCCGCCATCAGCCTCAGCAGATCACTCTCGTCCCAGCCCAGAACCGGATCGAGCCCCAGCGTCACCCGCGGATCCCGCGCCGCGAACAGCCGATAGCTGCGCAGGCTCTCCTCCCGCGAGGTCGCCACGGTCCCCGCCAACCCGGCGGCCAACAGATGCGCCCGCAGCGCCCCGGTACTCAGCACGCCGACGATGTTGCCGGAACGACCCTGCACCGGGGCCAAAACCCGTTCGATGACGCACAGTTGGCGTAACGGCGCCGTCGACGCCGAACGGCCCGTACGCGGGGAAGGCGAAGGGATCAGGCCAGCGGCGGATCAGGCCAGCAGCCCGCGCAGCGGGAACACCGCCCGCCGGGTCGCCAGGATCGACTGGTCGAGCCGGTCCGCCGGGTCGTACCCCTCGGTCCAGTCCCGGAAGTCCACCGGCCACCGCCCGTCCGTCATCCGGCCGGGCCCCAGCTGCCGGGTCCGCGCGTACACCAGATCCCGCCACGACGACGGGATCACCGACTCCGGATCCACCGGAGCGTGCGCGGCGATCCCCACCAGATGCGTCCACGACCGCGGTACGACGTCGACCACCGCGTATCCGCCACCGCCGAGCGCCAGCCACCTGCCGCCCTCGACATGCGCGTGCGCCAGGTCGTGACAGGCTTCCTGCACCGCCCGCTGCGCGTCCAGGGACACCGCCAGATGCGCCAGCGGATCCTCGAAGTGGGTGTCGGCGCCGTGCTGGGTCACCAGCACCTGCGGCCGGAAATCGGCGATCAGCTCCGGCACCACCGCGTGGAACGCCCGCAGCCAGCCCGCGTCACCCGTCCCGGCCGGCAGCGCCAGATTCACCGCACCGCCCTCGCCGGGACCGTCCGCGCCGGTCTCCTCCGGCCACCCGGTCTGCGGGAACAGCGTCCTCGGATGCTCGTGCAGCGAGATCGTCAGGACCCGCGGATCGTCCCAGAACGCCGCCTGCACCCCGTCACCGTGGTGCACGTCCACATCCACGTACGCCACCCGCTCCGCGCCCAGTTCGAGCAGCCGGGCGATCGCGAGCGAGGCGTCGTTGTAGATGCAGAACCCGGCCGCCGCCCCCGGCATCGCGTGGTGAAGGCCGCCCGCGAAGTTCACCGCGTGCGCCGCCTCCCCCCGCCACAGCGCCTCGGCCGCGCCCACCGACTGCCCGGCGATCAGCGCCGACGCCTCGTGCATCCCCGCGAACGCCGGATCGTCCACCGTGCCCAGGCCGTAGCTCTGGTCCGCGGACCGCGGGTCCGCCGACGCCGCCCGCACCGCCGCCACATAGTCCTCGCGGTGCACCAGGCGCAGCGTCGAGTCCCCGGCCGGCTTCGCCGCCGTCACCTCGGCCTTGCCGTCGAGCCCGTAGGCCCGCACCAACCCCATGGTCAGCGCGAGCCGCACCGGATCCATCGGGTGCTCGGGCCCGAAGTCGTAGCCCGTGACAGCTTCATCCCACATCAACAGTGCGCGGCCGCTCATGACCGCCACCGTATCGGGCCTTCGGAACGCCGAACGACGTGGCATACACCACCGTCACGAGCACCAGGACCATCGGCACCAGCATCGCCCCGCGATAGCTCCAGGCGTCGCCGAGCGCGCCCACCAGCGGCGAGCCGACCAGGAAACCGACGTAGTTGAAGACGTTGAGCCGCGCGACCGCCGCGTCGCTGGCCGCCGGGAACAGCCGCCCGGCGGCGGCGAAGGTCTGCGGCACGATCACGCTCAGACCGAGCCCGAGGACGGTGAATCCGGCCATCCCCGCCCACGCCCCCGGCGCCACCGCGACCACCGCGAACCCGAGCGCCGCGAGCACCGCACCGGCCCGCACCACGAGCACCGCCCCGAACCGCCGCACCCCGAGATCGCCGACGGACCGCCCGAGCAGCGTCGTCACCATGTACGCGTTGTACGGCACGGTCGCCAGCTCCTCCGAGCTGTGCAGCACGTCCTGGAGGTACTTCGCCGACCAGTTGGAGACCGTCGAGTCCCCTATGTACGCGAACGTCATCACCAGGCACAGCGGCAGCAGCATCCGGAAGACGACCCCGTCGCTCCCCTTCTTCTCCCCCGCCTGCGCGGCACCCGCGACGGCGGCCGGACCCGGCTCCCCGTCCACGTACCAGCGGCTCCCGACGAACGCGACCGGCAGCAGCACGACCACCACCGGCAGGTACGACCAGAACAGCGACAGGTGCCAGTGCGCCCCCACCCAGGCGAGCGAGGCACCGGCGATGCCGCCGAGGCTGTACGCGGCGTGGAAGCCGAGCATGATGCTGCGGCCGTACGACCGCTGGAGGCTGACCCCCAGCATGTTCATGGAGGCGTCGAGCGCACCGACCGAGAGCCCGAACAGACCGAGCGCGACGGCCGCCGCCCACAGCTCCGAGCCCACCCCGACCCCGAGCAGCGCGAGCAGCACCAGCGGCTGCGCCCAGCGCAGCAGCACCGAGGGCCCGACCCGCGCCACGACCTTCTCGGTCAGGACGCTCGACACCCCGGCGAGGATCGGCACCGCCGCCAGGAAGACGGGCAGCAGCCCGTCGGATATCCCGTACCGGTCCTGGATCGCCGGTATTCGGGTCACGAGCAGGGCGAACGTGACGCCCTGCACGAAAAAGCTGACCGCCAGGGATCCCCGCCCACGCCGCAACCGCGCATCTGTCATGGCGGCACAGCGTAGGCCCGGGACCTACCCAGCGGTAGATGGATCACATCCCCAATATCGCGGGGAGCTCCTGCATCTCCGCGAAGTACCCGTTCGCGCCGGTCAGCCGCTCCTTCGGGGTCATCGCGGTGAACGCGTACACGTCCATCCCGGCGGCGACGGCGGCCTGGACGCCGAGCGGGCTGTCCTCGACGACCACGCACCGCTCCGGCGGCACACCCATGCGGGCGGCGGCGTGCAGGAAGAGGTCGGGCGCCGGCTTGCCCTTGCCGACGTCCTCGGCGCTGAACACGATCTCGTCCCGGAACCAGGCGTCGAGCCCGGTCTTGCGGTGCCCGACCCGGATCCGCTGATGACTCCCGGAGGACGCCACGCAGTACGGCAGCCCCGCGTCGGCCAGTCCCTTGAGGACGTCGGTGACGCCTTCGACCGGCTCCAACTCCTCCTGGAAGGCGGCGAAGGTGCGGGCGTGCAGGGTGGCGTCGAAGTCCTCGGGCAGCCGCTGCCCGCTGCGCTCAAGGACGGTGTCGTGCACCCGGTGCACCGCAGCCCCCATGTAGTCCCTGAGGGAGTCCTCGTACGAGGTGGGGTGGCCGAGCTCAGTGAGGTAGCCGGCCAGGATGGCGTTGGCGAGCGGCTCGCTGTCGACGAGCACACCGTCGTTGTCGAAGAGGACCAGGTCGTAGCGCATGGACCCAGCCTAAGCGGCCCGAATTGGTCCGGAACGCAGAAAAGCCCCGCACCATAAGGTGCGGGGCTTTCCCACAATGATTGTTCGGCGGCGTCCTACTCTCCCACAGGGTCCCCCCTGCAG
>NZ_JBIVFL010000005.1:0-415865 GCF_044748125.1 Streptomyces sp. NPDC090025 | reverse complement strand
AAGTAGCTCCGCTACAAGGGCGCCCCGGCCGCACGCCGATCGCACGCACCGAACGACCCGGCCTGATCCGACGCGAATTGTCAGACAGGCCCTAGAGCCCCCGCATCCGCTCGATCTCCGCCGACTGCTGCGCGATCACATCGTCGGCCATCTCCTCCACGAGCACCGCGTTGCCCTCGCGCAGCACGTCCGCCGCCATCGAGATCGCCCCCTCATGATGGGCGATCATCAACTTCAGGAACAGCCGGTCGAACGCCGCCCCCTTGGCCGCCCGCAGCTGCGCGAGCTGCGCCTCGGTCGCCATGCCCGGCATCGCCCGCCCGCCGTGCCCGGCGTGCCCGCCGGAACCCGGCAGCGCGCGCGGACCGCCGTTGTTCTCGACCCACGCCTCCATCGCGCCGATCTCCGGCCCCTGCGCCGCCGAGATCCGCTCCGCCACCTTCCGCACCCCCGCCGACGAGGCCCGCCCCGGTGCCAGCGCGGTCAGCGTGAGGGCCTGCCGATGATGCT
Source organism: Streptomyces sp. NPDC090025 (assembly GCF_044748125.1). NCBI lineage: Bacteria > Bacillati > Actinomycetota > Actinomycetes > Kitasatosporales > Streptomycetaceae > Streptomyces > Streptomyces sp. NPDC090025. The sequence continues at coordinate 415,355 of NZ_JBIVFL010000005.1, read as the reverse complement.
CGATCATCATCTGTACGTAGGCGTGGTCGGCGCTGTTGGGGCGCTCGTCCGGCATCAGCCGGGCCGCCTCCTCGGGCGACACCCGGCGCGCGGGCTCACCGGGCCTGCCAGGAGCCACGATCGCCGGACTCCCGCCCGAACTCCCGCCCCCGGGAACCGAGTCGGCCCGCCCCGAGCCCGACTCGCAGGCGGTCAGGGCGAAGAGGGCGAGCAGCACCGTACCGGCGAGCAGCACGGCGCTTCCGCCACCCCCGCCCCAACCCGGCACCGTCCACGGCCTGTTCGTTCGGCGGTTCGTCAACAGGACCTCCACAAGAAGAAGTTCATTACTTCTCTGTTGCCATCTGTTGAGATGTACACGATAAAGAAGATACTGCCGGGGTCCATCCGCCGTTCGCTTGCGAACGCATGCCAGAGAGGACGGAGAGACCTCGGTGCGAACCACGAGTACCTCACTCAGCCCGCGCGCGTCGCGGACCCGGCGCAGCGGCCTGGGTGCGGCGACCGCCGCGGCGGCCCTGCTGTTCGGTCTGCTCGCCGCCACCCCGGCGACCGCCACCCCCGACCCCGGAGACGCCCCGCCCGCCCGCGCCGCCGTCACCGCCGACCAGGCGGCCGGCACCCGGACCGCGATCGCGGACGGCGAGATACCCGGCGTGGACGAGATCGTCCACAGCGCCAACATCGAACACCTCGTCAACATCCCCAAGGACGCCCTCCCCGGCACCAACTCCGACCTGGCCTTCCAGGGCCGCTACGCCTTCGCCGGGAACTACGACGGCTTCCGGATCTTCGACATCCGCGACCCGCGCCACCCGCGGACCGTCGCCCAAGTGCTCTGCCCGGGCTCCCAGAACGACGTGTCCGTCTCCGGCGACCTGCTGTTCCTGTCCACCGACTCCTCCCGCAGCGACAACTCCTGCGCGAGCACACCGCAGCCCGCCTCGGTGAAGGAGTCCTGGGAGGGCATCAAGATCTTCGACATCAGCGACATCGCCCACCCGAAGTACGTCGCCGCCGTCGAGACCGCCTGCGGCTCGCACACCCACACCCTGGTCCCCCAGCGCAAGGACGTGTACGTCTACGTCTCCTCGTACTCGCCCAACGCCGCCTTCCCCGACTGCCAGCCCCCGCACGACGGCATCTCGGTCGTGAAGGTCCCCCGCAAGGCACCCCAACAGGCCAGAGTCGTCGGCTTCCCGGTGCTCTTCCCCGGCGAGGGCCCCGACGGCGGCGGCAACCCCGGCGGACCCACCAACCCGGGCGTCTCCAAGACCACCGGCTGCCACGACATCACGGTGCTCCCCGACCGCGACCTGGCCGCCGGCGCCTGCATGGGCGACGGCATCCTCTTCGACATCCGCGACCCGGAGCGGCCGCGGGTCATCGACCGGGTCCAGGACAACGTCAACTTCGCCTTCTGGCACTCCGCGACCTTCAACCAGCGGGCCGACAAGGTCGTCTTCACCGACGAACTCGGCGGCGGCGGCGCGGCCACCTGCAACGCGGCCGTCGGCCCCCAGCGCGGCGCGGACGGCATCTACGACATCGTCGGCAAGGGCGACCGGCGCAAGCTGGTCTTCCGCGGCTACTTCAAGATCCCCCGCCACCAGGCGGACACCGAGAACTGCGTCGCCCACAACGGCTCGCTGATCCCCGTCAAGGGCAAGGACATCATGGTCCAGGCGTGGTACCAGGGCGGCGTCTCGGTCTGGGACTTCACCGACTCGCGCCGCCCGAAGGAGATCGCCTACTTCGAACGCGGCCCGATCTCCGCCACCACCCTGGTGGGCGGCGGCTCCTGGTCCGCCTACTACTACAACGGCCACATCTACTCGAACGACATCGCCAAGGGCCTCGACGTCCTCAAACTCCGCGACAAGCGCACCGACAAGGCCGCGCGGATCCGCATGGACGAGCTCAACGTCCAGACCCAGCCCGACTACTTCGACGACTTCGGCCACTTCGACCGCTGATCCACCGGACAGGCTCTAGGAAGGCGACGACCGGGGCCGCTCCGGCGACCTCGGCGTCTGGGACGGCACCCGTAACTCCTCGGTGCCCCCCGGCGCGCCGTCGGGCGGACCCCCGCCCGGCGGCACCCCCAGCTCCCACGCCAGCCCGTACCGCTGGAACAACTCGGCCCGCAGCCGCGCGATCGGCATCGGCACCCCCGGCAGCAGCACCGCGAACACCGCACCCATGAGCAACGCGCGGAGCAGCGGATAGTCGGTGTCCACGTCGTCGGAGCCGTACCGGACCACGGTGTCCCGCAACAACGCGGCAAGCCGCTGCTGCTCCGGGCACTGCACGAACCCCTCGGCCTGCAGGATGCCCGCCATGTGGGTGCGCATGAGCACCGGCCGCTCCTCGGCCAACCCCAGGATCGCGTCGATGGCGCGGGCCAGCCGCTCCCGCCCGTCCGCCGTCCGCGGCTCGCGCTCCAGCGCCGCGTCGAGCGTGAGATGCATCAGCCGGTGCACCGCGGACTGCAGCAGCTGGCGCTTGCCGGGGAAGTAGTACGAGATCAGACCACGTGCCGAACCCGCCCGCTCGGCGATGTCGCCGAGCGTCGTCGCCTCGTACCCGCGCTCCGAGACCAGCTCCACGGTGGCCGCCAGGAGCCGCTCGCGGGAGCGCCGGCGAAGCTCTTCATTGACCGATGCGCTACGCGGGGACATGCTGGACTCCTGCGTTGACTGGCTCTGAGCCAGTATACTCAGCGCGTCTCGCCGTCGCGCCCTCGTGGCCGGGGGCGGGACCTGCCGTCTGTTCTGGGCGACGCGGGGGATCGTCCAGAACAGACGGCTTCATCGTGTTCCTCCCAGTGTGCCCCGGTGTGTCCGTGCCACCGAGTGCCGGTACGTGACGATCGCGACGGCCACGCAGCACCAGCCGAGCAGCCAGCCGCCCAGCACGTCCGACGGCCAGTGCACGCCCAGATAGACCCGGGTCCAGCCGACCCCGACGACACTCACCAGAGCGAGCCCGGACAGGGTGCCCCAGCCGGACCAGTTCGGCCGCCAGTGCAGCGCGAGCACCCACAGCAGCAGCCCGCAGGCCACCGTCGCCGCCATGGCGTGACCGGACGGGAACGCCGAGTACGGCGCCGAGTCGACCGGGTCCGGCCAGCTCGGCCGCGGCCGCCCCACGGCCGCCTTCAGACCCTGCTGGACGCCCCAGGCGAGCACCGTCGCCGCCGTCACCCACAGCGCCAGCCGCCGCTCGCCGCGCCGCAGCAGCACCAGGACGGCGACGGCCGTCAGGGCGCGCATCGTCCACGGGTCCCAGACCCAGTCGGTCAGGATCCGGTTGAGGCGGACGAACCCCGGCTCGGCCACCGCGTCGCGGTGCAGCGCGTCGGCCACGTCTCTGTCGAAGGCCAGCAGCGGCGCCCAGCCGACCGCGACGAGGACCAGCAGGACGACGGCCAGGGCTCCGGAGACGACGGCGGAGATGCGCATGGGCCGATCCTGCCCGACGCCCACCCGCCGCCGCGCGCGAGGGTCCCCCGCCACGCCCGCACCCGGCCGTCCGGCCCAGCCCCCCGGCCGCCCCGGCCGGTCCGGCTCCGCGTCGTTGCGTCCCGCGCGGTCAGCCCGATGCCGCCGGCCCGGTGCCGTCAGCCGAGAGCCGTCAACCGAGAGCCGTCAGGGCCGGCACGAACGCGACCAGCACCGGGACCGCCGGGATCAGCGCCGCCGCGGCCGTCAGCCGCAGGCGGCGCAGCGGGGCGAGCCGGGGCGTGGCGGCGAGCAGCCGGTCGACCCGCCGCGGCAGATGCGCGTCCGGGGCCTGGCCGGGGCCGAAGACACCGCGGTCCTCGTTCAGCTCGACGAGCGCCAGGGCGATCGTCAGCCGCCCGAACCGGCGCGAGGCCACGTCGTCCGCCGCCAGCTCCACGAGCCGGTGCATCTCCGCACGGAACGCGGCGAACACCGGGACCCCGGGGAAGCCGCCCGCGAGCGCCGCCGCGCAGTGCAGCAGCCAGTCGTGCCGGGCCCTGGCGTGACCCTGCTCGTGCGCGAGCACCGCGTCGAGCTGGCGGCCCTTCAGGCGGCGCAGCGCGCCGGTGGTGACGACCAGGCGCGGCGCGCCGCCCGGCAGCCACCACACATCGGGACGCTCGCCCTCCAGGACCGTCAGCCGCCCCGGGGAGGACTCCTCCTCGCCGGGCAACAGCGGCGCGCGCAGCCGCAGTTCGCCGTGCCGTCGCCTGCGGCCCGCCCGCGCCCTGCGGATCTCCCGGCCCAGCATGGCCCCGGTCCACAGGCCGCCCGCCGCGAGCACCACGGCGAGCACCGCCGACCAGGGGCCGTCCGTGCCCAGGGCGTACGCCTCGATCACCGCGCGCGGCGCGGGCGCGAACACCTGGCCGCGCACCGCCTGCCAGGCCACCGCCGCGCTGAACGTCATCGACAGCGCGAAGCTCACCAGGACCGCCGCCACCACGCACTGCCACACCCACAGCGCCACCACGGGTTCCCGCTCCGCCCAGTCCGCCCGGGCCAGCAGCCTCGGGGCGACGACGGCGGTCAGGACGCCGAGCGTGAGCAGCGAGAGGGAGACGAGCATGGGCGTCACTGTATGAGCGCGGTACCAGGCCGGGGTATGGCCTTGCGGATCAAGTGACGTACGCCACGGTTTCGTTCACCTTCCCCGGGGGCCCCTCCCCCCCCCGCCCCCCTGCCCCACCCCACGCCCCGCTCCCGCGCTCCCACCCACGGTCTGAGCTCCCTGCTCCCTCCGCTCCTCTCGGTCAGAGGGTCAGGAGCATCGCCAGCATCGCGAGCGCCATCGACAGACGGCACACCCGGGTGAGCTCGCCCGCGGCCGTGACCACGCCGGGGCCGCCCGCGGGCACCGGCACCAGCCGGGCGCCCGAGCGCAGCACGTACACCCCGAAGTAGGCGAGCAGTACTCCGGTGAGCACGGCTATGCCGCCGCCGACGGCGTCCGTGCCGTGGCCTGCGTGGCCGCCGGTACCGGCGGCGGGGGTGGCGGCCATCGTCACGGCCATGTAGAGCATCGCGAGCGAGCCCACCAGATGGTGCAGGTGGTGGCCGCCGTGCCGGACGGCGGCCAGCAGTCCGTGGGCGGCGGCGAGCCCGAACACCGCCGCGTACAGCGGCCAGCTCCATTCCGGTGGGGTGAGCGCGGCGGCGGGCACGGCCATCGCCGCCATGCCGAAGCCCATCACCGCCTCGCTCCCGGCGGCGGTCCGCTCGGGCCCCTCGGCGGTGCGCAGCCGCAGCAGGCAGTACGCCCCGCTGGCCGCGCACAGCGCCACCAGGAGCCAGCCGGACAACGCTGTCCCGTGCACGTCGCACACCCCCCTCCTCGTGCTCCTCATCGGTGCATGCCCGGCCCGGCGTGCGGCCACGCGTACGCACCCCGGCGCTCGGTGGCGCACGGGTGTACGAAGGGGGAGTGCGGGGCGCGCGTTAGTCTCGGTGGCGATCGCGCACGCCGATCGTCACCGCCCGAGGGGAGACCCGCACGCCATGGACACCGCCGCCCCGCAGCACGCCGGCCGGATCAGCTACCGCGACGCCGTCCTCGACGACGTACCCGCGCTCGTCCCGCTGGTCGAGTCCGCCTACCGCGGCGACTCGAGCCGGGCGGGCTGGACCACCGAGGCCGACATCCTCGAAGGGCAGCGCACCGACCCCGACGGCGTCGCCGCGGTCATCACCACCCCCGGCAGCCGCCTGATGGTGGTCGAGCGGGACGGCGGGATCATCGCCTGCTGCCAGCTCGAACACCGGGGTGACGCGGCCTACTTCGGCATGTTCGCGGTGCGGCCCGAGCTCCAGGGCGGCGGCCTCGGCCGCCAGATCATCGCCGAGGCCGAGCGGCGCGCCAAGGAGCTGTGGGACGTGGCCCAGATGCACATGACGGTGATCTCGGTGCGCGCCGAGCTGATCGCCTGGTACGAGCGCCGCGGCTACCGCCGCACCGGCGAGACCAGCCCCTTCCCGTACGGCGACGACCGCTTCGGGCTGCCGCAGCGCGACGACCTGGAGTTCGAGCTCCTGGTGAAGGACCTCGGCTGACCCGTACCCGCTGACCCGTACCCGCTGACCCGCCCCGGGCCCGGCCCGCCCGACCCGTACCGGATACCCCGTACCCCGTACCCCGTACGCGGACCGGCGGTACCGGAGCCGTACGCCCTCAGGCCGTGAACCGGCCCGTCCGGCGGATCTCCGGGCGGTCGGTGGTCGCCCCGTCGAGCCCCAGGGCGCGCGCCAGGCGCAGCTCGTCCTGGGTGTTCACCACCCAGCCGACCACCCGCAGGCCCGCCGCGTGCGCGCGGTCCACGGTGTCCTGGGTGAGGTGGCGGATGTTGAGCACGAGCGCGGCCGCGCCGAGCGCCGTCGCGCGTTCCACCACGTCGGCCTGGTGCCGGTCCGCGACCAGTGCCGTGCGGACGCCGGGGACGAGCCCCGTGACCTCCGCGAGCGCGTCGTCGTGGAACGAGAGCACCTCGACCCGCCCGGTCAGGCCCCGGTCGTTGAGCAGCGTGGCCAGCACCCTGGCCGCGCCCACGTCCTTGATCTCGGCCTGCAGCGGGGCCCGTACCGCCGCCAGGACCTCCTCGAACACCGGCACCCGCTCCCCGTCGCCCGCGTCGAGCTCCCGCAGCTCCGCGAGTGTCTTCCCGGCGATCGGGCCGCTGCCGTCGGTGGTCCGGTCGACGTCGGCGTCGTGCATCACGACGAGCGCGCCGTCCTTGCTGAGGTGGAGGTCCAGCTCGATGGCGTCCATGCCGGCCTGCTCGGCCCGGACGAAGGAGCGCAGGGTGTTCTCGGGTGCGACGCCCATGACTCCGCGATGACCGATGGTGAGGAAACTCAAGATCTTCTCGCTTCCGTCGAAGTCCGGCCCCGGCCGCGCCGGGCGCCGGTCGGCTCCTGGCGCAGCCTAGTAGCTGGGGACGAAACGGGAAGCGGGCGCGCGGAACCCCGTATTTCTCGGCCTTGTACCCCATCGGACAGGAAAATCGGCGGTGACACCCGGGGTCCTACAGGAGAATTTCCCCTTCCCCTCTTGTGAGGGAGATCAGGGCCCGGTTACCGTGTGTGGACGCGAGGTTCTCCTGTGGAGGAAGAGGAATGACGGAAATTCTTGTGCAGGACGTGACCGCTGGGGGGATAGCCGCCGACGCCGCGGTCACCGACCACCCTGCCTGGCCCGAGCTCAAGAAGGCCGTGGAGACGCTCCGCCCCTGGCAGAGCGCCGACGGCTCCATCGACTTCACCGCCGAGGGCGCGCCCACCCGCGCCGAGGCCGAGCGGACCGTCGCGAGTGTCGTCGCCGCGGTCGAGCGCCTCTCGCCCCTCCTCCCGCACGACGCCGACTACCACCGCGCCGTCGTCGCCGACCTGCGCAGGTGGGCCGAGGGCGGCTTCGAGGTCCCCGACTTCCTCGACGCGCTGCTCGCCTTCCACCCGGCGGCCGACCGCCGGGACGGCCTCCAGCACCTCGTCGTGTTCCCGATGTACACCCAGAACGGCAACCTCGACCGCAACCTCGAAGCGGTCGTGCTGCGCATGGTGTGGCCCGAGTGGCTGGCCGAGCTCGAGGCCACCCGCTACGACAACCCGCTGTTCTGCGGCATCACCTTCGAGGACTTCACCGCGGGGTACGACACCCACTCGGCCGTCCTCTTCCCGGAGACCATCGCCGTCCGCGAGGCCCCCGAGCGCTTCACCTGGGGCGGCATCTTCTGCGACCGTGAGGCCGCCCGCTTCCGCAAGGTCACCGAGGCCGCCGTCGACATCCTCGGCATCGAGCTGCCCGAGGACATCGCGGCCATGCTGGAGGACCAGGAGCGCTGCGAGAAGGCGTTCGTCCTGTGGGACATGGTCCACGACCGCACCCACAGCCACGGCGACCTGCCGTTCGACCCCTTCATGATCAAGCAGCGCCAGCCGTTCTGGATGTACGGCCTGGAGGAGCTGCGCTGCGACCTCACCGCCTTCAAGGAGGCCGTGAAGCTCGACGCCGAGGGCAACGGCCACGGCCGTGACGTGCAGTACGCCGTCCTCTTCGACCGGATGTTCCGCTTCCCGGTCTCCGGCGACCGCACCCGCAACTACGACGGCCTCGGCGGCCAGCTGCTCTTCGCGTACCTACACAAGCACGACGTGGTGCGCTGGACCGACAACACCCTGAAGATCGACTGGGACCGCGCGCCCGAGGTCACCAACCAGCTCTGCGCCGACATCGAGCAGCTCTACCGGGACGGCATCGACCGCCCCAAGCTCGTCCACTGGTTCAAGGCGTACGAGCTCGTCTCCACGTACCTCGCCCCGCACCCCGGCTCCACCTGGGCCAAGGGCCCCGACGCCCTCGACCTCTCGCTGCCGCCGCGCAAGCTGGTCGACGACGTGCTGCCGGACGAGTTTCCGCTCAGCATGTTCTATGAGGCCCTTGCGAAGAAGCTCAAGGGCGTGATCGCCTCGACCAAGGGGATCACCCCCGCGAACGCGACGCGCACCGAGCGGGCCGCCGCGTGACCCACCCGGCAGCAACCACGGCCGCCGGACCGACCGGCGGCCACGCCGTGCCGGGCGGAGCGGCCGACGCGAACGACCAGGAGGCACCCATGAGCGGCAACGGCAACGGCGGAGCACTGGACGGAGCCGTCGTCGCGGTCGCGGGCGCGGCCGGACCGGCCGGCCGGGCCGCCCTGCTGCGGCTCGCCGAGGCGGGCGCCACCGTCGTGGCGTCCGACGCGGACGCCGCCCGGCTCGCCGAGGCGGTCGACGCCGCCCGCTACGCCCACGGCGGCGCCACCGTCACCGGCGACACCGTCGACCTGCTCGACCTGTCCGCCACCCGGGACTGGGCCACCAAGATCGAGAAGGACTTCGGCCGGGTCGACGGCGTCGTCCACCTCGTCGGCGGCTGGCGCGGCGCGCCCTCCTTCACCGAGACCGACCTCAAGGACTGGGACTTCCTGGAGAAGCTCCTCATCCGTACGGTCCAGCACACCTCGCTCGCCTTCCACGACGGCCTGCTGCGCAGCGGCGGCCGCGGCCGCTACGCGCTGATCAGCCAGGTCGGCGCGCACAAGCCGCAGGCCAACAACGCCGCCTACAACGCGGGCAAGGCGGCCGCCGAGGCATGGACCCTCGCCATGGCCGACTCCTTCCGCAAACTGGGGGGCGACGAGGGCCCGCAGGCCGCGGCTGCGATCCTGGTGATCAAGGCACTGGTGCACGACGCGATGCGCGCGGAGCGCCCCACTGCGAAGTTCGCGGGCTTCACCGACGTCAAGGACCTGGCCGACGCCGTCGCCGGACTCTGGGACCGGCCCGCACAGGAAGTGAATGGACAGCGCCTGTGGCTGACCCCCAAGCCGTGACCCCGTCCGCGGCCTCCCGCACCGACGCCCGCCGGCACCACGACCCGGCGGTCCGCGGCTTCGCCAGCGACAACTACGCCGGGGCCCACCCGGAGGTCCTCGCGGCCCTCGCCCTCGCCAACGGCGGCCACCAGGTCGCCTACGGCGAGGACGACTACACCGACCACCTCCAGCGGGTCATGCACAGCCACTTCGGCCCCTCGGCCGAGGCGTTCCCGGTCTTCAACGGGACCGGCGCGAACGTGACCGCGCTGCAGGCGCTCACCGACCGCTGGGGCGCCGTGATCTGCGCCGAGTCCGCGCACATCAACGTGGACGAGGGCGGCGCCCCGGAGCGCATGGGCGGCCTCAAGCTGCTCACCGTGCCCACCCCGGACGGCAAGCTCACCCCCGAGCTGATCGACCGGCAGGCATGGGGCTGGGAGGACGAGCACCGGGCGATGCCGCAGGTCGTCTCGATCACCCAGAACACCGAACTGGGCACCGTCTACACGGTCGACGAGATCCGCGCCATCGTGGACCACGCGCACGCCAAGGGCATGAAGGTGCACCTCGACGGCGCCCGGATAGCCAACGCGGCCGCCTCGCTGGACGCCCCGATGCGGGCGTTCACCAACGCGGTGGGCGTCGACGTCCTCTCGTACGGCGGCACCAAGAACGGGATGATGTTCGGCGAGGCCGTCGTCGTGCTCAACCCGGACGCGGTGCGGCAGATGAAGCACCTGCGCAAGATGTCCATGCAGCTCGCCTCGAAGATGCGCTTCGTGTCGGTGCAGCTGGAGGCGCTGCTCGCCAAGGACCTGTGGCTGCGCAACGCCCGGCATGCCAACGCGATGGCCGCGCGCCTCGCCGCCGGGGTCCGCGACGTGGACGGGGTGGAGATCCTCTACCCGGTGCAGGCCAACGCGGTCTTCGCGCGTCTCCCGCACGACGTCTCCCGCCGCCTTCAGGAGCGCTTCCGCTTCTACTTCTGGGACGAGCAGGCCGGCGACGTGCGCTGGATGTGCGCGTACGACACCACGGAGGACGACGTCGACGCGTTCCTCCTGGCGCTCAAGGAGGAGCTCGCGCGGTAGGCGCCATCCCGCGACCTCCCGCGACATCCCTCAGGGGGTGCGTCCGGCGGTACGGAGCACCGGCGGGTCCAATGGAGTGGACCCGCCGGTGCTCTATGCTGGACCGCATGACTCTTGAGCTCACGGTCTCCGACGAGGTCCGCACCCTGGTACCCGGCTTCACCCACCTCGCCGTCGAGGCCCGCGGTCTCGTCAACGGGCCCAGCGACGCCACCAGCTCGGCGCTGCTCGACGACGCCGTCCGGCGGCTCACCGACCGGCTCGACGGGCGCACGCCCGACCAGGACCCGCACGTCGCCGCCTGGCGCGCCGCGTACACCGCGTTCGGCGCCAAGCCGTCCCGGACCCGCAACTCCGCCGAGGCGCTCGCCAAGCGCGCCCTCGCCGACGGCGGGCTGCCCCGGATCAACCGCCTCGTCGACGCCTACAACGCGATCAGCGTCGCGCACCTCATCCCGGTCGGCGGCGAGGACCTGAACCGCATCCAGGGCGGCATGCGGCTCGTCCGCGCCACCGGCACCGAGGACTTCGTCACCGTCGCGGGCGGCGCCGAGACCGTCGAGCACCCCGAGCCCGGCGAGGTCGTCTGGTGCGACGAGGCGGGCGTCACCTGCCGCCGCTGGAACTGGCGCCAGGGCCCGCGCACCCGCATCGACGACACCACCACCGACGCGCTGTTCCTGCTCGAATCGCTCGCCCCGATGACCCACGACGAACTGCGCGCGGCCGGTGACGAGCTCGCCCAGCTGATCGAGAAGGTCAGCCCCGGCGCCCGGATCACGGTCCGCGACCCCGAGTGACACCGAGAACATGAACGAGAACACGACCGAGAACACGAAGGGGCGCCCCGGACACCGGGACGCCCCTGACCGCCGAGGGCCGATCTAGTCGCGGTCGGCGGCGCGCTCCGCCGCCTTCAGCTCCTCCTGCGTCGGCGCGGTGCCGCCCAGGTGCGCCGGCACCCACCAGGTGTCGCTCGCGTCCTTGGGACGCACCGGGTACGCCCGCTGCGCCGCCTCCAGGAGCCCCTGGACGCTCTCCCGCAGTCGTCGGGTGATGGCGCCCGCGTACTGGTCGGCCGGGGCCGCCACCGGCTCGCCCACCCGGATGGTCACCGGGATGTGGCTGCGCTTGAAGTTCCGCGGCCGGCCCTTGGTCCAGACCCGCTGGGTTCCCCACAGCGCCATCGGGATCAGCGGGACGCCCGCCTCCTGCGCGAGCCGCGCCGCACCCGACTTGAAGCTCTTCAGAGTGAACGACTGCGAGATGGTCGCCTCGGGGAACACCCCGACGAGCTCGCCCGAACGCAGCGCCTTCAGAGCGTGCTGGTAGGCGTGCTCGCCCTGCTCGCGGTCCACCGGGATGTGCTTCATGCCGCGCATCAGCGGGCCGGACACCTTGTGCCGGAACACCGACTCCTTCGCCATGAAGCGCACCAGCCGCTTCTGCGGCAGGGCCGCCAGGCCGGTGAAGATGAAGTCCAGATAGCTGATGTGGTTGCTGACGATCACCGCCCCGCCCTGGCGCGGGATGTGCTCGGAACCCTGAGTGTCGATCTTCAGGTCCAGCGCCTTGAACATGGTCAGGGCGGCGCCGATGACCGGCCGATAGACGAGCTCTGCCATCTGGGGTGAACCCCTTCGTCTGTGCCTGGGGAGGGTTCTCCCGGCGGAAGTTACGCGGCCGTAGGTTTTCGGCTTTGGGCAGATCGTGCCCCATGCCGGGGCCCGAGACCAGTCCTGACGGCTTCGTACGGGGAGATTCTCGTCACTCATGGTGTTCGTGGCGGGAATCGATCGGCGCTGCGCGGTGCTGCACCCGGTGTGAACAGGCAGGGGAGGCCGGTCCGGGCGGGCCGCCGGAGCCGGTGGGAACACGCGTGACAAGGATGACAGGGATGACGGGAGAGGGTGCCGCGATGGCGCGGGAGCAGGCCGAGGGGCGCACGGAGGGGCACGCCGAGGGACGGGCCGTGGGACGGCCCGAGGAGCGCGCGGGCGAGCGGGCCGGGGTGCCGGGTCCTGACGTCCTGGGCGCCCCCGAGCTGGGCGCCGCGCTCGGTGAACGGGCCACCCTGGTCCAGTTCTCCACCGCCTTCTGCCAGCCCTGCCGGGCCACCCGCCGCACCCTGGACGAGGTCGCCGCGATGGTCCCCGGCGTCGCCCATGTCGAGATCGACGCGGAGGAGCGGCTCGATCTCGTACGGGCGCTCGGGATCGTCCGTACGCCGACGGTCCTGGTCCTCGACCGGGCGGGCCGGATCGTGCGCAGGGCCTCGGGGCAGCCCCGTAAGGCCGACGTCATCGCCGCCCTCGGCCGGGCCGTCTGACGCGGTGACACATCTCCCACATCCCGGTACCGGCTTGACCGCGCACCGCCACGATGGTCAGGCTGGTGCCGTGCCCACAGATCTCCTTCTCTACGGGCGGGCCCACGTGGATCTGGCCCGCAACGCGAGCGCGCGCTGTCCGGGTCGCTGACGCCCCGCGATCACCGACATGCCGCCCTCGACGCAGAAGGACAACTCCATGACGGTCTCGGCCGAGCTCCGCACGCTCCCGACGATTCCCGCACCCACCGGCACCGCACCCACCGACACCGCTCCCACCGGCAGCGCGCCCACCGGCGACATACCCGCCGACACCGCCCCCACCACACCCACCGGCTCCGAGCTGCTGCGCGCGGCCTTCCGGCGGCACGCCGCCGGGGTCGCCGTGATCACCGCCCACGGCGCCGACCGGCCCGTCGGCTTCACCGCCACCTCGGTCGCCTCGGTCTCCGCCGAACCCCCGCTGATCTCCTTCGGGGTGGGCACCGGCTCCTCCAGCTGGCCCGTGCTCGCCGAGGCCGAACACATCGGCGTGCATCTGCTCGGCGAGCACCAGGCGGAGCTCGCCGCCACCTTCGCGCGCAGCGGCGCCGACCGGTTCGGCGCCCCGACCCGGTGGAGCCGCGGCCCGGAGGGCGTGCCCGTGCTCGACGGCGTGCCCGCCTGGCTGGTGTGCCGGGTGGTCGGCCAGGTGCCCGCCGGCGACCACCGGATCGTGATCGCCGAGGTGGTGGCGGGTGACCCGGCGGGGGCGGGCCGCCCGCTCCTGTACCACCAGGGTCGCTTCAACGCGCTGCGCGACTGAGAGTTCCCGTGACCGGCCCGCCGGCGGCGTTGTCAAGGTCACATCGCTGAGCGCTTGCTCAGCGGTAACGAACTGGGTGTACTGGCGAGTAATATTCCGGTCGGGGCATCGGGTGCCCCGACCGGAAACCCGCCCTTCAGGCGCCTATGCTGCGAGCAACACCGCAGCCCAGTTATGACGAAGCAGTAGGAGAGCCGGCGTGAGCTTGAGGATCGTTGTCTGTGTGAAGTACGTGCCGGACGCCACCGGCGAGCGGAAGTTCGCCGACGACCTGACGGTGGACCGCGAGGAGGTCGACGGCCTGCTCTCGGAGCTCGACGAGTACGCGGTCGAGCAGGCCCTGCAGATCGCCGAGGCGGCCGACGACGCCGAGGTCACCGTGCTCACGGTGGGCCCCGAGGACGCCAAGGACGCGCTGCGCAAGGCGCTGTCGATGGGTGCCGACAAGGCCGTCCACGTCGAGGACGACGACCTCCACGGCACCGACGTCATGGGCACCTCCCTGGTGCTCGCCAAGGCCATCGAGAAGACCGGCTACGACCTGGTCATCGCGGGCATGGCGTCCACCGACGGCACCATGGGCGTCCTCCCGGCGATCCTGGCCGAGCGCCTGGGCGTCCCGCAGGTCACCCTGCTGTCCGAGGTCAAGGTCGAGGACGGCACCGTCAAGGGCCGCCGCGACGGCGACAGCGCCTCCGAGCAGCTCGAGGCCGCCCTGCCGGCCGTCGTCTCGGTCACCGACCAGTCGGGCGAGGCGCGTTACCCGTCCTTCAAGGGCATCATGGCCGCCAAGAAGAAGCCGGTCGAGTCGCTCGACCTGGACGACCTGGACATCGACGCGGACACCGTCGGCCTCGAGGGCTCCTGGACCGCGGTCGACTCCGCCACCGAGCGCCCGGCGCGCACCAAGGGCACGATCGTCACGGACGAGGGCGACGGCGGCAAGCAGCTCGCCGAGTTCCTCGCGGGCCAGAAGTTCATCTGAGCACCCGCGCGAGCAGCGCCGTCCTCGCGGGCAGCCGTCTCCGGCCGCCCGCACCGGCCGTCCGCATCGGCCGTCCCCCTTTCTTCCGCAGGAGATCGAAATCCCATGGCTGAGATCCTCGTCTACGTCGACCACGTCGACGGAGCCGTCCGCAAGCCCACCCTGGAGCTGCTGACCCTGGCCCGCCGCATCGGCGAGCCGGTCGCCGTCGCGCTCGGCACGGGTGCCGCCGACACCGCCGCCGTCCTCGGCGAGCACGGCGCCACCCGCGTCCTCACCGCCGACGCCCCCGAGTTCGCCGACTACCTGGTCGTCCCGAAGGTGGACGCCCTGCAGGCGGCGTACGAGGCCGTGTCCCCGGCCGCGGTGCTCGTCCCGTCCTCCGCCGAGGGCAAGGAGATCGCCGCCCGCCTCGCCGTCCGCATCGGCTCCGGCATCATCACCGACGCCGTGGACCTGGAGGCCGGTGACGAGGGCCCGGTCGCGACCCAGTCCGCGTTCGCCGCCTCCTTCACCACCAAGTCCCGGGTCTCCCGGGGCACCCCGGTCATCACGGTCAAGCCGAACTCGGCCGCCGTCGAGGCCGCCCCGGCCGCCGGTGCCGTCGAGGCGCTCGCCGTCTCCTTCGGCGCGCTGGCCACCGGCACCAAGGTCGTCGCCCGCACCCCGCGCGAGTCGACCGGCCGCCCCGAGCTGACCGAGGCCGCGATCGTGGTCTCCGGCGGCCGCGGCGTCAACGGCGCCGAGAACTTCGGCATCATCGAGGCGCTCGCCGACTCGCTCGGTGCCGCCGTCGGCGCCTCCCGCGCCGCCGTCGACGCCGGCTGGTACCCGCACTCCAACCAGGTCGGCCAGACCGGCAAGTCGGTCTCGCCGCAGCTGTACATCGCCTCCGGCATCTCCGGCGCGATCCAGCACCGGGCCGGCATGCAGACCTCGAAGACCATCGTGGCCGTCAACAAGGACGCCGAGGCCCCGATCTTCGACCTGGTCGACTACGGCGTCGTCGGCGACCTGTTCGACGTCGTGCCGCAGCTGACCCAGGAGATCCAGGCCCGCAAGGGCTGATCAGCGGGTTCGTCCTGGTCCGGGGGCCGCGCGGTGTTCGCACCGCGCGGCCCCCGGCCGTTTCGGACACCCATTGACGCAGGTCCGAACGGAAGACTAACTTCGCTATACGGATTGTTGATTCCGTGAAGCGGAAAACAGGAGGTTGTCGGATGGGTCAGCAGGAGAAGGTGTCGACGAGTCTCGCCGGAGCCGTCAGCGAGGGCATCAGCGCCTCCCTCGCCGCCGTGGACGCCGAGCTCGACCGGCGCTACCCGGGCGACCCCGGCACCCGCCAGCCCGTCCACACCGTCTACGTCCCCGGCAACCTCTTCGCCGCCGACACCATCCGCACCTGGGGCGACCAGGCCCTCGCCGCGCTCGACGAGCACGCCCCCGACGCCGGGACCTTCGCCCGCGTCCTCGGCCTCGCCGACGGCCTCGCCGAGGACGTCTACGGCCGCGTCCGCGCCAAGCTGGAGCGCGAGCCCATCGAGGACCTCCGGGTCGACTTCGAGGACGGCTACGCGGGCGACGACGAGGACCACGACGCCGCCCGGGCCGCCCGGCTCATCACCGAGGCGTACGCGGACCTCGGCGCCGCCCCGTACATGGGCATCCGGATGAAGTGCATGGAGGCCGCCGTACGCGACCGCGGCATCCGCACCACCGACGTCTTCCTCAGCGGCCTCATGGAGCACGGCGGCCTCCCCGACGGCCTCGTCCTCACCCTGCCGAAGGTCACCTACCCCGAGCAGGTCACCGCCTTCGTCCGGCTCCTGGAGGCGTTCGAGAAGGCCCACGGCCTCGACGAGGGCCGCCTCGGCTTCGAGATCCAGATCGAGACCAGCCAGGCCATCCTCGCCGCCGACGGCACCGCCACCGTCGCCCGCATGATCGACGCAGCCGAGGGCCGCGCCACCGGGCTGCACTACGGCACCTTCGACTACAGCGCCTGCCTCGGCGTCTCCGCCGCCTACCAGGCCAGCGACCACCCCGCCGCCGACCACGCCAAGGCGATCATGCAGGTCGCCGCCGCGGGCACCGGCGTACGCGTCTCCGACGGCTCCACCAACGTGCTGCCGGTCGGCCCCACCGCCCACGTCCACGAGGCGTGGAAGCTCCACTACGGCCTCACCCGGCGCGCCCTCGCCCGCGCCTACTACCAGGGCTGGGACATGCACCCCGGCCACATCCCCACCCGCTACGCCGCCGTCTTCGCCTTCTACCGCGAGGGCTTCGAGACCGCCGCCAAGCGGCTCTCCGCGTACGCCAACCACGCGGGCGGCGACGTCATGGACGAGCCCGCCACCGCCAAGGCGCTCAGCAACTACCTGCTGCGCGGCATCGACTGCGGCGCCCTCGACACCGCCGAGGTCGACGCGCTGACCGGGATGAGCCGGGCCGACCTCGACCGCTTCGCCCGCCCGCGCCGCGGCGACCTCACCGCCACCGCGCAGTAGCCGCCCGACGGTGGGCTCCGGGCGCGGATCCCGCCGTCACCACCGCCCCGTACCCTGTACGCGTCCAGCACAGCAGCAGGGAACGACAGGGAACGGGGCAGCAGTGTCATCGGGGGCATCGGGGGAGAACGAGCGGCTGGCCGGCCGCTACCGGGTCGTGCGCCAACTGGGGCGCGGCGGCATGGGGATCGTGTGGCTCGCGGTCGACGAGGTACTCGGCCGCGAAGTGGCCGTCAAGGAACTGCGGACGTACAACGACGCCTCCGGGCCCGAACTGGCCGACCTGCGGCTGCGCATGCAGCGCGAGGCCCGGGCCGCCGCCCGGGTCCGCCACCAAGGAGTCGTCGCCGTCCATGATGTGACGGAGCATCAGGGCCGTCCCGTCATCGTGATGGAACTCGTCGAAGGGCCCTCCCTCGACGGCGTCCTCACCGCGCGCGGCACCCTGGAACCGCGCGAGGCCGCCGCCGTCGGCGCCGCCGTCCTGGACGCCCTCGCCGCCGCCCACGACGCCGGGGTGCTGCACCGCGACGTCAAGCCGGGCAATGTGCTCCTGGAGGGCTGGACCGCCGACGGCACGCCGGGCCGACCGGGGGCCATCGGCCGGGTGGTCCTCACCGACTTCGGCATCGCCGCCATGGACGACCCCGACGACGGCGCCGCCACCCACCTCACCCGCAGCGGCCAGATCGTCGGCTCCCTCGACTACCTCGCCCCGGAACGCGCCCAGGGCCACGAACCGGGCCCCGCCTCCGACGTCTGGGCGCTCGGCGCCACCCTGTACGCCGCCGTCGAGGGCGGCGCGCCGTTCCGCCGCACCTCCACCTGGTCCACCCTCAACGCGATCGTCGTGGAACCCTTCCCGGAGCCGCGCCGCGCCGGACCGCTCGTCCCCGTGCTCCAGCTCCTCCTCGCCAAGGACCCGGCCCGGCGCCCCGACGCCCGGACGGCGGCGGAACTGCTGCGCGCCGTGGCCGAGGGACGCGACGAGGCCGCGGCGCCGGGGCAGGCGGGGCCCGGGGCCACCGCGCCCCCAGGGGCGTTCGGCCCGCCCGCCGTGTCCGGGCCCGCCGTGTCCGGGCCCGCAGTGTCCGGGCCCTCCGTGTCCGCGCCCGTGCCCGGCGGCACGGTGCCCCCGCCCGTACCGGAGCAGCTCCGCACCCCGACCGAACCCGGCCTCGCCGCCGGGGCGTTCGGGACGTACGGGCCGCCGCCCGGCACCGGGCCGCGGCAGGGGTACGGGCCGCCGGCCCCGGGACCGGCGCCGGTGACGCAGCCCGCGTTCGGCGGCGGGTACGGGGCTCCCGTGCCGCCCGGCCCGGCGGTGACCGGACCGGCCGGTGCGCCGCCCCGGCGCCGCAAGCGCTCCGGCGCCCTGGCCGCCGCCGCGGTCGCGGCCGTCGTCCTGGCCGGTGCCGGAGTCACGTACAGCCTGAGCGGGCGCGACGACGGTACGGGCGGGGACCGGCGCCAGGTGGCGGACGGGACCACCGGTGCCACGCCCGGCGGCGACCCCGGCCGGGCGCTCGACCCGGGTGAGTCCGGCACGGACTCCCCGGGCCCTTCCGGCAGCGCCTCGCCCTCCGCCGCCGCGTCGCGGGACGCCGGGAAGGGCGGCGAGGCACCCACCGGCGACCCGACGGCGGGCGCGGCCCGCCCGACGGGACCGGCCGCCTCCCGGTCCCCGCGGCCCGGCGCCACCAAGGGTGGCAACACCGGGACCGGCAGCGGGAGTTCGGGCGGCACCCGGGGCGCGACCGGCTCGGGCGGCACCGGCGCCGGGGCCACCACGGCGCCCCCGAAGCCCGCCGGACCCGCGTGCACCTCGCGCGGCGGCGGCGCCTACGACTGCCAGGTCTGGCGCACCGAGAAGACCTACCGCCACGACGGCGGCGAGATGGGCATCGTCAACGCGGGCACCAACTACTTCTACTGCCAGGTCGACCTCGGCCGCCGGGAGACCTACGGCCGCTGGACCAACATCTGGTGGGCCAGGACCGACGACGACAGCGGCAACACCAACGTCTACTTCAGCGTCGTCTACATCAAGGGCGGGGAGAACGACAAGCCGGTCCCCGGCCTGCCCATCTGCTGACGGCTGTCAGGCGTCGGTCGCGGCGGGCGGCACCTCGCCCGAGCCGCGCGCGATCAGCCGGGTGTCGATGACGACGGTGGCGGGCGGCAGTTCGGCCCCGTCCAGGCGGCGGAACAGCCGTTCCGCCGCCGTGCGGCCGAGCGCCGCCGCGTCCTGCGCGATGACCGTGATGCCGAGCAGATCGGCCAGCTCGATGTCGTCGAACCCGACGAGCGCGACCGGCCGTTCGTGCCCGGCGAGCACCCGTACCGCCGTCACCGTCACCCGGTTGTTGCCCGCGAACAGCGCCGTCACCGGATCGGGCCCGGACAGCATCGCCAGCGCGGCCCCGGTCACCCGGCCCGGATCGGTCGGGCCGAGCGACACCCACTCCTCGGCCACGTCGAGACCCGCGTCGGCCATCGCCGCCCGGTAGCCGCGCAGCCGCTCGGTCGCGGTGTGGATGCGCGGCCGGTCGCCGATGAAGCCGATCCTGCGGTGGCCGTGGGCGATCAGATGGGCCACGCCGGTGCGCGCGCCGCCGAAGCTGTCGGACAGCACCACGTCGGCGTCGATCCGGCCCGCCGGGCGGTCCACGAACACCGTCGCCACCCCGGCCCTGATCTCCGGCTCCAGATAACGGTGGTCGTCGCCCGCCGGGATGACGATGAGACCGTCCACCCGGCGCGCGCACAGCGCGAGCGCCAGCTCCTGCTCGCGGTCCGGGTCCTCGGCGCTCGACCCGTTGATGAGCAGCGCCCCGTGGGCCCGGGCGACCTCCTCGACGGCGCGGCTCAGCGGGCCGTAGAACGGGTCGGCCAGATCCTCCAGGACCAGTCCGACGGACGCCGTACGGCCCTTGCGCAGCACGCGCGCGCTGTCGTTGCGCCGGAAGCCGAGCGAGTCGATGGCCTCCTGCACCCGGCGCTCGGTGTCGGGGGTGACGCCCGGCTCGCCGTTGACGACACGGGAGACCGTCTTGAGTCCGACGCCCGCCCGCGCGGCCACGTCCTTCATGGTGGGCCGGTTGCCGTAGCGGGGCTCGGGGCGGCGGGCGATGTCGGCCACGGTCTGCGGTTCCTCCGTCGGTCACGGGTCCGGTCCCGGGCCTGGTCCCGGGTCTGGGGGCACGAGGCGCGGCCGCCGGTCCCGCCCGTGGCCGCCGGTCACGGCCGTCAGCGGGTATCGGACGGACGTCTCGATCTCGTTGCTGTCGAGCATAGGGCCTGGACAACGTTGTCAGGCGCGGGAAGACTGTAGCTTCCACCGACTCGCCCCCACGAAAGACGCGGAGCCCATGCGCACTGACCTCGTCATCGCCCTCGACATCGGCGGCACCAAGATCGCCGGCGCCCTTGTCGACGGCGAGGGCCGGATCCGGGTGCGGGCCCAGCGGCCCACCCCCGCGCGCGAGGACGGCGAGACGGTGATGCGCGCGGTCGAGGCTGTGCTCGGCGAACTGGCCGGATCCACGCTGTACTCGGCCGCCGGCGCCGTCGGCATCGGCAGCGCGGGCCCGGTGGACGCCGCCGCGGGCACCGTCAGCCCGGTCAACGTGCCCGGCTGGCGCGACTTCCCGCTGGTCGGGCGGGTCGCCTCGGCGACCGGCGGGCGGCCCGTCACGCTGGTCGGCGACGGGGTCGCGATGACCGCCGCCGAGCACTGGCAGGGCGCCGCGCGCGGCCACGCCAACGCGCTCTGCCTGGTGGTCTCGACGGGCGTCGGTGGAGGTCTCGTCCTCGGCGGCCGACTCCACCCGGGTCCCACCGGCAACGCCGGACACATCGGTCACATCAGCGTGGACCTCGACGGCGAACTCTGCGCCTGCGGCGCCCGCGGCTGTGTCGAACGCCTCGCCAGCGGCCCGCACATCGCCCGCCGCGCCCTGGCCGACGGCTGGCGCCCCGGACCCGACGGCGACACCTCGGCCGCCGCGGTGGCCGCCGCCGCCCGGGCGGGCGACCCGGTCGCCGTCGCCTCCTTCGAGCGGGCCGCGCAGGCCCTCGCGGCGGGCATCGCCGCGACCGCGACCCTGGTGGAGGTCGACATCGCGGTGATCGGCGGGGGAGTGGCGGGCGCGGGCCCGGTCCTCTTCGACCCGCTCCGCCGCAGCCTGCGCTCCTACGCCACGCTGTCGTTCGTCCGGAACCTGACCGTCGTCCCGGCGCTCACCGGCACGGACGCCGGACTCCTCGGCGCGGCCGCCGCGGCGGCGCCCGCGCTGGTCGCGTCGGCCGCGACGGACGGTGCGGGGCCCGGGCACGGTGTGCCGGAAGGTGCCGAGCCGGTACGGGGCTGAGCCCGCGGGCCGGGCGGTGCGGCCGCTGGACCGGGCGTCCGGCGCAGGCCCGGGCGGGCCCCGGCCGGTGCGCGGGCCGGGCGCGGGCTCAGGCCCGTACCGTGCCCGCCGACCGCTGTTCCACGATCACCAGGAAGGCGTCCGCCTCCAGGTCCATCACCACCCGCGCGGGCAGCCCTTCGTCGCGCCGCGCGCTGGCGAACTCCTCCGCGGGCCAGCTGCCGCGCGGCCCGCCCGCCGGGAACCACTCCAGAACCGTACGGTTCATCTCCGCACCCCCTCGTGCTCGCCGTTCCCAACGACGGGCACTCACGAAGTGTTACGCGCGGACGGCGCACCCCGGTTCCCCGGCCCGTCCCGGGCGGGGGTTTCCGTGGCAGGGTGTTGGGGGCACTCCACTGGGGGCACGTCGTAGAGGGGGAAGCGTGATCGTCTGGATCAATGGCGCGTTCGGGGCGGGAAAGACCAGCGCCGCGCGTGAGCTGCTGGACCTGATCCCGAACAGCACGTTGTACGACCCTGAGCTCACCGGCGGTGCGCTGCGGCGGCTGCTCCCGCGCAAGCGCCTCGCCGAGGTCGGCGACTTCCAGGACCTGCCGATCTGGCGCCGACTGGTGGTGGACACGGCGGCGGCGCTGCTCGCCGAGGTGGGCGGGGTGCTGGTGGTGCCGATGACGCTGATCCGGCAGGAGTACCGGGACGAGATCTTCGGTGGGCTCGCGGCCCGCCGGATCGAGGTGCGGCATGTGGTGCTCACCCCCGACGAAACGATCCTGCGCGGCCGGATCGAGGAGCGGGCGGCGTGCGAGGCGGCGCAGGAGCCCGTGCGGGAACCGGTGCGGGTGGCGGTGGGCGCGGGCGGTCGTGGCGCGGCGGCCGGGACCGCCCCGGGCGCCGTCGCCGAGGCCGCCGACCGGGCCCGCCGCTGGTCCCTGGAGCACCTGGCCCCGTTCCGGGACGCCCGCGACGGCTGGCTCGCGGCCGACGCGTACCCGGTCGACAACTCCGCCCTGAGCGCCGCCGAGACGGCCAGGGCGATCGCCGCCGCCGTGACCGGCGGGCAGGCCGCCCCCTGCGACATCGTCCAGACCCCGGCGCCGACCGGCGAGACCACCGCGGCCGGGGTCCTGCTCTTCGACGAGCAGGACCGTTTCCTCCTGGTCGACCCCACGTACAAGCCCGGCTGGGAGTTCCCCGGCGGCGTCGTCGAACCGGGCGAGCCGCCCGCGCGGGCCGGAATGCGCGAGGTCGCCGAGGAACTCGGGCTGCGCCTCGACACCGTCCCCCAACTGCTCCTCGTCGACTGGGAACGCCCCCGCCACCCCGGCTTCGGCGGCCTCCGCCTCCTCTTCGACGGCGGCCGGCTCCCCACCGCCGAGGCCCACCGCCTGCGCCTGCCCGGCGCCGAACTCCGCGCCTGGCGCTTCGTCACCGAACAGGAGGCCGCCGACCTCCTGCCCCCCGTCCGCTACACCCGGCTGCGCTGGGCCCTGCGCGCCCGCGAACGCGGCACGGTCCTGAACCTGGAGGCGGGCGTGCCGGTGGGCGGCTGAGCGGGCGGGGGGCGGCTACGCCCTGTTCGGCGCGGAGCTCGGCGGGGGCATCGGGACGGGCGTTGTCCCGGACTTCGGCGCGGAGGGGGAGACCCCCCGGCGCGCGAGCCGGGCCAGGCCCAGACGGACCTCCTCCGGCATGCCCGTCGGCGACGTCCACACCAACTCGCCGATCAGGGCGCCCTGGTGGTGGACCAGGAGCGCCGTCGGCCGCGGATCCAGGGCGAGCGCTGCGTACGGGTGGCTCCACAACAGCTCGGCGCCCTGCCAGAGTTGCAGATGGCGGGTGGTGGCGCGCAGGTCGCAGGTGTCCGGGTCGGGGGTCAGTGCGGGTCTGCGCGGCGGGGGCGGGGCCGGGCGGACCGGGAAGCTCCACAGGACCGTCTCGGTCGGCTCCAGGGAGTCCTTGCGGATCCGGGCCTCCCGCCCGTAGCACGCGCCCAGCGCACCGCCGAGCACCGTCGCGCCGACGAGTAGCGGGCCGAGCGCCCACCAGGGGAGCAGGGCCCCGAAGGTCTGGTGCACCTGCACCGCCCCCAGGGCCCCGCCCGCCGCCCCGCCGCCGATCATGGCCAGCCGTATCCGCCGTACCCGCCGGGCCTGTTGCCCCCGCAGCGCTGCCGAGTCCGCCGCGCCGTGTGATCCCGCCGCCATGGATCCCCCCCCGTAGCCGTGTCCGGGGAGGACGCCGGTCAGCCCGCCACGGTTGACTCCGCTTCCACCGTCGCCTTCGCCAGCCGCTCCGCCGTGTCCGTCGTCACCGGCTCGCCGTGCCCGCAGCACAGCACCGACGGCCGCAGCGCGGCCAGCGAACGCATCGAGGCGAGCGCCGCCGCGCGGTCCACATGGAACACGCCGAACATCACGTCCGGCATCGACGCCACCGTGTCACCGGTGAACAGCACGTCGTGGCGCGGCAGATGGACCGCGATCGAGCCCGGGGTGTGGCCCGGGGTGTGCAGCACCACCGCGCCGCCGCCGAACGGCAGCTCCTCGCCGCCGCGCAGCTCCCGGTCCACCCGGGTCGGCGGCGCCTCAGGGACGGTCAGGCCGTGCGCGTACAGCGGGATCTCCCAGTCGAGCAACACCGGCTTCGGGACCGGGAGTTCGCCCCGGATCACCGGGGCGTCGGCGGCGTGCGCCAGGATCTCGGCGCCGAACCGGTCCGCCAGCTCGCCCGCCGCGCCGACATGGTCGCGGTGGCAGTGGGTGAGCACGATCCGGGCCAGCCGCGCCGGGTCGAGCCCTGCGCCGCGCAGCGCCTCCTCGAACTCCGGCGCGGAACCGGCCCATCCCGCGTCGATCAGGGTCAGCTCCTCCTCGTCGCGCCACAGGAACGCCTGGCCGATGGAGAAGGGAAGGACATACAGGCGGGGAACGATCTCTACGAGGTCCATGCCCCCGAACGTACGTCGGCCCGGCCGCCGGCGAACGGATCTACGCTCTGGGCGAGTTCCGCCCAGAGCGTGACCGCGTGCGCGGCCGCGTGGTGGACCACCGTCGCCGGCGGCCCCCGTCAGACCTGCTTCGAGCGCGCGTAGTTGACCAGGAAGTGCGCCTCCGCGACGGTCAGCCGCTCCAGCTCCTCCGGCGACACCGACTCGTTCACCGCGTGGATCTGCGCCTGCGGCTCGCTCAGCCCGATCAGCAGGATCTCCGACTCCGGGTACAGCGCCTGCAGCGTGTTGCACAGCGGGATCGAGCCGCCCATGCCCGCGCTCTGCATCTCCTCACCCGGGTACGCCACCGCCATCGCCTCCGCCATCGACGTGTACGCCGGGCTCGACGTGTCCGCCTGGAACGGCTGGCCCTGACCGACCTGCTCCACGCTCACCCGCGCACCCCACGGGGTGTGCTTCTCCAGGTGCGCGAACAGCAGCTCCGTCGCCTCCACCGCGTCCTGGCCCGGCGGGATCCGCAGGCTGACCTGCGCCCGCGCGGTCGACGGGATCGACGGCGTGGCACCGGCCACCGGGTGCGCGTCGATACCGATGACGGTCACCGCGGGACGGGCCCAGATCCGGTCGGCGACCGTGCCCTCGCCCGGAAGACCGACCCCGTCCAGCACCTTCGCGTCCTTGCGGAAGTCCTCCTCCGGGTACTGCAGGCCCTCCCACACCGCGTCCGAACGCAGCCCGTCGACCCGCGTCGAACCGTCCTCCGCGCGCAGCGAGTCGAGCACCCGGATCAGCGCCGCGAGCGCGTCGGGCGCGGCGCCGCCGAACTGCCCCGAGTGCAGATTGCCCGCCAGCGTGTCGACGGTGACCCGCACCATCGTCATGCCGCGCAGCGTCGCCGTCACCGTCGGCAGCCCGAGCCGGAAGTTGCCCGCGTCGCCGATCACGATCGCGTCCGCCGTCAGCAGCTCGGGGTGCGCCTCCGCGTACCGCTCGAGACCGCCGGTGCCCTGCTCCTCCGAGCCCTCCACGATCATCTTGACCGTGACCGGCACCCCGCCGTTCGCCTTCAGCGCGCGCAGCGCCATCAGGTGCATGATCACGGCGCCCTTGCAGTCCGCCGCGCCACGCCCGTACCAGCGGCCGTCCGCCCGCTCGGTCAGCTCGAACGGCGGCGTCAGCCACGCCGACTCCACCAGCATCGGCTGCACGTCGTAGTGCGCGTACAGGAGCACGGTCGGCGCCCCGGCCGGGCCGGGCAGCACGCCGTACACCGACTGCGAACCGTCCGGGGTGTCGAGCAGCGCCACGTCCTGGAACTCCTCCGCGCGCAGCGCGTCGGCCACCCAGTTCGCGGCGGCCTCGCACTCGCTGCGCGGCGCGACGGCCTCGTCCGCGACCGACTGGAAGGCCACCAGCTCCGTCAGCTCCGCCTGGGCGCGGGGCATCAGGGACGCGATGGTCCCGGCGATCGGATCGGCGGTCATGGGCACGCTCCTCGTGGCTGCGACGTTGTCCGGGTGGGACGCGGTCGCGTGGTCGGATGTCAGGCCGTCGCCGTACGTCGGTGGTGACGGCGAACGCATGCCCGATCCTACGGCGCGGGGCGGCGCGGCCGGGCCTCGCTACCGGGCCGTAGGATGCGTCCAGAGCAGGAACCACCGGTCGGATCAGGAGCAGAAGCACATCGTGAGCAGCGAGAACGCAGACGCCGGAGCGGCGGAGACCGGCACGGGTCAGGTGGGCCCGGACGGGGGGCAGCAGGTCTGGGACGTGGTCGTCGTGGGCGCCGGCCCGGCCGGCGCGTCCGCCGCGTACGCGGCGGCGGTCGCGGGCCGCACGGTACTGCTCCTGGAGAAGGCCGAACTGCCCCGCTACAAGACCTGCGGCGGCGGCATCATCGGCCCCTCCCGCGACTCCCTGCCGCCCGGCTTCGAACTCCCCTTCCAGGACCGCGTGCACGCGGTGACCTTCAGCCACAACGGCCGCTTCGCCCGCACCCGGCGCTCCCGCCGGATGCTCTTCGGGCTCATCAACCGGCCCGAGTTCGACGCCCAGCTGGTCGAGCACGCCCAGAAGGCGGGCGCCGAGCTGCGCACCGGAGCGACCGTCAGCCGGGTCGAGCAGCACGGCCCGGCCGTCCCCGACCGCCGCACGGTCGCCGTGGTCCTCGCCGACGGCGAGACCGTGCTCGCCCGCGCCGTGGTCGGCGCCGACGGCAGCGCCGGCCGGATAGGAGCGCACGTCGGGGTCAAGCTCGGCCAGGTCGACCTCGGCCTGGAGGCCGAGATCCCGGTGCCGCCGTCGGTCGCCGAGGACTGGAAGGGCCGGGTGCTCATCGACTGGGGCCCGCTGCCCGGCAGTTACGGCTGGGTGTTCCCCAAGGGCGACACCCTCACCGTCGGCGTCATCTCGGCGCGCGGCGAAGGCGCGGCCACCAAGCGCTATCTGGAGGACTTCATCGCCCGGCTCGGCCTCGCGGGCTTCGAACCGGCGATCTCCTCCGGCCATCTGACCCGCTGCCGCACCGACGACTCGCCGCTCTCCCGCGGCCGGGTGCTCGTCTGCGGCGACGCGGCGGGCCTGCTCGAACCGTGGACCCGCGAGGGCATCTCCTTCGCGCTGCGCTCCGGCCGTCTGGCGGGGGAGTGGGCGGTCCGCATCGCCGAGGCGGGCGACGCCGTCGACGCGCGGCGGCAGGCGCTCAACTACGCCTTCGCCATCAAGGCCGGCCTCGGCGTGGAGATGGCCGTGGGCCGCCGGATGCTCGCCGTGTTCGAGCGCCGCCCCGGCCTGCTGCACGCCACGATCACCGGCCTGCGCCCCGCGTGGAACGCGTTCGCCGACATCACCCGGGGCTCCACCACCCTCGCCGGACTCGTCCGGGGCAACGGGGTCGCCCGCCGGGCGATCGACCTCCTCGACCGCTCGATGGACACCTCGTCCGGCGTCGGCCCGGCGGGCCGCGGTGTGACGGTCCGCGAGGACGCGCGGTCGGCCGAGGAGGCCGAGGGCGCGGAGGGTGCCGAGGTCGAGGCGGGCGCTGACGCGGGTGCCGAGCCGGGCGACGGTACGGGTGAGGGCGGCGGTACGAGTGAGCGGCGGGCCCCGGAGGCTTCCTGAGCCGGACGGGCCGGGCCTGACGGGCGGACACCGGCGGGGCCGGAGGGCTCGCGGTCCGGCTGAGCGCCGTCGGCGAGAGTGCGGTGCCTGAGACCGCGGTACGTGTGAGGGCGGTACGTGAGAGGGCGGTACGGACTCCGGTCCGTGCCGCCCTCACGCGTGGGCGGACTCGGTGATCCGGAAGACGGGGTGCCGGGGCGCGATGGCGCGCAGTTCGGCGTCCGTGGAGTCGGGACCGACCCCGTCGAAGAACACCCCGACCTCGGCCTTCCACCGCTTGAGGTAGGCGCGCAGCAGGGCGGGCTTGTCGTCGTCGGCGATCTCGACGGCGGTGAACGGCTGTGCGTGCCGCCCCAGGTGCAGTTCGCCGCCCCCGGCCGCCCGCATGTTGTGGGTCCACTGGACGTGACCGCGCGGGGCGACGAGGTACTGGGCGCCGTCGAAGGTCAGCAGGTTGACGGGGGTGGTGCGCCACTCGCCGCTCTTGCGGCCACGGACGGCGAGCACCCGCGAGCCCCAGACGCTGATGCCCCGGCGGGTCAGCCAGGCGACCGTCCGGTTCATCACCTGGACGGTGAACCAGCCGGGCTTCTTGACGTGGGCGGCGGGGTCGGTGGGGTGGGTGGCGGGGCGGGCGGCGGCGGAGCTGGTCCTGGCGGTCATCGGAACTCCTGGAGTGCGGGCGGTGCGCGGAGCCGCACACGGGGTGCGGCGCTGACGGGACTCTGGCGTGAGCGCCGCTCCAAAGTGTGAGCACTGCTCTCGCTTGAGAACAGTGTGCACGTTCTCGCGCGCGCAAGCAAGAGCAGTGCTCTCGTTTCAGTGCGGTGCTCTGAAACATGGCACACTGCTCTCCATGACCCCCGTACAAGGAGCCCGCGCCCGCGCCCGCATCGAGATCACCGCCGCCATCAAGGACGAGGCCCGCCGCCAGCTCGCCGCCGAAGGCGCGGCCAAGCTCTCGCTGCGCGCCGTCGCCCGCGAACTCGGCATGGTCTCCTCCGCCCTCTACCGCTACTTCCCGTCCCGCGACGAGCTGCTGACCGCGCTGATCATCGACGCGTACGACGCCGTCGGCGCCGCCGCCGAACAGGCCCACGCCACCGCGCTCACCGCCGCCCCCGGCGACCACCTCGCGCACTGGACCGCCGCCTGCCGGGCCGTACGCACCTGGGCCGTGGCCCATCCGCACGAGTACGCGCTGATCTACGGCTCGCCCGTCCCCGGCTACACCGCGCCCGAGGACACCATCGGCCCCGCCTCCCGGGTCGGCCTGCTGCTCGTCGGCATCGCCAGGGCCGCCTACCAGGACAAGGGCATCGCGCTGCTCCCGCTGCCCGACGTCCTCGCGCCCGAGGCCCGGCGGCTCGCCGAGGACATGGCCCCCGACCTTCCGCCGCCGCTCGCCGTCGCCCTGGTGTCGGCCTGGGCCCAGTTGTTCGGACTCGTGTCGTTCGAGGTGTTCGGCCAGTTCAACAACGTCGTCCAGGCCCGCGACACCTTCTTCGCCGCCGCCGCCGAACGGCTCGGCCGCGAGACCGGGCTGCTCCGCACCTGCTGACCGGCACCGGCACCGGCACCGGCACCGGACGCCCGGTGCCCGGCGGCCGCGCCGGGCCCCACCCGTACCGGCGACCCGGCCCCGCCCCGTACTCCCGTGGGAGTACCCGTGACCGCCCCGCCCGGCGGACGCCCCCGCCGCCCGGTGGCGTCTAGCGTGGCCGCATGGACGCACAGCACGACGGGCCGCCCTGGCGCTGGGCCCGGGGCGAGCCCGGCACCGGCCCGGGCGCCGAGGGCGACGGAGGGGGCGGCGGCCGGGCGGGCGGCCGGGGCGGCATCGCCGGGCTGCCGTGGCGGTCCACCCTCCTGATCACCGCCTTCGTGCTGATCGGCTCAGGCTTCGCCGCCCGCAACCAGCCCGACCGGGTCGCCCTCGACGCCCTCGGCCGCGGACTGCTCGTGTTCGGCGGCGCGCTGTTGCTGCTGCGGCACCGCTTCCCCGTGCCCGTGGTGTTCGCCGCAGCGGCAGTGACCCTCGGCTACCTGGCGGCGGGATACGCGTACGGCCCGGTGTTCGCCGTCGTCGCCGTCGCCTGCTTCGCCGCCGTCGTGCACGGCCACCGGCACGCCGCCTGGTGGGCGCTCGGCCTGCTGTGGACCGGGCATCTGCTGCTCGCCCACTGGCTCTACCGCTTCCTGCCGCCCGACGGCGACGGCCCCGCCCCCTGGGGCCAGGAACTCCCGGTCGCCGCCTTCGCCGTCGCCATCCTCGCCGCCTCCGAACTCGTCAGGACCCGCCGCGAACAGTGGGCCAAGGAGCGCGCCGAACGGGCCGCCGCCGAGCGCCGCAGGGCCGACGAGGAGCGGCTGCGGATCGCCCGCGAACTCCACGACGTCCTCGCCCACTCGCTGTCCGTGATCAACGTCCAGGCCGGGGTCGGCCTCGCCCTCCTGGACGCCGACCCGGCCCAGGCCCGTACCGCGCTCACCACCATCAAGGCGGCCAGCAAGGAGGCGTTGGGCGAGGTACGGCAGGTGCTCGACACCCTCCGTACCCCCGGCGACGCGCCCCGCGCGCCCGCCCCCGGCCTCGACCGGCTCCCCGAACTCGCCGAACAGGCCGCCGCGGCCGGACTCACCGTCCGCACCGAGACCGAGGGGGAGCCGCGCCGACTGCCGCCGGGCACCGAACTCGCCGCGTTCCGGATCGTGCAGGAGGCGCTCACCAACATCGTCCGCCACTCGGGCTCGCGCACCGCGCGGGTCGTCGTCGGCTACCGGCCGGACGCCCTCGACCTGCGGATCGACGACGAAGGACCGGCCACCGGCGGCGACGCGGGCGGCAGCGGCAACGGACTCGCCGGGATGCGGGAGCGCGCCGCCGGGCTCGGTGGCACCATCGAGGCGGGCACCCGGGCCGACGGCGGCTTCCGGGTGCGCGCCCGTCTGCCGCTCCACCCCGAGGAGTCCCCGTGAGCACCGCACACCCCGCGCCCCCGGAGCCTCCGGAGCGCCCCGAGCCGAGGCCGCTGCCCGGCGCCGCGCCGGTCCGGGTGGTGCTCGCGGACGACCAGTCGCTGGTACGGGCCGGGTTCCGGGCGCTGCTCGACGCGCAGCCGGACATCGAGGTGGCGGGCGAGGCCGCCGACGGCGAGGAGGCGGTGGCGCTGGTGCGCGAACGGCGCCCGGACGTCGTCCTGATGGACATCCGGATGCCCCGGCTCGACGGTCTCGCCGCCACCCGCGCGATCACCGGGGACCCGGCGCTCGGCGCGGTGAAGGTGGTCATGCTGACCACCTTCGAACTCGACGAGTACGTCTTCGAGGCGCTGCGCTCGGGCGCCTCCGGGTTCCTGGTGAAGGACACCGAACCGGAGGAACTGCTGCGCGCGGTGAGGGCGGTGACCGGCGGCGACGCGCTGCTCTCGCCGGGTGTGACCCGGCGCCTGATCGAGGAGTTCGCGGCCCGCTCCAAACAACCCGCTCGGGTGGCCGGACTTGACGAACTCACCGAACGGGAACGGGAGGTGATGGCGCTGGTCGGACTCGGCCTGACCAACGACGAGATCGCCCGCCGCCTGGTGGTCAGCCCGC
This sequence comes from Streptomyces sp. NPDC090025, assembly GCF_044748125.1. Classification (NCBI taxonomy): domain Bacteria; kingdom Bacillati; phylum Actinomycetota; class Actinomycetes; order Kitasatosporales; family Streptomycetaceae; genus Streptomyces; species Streptomyces sp. NPDC090025. The sequence goes on along the minus strand of NZ_JBIVFL010000005.1, from coordinate 384,234 downwards.
TCACCGCCAAGACCCATGTGAGCCGCACCATGGTGAAGCTCGGCGCCCGCGACCGGGCCCAACTCGTCGTGCTCGCCTATGAGTCGGGCCTGGTGCGGCCCGGCTGGCTCGGCTGACGCAGGGCCGGGTACGGGTACGGGTACGGGTCGGGGCGGCCGTCGCGTGGGCTCAGCGCTCCCGTGAGGCGTAGCCCATCGCGGCGGCCCCGGCGGCCAGCAGCGCGACCGTGGTCAGGGCGAGCGGCAGAGAGGACCATTCGGCGAGGAAGCCGATGGCGGGCGGGCCGAGGAGCATCCCGCCGTAGCCGAGGGTGGACGCGGTCGCGACCCCGCTCGGTCCGGCGAGCGCGCCCGCCCGGGCGACGGCGACGGGGAAGATGTTGGCCAGGCCGAGGCCGGTGACCGCGAAGCCGAGCAGCGCGAGCCACACGGTCGGCGCGAGCGAGCCGAGCACCATGCCCGCGGCGGCGGTCAGGCCGCCCGCGACCAGCGTCCTGGTCTGCCCGAGCCGTTCGAGCAGCGCGGTGCCGGTGAGCCGCCCGGCGGTCATGGCGAGCGCGAACAGCGAGTAGCCCGCCGCCGCGACACCCGGGTGCGCGCCCAGGTCCTGCGCCAGGTGCAGGGCGCCCCAGTCGGCGAGGGCACCCTCCCCGTACGCCGTGCAGAGCGCGATCACCCCGAGCACCAGCACCGCCCGCCGGGTCCCGGAGGCCGGGCCCCCGGAGCCACCGGGCCGGCCGGCGGGCAGTGACTCGGGTGGCGGGGCGGGCGCCGGATGACGCAGCAGTACGGGTCCGGCGACGGCGGTCAGGACAAGCCCGAGGCCCGTCAGGCCGAGCAGATGCGCGGTGGGGGACAGGCTCCCGGCGACCAGCCCGCCGAGTCCGGCGCCGAGCATCCCGCCCAGGCTGAAGGCGGCGTGGAAGCTCGGCATCACCGGGCGGCGGAGCGCCGCGACCAGATCGACGGCGGCGCTGTTCATGGCCACGTTGATGCCGCCGTACGCGGCCCCGAACACCAGCAGGACCAGGCCGAGGGCGAGCGGGGAGCGGGTGAGCGGCGGCAGGGCGATCGACAGTGAGAGCAGGACGGCGGTGACGACGGTGACCGGGTGGCTGCCGTACCTGCGGCAGAGCCGCCCGGTCAGCGTCATGGTCACCACGGCCCCGGCGGACACACCGAGCAGGGCGAGCCCGAGGGTCCCGGCGGAGGCGCCGGTCTGCTCCTTGACGGCGGGGATGCGGACCACCCAGCCGGCGAACAGGAAGCCGTCGAGGGCGAAGAACAGGGTCAGGGCGACGCGGAGGCGGGTCAGGGAGCTGCGCGCGGTGTCTCCGCCGGGTCCCCCTGAGTGGCGCGTCCGCACTTTGTTTAGTAGCGGCACAAACTCAGGATAGGGTGGGACACGGGCCGCCGACAAGCCGTGCGGCCCCGGCGGACACCCGACGAGGACGCGGCCCGGCGTCCCCGCGGCTCGATCATGGGAGACTCGGGGCCATGAACGGCAAGGCGACGACGACGCGGACTCGGCTGGACAGGGGGCGCAGCGCCCTCGGACCCGCGCTGGAACTCGTGCACACGGGACGGGCCCCCACCCGCGCGGTCCTCACCGCCGAACTGGGCGTCACCCGCGCCACCGCCGGAGCCGTCGCCGCCGAACTCGAAGCCCTCGGCCTGATCCGGGTCGACTCCAACCCGGGCGCCGCCGCCGGTTCCCAGGGCCGCCCCTCGCACCGGCTCCTGGTCGACGAGAAGGGCCCCGTCGCGCTCGCCGCACAGGTCCACTCCGACGGCTTCCGCGCCGCCCTCGTCGGCCTCGGCGGCACCATCGAGGCCACCGCGCCCGGCTGCGTCACCGTCTCCGCCGACCCCGCCCAGGTGCTCGGCGAGGTCGTCGCCGCCGGGGCCGCGCTGCTGCGGGCCAGCGGACGCCGCTGCGTCGGCGCCGGACTCGCCGCCCCCTCCGCCGTCGCCGAACCCGAGGGCACCGCCCTCAACCCGCTGCACCTCGCCTGGCCCGCCGGGGCCCAGGTCCGGGAGATCTTCGCCGAACAGGTGCGCGCCGCCGGGATCGACGGCCCCGCCTTCACCGGCAACGACGTCAACCTCGCCGCCCTCGCCGAACACCGGCACGGCGCCGGACGCGGCGCCAAGGACCTGCTGTGCGTGGCCACCGGGCACCGCGGCGTCGGCGGCGCGCTCGTCCTCGACGGCCGTCTGCACACCGGCAGTTCGGGCCTCGCCCTGGAGGTCGGCCACCTCACCGTGAACCCCGAGGGCCGGCCCTGCCACTGCGGCTCCCGCGGCTGCCTCGACGTGGAGACCGACCCGCTCGCCTTCCTCACCGTCGCGGGCCGCGCGCCCGGCCCCGAGGTCTCGCTGCTCCAGCAGGCCCGCGACCTCCTCAGGGACCACCCCGACGACCCCGGAGTACGGGCCGCCACCGAGGAGTTGATCGACCGGCTCGGCCTCGGCCTCGCCGGGCTCGTCAACATCCTCAACCCGGACCGGATCATCCTCGGCGGCCTGCACCGCTCGCTGCTCGACGCCGACCCGGGGCGGCTGCGCGCCGTGGTCGCGGACCGCAGCCTGTGGGGACGCAGCGGCGGGGTGCCGATCCTGCCGTGCACGCTCGACCACAACAGCCTGGTCGGCGCCGCCGAACTCGCCTGGCAGCCGGTGCTCGACGACCCCCTTAATGCGCTGGTCGGAGCGCCCGACGCCGACTAGGGTTCGCGGCGATGACCGAGAACACTGCCGCCGCCGCTGCCCCGACCGCCTCCGGTGCCTCTGGCGCCACCGATGTGCCGCACGCCGACGTGCCGCCGCCGCCCCATCGCGGGGCCGGCCTCACCTTCCACGGCCCGCTCTCCGAGGCCCGCGCGGCCCGGATCGTCGACCGCGTCGCCGCCATCGGGCCCGCCACCGTGCTCGACATCGGCTGCGGCTGGGGCGAGCTGCTCCTTAGGGTGCTCGCCGCCGCGCCCGAAGCCCAGGGCACCGGCATCGACATCGACGCCACCGACCTCGCCCTCGGCCGCCGCATCGCCGAGGAGCGCGGCCTCGACGGACGAGTCCGGTACGTCGAGGAATCGGCGCTCGGCACCCCGCACGGCCCCGCCGACGTGGTCCTCTGCCTCGGCTCCGGCCAGGCGCTCATCGAGCCCGACGCCCCGTACGACGTGGCCGTCGTGCTGCGCGAACTGCGCGCCCTGGTCCGGCCGGGCGGCCGGGTCGTGCTCGGCGAGGGCTTCTGGGAGCGGGTCCCGGCCGAGCCGGAGCTCGCCCGGATGTGGCCGGGCGCCCGCGCCGACGACCACCCGGTCCTGGAACGGCTCGTCGACCTCGCGATCGAGGCCGGGTTCCGGCCCGCCTGGGTCGAGACCGCGGGCCGGGAGGAGTGGGAGGAGTTCGAGTCGGGCTACCGCCACGCCACCGAACTCTGGCTCGCCGCCCACCCGGACCACCCGCTCGCCGAGGAGACCCGCGCCAGGACCGACCGCCAGCGCGGCCAGTGGTTCGGCTACCGCTCACTGCTCGGGATCGCCTATCTGACCCTGGTGCCGGTCGGGTGACCGCGGTCGTCGCCGGGTGACCGTGGCCGGGCGAAATCCGTTGGGGAGCGGGGCCGAGTCGTTCTAGGGTGCCCGGTGTGACGAGCACGCGGATGATCATCCTCAACGGCGGTTCCAGCGCGGGCAAGACCGGCCTGGTGCGCTGCCTGCAGGCCGTACTCCCCGATCCCTGGCTGGCGTTCGGCGTCGACGACTTCGTCGACGCGCTCCCGCCCACCCTCGACGGCGCGCCCGGCGGCATCGAGTACGGCCCCGACGGCGAGGTCACCGTGGGGCCCCGGTTCCGCGCCCTGGAGGCCGCCTGGACCACCGGCATCGTCGCCATGGCCAGGGCCGGGGCCCGGATCGTCGTCGACGACGTCTTCCTCGGCGGCGCCGCCTCCCAGGGCCGCTGGCGGGCCGCCACCGAGGGCGTCGAGGTGCTGTGGGTCGGTGTCCGCTGCGCCCCCGAGGTGGCCGCCGCACGCGAGATCGCGCGCGGCGACCGCACTCCCGGCATGGCCGCCAAGCAGGCCGGACTGGTCCACCAGGGCGTCCACTACGACCTCGAGGTCGACACCACCCGCACCGAGTCCCTGGACTGCGCCCGGACCGTCGCCGCCCGCGTGCGCTGACTCACCACAGCCGCCCCGGGCCGAGTCCGGACCGGCCAGGCGCCGACAGGTGCAGCACCTGGAAGCGGTCGGTGTCCGGAGCGGCCTGACCGGCCGGACCGGCGGCATCGGCCGGGAGGTCCGGCGCGTCCGCCGCCCACAGCGTGAACGTCAGCAGCTCCCAGTGCCGCGGATCGACCGCGACCGCCCGCGCCACCACCCCGTCCGCCGCCGACTCGTGCTCATGGAGCGCCAGTTCCGCCGCCACCGTGTCGGCGGGCGGGACGCCGTCCGGCATCCGGCGACGCCGCCGGGTCGCGGTGCGGGGCGGCGCGGCGGACGCCGGACCCTCGTCGTACGCGAGACCGGTCCAGTGCCGCACCACCGGCCGCCCGAAGTCGTCGACGATGCCCTGGAATCCTGGCCCCCACAGGAACGCGCTCATCCCGGCCGGGTCGGTCCAGAGGTAGAAGGGTGCGTACTGGTTCACCGGCGACCCGTCGGCCCGTTCCCGGATGAGATACGCCTTGAGCCCCAACCCGGGGAAGGCGTCGAGGAGATGGCCCCGGGAGGCGACCCGGTCGCGGATGATCCGCATGTCGTAGTCCGCGGGCAGCGTGATGTCGTACTGCATGGCGTGCATGGGGAGTTCGCTCCTCGGGTCGCGGCAGGCTGCGGTTCGTGCGCGGCGCTCAGTCGGTGGCGGCGGGCGGGGCCAGCAGGGCGAGCAGTCCGCGTACGGCGGTGTCGAAGGCGTCGGGGGAGCCGGTCGCGCGGGCCAGCACATAGCCGCCCTGGAGCGTCGCCACGACGGTCGCGGCGATCTGCTCGGGGTCGAGGGACGCGGCGAACTCGCCGCCGTCCACGCCCTCCTGGACGATCCCGGCGATCCGCCCGCGCAGCCAGGCGAGCGTCTCGTCGACCGGCGCGCGCAGCTCGGGGCTCGCCATCACCTCGGGGTCCATGGTCAGCCGCCCCACCGGGCAGCCGCGCAGCACGTCCCGCTCGCGCAGCAGATACGCCTCGATCCGCCGGTACGCCGTGGTGTCGCCGTCACCACCGTTGTCGCCGCCGCCGTCGACGCCGTCGCCGTCGAGCGCCCGCTCGGCCGCCGCGCGCAGTTCCTCGGCGGTGCGCCGGATCGCGGCGAGGGCGAGCGCGGGCTTGCCGCTGAAGTGGTGGTACATGCTGCCCTGCCCGGCCCCGGCGGCCTGCTGGACGGCCCGGGGGCTGGTGCCGACGTAGCCGCGTTCCCAGAGCAGTTCCCGGGTGGCCTCGATCAGACGCTCGGACGTGTTCGCGCTCATGACTCCACTGTACATACCAGTAGGTACAGAAGTCCTGGCGGGCGCCGTACGCGTGCCGGGGGAGCCGCCGGGAGCAGTCGCCGGACGCGCTCTACTCCCGCCGGGGTACGGACGAAGCCGCTGGTCGTACGACGACCCGGGCCCCCTCCGCGCGCCAGTCTCGAAGCATCACCAGACATCACCAGACAGACATCACCAGGCATCACCCGACAGCACGAGACACCGTCCGTGCGAGGAGCTGACCGACGATGAACACCCTCGCCCACGCGGGCCCCGGCCCGTGGATCCTTTTCTTCCCGCTCGTCTGGGCCGCCGTGATCGTCACGGCCGTCACCCTGCTGCGCCGGTTCGGCCCGCGCCGCGGTCCCTGGGGCCGCTTCGGCGGACCCTGGGGCCCCGCGGGTCCCGGCGGCTTCCGTACCGGCGGCGGGGGAGCGCGGGACGACGAGCAGTCGCCGATCGCGCGGCTCGGCAACCGGTTCGCCGCCGGTGAGATCGACGAGGAGGAGTACTGGCGCAGGCTGACCGTCCTGGAGGAGCAGTTCGGCCGCTTCGGCGCCGACCGGGACGGCCGCCAGGGCAAGGGGCGCCGGTGATGACCACCACGACCCCGCCGCGTACCGCCGCCCGCCCCGCGGCCGCGCGTGTCGTCGACGCCGTGAAGGTCTACGGCGGCGGCGACACCCAGGTCCGGGCCCTGGACGGGGTGAGCGTCGACTTCCCGGCCGGCCGCTTCACCGCGATCATGGGCCCCTCGGGGTCCGGCAAGTCCACCCTGATGCACTGCGCCGCCGGACTGGACACGCTCAGCTCCGGCTCCGCCCTCATCGGCGACACCGACCTGTCCGCCCTGGACGACCGGCGGCTCACGCTGCTGCGCCGGGAACGGATCGGCTTCGTCTTCCAGGCGTTCAACCTGCTGCCGACGCTCACCGTGGCCGAGAACATCACCCTGCCCCTCGACCTCGCGGGCACCGCCCCCGACCGGGCCTGGCTGGACACCCTGATCGACACGGTGGGGCTGCGCGACCGGCTGCACCACCGGCCGAGCCAGCTGTCCGGCGGCCAGCAGCAGCGGGTCGCGGTGGCCCGCGCGTTCGCCGGGAGCCCCGACGTCGTCTTCGCCGACGAACCCACCGGCAACCTGGACTCCCGCTCCGGCGAGGAGGTGCTGCGGCTGCTTGGCGACACCGTACGGAACACCGGACGCACCGTCGTCATGGTCACCCACGACCCGGGCGCCGCCGCCCACGCCGACGAGGTGGTCTTCCTCGCCGACGGACGGCTGGTCGACCGGATCCAGGATCCGACATCCGATCTGGTCCTCGACCGGATGAAGTCCCTCGACGGCAGAGGAGCGGTGACATGACCTCCCCCACCCTGCGCACCCTCCGGCTCAGCCTGGCCTCGCTGCGCGCCCACCGCCGCCGCTTCCTCGGCACCTTCGCGGCCGTCCTGCTCGGCGTCGCCTTCCTCACCGGCACCCTCGTCATGGGCGACACCCTGCGCGCCGGTTTCGACACCCTCTTCGGCAACGCCAACAGCGGCACCGACGCCGTCGTCCGCAGTACGAGCGTGGTCACCGCCGCCGGTCAGACCCAGGGCACCCGCAGCCCGGTCGACGCCGGTCTGGCCGCCCGGCTCTCCGGCGTTCCCGGCGTGGCGGCGGCCGAACCCCGGATCGAGGGCGCCGGACAGCTCGTCGGCGCCGACGGCAAGCCGATCGGCGGCCAGGGCCCGCCCACCCTCGCCGGAAACTGGATCCAGGATCCAAAACTCAATCCGTACGCCCTCGCCGAGGGCCGCGCCCCGCAGCGCGACGGCGAAGTCGTCGTCAACAAAGGGGCCGCGAAAACCGGCCACCTCGCCATCGGATCCACCACCACCCTGCGCACCCCGGACCCGGTACGCGTCACCGTCGTCGGACTCGCCACCTTCGGCGGCGAGGACGGCATGGGGCAGGTCACCTACACCGGCATGACCCGCGCCGACGCCGAACGGCACCTCGCCCCCAAACCGGGCCAGGCCACCGACATCCTCGTCAGGGCAGGTCCCGGCACCTCGCAGCAAGCCCTCGTCGACGACCTCGCGCGCGTGCTCCCCGACGGCACCGAGGCCATCACCGGGCAGCAGGCCACCGACGAGAGCAACGAGATGATCTCCGGCCGCTTCCTCACCCTCTTCACCAGCCTCCTGCTGGTGTTCAGCGGGGTCGCGCTGCTCGTCTCCGTCTTCTCCATCCACAACACCTTCGCCATCGTCGTCGCGCAGCGCACCCGGGAGAACGCCCTGCTCAGGGCGCTCGGCGCGGCCCGCGGCCAGGTCGTGGGCATGACCCTCACGGAAGCGCTCGCCGTCGCGGTGCTCGCCTCCGGGGCCGGGCTGCTCGGCGGCATCGGCATCGCGGCCGGACTCCAGGCGCTGTTCCCGGCCGTCGGCTTCCCGTTCCCCGAGGGCGACCTGGTGATCGGGCCGGTGTCCCTGCTGCTGCCGTTCGGCGTCGGGGTCGCCGTCTGCATCGGCTCGGCCCTGCTGCCCGCCCTGCGGGCCGGACGCACCGCCCCGCTCGCAGCGCTGCGCGAGACCGCCGTCGACGACCCGGCCGCCTCCCGCGCCCGCACCGTCACCGGCGCCGCCCTGCTCACGCTCGCCGTGGGCCTGGTCCTCACCGGCGTCCTCGCCACGCCCTCGCTGTGGCTCGCCGGAGCCGGCGCGGTGCTCGCGCTCGCCGGGTTCGTCGTGCTCGGCCCGGTGGCCTCCTCGTACGCGATCCGGATCCTCGGCGCCCCGCTGCGCGGCACCAGCCGCGCGCTGGCCCGCCGCAACGCGCTGCGCAGCCCGCGGCGGACCGCCGCCACCGCCACCGCCCTGATGATCGGCGTGGCCGTGGTCTCGCTGTTCACCGTGTTCGGCGCGTCCCTGAAGGCCACCATGGACGACACCGTGGCGCGCTCCTTCGCGGGCGACGTGGCCGTGTCCGCACCCTCGTTCGGGGCGGGCGGCAGCGGTCTCAGCCCCGGTCTCGCGCCCGCCGTCGCCGCGCTGCCCGAGGTGGCGACCGCCGTCGGACTCGGCCAGGGCGTCGCCGAGGTGGACGGCCGGGGCCGCGCCCTGACCGTCACCGACCCGGCCGCGCTGGGCCGCGTGCTCGACCTCGGCAGGGTCGACGGATCCCTCGGCGGACTCGGTACGGACGGCCTCGCCGTCGCCGCCGACGAAGCCCGGAAGCACGGGCTCACGCCCGGCCGCACCACCGAACTCGCCTTCACCGACGGCACCCGGCACACCTTCACCGTACGGGCCGTGTACGAGCGCGCCGACCTGGCCGGGGACTATCTGCTCACCCGTCAGGCATGGGCCCCGCACCACGGGCGCGACGCCGACCGGCTGGTCGCCGTCACGTTCAAGGACGGTGTCTCCACCGACACCGGCAAGGCGGCGGTCGAGCAGGTGGCCGCCCGGTACGGCAACCCCGACGTGCAGACCCGCGACGCCTACGCCGAGTCCTCGGCGGGCGGCATCGACATGATGCTGACCCTGGTCTACGCGCTGCTCGCGCTCGCCGTCCTGATCGCGCTGCTCGGCATCGCCAACACCCTGACCCTCGCGGTCCACGAACGCACCCGCGAACTGGGCCTGCTGCGCGCGGTCGGCCAGACCAGGACCCAACTGCGGGCCATGGTCCGCTGGGAGTCCGTCCTGGTCGCCGCCTTCGGCACGGCCGGCGGGCTGCTGCTGGGCGGCTTCCTCGGCTGGATCCTGGTGACGGCGTCCGACGGCGCGTCCGACTCCGCCTTCACCTTCGCCCTGCCGGTGACCCGGCTCGCCGTGGTGGCCCTGATCGGCCTCGCGGCGGGCGCGGTCGCGGCGTGGCGCCCGGCCCGCAGGGCGGCACGGCTCGACGTACTGAGGGCGATCGCCACGGAGTGAGCGAGCGACAGGAAAGCTGACGGGATATCGGATCCAACGTGTGGATCCAACATCCTGGATCCAACATCCTGGATCCAACATCCTGGATCCAACATCCTGGATCCAACATCCGAAATCCGAAATCCGACACCCGAGATCCTGGAGATTGGATACGGGATATCGGATCCAACCACCGGGCTTTGGACACCGGATCCAGCCTCCGGGGTCCCGGATGTTGGATCCGGCATCCGGTATCCGCAGTTTCGGATCCAACGTCCTGGATCCGGCGGGGCCTGGATCCAACATCCCGGATCCGGAATCCGATGTCCCGTCAGCTCGCCAGCGAGTCCACCAGCGCCCCGCCCACCCGTCCCGCCGCCACCAGCGGCCCCGCCGTCGTCGCCCCGTACACCGTCTCGGTGCGGGGCGGTGCGGCGATCGGTGTGGGCGGGGCCTGGAGGGTGAACCAGACGGCCTTGCCGGTGTTCCCGTGCGGCCGCACGCCCCAGCTCTCGCTGAGCGCCTCGATGATGGCGAGACCACGGCCCGAGGTCGCGAACTCGTCCTCCTCCGCGCCCGGTTCGCGCAGCCCGGGCACGCGCGGATCGTTGTCGCGGACGGAGACGGTGAGCCGGTCGAGCAGCAGCTCGACCTCGACGACGCACCTCTTGTCCGGCTGCGCGTGCCGGTGAACATTGGTCAGGAGCTCGGTGACACCGAGCGCCGCATGGTCGATCAACGCGTCCAGCTGCCATTGGCGTAGCTGCGCGGAAACGATTCTGCGGACCTGGCCTATCCGCGACGGCATGGCATGAAGCTCCACCGTGCAGTACCTGCTGGGCTCGCTGATCACGGCTGCGACTCCCCGAAGTAGTCCGGAAGAAGACGAAGATTCGGATCTGTCCTGCGGTGTGGCGCGGCGGTGGCCGGATCCGCTGGATCACAGCGTCACCGCCGGTAAACCCTCGGTGAGGTGGTTCCAGCCTGAACCAGTGGTGACCGCCCCGCAACTCGCGGCGATCCGTCGCAGGTCAGCGAGCCCGCCCGGACGGCTCAGCCGTGTCCGGTGGCCTTCTTCAGGGCGTCGAGCAGGCGGCCCGAGCCGGAGAGCCGGTAGCGGGTGCCATTGACCGTCGCCACCGCCTCGTCGGACTTCGCGAACCACGGCCGGCCGGCCCGGACCTTGCCCAGCGGGGCGCTGTCGATCTCGCTGCCGTAACTGGTCAGCAAGGACAGCCGTCCGTCCTCGATGCGGACCTCACCCGCCCGGGTCAGCGACCGTGGCCAGCGGTCGATCCGTACTCCCGTGGCGGTGAACTCGGGATCCGACATGGTGCTCCGCCCCCTTCGCGCAGACTGCCTCCATCCCAGTGTGCCCGGGCCCCCGCCCGCGACACCAGCAGGCCGTCGCAAAGCCACGTCCGAGGCACTCCCAAAGCCCCTCCTATGGACCCCCAAAGCCAACGTTTGCCCAGGTGAGAGGGGTATTGTCGGTCAGTGGGCAACCCCCGACCGCGGGCCACGTGAGAAGAGGCAGGACCCATGACCAGCACCACAAGCCCCATGGCCACCGTCGACGTCGACCGCAGCGACGCCGACTACCGGACCTGGCTCAAGGAAGCCGTCCGCAAGGTGCACGCCGACGCCAACCGCTCCGCCGACACCCACCTGCTGCGCTTCCCGCTCCCCGAGAGCTGGGGCATCGACCTCTACCTCAAGGACGAGTCGACCCACCCCACCGGCAGCCTCAAGCACCGACTGGCGCGCTCGCTCTTCCTCTACGGCCTGTGCAACGGCTGGATCCGGCCCGGTGCACCCGTGATCGAGGCGTCCAGCGGCTCGACCGCCGTCTCCGAGGCGTACTTCGCCAAGCTGATCGGCGTGCCCTTCATCGCCGTCATGCCGCGCACCACCAGCCCCGAGAAGTGCCGCCTGATCGAGTTCCACGGCGGCCAGTGCCACTTCGTGGACGACTCGCGGACCATGTACGAGGAGGCCGCCGCGCTCGCCACCCGTACCGGCGGCCACTACATGGACCAGTTCACGTACGCCGAGCGGGCCACCGACTGGCGCGGCAACAACAACATCGCCGAGTCGATGTACCAGCAGCTGCGTCTTGAGCGGTACCCCGAACCGGCCTGGATCGTCGCCACCGCCGGGACCGGCGGCACCTCGGCGACCATCGCCCGCTATGTGCACTACATGCAGCACGACACCCGGATCTGCGTCGCCGACCCGGAGAACTCCTGCTTCTTCGACGGCTGGGTGCACGACAACCTGGACGCCACCGCCGACTGCGGCTCCCGGATCGAGGGCATCGGCCGCCCCCGGATGGAGCCCAGCTTCGTGCCCGGCGCCGTCGACCGGATGATGAAGGTGCCGGACGCGGCCAGCGTCGCCGCCGTCCGCGCCCTGGAGACCGCGATCGGCCGCAAGGCGGGCGGCTCCACCGGCACCGGCCTGTGGAGCGCGCTGAAGATCGTCGCCGAGATGGTCGCCGAGGGGCGCACCGGCAGCGTCGTGACGCTGATCTGCGACGGCGGCGAGCGCTACCTCGACAAGTACTACTCGGACGAGTGGCTGGCCGCCCAGGGCCTCGACATCGCGCCGTACACCTTCGCTATCGACCGGTTCCTGGCGACGGGTGCCTGGCCGGAGTAAGCCTGCGGTCCAGGCGGCGGACGGCGTCCCGGAAGGACTTCCCGACGCCCGGCCCGGCGAGCCGCAGGCCCAGGGCGAAGGCCCGGCCGCCGTCCGCCGCCATGGTCCAGCGGATCCGGGTGCCGCCCGCGGTGGGGGAGAGCGACCACTCCTCCAGGAGCGCGGTGGCACCCGGCACGTTGGTGGTGTCGACCCGGTACGCGTACCGCACGTCCGGGTCGGCCGCCATGATCGTCTCCTCGAACCACACCCCGCCGCGCAGCCGGACCGTCCGCCCGGCACCCTCGTCGGTGGCCGTCGCCGACCGCAACGCGGAGAACCAGGCGGGCCAACTGCCCACCTCCACCGCGAGCGAGCGGTACACGGCCGCGGGCGGGGCCGCCGCCTCCGCCGTGAACACCAGCCGCACCGGGGCGGACGCGACGAAGTCGAGCTCCACCGGCCTCAGTCGGCGTGCCATGCCGTACCTCCCGTGGGTGCCGCTCGCAGGGGCGTGCGAGGAGCGCACACCTTAGCTGACGATCGTTCAGTTGCCCAGCAGACCGTCGAGGGCCCTGGCGAACAACCGCCGCCCCACCGCCGCCAGGACCGGGTCGCACCATCCGGGTACGCCCCGTAGCCGCAGCTCCTCGGTCCACACCACCCGGCTCGCCGCCGGTCCGCCGGACCCGCCGGGCACCTCGTACACCTCGAACACGGCCGAACCCCGCACCGCGCGGCCGAGCTTGACGATCCCGCACACCCCGGTCCCGGGCCCGGACCCGGGCGGTTCGAAGCGGACGACCTCCATCGGGTCGTCGAAGCCGAGCCGCCGCCCGAGGCCGGTGCGCGCGGTGAAGCGGGTGCCGACGCCGGACGGGTCCGGGGTCAGGACGGTCGTCGAGGTGAACGGGATCCGGGCGCCGTGCGCGGGCCAGTCGGTGATCCGCCGCCACACCTCGGCGGGCGGCAGCGCCACCGTCCGCTCGATCCGGAACCGGCTCACCCGGCCGCCCCGCCGTCCGCGTCCTCCGGGACGCCGTCGGCCTCCGTCGCGGGCGTGTCCGACGGTCCCTCGCCCTCGCCCGCGATCACCAGGCCCGGCAGCCGCTCCGCCATCTCCTCGCGCACCTCCGGCGACACCCCGGCGTCCGTCACCAGGACGTCCACCTCGTCGAGCCGGGCGAACGAACTCAGGCCCATCGTCCCCCACTTGGTGTGGTCGGCGACCACCACCACCCGGCGCGCCGAGCGCACCAGGCGGCGGTTGGTCTCGGCCTCCGCCAGGTTCGGCGTCGACAGGCCCGCCGCCACCGAGATGCCGTGCACCCCGAGGAACAGCGCGTCGAAGTGCAGCGAGCGGATCGCCTGGTCGGCGACGGGACCCACCAGCGCGTCCGACGGGGTCCGCACCCCGCCGGTGAGCACCACCGTCGCCGCCCCCGGCCGCGACTCGCCGCCCGGCACCGCGTACCGGGCCTCGTGGAACACGTCCGCCACCCGCACCGAGTTGGTCACCACCGTCAGGTCCGGCACGTCGAGCAGCTGCCGGGCGAGCGCGAAGGTGGTGGTGCCACCCGAAAGGGCGATCGCCGTGCCGGGGCGCACCATCCGGGCCGCCGCCCGGGCGATCTCCTCCTTGGCGCCCAGTTCGAGCGCCGACTTCGCCTCGAAGCCCGGCTCGTGGGTGCTCGCGTCGGTGACCGGCACCGCCCCGCCGTGCACCTTGGCCACCATGCCCTGCCGGGCCAGCGCGTCCAGGTCACGGCGGACCGTCATGTCGGACACGTTGAGCCGTCTGGTCAGCTCGTTGACCCGGACACCGCCGCGTCGGCGCACCTCGTCGAGAATCAGGGCGCGCCGCTGCTCCGCGAGAAGGTTCTGGTTGTCGCTCACCGCCGGGGCCGGTCCTTTCCAGAGGTCGGGAGGTAACTCCCGCTTGAGGAGCGGGAATAACGAGCAGAACGAGAAGAGGGACGTCGGATTCGGTGAGGGCCGTCCCCCGGGCCGCGACCGTCCGCGATCCTGGTTCCGTCCCGCCGCACCGAGCCCCGCGGCTCCGCTCCGCCCCCTGATCCTGCCACCCCGTTCCCCGCGCGCAGAGAGCGAGTCCCCCCAGTGACCCCTGCCCCGCCCGACCCGCAGAACGGGGGTGCGGCGCTCGAACTCCTCGTCCACGGCGTGGGCGGAGCCACCCCGGCCGACATGCTGGACGACCCGCGTACGGTGCGGGTCACCGGCGACCGGACGGCGGCGATGTTCCGGCGCCGCGACGACGTGGACGCCGAGGACCACCCCGAGCGGCACGCCGACGGGCCCGTCCCCGAGGCGTACTGCTGGTCCAACCTGACCTCGGGCAACGGCACGCGCGCGTTGTGGCTGCTGCTCCTGCCGTTCATGGTGGCCAATCTGGCGCACTGGATGCGCCCGCCGGCCGAGGGCCGGGCCCGTCTGGTGCGGCTCTACGGCGTCCTGGTCCGGCTCATCGCGCTCACCCTGACCGTGCTCCTGACGGCGGCGGCCTGCGAGGTGGCGCTCGACCTGACCGCCTGGCAGTGCGCGGGCTCCGGCGCCTGCGCCGCGCAGCGCTCCTGGCTGGGCTTCCTGTCCGCCGACCGCGGCGGCTGGTGGTCGCAGCCCGGCCGCCGTCTCGCGCTCGCCGCCGTCGTCCCGGCCGCCCTCGTCGGCCTGCTCTGGTACCTGTCCAACCGGACCTGGAGCGCGTACGAGGCCCAGCGGCCGCCCACGGGGTACGACGCCGACACCGCCGGAAGCTCCGGCGCGGGCCCGGACGGCGTGGGCCCGACCGGCCTGGGCCCGGTGGATCCCGGTCCGACCGGCCCCGGCCCGGCCGCCGCCGCGCCCGCCGTCGCCCCGGTCGTGCTGCGGCCCGCGCTCGGCCGCCCCGGCTTCTGGTTCGGGCGCCGCCTCGTCGCCCGGCTGCGCGCCGCCCACACCGCCGCCGGATTCCTCACCGTCGCCGCCGCCCTGGCCGGGGCCGCCGAGGGCTACGACCACGCCGCCGCCCCCGACGGCGGCCAGGAACTCCTCGACCGGCTGCTCCAGGGCGCCATCGGGCTCGGCGCGCTCCTCGTGCTCACCGTGGTGTGCCGCCGCGGCCGCAGCGAGAAACGGCTCGACCTGCGGCTCGAACGCGCCCTGGTCTCCTGGCTGCCGGGCGCCGCCCTGCTGCTCCTCACGCTCACCGCCCTGCACACCGGCTGGTCCCGCCCCGGCTGGACATCCACCGGCACCCTGCCCGGCAACACCGTCTTCGGCGCGGTCACCCTCGCCCAGGGCGGCCTCGTCGTCGCCCTCGGCACGGTCGCCCTGCTCCTTCACCGGCCGCGCCGCGACCCCAGGACGGCCCTGCACGGCCTCGGCGGCCCGGCCACCGCCATGCTCGCCTGCGCGCTCGGCGGCGTCATGTCCGGCGGTGTCGCCCAGCGGGTCGCCGACTGGCTCGACGGCTCCGGCACCCCCGGCACCGGCGACGGCCTCATCACCGGACCGCCCGTGCTGCTCAGCTGGCAGGCGTCCGTCATCCCGGTGCTCCTGCTGCTGCTCCTGCTGCCCGTCGGGCTGCTCACTGTCCGGACCGTGCTCGCCTCCCGCCGCCTTCGCCCGGTCGTCGACGCCGACTACGGGGCCGCCGACCCCGACCGGCTGCGCACCGACCAGATCGCCGCAGGCCGGGCCCGCGCCGCCCTCACCGACTCCGCGCCGCTCCTGATCGGCGTGGTCTCCGGCGCCACCCTGCTGCTCGGCGCCGCCTCCGTCGTCGGGGCCTGGGCCAGCGGCAACGTCCCGGGCCGCGCCTTCGACGGCGCCACCCCCGCGCTCGCCTCGGCCGCCACCGCCGCCCAGGCGCTCGGCTCCTGGATGATCGGCTTCGGCTTCCTGCTGTTCGTGACCATGGGCCGCCGCGCCTACAAGGACGCCTCCGCGCGCCGCACCATCGGCATCCTGTGGGACGTCGGCACGTTCTGGCCGCGCGCCGCCCACCCCTTCGCCCCGCCGTGCTACGCCGAGCGGGCCGTGCCCGACCTGACCTGGCGGATGAGCTCCTGGACCCGCCGCACCGGCGGACGGCTCGTCATCTCCGGGCACTCCCAGGGCAGTGTGCTCGCCGCCGCCGCGGTCTGGCAGTTGCCGCCCGCCACCCGGAGCCGGGTCGCCCTGCTCACCTACGGCTCGCCGCTGGAACGGCTCTACGGGCGATGGTTCCCGGCCTACTTCGGGCCCCGGGCGCTGCGCGGCCTGCACCGTACGGTGCACTGCTGGAGCAACCTCTACCGGGCCACCGACCCGATCGGCGGGCCGGTGCGGGTACCGGCCGAGGGCCACCGGCCGGCCGTCGACCGTCCCGAGCTCCTTGACCCGGTCGCGTACGGCCGGACCCGCGAACACCCGCTGCCCGAACCGATCCTGGGCCACTCCGACTACCAGGCGGACCCGGCCTTCGCCGCCGCCAGGTCCGAGCTGCTCGACCGGCTGCCGCCCGCGCTGCCCCGGCAGCGCGACAACGAGCCGACGGATCAGGGGAGTTCGGGCAGGTCCTCGGGGTAGAGCAGGGTCAGGTCGTCGGTGCTCGGCGCGGTGAGCGAGGCGACCCGGCCCGCGTGCCGCTCCACCATCGCCTCGAACGTCTGGCGCGCGGTACGGCCGTTGCCGAAGGTGGGGCCCTTCGGCAACTCGGCGAAGTACTTCACCAGCGCCTCGTCGCAGCCCGGCGCCAGCCGGTACTCGTGCTCCTCGGCCTGCTGCTCCACGATCCGCAGCAGCTCCTCCGGCACATAGTCGGAGAAGTTGATGGTCCGTGAGAAACGGGACGCCACACCGGGGTTGACGGTCAGGAAGCGTTCCATCTCGGCGGTGTAGCCGGCCGCGATGACGACCACCGCGTCCCGGTGGTCCTCCATCAGCTTGACCAGCGTGTCGATCGCCTCCTTGCCGAAGTCGCGGCCGGAGTCCTCGGGGGCGAGGGCGTACGCCTCGTCCACGAACAGCACCCCGCCGCGGGCCCGGTCGAACGCCTCCTGGGTGCGGATGGCGGTCGAGCCGATGTGCTCGCCGACCAGGTCGACCCGGGACACCTCGACCAGGTGGCCGCGTTCCAGGACGCCGAGTGAGTGCAGCACCTCGCCGTACAGCCGGGCCACGGTGGTCTTGCCGGTGCCTGGGTTGCCGGTGAAGACGAGATGGCGGCGGGCGGAGACCGCCTTGAGCCCGGCCTCCTGACGGCGGCGGCCCACCTCGATCATGTTGGTGAGGGTGCGCACCTCGTGCTTGACACTCTCCAGGCCGACGAGCGTGTCGAGTTCGCCGAGGACCTCGACCGACGACCGGGCCGCCGCCTCGGGTTCGGCCGCGGCGGCGGGCGCCGTCGTGGCGGTGGCGGAGCGGGGCGGCGGTACGGTGCCGAGCAGGCCGCCCGCCGGGGGTGCCTGGGTCGCCGTCAGGAGGCTGCCCTCGGTCCCGGCGGGGGTGCGCAGCTGGCTCTCGTCGCTGGTGCAGTCCTCGGCGAGCGGGCCGTCCTCGGGGAACTCGTACCCGCCGCGCGCGCACCGCTCGGTGCGGCACTTGCGCAGGGTGGTGCGGCAGCCGTCCATCACATGGAAGCCGTAGCCGCCGCTGCCGGTGACCCGGCAGCCGTGGAACGAGCCGCGGCCCTCGGCCGACACGTAGAAACCGGCCTCGGCGGGCGAGGTGACCGTGCACCGCTCGATCGTCGGGTCGGCGCCCTTGGTGACGATCACGCCGGTCTGCACGGCGTCGATGGTGCAGCCGCCGAGGGTGCCGCCGCTGCCGTGGTCGCGGAACCAGGCGCCGGTGGACGCCTCCCGGATCCGGCAGTCGTCGAGCTGGGCGGTGGCGCCGTCGCTGACCGAGACGGCCGTGTTGCGGACCTGCGAGAGGTCGCTGTCGACGACGTCGACGCGGGAGCCGCGGTCGAGCACGAACAGGGCGTCGGGCACGTCGTGCACCCGGCACGCCTCCAGGACGGCGGTGGCGCCGTCACTCACCCAGACGGCCGGGTAGTCGCCGGTGCTGTCGTGGATCTCGCACCGGTTGGCGTCCACCCGGGTGCCCGGGTCCCAGACGGAGAGCCCGTTGCGGCCGAAGCGGCGAACGGTCGACCGGGTGAGCGTGAGGACCGCGCGGGAGCGCAGGTCGACGGCGTTCTCCGGGATGTCGTGGATGTCGCAGTCGGAGAGCGTGAGCACGGCGTCGGTGTCGAGGGTGACGCCGTCGGCGGAGGTGCGGTGCACGCGGGAGTCGCTGAGGTGGGCGGTGGCCCGGGCGGCGAGCTGCAGGCCGGTGCCCTTGATCTCGTACACCTCGCAGCCGATGCCCTCCAGGGCGCTGCCCTCGCCGGTGACGGTGATCCCGGCGCCGGAGGCGTGGTGCACCCGGCAGCGCTCAAGGCGGGGGTGGGCGCCGCCGCGCACCGAGATGCCGGACTGACCGGCGGCGACGATCTCGCACTCCTCGAAGACCCCGCCCGCGCCGTCGATGACGGCGATGCCGACCCCGGCCGGGTTGTCGACGGTGGTGCGGCGCACGGTGGGCCGGGCGGCGCCGCGCACCTCCAGACCCGCCGCCGACCGGGTCACGATGCGCAGGTCGAGCAGCTCGGGGGTGCCGTCCTCGACGAGCAGCGCGGGCGCGGCGGCGTCCTGGCCCTCGATGTGGAGGTCCTGGAGGGTGGCGGCGGCCCGTACGGTCAGCGGCACCCCGTCGGCGGGCGCGATCCGCACCGAGCCGAGGGAGCCGTCGCCGCCCCGGAGGGTGACGGCCCGCTCGACCACGAGGTTCTCCCGGTAGGTGCCGGGGGCCACGGTGAGCACGTCACCGTCGCCCGCGGCCTCCAGGGCGGCGGCGAGGGAGGCGTACTCGCCCGTGCGGCGCCGCCACCGCGACGTGCCGGTGTGCGTCACCTGGACCGTGCCCTGTGCCATGGGTGTGCTCTGCCCCCACCTCGTGCGTCGACGACGGTTGGATTCTGGATTTCGGATCCAATGTCCTGGATCCAACATCCATTATCCGGGATCCGGAATAACTTTTCCGGGATCCAGAATCCGATATCCAAAATCCAAAATCCCCCGCCATCCGGGATCTCGGATCCGATGCCCCACCGTAGCGCGCGCCGCGCCCCCAGGGCGCCGCGTCGCCGCGGCTCAGCTGCCCGTCCCCGTCCGTCCCCAGTCGGGACCGACCTGGGCCCATGCCCGGTCCAGACGCGCGTACCGCCGCCGGGTCAGCCGGTGTACGACGAGCCGTCGGCCCGACTCCACCAGAAGTCCGGCGAGCAGTGCCACCGTGAGCCCCGCCACCAGCGCGTGCGCCCGGGCGGTCTCCGCGTGCATCGGGGCGGACACCGCACGCCCGGCGCGGTCGGTCCACAGCGGGAACAGGTCACCCGGGTGACTGTGCTCCCGGGTGGTGGTCACCGTGCCCGTCCTGGTCGAGCCGTCCGGCGCCGTCCAGTTCGCCACCACCGAGGGCCGCAGCCGCTGCTCACCGGCCGACTCGGAGATCCGCTCGGGGGTGCTGCTCCGCCCGGCCGCCCGCACCACCCGGGCCACCGTCGGCACCCGGTCCTGCTGCTGGAGCCGTACCGAACGCTGCAAGGAGCCGTTGGCGGCGGCGCCCGCCGCCCAGCCCACCAGCGGCACGCCCAGGAAGAGCAGCGCCGCGGCCGCCAGGGCCACCCATGCCTCGATCAGGTCCGTGGTCCTGCGCAGGGGATTGTGCCGCCAGTGCCAGAGCCCGGTGGCTGCGCGCACGCTCCGTACCCCCTCGTCTCGTCGACGGCCCGCGACGGGCCACTCGGCGGTTGCCGCTCTCTCAACGAGTCTGCCCCGGGGGTGGGTTCCGCGCCTCCTGGGAGGTTTTTCAGTCGAGGATCTTGACGAGGTCCCCGATCCTGATGACACCGCGGTGCTCCGGCACCAGATTCTGGCCGAAGATCAGCCTGCTGCCGTCCTTGCGGTGCTTGGCCAGGGTGCGCAGCGGCTCCTTGCCGCGCTCGCCGGTCCACTGGTCGGTGGTGGTGACCACGCACCGGCCGCACGACCGGGCCACCCGGAAGGCGACATCGCCGATGGACAGCCGCCGCCAGCCGTCCTCGGCCCACGGCCCGGTGCCGTCGACGACGACGTTCGGCCGGAAGCGCTCCATCGGCAGCGGGCCCTCGTCGGGGTGATCGCCCTGCGCGATGAGCGAGTTGAGGGCGTCGAGCGACGCCGTGGTGGTGACGAGCAGCGGATAGGCGTCGGCGAAGCTCACCGTCTCGCCCGGCAGCGCGTACTCCGGATCGACCGGCCGCCGGGTGGCCGGGTCGTCCATGTGCAGCAGCCTGACCTCGGCGCCCAGATACGCGCTGAACCAGGCGTCGGCCGCCGGTCCGGCGGGCACCGCCACCACCGTCGTGCCGAAGACCTCGACCGGGACCGTGCCGTCAGGGCCGGAGAGCTCCGGCACCTCCACCGTCAGCGCCTCGCGGCCCGGCCCGGTGAGCGTGATCCCGCCGTCCGGCAGCGGCACCGCCGACGCCAACGCCAGCCGGGCGTGCTGGCGTTGGGTCACCACCTTCCCCGCGGCGTCCACCAGTGCCCAGCGGCGGTCGTCGGCCAGTCCCCACGGCTGGACCTCCGCCTCCGCGGGGGACAGCCCGCGCAGTGCTTTGACCGGATAGACGTGGACGGAGCGCAAGACAGAAATCGGCATGCGCTCATCCTGCCAGCCGCCCCGCCAGGTCCGAACGTCAGTATCCGCGGCCCTGGTAGGGGCGGTTGTACGGGTCCTCGTACGGTGCGGGCGCGGGCGCCGGAGCGGGTCGCGGGGCGGCCGGGCGCATCGACTCGTACCCCGTGGCCATCGGGCGCGGCTGCTGCGGCGCCTGCGGACCCGGGTAACCGCCGCGCTGCGCGGCCGGCTGCTGCGGGATGTACGGCGTCGGCGCGGGCGGCACCGGGGCCATCAGCTGCGTCACGGGCGCCATCTGGGGCGCGGGCTGCGGATAGCCGTACCCGTGACCGCCGTGACCGCCGGGGTTGCCGCCGTAGCCGCCGCTGTGCTGGTTGCCGCCGTAGCCCGGCGCGGGCTGCGGGGACGGCGCCGCCGGGAGCGCGGGCAGCGCGGCCGGCAGCGCCGGGAGGTAGCCGCCGCCACCGGAGTAACCGGTCCCGGTTTCGTAAGCGGAGGGCACTCGGATCGGGGCGATCTGAGGCGTGCCCCGCTCTGCGACGAGGGAGTCGTAGATCGGGGTGTCGGGGAACGACGGCGCGGTGTAGTAACCGCCTCCGTAGGTGGAGCGCGGGGAGGTCATGGCCATAAGTTAAGCCCACGATGTGCGGATTGGGGAGTCCCCAATCCCCGGTCATCCGATTTAGACGGTTTGCTACCGCCTGACCTGCCGAAACATCGATAAAGAAGCCGTTAACAAACGGGGTTTTCCGTGGTGCGACATTCACGGGAGACACACAGGGCGACTCGATTCGACGGCCGTCGGGAAACGCAGAAGGACCATCGCATTACTCAAAGTAGCCACTGCCTTCAGGGGGGCGGTTCGGCTGGGGCTCGGGGCGCGCGTACGTACGGCCCTTCCAGGCCGCGCCCCGGCCCCGGTGGTGCAGGACCGCCGAGTCCACCGTCATCAGCAGATAGAGGAGAGCGGTGAACGGCAGCAGCGGCGCGAGCCAGGCGGGCTGCCGGTAGTAGCGGAGCATCGGCAGGTACGTGCCCGCCATCACCGCCCAGGCGAGAGCGCCCGCCCAGGCGGCCCGGGGATCGCCGACGGCGAGCCCGGCGGCCAGGGCGACCGGCGGCACCAGATAGACGAGCGCCAGGCCGCCGACCGTGCCCGCAAGCAGCAGCGGGCTGTGCCGGAGCTGGGTGTAGGCGCTGCGCGAGACCATCCGCCACAGGTCGCCGAGCCGCGGATAGGGCCGGACGCTGTCCACCCGGTCGGCGAGCCCCAGCCAGACCCGGCCGCCGGACCTCCGTACCGCGCGGGCCAGCGACACATCGTCGATCACCGCCTGCCGGATCACCTCCGGCACCCCCGCCCGGCGCGCGGTCTCCGCGCGCAGCAGCACACAGCCGCCCGCCGCCGCCGTCGCCAGCGGGCGGCGCCGGTTGATCCAGCGGAACGGGTAGAGCTGGCAGAAGAAGTAGACGAAGGCCGGGACGATCAGCCGCTCCCAGCCGCTCGTCACCCGCAGCCGCGCCATCTGCGACACCAGGTCGAGCCGGTGCCCCTCGGCCGCCTCGACGAGCACCCGCAGACTCGTCGGCTCGTGCGCGATGTCGGCGTCGGTCAGCAGCAGGAACCCGGGCTCCCGCGCGTGCGCGAGCGCCATGCCGTGCCGCAGCGCCCACAGCTTGCCGGTCCAGCCCGGCGCGGGCTCACCCGGCCGGACCACGGTCAGCGGCAGGCCGCCCGGCCGCGCCGCCGCCAGCTCGGCGGCGGTCCGGCCGGTGCCGTCGGTGCTGCCGTCGTCGACCAGGATCACCTCGGCCCGGCCCGGGTACTCCTGGGCGAGCAGCGACGGCAGGCTCAGCGGCAGCACCTCGGCCTCGTCACGGGCCGGGACCACCACCACGACCGCCGGCCACCGCCCGGACGCCGGGCCCGCCGCCGGCCGGGGGGCGGGCAGGCGCTGGTCGGTGCGCCAGAAGAAGCCCTGGCCCAGGAGCAGCCACCCCCAGACGGCCAGCGAAACGGTCGCGGTCCACGCAAGCGGGCTCATCCGCCGCAGTCTGCCCCAGAAGGACCGGATCGAACGGGAAAAGAGGGGGGTCGGCTAGGGTGACCGGGTGAAGATCGCCCTGATGGACTCCGGAATCGGCCTGCTCCCGGCGGCGGCGGCGGTCCGTCGGCTGCGGCCAGACGCGGACCTGGTGCTCTCCTCCGACCCGGACGGCATGCCGTGGGGCCCGCGCACCCCCGAGGACCTCACCGGGCGCGCCCTCGCCGTCGCCCGGGCGGCCGCCGCGCACGACCCGGCCGCCCTCATCGTCGGCTGCAACACCGCGACCGTCCACGCCCTGCCCGCGCTCCGCGCCGAGCTGGAGCCCCGGATCCCGGTCATCGGCACCGTGCCCGCGATCAAACCGGCCGCGGTCGGCGGCGGCAAGGTCGCCATCTGGGCCACCCCCGCCACCACCGGCAGCGCCTACCAGCGCGGCCTGATCCGCGACTTCGCGCACGGCGCCGAGGTCACCGAGGTGCCCTGCCCCGGACTCGCCGACGCAGTCGAGCACGACGACGCCGACGGCGTGCGCCGGGCGGTCGCCGCCGCGGCGGCGCTCACACCCCCCGACGTCCGCGCCGTCGTCCTCGGCTGCACCCACTACGAGCTGGTCGGCGACCAGATCCGGGCCGCCCTCGGCCGCGACGGCGACTCCTCCCTCGTGCTGCACGGCTCCGCCGAGGCGGTCGCCGCCCAGGCGCTGCGCCGGATCGGCGCCCAGCCCGCCCCCGCCGCGCCGCCCACCGGCGGCCTCGCCGTGCTGCTCAGCGGCCGCCCGGGGGTCCTTCCGGCGGCCGCGCTCAGCTACGCCGAGGGCCGGGCCCTCGAAGCGGCGCCCGCCACCCACTGAGCGTGTCCCTACGGCTCCGCTGAGGAGCCGCCCGGGCGGAACGTGCGTACGCTGGCCCCATGAGGGACGACGCCCCGCACCCGGGTCCCGAGGGACCCGCGGCACCGGTCTGGACCGGCCGCGCGACCAACCGCATGCAATGGCTGCCGGCGGTCGGCGGCTTCGCCTGCATGGCCCTCGGCGTGCTGCTCGCCGTCGAGTCGTCTTGGACCTCCGGCATCGCCCCGCTCCTGATGGCGGTCGTCGGCTGCCTCGCCGCCGGACTGCTCGTGCTGTTCGGCACGCTCGCCTTCGTGCAGGTCGCCGTCCGCGTCGACGACCGGGGCATGGAGGTGCGCTGCGGCCACATCGGCCTGCCGCGCCGCCGCATCCCGCTCTCCCACGTGGTCGACGCCGACTTCGCGCCCTCCGTCACCCCGCGCCAGTGGGGCGGCTGGGGCTACCGCTGGCGGCCCGAGAAGGGCACCGCGGTCGTCGTCCGGCGCGGTGAGGGCCTGGTGCTGCGGCTCGGCGACGGACGCACCTTCACCGTCACCGTCGACGACGCCGAGTCGGCCGTACGGGCCATCCGCGCGCTGCTGCACCCGGCGGGGCCGCCCACCGCACCGGCCGGACCGGCCCTCTGACCCGCCCGCCGGCCGGCCCTCTCACCGGTGGCGGCCCGCGCCGCCCGCACGCCGCCCGGCGCACGGTGCGGTACCGGCCATCGCGGGGGAGTACGGCACGGCCCGCACTCCTGCCGGACGCGCCCCGCGCCGTACACTCCGCCAGGTGAGCACCACCATCGTCCCCGCCGACGCGCCCGAGTCCACCCCCGCCCCCGAGCGGGTGCGTGGCCCACGGCGGCTGCTGCGCCCCGGCGCGGCCCTGCTGTCCGGACTGCTGCTCTACCTGAGCTTCCCGCCCCGGCCCCTGTGGTGGCTCGCGCTGCCCGCGTTCGCGCTGTTGGGCTGGGCGCTGTACGGGCGCCGGGCGCGGGCCGGATTCGGCCTCGGCTACCTCGCCGGGCTCGGCTTCCTGCTCCCGCTGCTGATCTGGACCGGCGAGGAGGTCGGACCGCTGCCGTGGGTGGCGCTCGCCGCCGTCGAGGCGCTGTTCGTCGCCGCCGTCGGACTCGGCGTCGCACTGGTCTCCCGGCTGCCCGCCTGGCCGCTGTTCGCCGCCGCCGTCTGGGTCCTCGGCGAAGCGGCACGCGCGCGCGTGCCGTTCGGCGGCTTCCCCTGGGGCAAGATCGCCTTCGGCCAGGCGGACGGCGTCTTCCTGCCGCTGGCCGCCGTCGGCGGCACCCCGGTGCTCGGCTTCGCGGTCGCCCTGTGCGGCTTCGGCCTGTACGAGCTGGTCCGCCAGCTGCGGGCCCGCCGCGCCGCCACCGCCGCGGCGAGCACGGACACCGAGGCGGACACCGAGACGGCCACTGCCACCGAGACGGCCACCGCGACGGCGCCCCGCGCGCGCGGGCCGCTGCTCGCCGCCGCGCTCGCCGTGCTCGTCCCGGTCACCGGCGCCCTCGCCGCGCTCCCGCTGGTCTCCGACGCGGCCGAGGACGGCACGGCCACCGTCGCCGCCGTCCAGGGCAACGTGCCCCGGCTCGGTCTCGACTTCAACTCCCAGCGCCGTGCCGTCCTCGACAACCACGCCAACCGCACCAAGGAGCTCGCCGCCGAGGTCAAGGCCGGCCGCGAACCGCAGCCCGACCTGGTGCTGTGGCCGGAGAACTCCTCCGACATCGACCCGTACGCCAACCCCGACGCCTACGCGGTGATCGACCAGGCGGTACGGGAGATCGGCGCGCCGACCGTGATCGGCGCCGTCATCGCGCCCGAGACCGGCAAGCTCCGCAACACCCTCATCCAGTGGGACCCGAAGAAGGGCCCGGTCGCCGAGTACGACAAGCGGCACGTCCAGCCCTTCGGCGAGTACATCCCGATGCGGTCCTTCGTCCGGCTGTTCAGCAGCGACGTCGACCGGGTCCGCCGCGACTTCGGCGCGGGCACCAAGGTGGGCGTCTTCGACCTCGCAGGGACCAAGGTCGGCCTCGCCACCTGCTACGAGGCGGCCTTCGACTGGGCGGTCCGGGACACCGTCACCGACGGCGCCCAGCTGATCACCGTGCCCAGCAACAACGCCACCTTCGGGCGCAGCGAGATGACCTACCAGCAGCTCGCCATGTCCCGGGTGCGCGCCGTCGAGCACAGCCGCAGCGTCGTCGTCCCGGTGACCAGCGGCGTCAGCGCCGTGATCCAGCCCGACGGGAAGATCGTCGCCAAGACGAAGATGTTCACCCCCGACGTGCTCGTCGAAAAGGTGCCGCTGCGCTCCTCGCTCACCCCGGCGACCCGCATGGGCACCCTGCCCGAGGCGCTGCTCGTCGCGGTCGCGCTCGGCGGTCTCGGCTGGTCGGTGACCCGCGCGGTCCGCGCCCGCGGCCGGAAGTGATCTCCGGAAGTCAGACTCCGGAAGTGATCTAGGGTCGGGGGTATGGGCACTCCCGATTTCATCCGTGACATCCGCGTCTCCGCCGGGCATCAGCTGCTGTTCCTGCCGGGCGTCTCCGCCGTCGTCTTCGACGACCGGGGGCGGGTGCTGCTCGGCCGCCGGGCCGACAACGGGATGTGGGCCGTCGTCGGCGGCATCGTCGAGCCCGGCGAGCAGCCCGCCGCCTGCGCGGTGCGCGAGGTGTACGAGGAGACCGGGGTGCGCTGCGAGGTCGAGCGGGTGGTGCTCGTCCAGACGCTCCGCAAGCCGGTCGTCTACCCCAACGGCGACCACTGCCAGTTCATGGACGTCTCGTTCCGCTGCCGGGCCGTCGGCGGCGAGGCCCGGGTGAACGACGAGGAGTCGACCGAGGTCGGCTGGTTCGCGCTCGACGCGCTCCCCGAGATGAAGCGCTTCTCCCACTTCCGGATCGAGCAGGCCCTGAAGAACGAACCGACATGGTTCGACCCCACACCCATGGGCTGAACTATGTGCCGGGCACCCATCGGTCGGGGGGTGGCGGCCTTCGTAGGGTGCGGGACATGAGCGCCCCCACCCCCTCGGGACCCGCACCCGGGTCCGTCAGCCTCGATCTCTCCGGGCGCACCGCGCTCGTCACCGGCGCGGCCGGCGGCATCGGCCGCGCCTGCGCGCTGCGGCTCGCCGCCGCCGGGGCGCGGGTCAGAGCCGTCGACCGGGATGCCGCCGGACTCGACGCGCTGGCCGGGGCGGCCGCCGCGCTGCCCGGCACGGTCGAGCCGCAGCTGCTCGACCTCACCGACCTCGACGCCGCGGAGGCCGCCGCGGCCGGCGCCGACATCCTGGTCAACAACGCCGGACTCCAGCTGGTCCGCCCCCTCCAGGACTTCCCGCCGGACGTCTTCCACACCGTCCTCACCGTGATGCTGGAGGCACCGTTCCGGCTGATCAGGGGCGCCCTGCCGGAGATGTACGCGCGCGGGTGGGGCCGGATCGTGAACATCTCCTCCGTGCACGGGCTGCGCGCCTCCGCCTTCAAATCGGCGTACGTCGCCGCCAAGCACGGCCTGGAGGGCCTGTCCAAGACCGCCGCCCTCGAAGGCGCCCCGCACGGCGTCACCTCCAACTGCGTCAACCCCGGCTACGTCCGCACCCCGCTCGTCGAACGCCAGATAGCCGACCAGGCCGCCGCCCACGGCATCCCCGCCGCCCGCGTCCTGACCGAGGTGCTGCTCAAGGACACCGCGGTCAAGCGGCTCATCGAACCCGAGGAGGTCGCCGAGGCCGTGCTCTACCTCTGCGCCCCCGAGGCGTCCTTCCTCACCGGCACCTCCCTCGCCCTCGACGGCGGCTGGACCGCCCACTGAGGGCCGTCCGGCGGTGTCGCCCCACCCCTCCGTTGTCCACAGGCGGTTGTCCACAGGGCTGGTGCGACCCCACGTCCGACAGGTATCCCTGTGACCATGACCCACGAACAGGCCGTCTACCTGGAGCTCCTCGCCCGCGGCGCCGCCACCGAGGCGTACGACCGCCCCGTGCTGCTCGCCCGCGCGAGCGGCGCGGGGCCCGCGGAGCTGGCCGAGCTCGAACAGGCCAAGCAGCTCGCGCTGCGGGTGCGCGCCGACCTGGAGGGCCGACGGCGCCGCGAGGCCGAGCTGTCGGCGCTGTTCGAGACCGCGCACGACCTCGCGGGGCTCCGCGACCTCGACGACGTGCTGCGCGCCATCGTGCAGCGCGCCCGCTCCCTGCTCGGCACCGAGGTCGCCTACCTCAGCCTCAACGACCCCGCCGCGGGCGACACCTACATGCGGGTCACCGAAGGCTCCGTCTCCGCGAAGTTCCAGCAGCTGCGCCTCGGCATGGGCGAAGGACTCGGCGGGCTCGTCGCCCAGACCGCCCGGCCCTACGTCACCGACGACTACATGAAGGACAGCCGCTTCCAGCACACCCGCACCATCGACACCGCCGTCGGGGACGAGGGCCTGACCGCCATCCTCGGCGTGCCGCTCACCCTCGGCAGCCAGGTCATCGGCGTGCTCTTCGCCGCCGACCGGCGCGCCCGCGTCTTCGAACGCGAACAGGTCGCCCTGCTCGGCTCCTTCGCCGCGCATGCCGCCGTCGCCATCGACACCGCCCATCTGCTCGCCGAGACCCGCACCGCCCTCGCCGAGCTGGAACGGGCCAACGACATCATCCGCGAGCACAGCGGGGTCATCGAGCGCGCCTCCGAGGTCCACGACCGGCTCACCGAACTCGTGCTGCGCGGCGGCGGGGTGACCGACGTCGCCGCCGCCGTCTCCGAAGTCCTCGGCGGCGCCGTCGAGTTCGTCGCGGAGCGGCCCGGGACGGGACCGGCGCCCGACGGGCACGCGGTCCGCGACGGCGACGACTGGATCGCCGAAGTGTCCGCGGGCGGCGAGAGCTTCGGCGCCCTGGTGCTGCGCGACCGGCCCGGACTCGACCCGGTCGACCTGCGCACCCTGGAGCGGGCCGCGCTCGTCACCTCGCTGCTGCTGCTCGCCCGGCGCTCCGCCGGGGAGGCCGAGCAGCGGGTCCGCGGCGAGCTCCTCGACGACCTGCTCGACGCGCCCGACCGCGACCCGCGGCTGCTGCGCGACCGGGCCGCCCGGCTCCGTACCGACGCGGACGCACCCCATGTGGTGCTCGCCGCCCGCATCGACCGCGCGGGCACCGGGGGAGCACCCGGGGGAGGGGCCGACGAGAACGGGCGGGCCGAGGACGGGGCGCGCGCCAGCGCCGACCGGCAGCGGCTCCGCTCCGCCGCCTCCCATCTGGCCGCCACCCGGCACGGCCTGGCGTCCGCCCGGGACGGCGGCACCGTCCTGCTGCTGCCGCTCGGCCCCGGCGAGAGCGCCGCCGAGCTGGCCCGGCAGACCGCCCGCCACCTCGGCGGGGCGCTGCGCGAACCCGTCACCGTCGGCGCCTCCGCGCCCGTCCCCGCGCCGCTCGCCCACCCCGACCGGGTCGCCCCCGCCTACCAGGAGGCCCGCCGCTGCCTGGAGGCACTGCGGCTGCTGCACCGCCAGGGCCAGGGCGCCGCCGCCGAGGACCTCGGCTTCCTCGGGCTGCTGCTCGCCGACACCCGCGACATCGAGGGCTTCGTCGAGCGGACCATCGGCCAGGTCGTCGCCTACGACACCCGTCGCGGCACCGACCTGGTCCGCACCATGGACGCCTACTTCGCCAGCGGCATGAGCCCGGCCCGTACCAAGGACGATCTGCACGTCCATGTGAACACCGTGGCCCAGCGGATCGAGCGGATAGGGCGCCTCCTCGGCCAGGACTGGCAATCGCCGTCCCGGGCCCTGGAGATACAGCTCGCGCTGCGCCTGCACGCCCTTTCCGCGGCCGTCAGCCCGCCTTCGGGAAACTGAACGCATAACCCTGTTCCTTGAACCACGGAAGGAGTTGCTCCAGCGCCTCCATCGTCTGGGCGCGATTTCCTCCGCCGTCGTGCATCAGCACCGTCGGGCCTTTCGCCAGCTGGTTCTTGACGGCTTTCACGATCCGTTCGGTGCCCGGCTGTTCGTAATCGCTCGGGTCGACGTTCCAGCCCAGATTGCGCATGCCCTCCGACGCGGCGATCTGACGGCTCTCCGGGGTGAAGGCACCGCCGGGCGCGCGGTAGTACCAGATCCGTTCGCCGCCCGACGCGGCGTCGATCATCGCCTTGGCGTCGAGTATCTCCTTGCGCTGGTGGTCGACCGGCTTCTTGTCCATCGCCGTGTCATGGCTGATCGAGTGGTCGCACAGCCGGTGCCCCTCCGCGATCACCCGCCTCACCAGCTCCGGATGCGCGGCGGCGTTCGGCCCCGTCATGCAGAACACCGCCTTGGCCTGGTACTTCTTCAGGAGCTCCAGGGCCTTCGGGGTCCAGCGGGGGTCCGGTCCGTCGTCCAGGGTGAGGTTCACCGTGCGGCCCTCGTCCTCCGAGCCGCGGACGATCGCCATGTCGACCTTCGGCGCCGGAAGGTCCGGCGAACCGCCGCGCACCGGACTTTCAGCACCCGGCTCGCCGCCCGCCCCGCTGGCCGTGGGATCGGTGCCACCGGACGAGTCCGCCGCCCCGGCCGGGCCGCCGATGGCCCCCGGCACGACGAACGCGGCGGCCAGCACGACCCCGGCGGCGGCCGCGACACCGAGCGTCCGGCCCTTTCCGCCCGCCGCCCGCCACACGGCGGCACGGCGCGCCGCCCGGTGTTCCGTACGGGAACGCACGACGCTTCCTTCGATGATCCGGTGACCGGTTTCCTCGGGCATTTCGTGGTTGTCGTTCATGTCACCGACGCGAACACGCCGGAGCGGCGGAACCGGGCCCCGTCATCGATCCATCACACAACACGAAAAGGCTCATCATTCGCGTCGAGCACACTGGTGACGAAAGGCGAGCGGAGATCCGGTGCACGATGGTTCCGGACCGACGGAAAAGCGGAGTCGCGAGGACCCATGACACGAGTGCTGCTGATCGAGGACGACCCCGCCGTGCGCAAGGGTGTCGAGCTGGCCCTGCGCCGCCGGGGCCACGAGATCGAGAGCGCGGCCAGCGGCGAGACCGGACTGCTCGCCCTGGACCGGGCCCAGCCCGAGCTCGTCCTGCTCGATCTGATGCTGCCCGGTATGAGCGGCCTTGAGGTCTGCCGCAGGATCCGGGAGACCCGGCAGATCCCGATCATCATCCTCTCGGCCAGAGGCGACGACATCGACATGGTCGTGGGCCTGGAGGCCGGGGCCGACGACTACATCGTGAAACCCGCGAGCGGCGAGGTCCTGGAGGCCCGGATGAAGGCCGTGCTCCGCCGCGTCGTCCCCCCGGCGCCGCTCGGCCCGGACGGCACGCCCGCCGCCGGAGGCACCCCGGCCACCGGCCCCGAGACCCACGGCGCGCTCACCGTCGACCGGGCCGCGCTGCTCGTCGCCAAGAACGGCACCGAACTGGTCCTCGCCCCCTCCGAGCTGAAACTGCTGCTCTTCCTCAGCGCCACCCCCGGCCAGGTCTTCAGCCGCCAGCAGCTCCTCGAACAGGTCTGGGAGCACAGCTTCTACGGCGACGCCCGGCTCGTCGACGCCTGTGTGATGCGGCTGCGCGGCAAGGTCGAGGACGACCCCCGCCACCCGCTGTACGTGCAGACCGTACGCGGTTTCGGCTACCGGTTCGGCCCGCTGTGACCACCCCCGGCCGCCGCCGGTCCCGGTTCCGGTTTCGGTTCCGGCGCCGTCCCGGCCTGCGCAGCCGTCTCGTCATCGCCTTCCTCGGGGTGTCCGCGCTCAGCGCCCTGATCACCGCCGCGCTCACCTTCCGGCAGGCCAGGGCCGCCATCCTCGACCGGGCCCAGGAGACCGCCGTACGCGACCTGCGCGCCCAGGCGTCGTCCCTCGCGCCCGACGTGCCGATCCCGCCGACCACCGCCGACCTGCGCAACGTGGTGCTCCAGCTCGACCGGGCCGGTGCCTCGCGCGGCTGGCACACCGAGGCCGCGTACGACGACGGCGAAGCGGTCGCCGGACAGCCCGAAGGACCCGGCCTGCCCGACGGCCTGCGCGGCGCCGTCGAGGACCGCGACGAGGCCGTCTACCAGCGCTACGAGCGGTACGGCGAGCCCTGGCTCGCGGTCGGCGTGCCCGTACGCTTCGCCGACAGCGCCGCACCCTCGGGACTCACCGTCTACACCACCTTCCCGCTCGACGAGCAGCGCGCCGACATCGCCGCCCTGGTCACCGCCGCCGAGGCGGGCGCGATCCCGGCCCTGGTGCTCGCCGTGGTGCCCGCGCTGCTCGCCGGACGCCGGGTGCTGCGCCCGGTGCGCGAACTGCGCGGCGCCGCCGAGCGGATCACCGACGGCGCCCTCGACACCCGCCTCGACGCCACCGGCGGCGACGAACTCGCCGACCTCGGCCGCACCTTCAACACCATGGCCGCGACCCTCGAACGCGACGACGCCGAACTGCGCCGCCTGGAGGCGGGCGCCCGCCGGTTCGCCGCCGACGTCTCCCACGAACTGCGCACCCCGCTGGCCGCGATGAGCGCCGTCACCGAGGTCCTCGACGAGGACGCCGCATCCGGCCGGCTCGACCCCGACACCGCCGAGGCGGTCCAGCTGATCAGCGACGAGACCCGCAAACTGGCCCGGATGGTCGAGGACCTGATGGAGATCTCCCGCTTCGACGCGGGCGCCGCCGCCCTCCACCTCGACGAGGTGGACGTCGCCGAGGCCGTCCGCAAGACCGTCCAGCTGCGCGGCTGGACCGGCGACCAGGTACGCGTCGACGTGCCCGCGGGACTGCGCGCCGGGCTCGACCCGCGCCGCGTCGACGTCGTCCTCGCCAACCTCGTCGGCAACGCCCTGCGGCACGGCGGCGCGCCCGTCGACGTCCGGGCCCGGGCCGAGGGCGCCGGGACCCGCCTGGTGATCGAGGTCGCCGACCACGGGCCCGGCATCCCCGACGAGGTGCTGCCGCACGTCTTCGACCGCTTCTACAAGGCCGACTCGGCCCGTACCCGCTCCGAGGGCAGCGGACTCGGCCTCGCCATCGCCCGGGAGAACGTCCGGCTGCACGGCGGCACCCTCACCGCCGCCAACGCCCCCGGCGGCGGCGCGGTGTTCACCCTCGACCTGCCGCTCGCCGCACGACCGGAGACCGAGCCGGAGGAGGGCGCCGGATGACCGCCACCCACCGCCCGGCGCGGGCCCGCCGCGCCGCCGCCGCGGCCCTCGGCGCCCTCCTCTCCCTCGCCGCGCTCGCCGGCTGCGGGATCTCCACCACGGGCCCGGTGTCGGCCGGGGCGCCCGCCGTCGGCGCCAACCGGCCCGGCACCGCCATCGACGACGCCCATCTGCTGTTCGTCGGCCCGTACGGGCTGCGCTACGCGGCCCGTACGGTGTCCCCGTCGGCCGGCCCGCAGGAGGCCGTCGACCTGCTCCTGGAAGGACCCACCGCGGCGGAGCGGGAACGCGGCCTGGTCACTCTGGTGCCCGCGAGGTTGAAGGGCGCGGTCACCGCCGCCCGTACCGGCGAGCACCAGGTCGACCTGCATCTGCCGGTGAGCGTCGCGCGGCTGGAGCAGGCGGCGGTCAGCCAGCTCGCCTGCACGGCGGCGAAGGCCGTCGACGTCGATCAGACCAAGGTCCTGGTCCGGGTGCGCGAGCCGGAGGTCGCCGGGGTCTGGCCGCTGCGCTGCGACGCCTCCGGCAGTGCCTACCCGGCCGAGGCCGACAAGCGGACGTCCGGCGCGACCCCGACCCCGACCCCGGCCCCGGGTGCGGCCCCGGCCGCCGGTGGGGGCGCGTAGGGTCGAGGAGCCCGCCCCTGCCCGCCTCGCCCGCGCCCGTACGCCCCTGGAGACCGTATGACGGACCGCCCGCACCGCGACGAGATCCGCACCGGCGCGAGCCCCACCGGACCGGCCACCGGCCAGCGCGGACCGGCCGCCGACCAGGACGGGGCGCTGCCGCTCGCGGGCATCACCGTCGTCAGCCTCGAACAGGCGGTGGCCGCGCCCTTCGCCACCCGCCAGCTCGCCGACCTCGGCGCCCGGGTGATCAAGATCGAGCGGCCGGGGGAAGGGGACTTCGCCCGGCGGTACGACACGACCGTGCACGGCGAGTCCAGCTATTTCGTCTGGCTCAACCGGTCGAAGGAGTCGCTCACCCTCGACCTGAAGACCGACGCGGGCCGGGCCGTCATGGAACGGCTGCTCGCCGGGGCCGACGTGTTCGTGCAGAACCTGGCCCCCGGCGCCGCCGCCCGCCTCGGCCTCGGCCCCGAGGCACTGGCGGAACGATTCCCCACGCTGATCACGGCCGGGCTCTCCGGGTACGGCACCACCGGACCGTGGGCCGAGCGCAAGGCGTACGACCTGCTCGTGCAGTGCCAGACCGGCCTGGTCTCGCTCACCGGCAACGAACACGGCACCGCACGCGCCGGGATCTCGGTCGCCGACATCGCCGCGGGCATGTACCTGCACACCGGCATCCTCACCGCGCTGTTCACCCGCGCCACCACCGGGGTGGCCCGCGCGGTCGAGGTCTCGCTCTTCGAGGCGCTCGCCGAGTGGATGCACCAGCCCGCCTACTACACCCGGTTCGGCGGCACCCAGCCGCCGCGCATCGGCACCCGGCACGCCACCATCGCCCCGTACGGCGCGTTCACCGCCGCCGACGGCCACGACGTGCTGTTCTCGATCCAGAACGAACGCGAATGGGCCGCCCTGTGCGAACGGTTCCTGGGCAGGCCCGACCTCACCGCCGACCCGCGCTTCGCCACCGGCGCCGCCCGGGTCGCCCACCGCGCGGAGCTCGACGCGCTGGTCGCCGCGCGGTTCGCGGACCTCGACGCCGCCGAGGCGGGCCGGATCCTGGACGCGGCCGGGATCGCCAACGCCGGGGTCAACGACATGGCGGCCTTCCTCGACCACCCGGTGCTCGCCGCCCGCGACCGCTGGCGCGAGGTCCCGCTCCCCGGCGGCCCGACCGTCCCCGCCCTGCTGCCGCCGGTCGACCTCGCCGGGACCCGGCCCCGGATGGATCCGGTGCCCGCCGTCGGCGAGCACACCGAACGGATCCTCGCGGAACTGGGGTACGGGGCGCGGGACATCGCGGACCTGCGCGCCGGGCACGCCGTCTGACCCGTGCGCACGCCGTCTGACCGGTACGCACGCCGTCTGACCGGTACGCACACCGGTCACGGCGCCGTCAGCCCTCCCGGTACAGCGCCGTGAGCAGTTCGATCACCGCCTGCGTCGCCGGGTGCGGGTCGTCGCGCCACCACACGAGCCGGACCGCGACCGGCTCGGCGTCGCGCACCGGGCGGTAGACCACGCCCGGCCTGCGGTACTGACTGGCCGTCGCCTCCGCGCTCATCCCGATCCGGCGGCCGGTGGAGATCGCGGTGAGCCAGTCGTCCACGTCGTACGTCTCCTCCGTCGCCGGGCGCGCGTCCGGCGGCCACAGCTCCGGCGTCGTGCTGCCGGTGCGCCGGTCGACCAGCAGGGTGTGCCCGCTGAGGTCCGCGAGCCGTACCGAGCGGCGCCCGGCCAGCGGGTCGTCGGCGGCCATCGCGCAGACCCGCCGCTCCAGACCGACGATCGCCGTGTCGAACCGCCGGTCCCGGTCGGGCAGCGGCGCCCGCAGCACGGCCAGATCGCTGGAGCCCTCGGCGAGCCCCGCGGTCGGCGAGTTCACCCGGACCAGCTGGAGTTCCGTATCGGGCCGGGCGGCGGCCCAGCGGCGCTGGAACGCCGGGGTGTGGCGGCCGAGCGCCGACCACGCGTACCCGATCCGCAGCGCGCCCTCCCCGGCCACCGCCACCCGCACCAGCTCGTCGGCCTCGCCGAGCACCCGGCGCGCCTGCGCCACCACCCGGGCGCCGGTGGCCGTCGGGGTCACCGAGCGCGAGGTGCGGCGCAGCAGCCGCACGCCCAGGGCCCGTTCCAGAGCGGCCAGGGTGCGCGAGACGGCCGCCTGGGACACCCCGAGGACATGGGCGGCGTCCGTGAAGCCGCCCTCGTCGACGATCGCCACGAGGAAGCGGAGCTGGCGCAGTTCCATGTCCATACGCTCAGCGTATCGATCGCTTCCGGCCATGCATTTTGTGCAAGCGACCCCGGGGAGGAGCATCGGGCCATGCCTGCTGCCGCCCCCACCCCGCCCTCGTCGTCCGCCTCTTCGTCGTCGTCGGTCGCCGCCCCCGCTCCCGCTCCCGCTCCCGCTCCCGCCGCCGTGCCTGCGCCGGCACGCCGGACCTCGGCGGCCGGGGTCGCCGCCATGCTCGGCAGCGGTCTGTCCAACCAGATCGGCGCCGCGACCGGCTCCCTCGCGTTCCCCGTGCTCGGCCCGGTGGGCGTGGTGGCGGTCCGTCAGTACGTCGCCGCGGTCGTGCTGTGCGCGGTCGGGCGGCCCCGGCTCCGCTCCTTCACCCGGCACCAGTGGTGGCCGGTGCTCCTGCTCGGCGTGGTGTTCGGCACCATGAACCTCTGCCTCTACACGGCCATCGACCGGATCGGTCTCGGCCTCGCGGTGACCCTGGAGTTCCTCGGCCCGCTCACCATCGCGCTCGCCGCCGCCCGCCGCCGGGTCGACGCCTGCTGCGCGCTGCTCGCGCTGGCCGGGGTGGTCGTCCTGATGCGCCCGCAGCCGCTCGCGGACTACGCGGGGATGGGCTTCGGCCTGCTCGGGGCCGCGTCCTGGGCCGCGTACATCCTGCTCAACCGCACCATAGGCACCCGGATCCCCGGCGCGCAGGGCGCCGCCGCGGCGGCCCTGGTCTCCGCCCTCGCGTTCGTCCCGATCGGCGCCCTGACCATGGCCCACCACCGGCCGACGCCCGCCACGCTCGGCTACGCGGTGGCGGCGGGCGTGCTGTCCTCGGCCGTGCCCTACCTGGTCGACCTGCTGACCCTGCGCCAGGTGCCGGCGGCGGCCTTCGGTCTGTTCATGAGCGTCAATCCGGTGCTCGCGGCGTTCGTCGGGTGGACCGGTCTCGGCCAGCGGCTCGGCTGGGCGGACGCGGCGGCGATCGGCGCGGTCGTCACGGCCAACGCCGTGAGCATCCTCAGCTCCTCACGCGCCAGGACCACCGCCGGGGCCGTCACCGCTCCCGTCGCCCCCGCTGCCCCCGCCGGTCCGGTCGGTCCCGTCGGCTGACGCGCCGCCGGGCGGTGCCGGAGCCGGGCCGGCCGTGGTCGTACGGGCCGCCCGCAGCGCCGTGTACACCGACCACACCACCGACACCAGCGGCACCGCCGTCACCGCGCCCACGATGCCCGCCGCGATCGAGCCCGCGATCACCGAGATCGCCACCACCAGCGGATGCAGCCGCACCGCCCAGCTCATCACCAGCGGGTGCAGGAGATGCCCCTCGATCTGGCCGATCACCACGATCAGCGCGATCACCACCGCCGCCACCCACGGCCCCTTGGCCGCGAGCGCCACCACGGCCGCGACCGCGAGCGCGACCGGCGAACCGATCAGCGGGACGAACGCCGCCCCGAACTCCAGCAGTGCGAGCGGCACCGCCAACGGCACCCCGAGCAGCCACAGCGCGATCCCCACCAGGACCGCGTTCGTCGCCGCCACCAGCACGATGCCGTGGGTGTAGCCGGTGAAGGTCCGCCACGCCGCCCGGCCGCCGATCCGCGCCCGCTCCCGTACCGACGCGGGCAACTGCTCCCGGAACCAGGCCCACTGCCGGTCGCCCGAGTGGATGAAGAACACCGCGCAGAACAGTGCCAGGGCGAGCGTGGTGAGCACCGCGACCAGCCGCCCCGCACCGCTCACCGCCTGGCTCACCAGCGTCGAGCGGTGACTGGAGAGGAACTCCCCGATCCGGGACTGCACATCGGACAGCGCCTTCGGATTCAGCCGGAACGGCGGCTGCTCCAGCCAGTGCTCGATCCGGCCCACGCCGTCCCGGAACTCCCGCACCAGCGTCGTCCGCTCGCCCGCCACCGCCTCCCCGACCAGCGCGAGCACGCCGAGGACCAGCAGGATGCTGCCGAGCAGCGTGACCGCCACGGCGAGCGGCCGGGGCAGCACCCGGGCGACCAGATCCGCGACCGGCCGGAGCAGCGCGGTGAGCACCAGGCCCAGGAACACCGCCACCGCGATCTCGTGGAACCGCCCGAGCACCGCGAACAGCGCGTACACGAACGCGGCGACGACGAGCAGCCGCCACGCGTAGGCGGCGGCCGTACGGAGGAAGGGGGCGACCGCGGGGGGCGAGCCTGGCTGCATGGCCAACGAGGTACCACCCCACCGCACCCCGGCAACGCCCCGGCCCGCACATTCCCCCGACCGTGGCCGCCGGGTGCCCGACCCCGGATCCCCGTTCGACCCGGTCGGCCCCGTCGACCCGCTCGGCCATGTCCTAGTCCACGAGGTCGCCCGGGTCCGTGTTCGCGCCGCACAGCACCACGCACACCTTCTCGCCGGGCTCCGGCCGGTAGCCCGGCTCCCCGGACCCGGACCCGGCCGGGGCCGGGGCGAGGGCCGCCAGAGCGGTCGCGGCGGCGTGCTCGACGGCAAGGCGGTGGGACTGCCACAGGGCGCGGCGGGCCGCGACGATCGCGGTGTCCGGGACCAGCAGGGTGCGGACGTCCGGGTGGCGGGCGGCGGCGAGGGCGGCCGCGGAGACCCGGCGGGCGCCGAGCGAGTCGGCGGCGACCGAGTCGACCGTGACGTCCACCGGGGCGCCCGCGACGAGGGCCGCGTCGAGGGCCCGGCAGTTCTCGGGTTCCACCGCCACCACCCGGATGCCGTGCTCCCGGGCGGCCGCCGCGACCCCGGCGAACAGCCCGCCGCCGCCGACCGACACCACCACCGTGCCGAGCCCCGGCACCCGCTCCCTGAGCTCCTCCAGGAGGGTGCCCGCACCGGCCGCGATCAGCGGATGGTCGTACGCGTGCGAGGCCAGCGCCCCGCTGTGCGCGGCGAACTCCTCGCAGGCCGCGAGCGCCTCCGCGTACTCCGCACCGGCGAGCCGCACCTCGGCCCCGTAGCCGCGCAGCCGCTCGACCTTCACCCGGGGCGCCGTCTCCGGCAGGAACACCGTGGCCCGCACCCCCTGCCGCCGCGCCGCCCAGGCGCAGGCGAGGCCCGCGTTGCCGCCGGAGGCGATGGTCACCCCGGCCGGGGGCAGCGTGCCCGCCTCGGCGTGCGCCCGGAGGAAGTTGGTCGCGCCGCGCGCCTTGAACGATCCGGTGTGCTGGAGGAACTCCAGGGCCAGGAAGAGGTCGGGACGGTCGGGGGCGTCGGCGGTGCCGGGCTCCGCCCGGGCGACCGTGACCGGTCGGATGACATCGGCGACCCGCTCGACGGCGGCCTTCACCTCGGCGTGGCTGAGGGACTGCACGGTGCTGCCTCCAGGTGCGTGGCGACGGCGGCCGCCCGGTCCCGGGTGCCCGCCCGTGCATCCGATCATCGCACCCGGAGCCGTACCGGGGCCGGGCCGGGCGCGGGCCGGGGCCGCCCCCGGCGCGGGCCACCACCGCGCGGAACCGGCCTGATCGGCCCAAACACCCGCCCGTCCAGGGGAGTTGCACTATCCTGCCGCCTCGTGGAACAGATGACCGCAGCGGACCCGAGCCACATCGGCCCCTACCGTCTCATCGGCCGCCTCGGCGCGGGCGGCATGGGCCTGGTGTACCTGGGGCGCTCCGAGGCCGGGCGGACCGTGGCCGTGAAGGTCGTGCAGGCCGAGTACGCGGGGAACGCGGAGTTCCGCAGGCGCTTCGCCCGCGAGGTCGCCGCCGCGCGCCGGGTCGGCGGGGAGTGGACGGCGGCGGTGCTCGACGCCGACCCGGAGGCCGAGGTGCCCTGGGTGGCGACCCAGTACATACCCGGGCCCGACCTGCACACCGTGGTCGCCCGGGACTACGGGCCGCTGCCCGAGCACTCGGTGACGGCCCTCGCCAACCGGCTCGCCCTCGCCCTGCGGACCGTGCACGACGCCGGGCTGATCCACCGCGACCTCAAGCCCTCCAACGTGCTCGTCACCGTCGACGGACCCCGGGTCATCGACTTCGGCATCGCCCGGGCGATGGAGAGCCTCGCCGGGGACAGCCTCCACACCCGCACCGGGATGCTGATCGGCTCACCCGGCTTCATGTCCCCCGAGCAGGTCCGCGGCCGTGAACTCACCCCGGCCAGCGATGTGTTCTGTCTGGGCGCGGTGCTCGTGTACGCGGCGACCGGACGCATGCTGTTCGGCGCGGGCGACTCGGGGCTCAACGCCCATCTGTTCCGCGTCGCGGAGGAGGAGCCGGACCTCACCGGCGTACCGGCGCCGCTGGTGGAACTCGTACGGGCCTGTCTGGACAAGGATCCGGCCCGCCGCCCGACGCCCCAGCAGATCGCCGAACGGACCGCGACCGACCACCCGGACGAATGGCTGCCGGGCTCCGTACTCGCCCAACTCGGCCGTCACGCCGCAGGACTGCTCGACTTCGCGCCCCCGCTGCCCGCCGCTGCGGCGATGCCGCCCGCACCGACGGTGCCGCCCGTGGTGCCCGCGCAGCACGACCCCCGGGTGGCCCTCGCGTACGCGCCGACGGCGGGCGCCGCGCCGTACGCCCCGACCGCCCCGTCGGTGTCCCCTGCCGGGGCGCCGGGCGGCGGGCGGCGGCGCGGGGCGGTGCTGATCGCCGTGCTCGTGCTGCTGATGGTGGCGGTGGAGGCGAGCGTCTTCGCGGGCACCTACCAGGATCTCCGGGTCAGTCTCGACCTGGGGAGCGAAGAGGTCCTGCTCGCGTTCCGCGTGTACCTCGTCGGGTTCGCCGCCGCACTGCCCCTCGCCGGACACCTCGTCGACCGGATCGGCAACCGTGCCGCGCTGCTCGCGGGACTGTCGGGATTCCTGTCCGTCACGCTGCTGGAATGCGTCCTGGCGGCGGACGTCTTCGGCGAGGGGGCGACCCTCGGCGTGCTCGTCGCGGCCCGCGGAATCATGGGCGTCACCGCCGCACTGCTGACCGCCGGCGCCTTCGCGCTGATCACCAGGGGAGTCCCCGACCCGGGGGCGCGACGGCGGGCCTTCGTCGGCTTCGCCGCGGTGGTCGTGGGCGGTTCCGCCGTCGGCAGGCTCCTCACGGGAGCTGTCGAGGAGGGCCTGAACTGGCGGATCGGGCTCTACCTGATGGTCCCCTTCGCCGTCACCCTGGTGGCCATGACGCTGGGCAAGGTCGAGCGCCGGGCCCCGGCCGAGGGCCCGGGCACGCCCTTCGACGCCGCCGCGGTGCTGCTCGGCGGCGCCGGACTCGGCGCGCTGGCCTACGGCGGCGCGGTGCTCGACCCGTTCGACGAGCCGGAGCCGGTGAGCGCGGTCGTCACGGTGGCCGGTCTGCTGCTGTGTGCCGCGTTCGGGTGGCGGCAGCGGGCGGTGTGGCAGGCCCTCGCGGGCCCGGGCATCCTCGGCGGCCGCCGTCGGGCGGGCAGCTTCCTCGCACTCGGGCTGTTCACCGCCGCGCTGTTCGATCTGAGCTGGGCGTCCGACTTTCAACCGGTCGTCTACCACGAACTCGGGCCGACCGCGCAGGGCGGCGTGATGCTGTCCCTGCTCGTCGGCGCCCTCGCCGGTGCGGCGGTGGCCGGGCGGCGGGCGGCCGGGGCCGCCGGGACGAGGTCCTGCGTCGTCTGGGGCGGAATCCTGCTGGCCGCCGGGGCCGCGGTGCTGCCGCTGCGCCTGGACGCCGGTGGGGTGTTCGCCGTCGTGGCCGCCCTCGCGGTCGGCGGGTTCGGGGCCGGTCTCGCGCTCGCCCCGCTCTACGCGGACCTGGCCGACGACGCGCCCGCCGGGTTCGTCGGAGGCGTCGGAGCGCTCGCCGCCGCCGCCACGCAGGCCGGGGAGAGCGTCAACAGCGGGCTGATGAGCAGCACCGCGGCCCCGGATCTCATCGCCGTGGTGGGCCTGGCCGCCGCCCTGCTCGCCGCCCTCGTCGCCGGAACCCTCCTCCGCCCCCGCCGCGTCACGCCCTGAGCTGCCGCCACGGGCGGGTGAACCGCTCCGCCGGGGTGCCGTCCAGGACCTGGACGGTACGGGCCGCCGGGTCGAGGACCACGGTGGCGAGGCTCGCCCAGCGGCGGCCCAGCGGCGCGCCCGGCTCGGGCAGGCAGGTCACCGGCGGCTCGCCGGGACCGGTGACCAGCAGGCCCGCCGTCCGCTCCGGCACTCCGGCGGCGGCCCGCCCGGCGTCGAGGCCGGTGGGTCCGCCGTCGGCAAGCCGGTCGCGCAGGAAGCGGTAGCGCTCGCCCGAATCCGGCTGGTACAGCCGGGACTTCTCCTCGGCGGCGGGCACCGGGGTGAGGAAGTGGTTGGTGCGCAGATAGGTGTCGGCGCGGACCGGCGGGGCCTCGAAGACGCCGACCGGGCTGAGGTCGAGCAGCACCGTCCGGTCGGTGTCGAAGAGCAGGAACGAGCCTGACGAGGCCAGCGGCGCCGAGTGGACCAACTCCTCGGCGTGCGCGACGCTTTCGGCGTCCTCCAGGACGAGCGTGGCGAGCACGTGCACCGAGATGCCGCCGACGCCGTCGGCCTCGTGGCCGAGGATGTTGAAGTGCAGGGCCACCCCCGCGCTGTTGACGCCGATCTTGGCGAGGATGCCGTGCTCGGTCAGACCGACATAGCGGTGCGCGGCACCGCTGGACGCCACGGTGTGCCAGTACGGGGCGAGTTCGACGTGCCAGTCCCAGGTCTGCACCCCGACCGGCGACCCTGCCCCGGCCCCGGCGGGGCGACGGACCACGGTCGAGCACTCGCCCGGCGGTACGGCGGCCGAGCGGGCCAGTATTTCGGTACGGGCGTTCAGCGCGGCGATCCGCCAGACCTCCACCCCGGCGCCCTCGGCCACCCCCTCGATCTGCTCGCGCAGTCCTGGCCGGAACGCCCCGACCGCGTCCAGGGCCCGTTCGGCGTCCGCCCTGACCACCTCCGGCGCGATCCCGCCGAGGGCGAACAGCCGGTCGTACGTCTCGATGGCGCCGTGCAGTTCCGGGCCGAGCAGCCGCCCGCGCTCGGCGCCGCGACGGCGCGGGTCGGCGGCGGAGACGGCGAGGTGCGGACGGTGGGCGGGGCGCGGGAAGGGCACGGCTGCTCCGGGAGCGATCGGGGGTGAGAGGTGGCGGTGACGGGGTCAGGAGGCGCGGGTGGCGCGGGCGGGGA
Source organism: Streptomyces sp. NPDC090025 (assembly GCF_044748125.1). Lineage (NCBI taxonomy): Bacteria > Bacillati > Actinomycetota > Actinomycetes > Kitasatosporales > Streptomycetaceae > Streptomyces > Streptomyces sp. NPDC090025. The sequence continues at coordinate 341,476 of NZ_JBIVFL010000005.1, read as the reverse complement.
GGGTGCCCAGGGCGCGGGAGAGGCCCCAGTAGAGCGCGGCGGAGCCCAGGACGCCGACCGGGATCGCCAGGTTGAGGCCGTCGAGGGCGGCCGACACCGGTCCGGCCCACGAGGTGGAGCTGACGCAGAGGGTGGCGGCGAGCGCGCCGAGCAGGGTGGCGAGGGCGCCGGCCCAGTTGACGCCGCCGCGGTACCAGTAGGGGCCGGTGCGGCTCAGATCGTGCAGCGCGGCGCCGTCGTACCGGTTGCGGCGCAGCACGACATCGGTCGCGTACACGGCCATGCAGGGTCCGGTGACGACCACGACCAGTTCGAGGAGGGTGTTGACGGCGGTGAGGAAGTCGAAGACGAGGATCGCGAACAGGGTCATCGCGGTGCCGATGGCACCGACCACGAGGACGGCGGCGACGCGGGGCAGCCGTACCCCGATGGACTGCAGCGACAGCCCGGCGCTGTAGGCGGTCATGCCGTTGTTGGCGACCGTGTTGAGCACCACGCAGACGACGAACAGCGGCACCAGCCAGCCGGGCATCACGCTCTCCAGGGCGGCCTGCGGGTCGCTCATGTCGAGCGAGGTGGCGGCAAGGGCGCCGACCGTCGTGAACACCACGCTCGGCACGAAGGCGCCCGCCGCGGTCCACAGCGCGACGGCGGCCCGGCCGCTGTCACGGGGCAGATAGCGGGCCAGATCGGGGCTGTTCGCGTACGACAGGGGCGCGGAGGCCACCAGGGTGAGCCCGGAGGCGAGGGCGACCAGGTGGGCGGTGCCGGTGAGCGGCTCGGCGGGGGACCAGGAGAAGTCGGCGTGGCCGAGGACGAGCCCGGCGACGATCACGAAGACGACGGTGAGCAGCACGGTGAGGGCCGGGTAGAGCCGCACGATGGTGGCGTGGCCGTAGATCGCGACGAGCAGGGTCGCCCCGGCGATCAGACAGATCACCACGGCGTCCAGGGCGGGCGAGTCGGGCAGTCCGAGGCGGCCGGTGAGGCCGATGCCCGCGACGGAGGCGGCCGACCAGTTGAGCGCGAGGTAGAGCGCGGAGATCAGCCAGCCGGTGAGGGCGACCACCACCTTGTTGCCGAGGACGCCGTAGATGGCCCGGGAGACCACCGAGCCGGTGGTGCCGGAGGCCGGGCCGCTGATCGCGATGAAGCCGGTCAGCAGCCAGAACAGATTGCCGAGGACGATCAGGGCGAGGGCCTCGCCGAGCGGGAGGCCGATCAGGACGAGGGTGGCACCGACGACGAGGCTGAGATAGCTGACGTTCGGGGCGGCCCAGATCATGAACAGTTCACGGGGCGAGCCGTGCCGCTCGTCGTCCGGGACGCAGTCGATGCCCCGGCTCTCGACCTGGCCGGCCCGGTCGACTCCGGTGCGGTCGGCGTCCGGGGCGGACGCGGGGGACGCGGGGGTGGGAGGCATGGCAGGGGTCCTTGTCCGAGAGGGTGCGCCGGGTCCTCCGGGTACGTCGGCGGGCGGTGGGGGGTCACCGCCGGTGCACTCGGCTTCGCCAAGCGTTATTGGTTGGGCAACCAATAGCTTGTTGGTCCGCCATCCAATAGCCTGCCGGGTGTGGCGTCAACCCCTCGCCCGATCCTGATTCGTGCTCTCGGCCGCGTTCTCCGTCGCACGCTCCGGCGCGCTGTCGACCGCGCTCTCCGCCGTGCTCTCTGCCGTGCTCTCGACCGCGCGGCGCAGGGCGTCGCGTTCGGCCGCGTCGAGCCGTCCGATGAACGCGAGCAGGACGGCGGAGGGGTCGGCGCCCGCGGCGAGCCCGTCGGCCATCAGGGCGGCGGCGTAGTCCTCGCGGGTCGCGGCGGCCCGGTACACCCAGATCCGGCCGTCCCGGGAGCGGGTGAGGAAGTCCTTGTGGAAGAGGATCGTGGTCACCGTGGTGACGGTGGTGTAGGCCACGTCCCGGTGCCGGTTGATGTCGTCGACGATCTCGCGGACGGTGGCGGGCCGCCGCCACTCCCAGAAGCGGTCCATGATCTCCGCCTCCAGCTCGCCGAGCCTGCGCATCCCCGGATCCCCCTCCGCCGCCCTCGTCCGGCCCGGCCGACCGGCCCGGCGTCCGGGTCCGCGCCTGTGCCCGGGTCCGGGTCCGTGCCCGCGCGTCATCGTAGAGGCGCAGGTCGGGCCGGTCGGGGCGGTCGGCGGCAGGGGGCTGGCGTGATCACGCCATAGCGTGTTCACGCCAGCGGGAACCCCTGTCGGGGCGGGGTGGCCGCGGGCCACGATGCTGCTGCGACGCGCACCCCGCGGGTACCGGGGAGCAGGCGCGCGTCGGACGGCACGGACCGGGCGTGGCCCTGGAGGAGTCGGTCACGGGCGGGGAGCACTTCCCCCGCCCCTCGCCCGTGATCGCGGCACCGCCCGGTCCTGCCGTTCAACTGCCCGCGAAGGTACGGGGTGTGAGGCTTCGTCAGGAGTTGGATGGCTCAGGCGGAGAGGGCGTCGGGTCCCGCCGTCGCGCGCCATGCGGTGGCCAGGCCCGCCAGCCACGCGGGCGGGAGTTCGGCGGCGTCCCATTCCTCGCGCAGGTCGTCGGGCGTCGTGGTGAGGCGTTCCAGGACGGCGACGCTGGTGGGGGAGTGCAGCAGGGAGAAGCGGCCGTGGATCGCGATCGGGCTGCCCGGCCCGTACTCGGCGTACATGCGTGCCACGCGGCCGTGGTGGGCGTCGGTGAACGCGGTGAGCCTGCCCGCGTAGGCGGCGCGCTGACGGCTGGTCATGGTGGCCAGAACGGCGGTCAGGACCTGCTCGGAGACCTCGGGGTCGAGGTCGGAGACGCTGCTGAAGGAGAGGTAGAGCGGCAGCACGACCACCTTCGCGCGCTCCAGCTCCATCCGGCCGACCTTCGGGCGCGGACCCGGGTCGGCGCCGAACCCGGCCCCGCCGTCCGGTCCGACGGCCTCGCGCAGCGTCCGCTCGGCCCGGCCCCCGAGCCCGTCGGCGACGCTCTGGGCGCCGTCCAGCCAGCCCGAGGTGTACGGCTCGCCCTTGCCGTCCGGCGCGTCGCGCGCGTGGGCGTCGAGCTCCCGATGGGCCAGGGCGAGCGCCCCGGCCTCGACGAGGCCGATCAGCTCCTCGGCGTCACCGGAGTAGACCCCCGCGCGGGCGAGGAGTTGGACGAGGGTCGTCTTCGCGTTGCGGACGTCGGCCTCGTCCAGCCGGAGTCGGGTTTCCTCGGTGGCGTTCATGGGATCTCCTCGTCGCAGCGGCCGCGCCGCCGCGAGCCTACGTGGCCGGAGCCCCCGTCCGCTGCTGGACAGGTACGGGTCGGGGGCCTAGCCTCACGATCACCTACTCAATAAATTGAGTAGGTAGGCGGGGTGGGTGTACGTCCGAGGACGCGCACGCGAACGACTTCGAGCATTTCGAGGAAGAGGAGAGGGCCGATCATGCATCCGTTCCGCAAGGCCGTGGAGAACCGTGACATCGCCGCGATCGAGGCGCTGCTCGCCGAGAACGTCGTCTTCACCAGCCCGGTCGCCTTCAAGCCGTACCCCGGCAAGCCGATCACCGCGGCCATCCTGCGCGCCGTGATGCGGGTGTTCGAGGACTTCCGCTACGAGCGCGAGCTCGACGGGGCGGACGGGCGCGACCACGCCCTGGTGTTCAGCGCGACCGTCGGCGGCAAGCGCATCCAGGGCTGCGACTTCCTGCACGTCGACGAGGACGGCCTCATCGACGACTTCATGGTGATGGTCCGCCCGCTGTCCGCCGCGCAGGCCCTGGCCGAGGCGATGGGCGCCCAGTTCGACCGCATCGCCGAGGAGGCGGCGGCCGCCGGGAAGTGACGAGGCCCCGCGCGGGCCGTCAGGACCGGGGCGCGGGGTCGGGCCGGGGCACCGCGACGACCTGGACCTCGTCCTCGTACACGACCCGCCCCGGATCGTCGGTCTCGACCCGCTCCCAGGCCACCCCGTGCGCGGTGAGGAGCGCCAGGTAGCCGGGGACCCGGTCGAGCAGATGACGGGCGTCGGCCCGGAACCAGGCGACCGCGCCCGGGTTGAGCCCGTGGTCGTACACCGTCGGGTCCTTCACCGACGGATCCGGGTAGGCGGCGTCGTACCAGTCGTTGGCGGCCCGCCAGAAGCGGTGCTCGGCCGGGTCGAGCGCGCCCTCCCGGGCCAGGCCGTTGGCCAGCGCGAAGACCCCGGGGAAGTGGCCCCGGGGGTGGCGCGCCGTGCCCTGGAAACGGACGAAGCGGGCGGCGGTCACCGCGCCGGGCCGCCGTTCCGCTGGTGCGGCAGCGCGAGCGGGCTCCTGGCACCGGCCTCGGACGGGACGCGGGGCGGCGGGCCGAAGCGGACCGGGACGCCGGGGGAGTAGAGGACGCTCAGCGGCGGGCCCTTCGGCGCGGTGAGACCGGCGGCGGCGATCAGGTCCTCGTCGCAGGACAGCAGCTCGGCCCGGTGCAGCGGCCAGCGCGGATGGGCGTTCGGGAGATAGCCCGCCCGCCCCGGGACCGTGCTGTGCAGGCCCCACCGGGCGGTGAGGAAGTGCTCCAGCGGCGTCGGCTCGGCGATCGGGTCCCCGACCCGCACCGCGAGCGCGCTGCGCGCCCCGCGCGGTCCCGGCCAGCGGCGGCTGCTCGTGTACGTGAGGGTCGCGCCGTCCTGCCGGACGCTCATCCGCGACCAGACGTACGGGATGCGGAAGGCCCACCGCCCCACCAGCACCGGCAACAGCCGCGAGGCGTCGAGCGAGCGGAACACCACGCCACGCCGCCCGTGCGCGTCGACCGAGTACAGCCGGACGTTCGTCTCGGGGAAGCTCCCGAGATAGGGGACGCCCGGCAGCCGGAACCAGCCCACCCGGTGCATCCGGAACGCCACCAGACCGACGTACGTGACGCCGTCGAAGACGTCCGGCACCGTGCCCTTCGGCAGCAGCGGCGCGACCTCCGCCGGGTCCACCGCCCAGTGCAGGAAGGCCAGGTCGAGCCAGGACTGGGTGAGCAGGGTCGGGGTCGCGTCGTGCGGCGGGTCGACCGTGACCGGCTCCGGCGTGGTGCCGGCCGTCGCCTTGAGGTCCGGCGTCACGTCCGGCGGTACGGAGCCGGGCACGGGTATCGGGTCCGGCACGGGGCGCTGCGTCGACGGCATCGCAGCAGTATGGCAAACGGCCCCCGGACCGCCGCCGAGCGCCGGGCCCCGCCGCCCGCCTTTCCCGGTGCCGGGCGCCCGCCTGGAGTGGCGGCCCCGCCCCCGCTTCGCCAGACTCGTGATCACCACGCCCCGCCCGGGCCGCGAGCACGAGGACGGTCCCCATGACACACGACGAGGACCCGGCGGATCCGGCGGCCCCGGTGGCCGGGGCGCACCGGGTGACCGGGTGAGACGCACCGCCGTCGGTGCCCTGCTCGCCCTGCTCGGCACCGCCCTCACCGCCCAGCTGCTGCTGCCCGGCGCCGTCGCGGGCGGCGACACCGAGGCCGCCAGGTCCGCCGACGCGGCGCGCCCGGCCGTTTCGGTGACGGCCGCCGCGTCCGGAACGGCGCCCGTCCACGGATCGGCCGCGGGGGCCGCCGGGGCGGCCCGTACCGCGAACGGAGTCTTCACCGGTTCCGGCGCGGACGGCATCGCGCGCCTCGCCCGGTTCGAGAAGTGGCGGGGGCGCGGGCCGCTCACCGCGGGCCGGACCTATCTGCCGGGCGACGACTGGGAGAGCATCGAGGGGCCGGTCGCCTTTCTGCGGCCCTGGTCGGTCTGGCGGGCGGCGCGCGCCGGACGGTTCGTCGCCCTCAACGTGCCGATGCTCGACCGCAGCGAGGCCAGGCTGTCCGACGCCCGGGTGGCCGCCCTGCTCAAGGCGGGGGCGGCCGGCCGCTACGACCGGCACTTCACCGTGCTCGCCCGGCGCCTGGTGAGCCTGCGGCTCGCGGACACCGTGCTGGTGCTCGGCTGGGAGATGAACGGCGTCACCTACACCCACCGCTGCCACCCCGCGCCGGATCGCTGGCGGGCCTACTGGCGGCGGATCGTCCGGGCCATGCGGGCGGTGAAGGGCCAGCGGTTCCGGTTCGACTTCGCGCCGAGCCGCGGCCGGGACGCCGTGCCGTGGACCCGCTGCTACCCGGGTGACGCGTACGTGGACGTGATCGGCATGGACTCCTACGACCAGCCGCGCCGCGCCACCTTCCGGCAGCAGGTGGAGGAACCGTACGGGCTGCGCGCCCAGGTGACGTTCGCCCGGCGGCACCGCAAGGCCGTCTCGTACCCGGAGTGGGGGTTGTTCCGCAACGGCGACGATCCGGCGTACATGCGCGGGATGCTCGACTGGTTCCGCCGCCATCCGCCGCTCTACCAGTCCTTGTCGGACTACTGCCCGCACGGGGTGTGGGCGTGCGGGCGGCATCCGAGGAGCGCGAAGGTCTACCGGGGGCGGTGAGCGACGGGCGCCGGGCCGGGGCCGCCGCGCAGCGTGCCGAGCGCGGTCGACCAGGCGATGGTCTGGTCGAGGACGCCGTGCAGCGCCTCGGCCTGGAAGGAGCGCGGGGTGAAGGTGCCGGGGCCGGGGTGGTCGGTGCCGGGGGCGAAGTCGTCCGCCAGGCCGAGCAGTACGGTGTCGCGCACGGTCGCCACCTTCAACTCGGCGAAGACGGCCCGCAGATGCTCGATGGCGCGGACGCCGCCTGCCGTGCCGTAGCCGACGAATCCGGCGGCCTTGTCGTGCCATTCGGGGCAGAGCCGGTCGATGGCGTTCTTCAGGGCGGCGGGTACGGAGTGGTTGTGTTCGGCGGTGACGACGACGAAGCCGTCGGCGTCCGCGACGGCCGCCGCCCAGCGCCGGGTGCCGTCGTCGGCGTACCGGTCGTACGGGGCGTCCTCGGCGGGCGGCAGCGGTTCGTCGCGGGCCGGGAGGGCGAAGTCGGCGATGTCGACGAGGACGAACTCCGCGTCGGTGCGCAGGCTCGCCTGTCCGAGGACCCAGGCGGCGACCCCTTCGCCCCTGCGTCCGGGGCGGTGAGAACCCAGGATGACGGCGATCTTGGTCATGGCGGCGCACTCCTTCGTGAGTCGGCTTCAGGTTCGCCGGGCGGGCACGAGGTGGGGGCACGGGTGGGGGTGGCTTCGACCGTACGGGGCGGGGCTGGCGCGCCGGTCGGGACGGAAGGCCCGAAAGCGGGTGACGAGCGGCCCGCCGGAGCTGCCCATAGAGCCCTGACCACCGGAAACGTGGTGAACACCGGCTCGAACACCTGGTAGATTGATGTGCGTCGCCGAGGGCAGCAGCACTGCCCTCGACCACACACCCCGTCCGGGTGGCGGAATGGCAGACGCGCTAGCTTGAGGTGCTAGTGCCCTTTATCGGGCGTGGGGGTTCAAGTCCCCCCTCGGACACCAGCAAAGACCCTAGTTCATCTGGGGTTTTTTGCATTTCTGGGCTGTGGCGTGACCAACCACGTGACCAACGGCCCAGAGATTCCCCTGGTCAGACCAGGGATGACAGGCCGAGTCGGCCCGCTCCGGAGGCGGCCAGTCGGCGGGCTCCGTCCTTACGTGAGTGCCCGTACCGGGCCATCGTGTAGCCCGGCGAGTGGTGCCGGACGTTCGCGGACACCTCTACGGGGTTCTCCCCGGCCTCCAGATCGTTCGTGACCTTGCTGTGCCGCCAGTCGTGGACCCGGAAGCTCAGGAAGGTGCAGCCGGTTCCGCAGCGTGCGCCACCGCGCCGAGACCTTCTCGGGGTCCTGAGGGCCCCGGCCTCACCCCGGTACAGCTTGAAGCCGTCCCGGGCGAACACCAGATCGTGATCGACCCACTCGGAGCCGAGTCGCTCCCGCTCGGCGTCCTGGCGCTGCTCCTGCCACTTGAGGACGTTCATCACGGACTGATCCACGTAGATCAAGGCGTTGTCGTCGCCGTCCTTGGTCAGCTTCCGCAGCCTGTACGCATTCCCCTCCTCGACCACGACCCAGCCAAGTTCGATAGCCCCCTCGTCCCAGCGGATCAGGGACCAATGCATGCCCAGGGCCTCACTGCGCCGGACGCCGGTGGCGGCGTAGACGGTCCACAGCGGGGCGTCTCGAAGGCAGTGATGGGTCAGGCCGCCGTCACAGGCCCGGTTTCCGCACGGCTCCCGCACGGTCCCCAAGAACCGCGCCGTCTGCCCGTCGTCCAGGGGCTTGCCCTTGTTCGTGGGACACGGGGCCGTCTCCAGCAGCCGGTACAGATCGTCCAGGGTGTCATCCGTGACTTCGCACAGCTTCACGCCACTGATGCGCGGCTTGATGTGCAGACGGATCTTCGTCTCGTACCCGGCCACGGTCGTTCCTTCCTTCCTGTGGTTGCTCAGCCACTTGTCGAGCCAGTCACCCGACTTCATGTCCGAGCGGGCCACGACCTTTCCGGCCTCATGCTCAGTGATCCACTTCCGGAGCGCCTTCTCCGCTTCGGTCTTGGTCTTGTACTCCCGGCCTATCCAGTAGCGCTCCTGACCAAGGAACGCCCCTGCCGAGAACGGCAGGGGCGTTCGTTTGTCGGTTCACCGCCGTAGGCCCCGGAACTCTTCCAGCACCCGCAGCCCGGAGTTGAGCGTCGGCCGGTGGCCGGGGCAGAGCCTTTCCGAGGGCAGTGCCAGCACTTCCCAGCACACCATGCAGCGCATCACCCCGGAGTGCTCCGGGTCGTTCTCCACGCTGCCGCCGCACCGGGGACACTGGTCCATGACGACTCCCTACGCGGTCACGTCGAACTCTCCCAGCTTGGCACCGCCGAGGAAGTCGGTCCACTCCTCGGCCGTGAACTCGACCGTCTGACCGGTCACGGTGCTGCGGATCGCCACCTTGCCGGGAACGTTGGTCGCGACCGCCACACACCGAGGGTCGCTGTTGTTGTACTGGCACGTGCTGGACGTACGGAACTCGTATGCGGATGTCTTGGCCACTGGTGATCTCCGTTCGCTGTTGTGGTGGTGACCGCCCCTGCCGTGCCGGTCGGCGTCAGTCACGGCAGGGGCGGGGCCTTGAGGAGCGGGGCGGTGCCCTCGCTCGATGGGTTGGCGTAGCCGCACCGGGTGCAGGCGTAGCGACCGTGCACGCCGTGGACCCTGCAACCGCATTGGTGGCAGTGGTGCGTGGTGATCGCGTCTAGACGCGGCTGACCGTGTTCGGGGGTGCCAGCCACTCCCTACCGCCGTTCTCCGGGGCCAGGAACGCCATACGCTGGGGGCGACGCTCCGAGGGCATGACGGCCGGGTCCTCGTAATCGCGGATCACATCCCGGAGGATGTCGACGCGTCCATGTGCGTCCTGGACGAGCTTCCCGACATCCTTGTTGCTGATCACGACGGCTGCGGGCACGTGGTGCCCGAGTGCGTGTAGACGACGTTCGCCAGGGCGCCGGAGTCGGTGCCGGTGATGAATCCGCGCCGTACGCGTTCGTCCCGCCGGATCGGCTGTCCGCACCGGTGGCACTTGTGCCCCGCCGGGGCGTGAGTGCCGTATTCGTCCGTGATGTTTGCGGTCATGCCCGCGCCTCTCGATGACGTTACCTGTTGTTCGGTACGTCATCCTTCACGAGTGGACGCCGGGGTAGGCCGATCATTCGCGTCCCGGAATAAAGATTATCCTCGGCAACTTTCAGCCCAGTGACGGAGTAGGTTTCTAGCGTCATCGCCAAAGCGGGCGTGCTGTTCGAACTGAGTGAACACGGCGAGGTATTCAGAGATGTCGCGTGCATCTCGAAACACCATTCGTCCGGTGAAGTTCTCTACCGTCGCCAGCCGATTGTCATAGACCGTGAATGTGTTCATCGGGCCACGGCCGGTGGGTGTGCCCAGAGGGATGACCCCGATCCTCACGTTGGGCAGGTGGGACAGCGAGACCAGGCGATCGATCTGCACGGCCAGGGCGGGGCCGGGGACGATGGACCAGCGCGCTGCCTGCTCCGTCAGTAGGAACGTGAAGTGCTTCGCCGCGTTGAAGAGGACCGCTTGCCGTTCCAGCTTGCGGATCACCGTCTTCGGCGAGTCTCCGGGAGTGTGGCTCAGACTGGCTCGAATGTACTCGGGTGTTGCCAGGAGCCCGGTAATCATCGAAGGGAGGAAGTACCGGAGTTCTGTTGCCTCTGACTCCAGGGCCGCCAGCTCCGCCTGGCGCTTCTCCACGCCCCGGCGCCAAGAGGACCGCTTGTCCTGCCATTCGGTATTGGCGATCCGCGCGAGGGAGTTTATTTCCGTGATCACATCGGGCGGCGCGTCGAGCGCCCGCAAGATGCGCTCGACATCCATCAGGGTCGGCGTCTTCCGGCCCGTCTCGAACTTACTAATCTGGCTCTGAGACATATTGCAGCGTCGGCCGAGCCGTTCCCCGGTCAGGCCGGCCGCCTTGCGGAGGTTGCGCAGTTTCTCCGCAAGGTCGGTCCTGGACTGGCCTAGCTGCTCAGGCTCAAACGTCACACGTTGTCTTTCACGTACTCGGAGAACGGCACGGCGTGGGCCAGGGCGATGCGCTGCCACTCCAGGTAGGGAGCGACGTCACCCGTCACCAGTTCTCGATTGATCTGCGTACCGTCCGAGCGGAAGTTCAGGTGCACAACGCCTGTGTCGTCGAACATCCACCAGTCGGTTCCCGACAGGGGCAGCCCGTAGTCGTCGTGCGTGACGTCCAGGACGCGGATGTCCTCCCCGGCCTGGATGTTGCCGGGGATACCCCAGGCGAACTGGTACCGCTGGTAGTCAGTCAGCGGCTGCCGCACGATCCGCACGCGCCCGATGGTCCGCCCCGTTGTCACGAAGCCACGGACGCGCTCATGCCACCGCTCGTTGTGCCCGACCGGCTTGGGCTCGCCCCGGAGGAAGCGGGCGACGTTCTCGGCTTCCTTGGGCATGCTGTAGGTGGGCTGGGCTTCGAATCGCCACGCAACGCGCTCGTAGGCGTCGAACGTCCGCCGCCACTCGTCACCATCCAAGAGCACGGACAGCCTCCCTCAGCACCGCTTCCGGGATCTCCACCAGGGCCTCGCCCTCCGGCGGCTGGAAGGCGTTGGACACGTTGCCCTGGACGACGATGGCGCCGCTCTCCGTGCGGTACACGTTCGGGCAGTCGTCGTCATCACAGTTCGGGCCGTTGAGCTTGCCGGTAAGCCGCGTCAGGTCGTTGCGTGCCACTGGTTCCCCTCCCGTCGTCGGCCCCGATCGGGCCGCTGCTTGACGACGCTATGCAGGGCATCGCTCCTCGTCTATGCCGACTCCGGACTATTCCCGATCCGGCATAAACGATCTCTGGTGCTAAGGGTTGGCAACGCGACCAACGCATGACCAACAGCGGTCCGAAACGGCAGGAAACAGGGGGAATGCATGACCAACCGAGGCTGTCAACATGCGGCGTGTCTTGGTATCCGCGCAGGTCGCAAGACCAGTGGACTGGTGTCCGAGTGGAGAGTTCAAGTCCCCCCTCGGACACCAACCAACGAAGACCCCTGTTCAGCAGGGGTCTTCCGCGTTTTCCGGGGTGGCGCCGAGTCCGAGGGCGAGACTCATGAACAGCGCCGTCTCCCCCTCGGACGCGGTGCCGTTGTAGAGGGTCGTGTCCAGGCCGCAGAAGGCGAACCCCATCCGCTGGTAGGCGCGGATGGCGGGAGCGTTGATGTTCGTCACCTCCAGCCAGACGTGCCCGGCGCCGCACTCCCGGGCGCGGCCGATGGCGTGGCGCATCAGGGCCCGCCCGATGCCCCGGCTCCGATACGGCGCGGCGACCTCGATGTCGGCGATGACCAGGCGCCGGTTCCAGGGCTCGTACGTCGTGTCGACATAGCCACACACGAGTTCGCCGTCCAGCGCGACGAACCGGCGCGCGCCCTCCGAGCCCTCGTCGGCCCCGGCTTCGGTTCCGGCCTCGGGCTCGTCGTCGGGGAAGACCTTGTGCACCGGCGGGTCGAGCCGGGTGGGCCGCAGGGTGAAGCCGCTGTCGGAGGCGGCCACGTCGAAGACGGTGTCCGAGGTGAACTCGCCCCTGATGACGGCGGACCTGTCCTTCTCGCTCGCGGCCACGCGGTAGGTGACGGCCGACGAGGGCTCGGGCCCGGCCGGTCCGTGGTCAGGGAGCGTCATCTCCTCACCGTACCCGGCGGCCGCGCCACGGCAGTTCACTGTCAGGAACCTTTACTAACCGACCATTCAGGCGGCAGGATGGCGTGCACCCATCAAGTCGACCGGGCGTCGGCCCTCGGCTTCTCCCCCCATGGAGGTGGCGCATGACGCGTCGGCACACCGTCCCGCTCGCCCTCGCGGCGGCCCTCGGCACCCTCGCCCTCACCCTGTCCGGCGCGGCGTCCGCGTCCCCCGCGTCCCCCGCGGACCGGGCCCCGGCCCGGGCGGCCGCCGCCTGGACGCTCAAGTGGTCCCCGAACCCCGCCACCAACGGCCTCGGCGCCTTCGAGTCGGTCGAGGACGACCGGGCCGACTCGCACCCCGGCGGCGCCCCGCACATCAAGGTCGCCGGGGACGCCTACCGCTTCGACATGCACAAGGTCGACCGGGACAGCGCGACCGACCGGCAGCGCCACGAGGTCACCGGCAACCGGACCTCGTCGTCCTCCTACCTGTCATGGAAGCTCGGCGAGACCTGGCGGGTCACGTACTCCATGTACATCCCCAGCTCGCTGATGGCGACCACCACCTTCACCCACATCATGCAGACCAAGCAGCCCGGCACCGGCACCTCCCCGATCACCGTCACCTCGCTGCGCCGGGTGGACGGCGTCCAGACCATCGAGCACAAGATCTTCGGCGGCGACATCCTGGTCGGCCGGACGAACCTGACGCCGCTGCAGAACAAGTGGATCGACATCGAGTACGAGATCAAGATCGGCAACGGCACGGCGGGCTCGGTCCGCTGGGTCGTCAAGAGCGGCGGCACCACCGTGGTGGACGCCAAGAAGACCGGCGTCGACACCTTCCTCGCCGACCGGGTGCGCCCCAAGTGGGGCATCTACCGCTCCCTGGGGGACACTTCGGGCTCGCTGCGCGACACGTATCTGCTGATCCGCAACCTGCGCGCCTACCAGCTGACCGACTGAGCGGCCTCAACTCGACGGTGTTCACCGAGGTTCACCGAAGCCCATGGGGCGAACGCTGCGCCAACGGTGAACACCGGCCCGAGCGGGTGCGACGGTCAGTACCGTCGGGCCGTATGACGAGCCCGATGACGAGCCCGATGACGAGCCCGATGACGAGCCCGATGACGAGCCCGATGACAAGTCCGATGACAAGTCCGATGACGAGCCGTCCGACGACGATCAGCACCCGCACGGTCACCTACCCGGCCGACGGCCTGACGATGACCGGACACCTCGCGCTCCCGGCCGGTGCCGGGCGCGGGCCCGCGGTGCTGATCGGGCCCGAGGGGGTGGGGCTCGGCGATGTCGAGCGCCGCCGGGCCGAAGCCCTGGCCGAACTGGGGTACGTGGCGCTGGCCTTCGACCTGCACGGCGGGCGCTATCTGGCGGAGCCGGAGGAGATGCTGGCCCGGTGCCTGCCGCTGCTCGCCGACCCCGACCGGATGCGGGACATCGGCCACGCCGCGCTCGACGTGCTGCGCGCCGAACCGCGGGCCGACCCCGAGCGGATCGCCGCCATCGGCTACGGCACCGGGGGCGCGGTCGCGTTGGAGCTCGGGCGCGACGGCGTCGACCTGCGCGCGATCGGGACGGTCAACGCGCTGACCACAGGCCGGCCGGGCGAGGCGGCGCGGATCCGCTGTCCGGTGTGGGCCGGGGTCGGGTCCGAGGACCCGATCATGCCGCCCGAGCAACGGGTCGCGTTCGCCGAGGAGATGCGGGCCGCGGGCGTCGACTGGCGCCTGGTGGTCTACGGCGGGGCCCTGCACGCCTTCCACCACCCGCCGGTCGACCACGCCACGCCGCCCGGCGTGGGCCACCATCCGCGGCACGCGGAGCGCGCCTGGCGCGACATCGTCGCGCTGCTCGCCGAGTGCCTGCCCGTCACGGACCGAACCGGGCGGCTCCCGGGCCCTACGCCCCCGCCCCCGCCCGCGCCCGGGACCCGAGACGTAGGACCGGGGCTCGGACCCTGGTCCTAGGCCGGTGCGGGCGGGGACCGGGGCCCGGTCCTGGCGCGGATCGGGCCCCGGTCCGAGGCGCGGTCCGTACCGGGCCGCATACGGTGAGGGCATGAAGATCGATCTTGACGCCTATCTCGCCCGCATCGGCTGGACCGGGGAGCGCCGCCCCACCCTCGACGTGCTGCGGTCCGTGCACCGCGCCCATCTGACGAGCATCCCGTTCGAGAACCTTGAGCCGGTGCTCGGCAGCGCGCCCTCGCTGGCGCTGCCGGACCTGGAGGCCAAGCTGGTGCGCGGCGGGCGCGGCGGCTACTGCTACGAGCACAACACACTGCTCGCCGCCGCGCTGACCGCGCTCGGTTTCCGGTACACCCTGCTGACCGCGCGGGTGCTCGTCGGCGCGAAGCCCGGGGACATCAGGCCGCGCACCCATATGCTGATGCTGACCGAGGTGCCGGGGGAGTCCGTGCCGTACGTGACGGACGTCGGCTTCGGCTCGATCGGCTCGCTGCTCGACCCCGTACCGCTCGTCGCGGACACCGAGTTCGCCGACACCCCGCGCCGCCACCGGCTGGTCCTGGGCGACCCGCCGCGGGGCGGGACGCTGCCGCTGTGGACGCTGCAGGCGCACGGCGCGGATTCCGACGGCTGGGACGACCAGTACGCGTTCACCGTCGAGCCGTTCGAGGCGCCCGACTACGAGGTCATCAACTGGCACATCGCCACCAACCCGCGCTCGCCGTTCGCCCAGGGCGTCTACGTCCAGCGCACCCTGGCGGACCGGCACCTGTCCCTGAGCGGCCGCACCCTCACCGAGACCGCCGCCGACGGCACCCGCACGGAGCGCGAACTCGCGGACGCCGACGAGGTCCTCGCGGTGCTCCGCGAGGAGTTCGCGATCCGCCTCCCGGACGGCATCCGGCTGGACGCGTAGCGGTACGGCGGCCCGGCCGCCGCCGGGCCCGGGGCTACGCTCCGCCGACGCGTCGCCCCCGATCGCCCCCCCGCCCGCGCCGTGCACGCGGGGAACCCTGGTGGGCGGTGGGCGGGGGCTACTGTGCCGGATATGCCCCGGCCGTCCCGCCGTGGTGTCCGTCGCTACGGGAAGCAGGATCCGCGCATGACCGAGCACATTCCCCCGCACGTTCCCCCGCACACGCCCGTCCTCGAACCCGCCGCCGCCGCTTTCGCCGAGGCGACCGCCAAGCCGCCCTTCCTCTTCCAGCTGCCGCCGGACGAGGGGCGCGCGGCGGTCGACGAGGTGCAGGGCGGGCCGGTCGAACTGCTCGCCGTCGACGAGGAGTGGGTCACCGTCGAGGGCGGCCCCACCGGGTCGGTGCGGGCCCGGATCGTCCGGCCCGAGGGGGCCGAGGGGCCGCTCCCGGTGATCGTGTACATCCACGGCGCCGGCTGGGTGTTCGGCAATGCCCACACCCATGACCGGCTGGTGCGCGAGCTGGCCGTCGGCGCCGGGGCGGCCGTGGTGTTCCCCGAGTACGACCGCTCGCCCGAGGTCCGCTACCCGGTGGCCCTGGAGCAGAGCTGGACGGTCGCCCGCTGGGTGGTCGGCCAGGGTGCCGGGCACGGTCTCGACCCGGCCCGGATCGCCGTCGCGGGCGACTCGGTCGGCGGCAACATGTCCGCCGCGCTGACCCTGCTCGCCAAGGAGCGCGGCGGGCTCCCGCTCGTCCAGCAGGTGCTGTTCTACCCGGTGACCGACGCCCGCTTCGACACCGCGTCGTACCGGCAGTTCGCCGAGGGCTACTTCCTGCGCCGGGACGGGATGGAGTGGTTCTGGGACCAGTACACGACCGACGAGGCGGACCGGGCCAGGATCACCGCCTCGCCGCTGCGCGCCACCACCGAGCAGCTGGCCGGGCTGCCCCCGGCGCTGGTCATCACGGCCGAGGCCGATGTGCTGCGGGACGAGGGCGAGGCGTACGCGGACAAGCTCCGCCAGGCCGGGGTACCGGTCGCCGCCGTGCGCTACCAGGGCGTCATCCACGACTTCGTGATGCTGAACGCGCTCCGCGAGACCCCGGCCGCCGGATCCGCCATCGAACTGGCCGCGACCACCCTGCGCCGCGCCTTCGCCGCCGCGCGGGACTGAGCCGCCCGGCCTCACCGGCCCGCCCGACGGCCGACGTCTGGCGAGAAGTCGTCGATACGGCCGCGGACTTCGTGCCGCGATTTGTCCGAGCTTGACCGTTCTCGTTCAGTGCCCCGGGGGCCCGCAGTGGTCCCCGGGGTGCTTTTCGGACACCTCAGCGTCTCTCGTTCATGTGCGCTCCGTTCGGCCTTCACTCATCCGTGCACACAAGTCCCACACAAGTCCGCGACTCTCACAACGCTTCGGGCGAAAGGCCGGTTGCGGAGTGTCGCCCTGTGTGGGCAGCGGAGAGGGGGTGGTCTCCATGGTTCCGGCGCGATTCCTGTACGTAGTGCTCGGGGCGCGGCAGAGACCGGTGGGGGATGCGCAGCGGATCGGCTGGCGTCTCGTGGGTGCCAACCATCGTGAACTGGGGCGTAGTGCCCTGATGTTCGCCGACCCCGCCGAGTGTCTCGCGGCGGTGGTGCTGCTCCGCGAGCGGATCGCCGACGGCCGCGCGCTGTTGACCACCACGGGAACCGCGGGTGGCTGGGGGTGGCGGCTGGAAATCGATCAGCGTCCCGTCGCCGTCTCGGGTCGCCCGTACCAGCGTCAGCGCGACTGCCAGTACAACCTCGGCCAGTTTCTGAACGCGGTTCCGGTGGCCGAGCTCGCGGGTCCCTTCCCGGTCAGGTCCCAGCTGGGGACGCTGCCGAAGCCCGCGGGCGGTTTCGACCGGGCGGGTGTGCGATGACCACCTTCGTGACAGCTCCTCGGGACCGGGCGGCCGGGGCCGCCGACACCGCGCGCCGGGTGCCGCCCGGCCGTACCGAGACCGTCGACCGGGTGTTCCGCGGCGGGGCCCGGGGCAGCGGCGCGGTCGTCCTGGTGATCATGCTGCTGGTCGGTGTGTTCCTCACCTACCGCGCCACCCAGGCGCTCGGCGTGGCCCGCTTCGACTTCCTCACCGAGCCGCTGTGGGAGCCCGACGCCCACCGCTTCGGCATCGCGGCCGTGCTCACCGGCACCGTCCTGATCGGCCTGGTCGCGGTCGGCATCGCCCTCCCGCTGGCGCTCGGCACCGCGCTCTACATCTCCGAGTACGCGCCGCGGAAGCTGAAGCGGACGCTGGTCAGCCTGGTCGACCTGATGGCCGCCGTGCCCAGTGTGGTGTTCGGCCTGTGGGGTGCCTTCTTCTTCCAGGGGCACGTCACCGGGCTGTCCCGCTGGCTCGCCACGTACCTCTCCTGGATCCCGCTCTTCGCGGTCGACGGCTCCGACCCGGACGACCCGCTGCAGACCCTCACCGTCTACACCTCCTCGACGTTCATCGCCGGGATCGTGGTGGCGCTGATGGTCACCCCGATCGCCTGCTCGGTGATGCGCGAGACCTTCTCGCAGGCGCCGGCCGGTGAGCGGGAGGGCGCGCTCGCGCTCGGCTCCACCCGCTGGGGCATGATCCGCTCCGTCGTCCTCCCGTACGGCTGGGGCGGCGTGATCGGCGGCACCATGCTCGGCCTCGGCCGCGCGCTCGGCGAGACCATCGCCGTCTTCATGATCATCTCGCCGGTCTTCGCGGTGCAGCCGCACATCCTGCAGAACGGCGCCAACTCGGTGTCCGCGCTGATCGCGCTGCGCTACGGCTCCGCCAGCGAGTTCGGCATGTCGGCCCTGATGGCCGCCGGACTCGCGCTCTTCCTGATGACCCTCATCGTGAACTTCATCGCGTCCTCGATCGCCGCGCGCAGCCGCTCCGGCGCCGGAACGGAGGCCTGAGCATGACCACCGACCTCCTGCCCGGCCGGCCCGGGCAGCCCGAGGCCGCCGCCACGGCCACCACGGCGGTCCAGGCGGGCCCCGCCGACGAGGTGAACCCGCCCGGGCGGACCGTCCGGCCCGCGCTGCTCCCCGCCGAGCGCGGCCCCGAACCCCGCCGCAGCACCTCCTCGGTGCACGCCACGGACCTGCTCGCCCTCGCGGGCGCCGCGCTCGGCTCGCTCGCCCTGACCACCCTGCTGTTCGTCTGGGTGGCGCCGTTCGACACCGTCCTCGGCTTCGTCGTCGTCGCCTACCTGCTCTTCCTCACCGTGTACGGGGTGCTCATCGGCCTCGACGAGTCGGCCGTGGCGGTCCGCGACAAGGTCGCCGCCGTCCTGGTGCAGAGCCTCGCCGCGCTGCTCCTGTGCGCGCTCGTGCTGGTCGTCGGCTACACCCTGTGGCGCGGCCACGCGGCGCTCGGACACCTCAACTTCTTCGTCGAGGACATGTCCAGCACCGGACCGCTCCAGCCGCTGTCCGACGGCGGTGTGGTGCACGCGATCATCGGCACCCTGGAGCAGATCGGCATCTCGCTCGCCATCACCGTCCCGCTGGGCCTCGCCTGCGCGGTGTTCCTCAACGAGGTGCCCGGACGCTACGCGCGTTTCGTCCGCACCATCGTGGAGGCCATGACGGCGCTGCCGTCGATCGTCGCCGGTCTCTTCATCTACGCCACGGTCATCCTGATCCTGGGCCTCGGCAAGTCCGGTTTCGCCGCGTCCCTCGCGCTCGGCGTGATGATGCTGCCGATCATCATCCGCGCCGCCGACGTGGTGATCCGGCTGGTGCCGAGCTCGCTGCGGGAGGCTTCGTACGCGCTCGGCGCCAGCCAGTGGCGCACGGTGTGGACCGTGGTGCTGCCCACCTCGCGCTCCGGGCTCACCACCGCCGTCATCCTCGGCACCGCCCGCGGCATCGGCGAGACCTCGCCGGTGCTGCTCACCTCCGGCGCCACCGCCGAGCTGAACCTCAACCCGCTGGACGGGCCGCAGGTCTCGCTGCCGCTGGCCACCTTCCAGCTGGTCTCCTCGCCGCAGCAGACGCTGATCGCCCGCGGTTTCGGCTCGGCCGCGCTCCTGATGGCCCTGGTGCTGCTGTTGTTCATCGTGGCCCGGGTGATCGGTGGCCGCGGCCCCGGCGAGCTCACCCGCAACCAGCGGCACCGCCGGGTGGTCGCCTCCCGGCGCGACGCCGACCGGATCGCCGCCCGGCACGCCCGGGAGAAGTCCTGGCCGGTCGAGGCCGTGCCCGACGCCGCGGTCGCGGCCCCGGCGGCAGCCCCGGCCGAGGTCCCCGCCGACGCGACGGCGTACGGCCCCGCCGACACCCCGGCCCACGCCTCCGCCGAGGCCCCCGCCGACGCCCCGGGCACCGGGCGCCACGCCGGCCCCGCAGCGGCCGAATAACCCACCCCGTACCTTCCCCGCACCCTCACCCGACCAGGAGTTCGCCGTCATGCCCGGATCGCCTCCGGCCTCCCCCGCCTTCCTCCGTACGAGAGCGGTCACCGCCCTCGTCCTGCTGGCCGCCCTGGTCTTCGGCGCCACGCTGACGGGGGCCGAGCCCGCGGCCGCCGCCACCTATGTGCCGATCTCGGGTGCCGGTTCGACCTGGAGCCAGAACGCGCTCGACCAGTGGCGGGCCAACGTCAAGCAGTACGGCATGACCGTGAACTACAACGGCACCGGCTCCTCCGACGGCCGCAACCAGTTCCGCAACGGCACCGTCGACTACGCCGTCTCCGAGATCCCGTACGGCATCAAGGACTCCGGCGTGGTGGACTCCCCGCCGTCCCGGAAGTACGCCTACATGCCGATCGTGGCCGGTGGCACCTCCTTCATGTACAACCTCGTCATCGGCAACAAGCGGGTCACCAACCTGCGGCTGTCCGGCGAGGTCATCGCGAAGATGTTCACCGGGCAGATCAAGACCTGGAACGACCCGGCGATCAAGGCCGACAACCCGGCGCTCGCCAACGCGCTGCCCGCCCGCCGGGTGGTCCCGGTGGTCCGGTCCGACGGCTCCGGCACCACCGCGCAGTTCACCACCTGGCTGAGCAAGCAGCACGCCGGACTGTGGGACGCCTACTGCGGCCGGGCCGGACGGTCCGCGCCGTGCGGCGCCACCTCCAACTTCCCGCTGGTGCCCGGCTCCGGCTTCGTCGGCCAGTCCGGCTCCAACGGTGTCTCCGGCTACGTCGCCCAGGGCAACAACATCGGCACCATCACGTACGTCGAGTACTCCTACGCCGTCTACACCACGGGCTTCCCGGTGGCGAAGGTGCTCAACAAGTCCGGCTACTACACCGAGCCGACCGCCCGGAACGTGGCGGTGGCGCTGACCAAGGCCCGGATCAACAACGACGCCTCGTCGCCGAGCTACCTCACCCAGATCCTCGACGACGTCTACAACGACTCCGACCCGCGGGCCTACCCGCTCTCCAGCTACAGCTACATGATCGTGCCCACCCAGCTGGAGGCGAACTTCAACAACCAGAAGGGCAAGACGCTCGGCGCCTTCGCCTACTACTTCCTCTGCCAGGGCCAGCAGAGCGTCGACAACCTCGGCTACTCGCCACTGCCGATCAACCTGGTGCAGGCCGGACTCGACCAGGTCCGCCGGATCCCCGGCGTCCAGCAGGAGAGCATCAACATCAAGTCCTGCCACAACCCGACCTTCTCCAGCAACGGCACCAACACCCTGGTGAAGACCGCCCCGTTCCCGGCCGCCTGTGACAAGAAGGGCACGGCGCAGTGCGCCACCGGCACCGGTGGCGCCAGGACCCCGACCCAGATCGGCGGCGGCAACGGCGGGAGCACCGGCAACACCGGTACGGCCAACGGTGGTTCGGGCTCCGGAGGGTCCGGCTCCAACGGCGGTACGACCACCGGCAGCGGCAACGGCGGTGGCACCACGGCCGGTTCGGCCACCGCGGGCGCCGGGACCGCGGGCACCGCGGGCGGCAAGGGCGGCGCGACCGCCGCCGGGACCACCGCGGGCGCCGGGGCGGGCGGCGGCGCCGTCGACCCCGACACCGGCCAGGCCGTCGGCAACGGCGCCGCCGGTGGCGGCCAGGGCGCCGACGCCTTCGCGATGCCGGTGACCAGCTCCCGCAGCATCGGCAGCGGACTGCGCACCGCGCTCATGGTGGTGGCCGGACTGCTGCTCGTCGCCGTCACCGTCGGCCCCCCGATGATCGGGCGGCTCCTGAAGCGAGGCGGCGCCTCGTGATCCGGATGCTCCCGGCGGTCCGCCGCTTCCTGGCGACGAGCCTCACCGTCGCCCTCACCCTGTTCGCCGTCATCGGCACCGCCGTCCTGGTGTCGGCGCCCGCCCCCGCGCAGGCCGCCGACTCCCGATCGAAGGTCACCGTCTCGGGCCAGGGTCCGTACGCCGGACTGAAGTTGACGGTCAGTCAGACCCGTAATCTGGTCAACCAGGTGGTCAAGATCTCCTGGGAGGGCGCCAAGCCGACCGTCTCCGACACCACCTACGCCGCCGACTACCTCCAGATCATGCAGTGCTGGGGCGACGCGGCCGCCGGACCCGACCCCGAGCAGTGCCAGTTCGGCGGCACCTCCGCGCTCGGCGCGGGCGCCGGGAGCCAGGCGGCCGGCGCGTACACCAACACCCGGCAGCTGACCTACGGGCGGCTGAAGGACCCGGCGCAGAACCTGCCGCCGATCACCGGCACCGGCAACGCCTACGTGCCGTTCCGCTCGGTCACCGGCGACACCAGCGCCAAGGGCAACTGGAACGAGTTCTACGACTCCAACACCACCAACGAGGTGCCCTACGCCCGCAGTGGCCCGGACGGCACCGGTGAGGTCTGGTTCGAGACCCAGACCGGGCTCGAGGCCCCCGGCCTCGGCTGCGGCGAAGTCCCCGCCGGTGCCTCCGGCGCCACCGCCGGACGCTCCTGCTGGCTCGTCGTGGTCCCGCGCGGCCAGACCGAGGTCGACGACTCCGCGTACACCACCCAGCCCAGCGGGATGCTCCAGTCCTCCCCGCTGTCCGCCACCAACTGGGCGCACCGCATGGTGATCCCGCTGCGCTTCGAGCCGATGGGCCGGTTCTGCCCGATCGGCGCCGTCGAGCGCGGCACCCTCGGCCACGAACTGGTCGCCGAGGCCGTCTCCCGCTGGCAGCCCGCCCTGTGCCAGTCCGGCGGCAGGACCATCTACGGCTACGCCCAGGTCACCGACGACACCGCCCGCGCCAAGCTGGTCTCCGGCACCCCCGGCCTGGTGTTCCTCGGCCGCCCCGCCGAAGCCGCGCAGATCCCCGCCGGACAGCGGCCGGTGTACGCCCCGGTCGCCCTCACCGGCCTCACCATCGGCTTCTTCATCGAGAGCCAGGCCGGGTTCAACGCCCCCGGCGACGTCAAGGCCCGCGACGGCGCCCGGCTCGACTCGCTCGACCTCACCCCGCGCCTGGTCGCCAAGCTGCTCACCGAGTCCTACCCGGACGGCAACTCCCGGTTCGCGCCCAGCACCCAGGGCAACCCGTACAACCTGGCGCACGACCCGGAGTTCCTGAAGCACAACCCGCGCTACAAGAACCTCGACTTCCGCGGTGGACTCGGCGACCTCATCGTCCCCGAGGCGCTCTCCGACGCGGCCTGGGAGCTGTGGCGCTGGGTCCAGCAGGACCCGGCCGCCCGCGAGTTCCTCAAGGGCACCCCCGACAACCAGGGCGCCCACGGCGACGCCTCCTTCAGCGGCATGAAGGTCAACCCGCACTACCGGTCGATGGAACTGCCCCGCAACGAGTTCCCCAAGAGCGACCCGTTCTGCCAGCAGTTCTCCGACCGCGCCGACCACCCGCTGTGCATCCAGGACAAGCACCCGTACGCCATCGACATGCACACCGGGGCCCGCGCCGCCGCCCGCGGCGACACCCTCGCCCGCACCAACTGGGACAACACCTCCACCCCGCCCGGCTACAAGAAGGACCCGCCGCAGCCCGGCGGCAAGCGCGCGGTGCTCGCCCTCACCGACACCGCCACCGCCGCCCGCTACGGCCTGGTGACCGCCCGGCTGCAGAACGCCTCCGGCACCTTCGTCGCCCCCGACAACCGCGGACTCCTTGCCGGCCAGGCCGCCATGAAGCCCGGCACCGGGGGAGTGCTCCACCCCGACCCGGCCACCAGGAACCGCGCCGCCTACCCGCTGACCCTGCTCACCTACGCGGCCACCGTGCCCGAGAAGCTCACCCAGCGCGAGGGCAAGGACTATGCCGCCCTGCTCGGCTACGCGGCCGGTGACGGACAGCGCCCCGGCGTCTCCGCCGGAACCCTGCCCGAGGGGTACGCCCCGCTGCCCGACGCGGTCCGCAAGGTCACCCGCACGGCCGCCGCGGCCATCGCCGCCCGCGCCGACGCCAAGCCCTCGGGCAACGGCTCCACCGCCGGGAACACCAGCTCCGGCCAGGGCACCACGGCGGGCTCCGGGAGCTCCGGCGGCTCCGACGGCGGCCAGGGCACCGGCGGTTCGAACGGCGGCGGCGCCAGCACCGGCACCAGCGCCGGAACCGGCGACCACGCCGCGGCCGCCGCGGGCACCAGCGGCTCCCCGGCCCCGGGCACGCCCGCCACGAGCAAGCCGGCCCCCCAGCCCGCCGCCGCGGCCGACGACAGCACGTCCCTCACTCCCGAATGGGCGCTCGGCGCCGTGCGCTACGCCCTCCTGATCGCCCTGATCGCCGGTCTGGCCGCCGCCGTCTGCGGCCCCCTCCTGCCGAGGGTGGTGCCGCGGCTCTTCGGCCCGCGCGCCGACCGGGACTCCGGGACCCCCGCCGCCAAGACGGGGAGGTGATGCCCGACCCCACACCTTCGACAGGTCCGCGCCAACGAACTGTCCGAAACATCGCGCCGGGCATCACCACCCGGCGAAAGCCTAACCCGAGAGGTATCGCACGTGAACAAGTCAAAGGCCGCCGTCGCCGCCGTGGGTCTCGCCGGTCTCCTCACCGGCAC
Organism: Streptomyces sp. NPDC090025; assembly: GCF_044748125.1. Classification (NCBI taxonomy): domain Bacteria; kingdom Bacillati; phylum Actinomycetota; class Actinomycetes; order Kitasatosporales; family Streptomycetaceae; genus Streptomyces; species Streptomyces sp. NPDC090025. The sequence goes on along the minus strand of NZ_JBIVFL010000005.1, from coordinate 317,556 downwards.
GCTCTGCGCCACGCAGGCCGTCGCCGACCCGTCCGGGCCGCCGCCGTACCGCCAGCTGGCGGGTGTCGGCTCCGACACCACGCAGGACGTCATGAACGGCCTGTCCAACGTCGTCACCATCAACGGCCAGAAGGTGATCGGCTCGTACGACGCCACCGGCTCGGCGAACATCACGACCAAGGACCCCGCGACCACCCCGGGCTGCACCATCCAGCGCCCGAACGGTTCCGGCGCCGGCCGCACCGCCCTGCTCAACTCCCTCCAGGCGAACAACAACTGCCTGGACTTCGCGCGCTCCTCCAGCCTCAGCCTGGGCGCCGCCAACCCCGGCCTGACCTACGTGCCGTTCGCCGTGGACGGCGTCAGCTACGCGATCACGCCCACCAGCACCGTGCCGCGCAAGCTGTCGCTCGCCGACCTCAAGGCGATCTACCACTGCGACCCCAACTACGTGGGCAGCGGCCCGAACTTCGGTCTGACGGTGTACCTGCCGCAGGCCGGCTCGGGGACCCGCTCCTTCTGGGAGTCCCAGATGGGCATCACCGAGGCCGATGTCGTCGGTGGCGTCTACCCCTGCATCAAGGACGTCAAGGGCGGCACCCCGGTCCAGGAGCACGACGGCCGCGTCCTCGACGACAAGTCGATCGTGCCGTTCTCCATCGCGCAGTACAACGCGCAGAGCTCGCAGACCATCGCCGACCTCCGGGGCCGCGCCCTGCTCGGCACCGTCGACGGCAACGCCCCGACGGTCCTGAACACCGGCTTCGGTGTGAAGCGTGACGTCTACAACGTCATCCCCACCAGCAAGCTCAACACCGCGCCGTGGAGCAACGTCTTCGTCGGCCCGAACGCGCTCATCTGCCAGCAGCAGAGCGTGATCAACACCTATGGCTTCGCCGCCAACCAGAACTGCGGCGACACCAGCAAGCAGACCCCCTGATCACGCACCCGCTCATTTCAACGCCTTCGGAGAAGGAGCGCACGACTGTGTGGAAGAGCACGCTCTCGCGGACCGTCGCGGGTAGCCTCGCGAGCCTGGTGGCGGTACTGGCGGGCGGCATCGCCCTCGCCCCCTCGGCGTCCGCCGCCGAGATCGGCACGGCCTCGGTCACCCCGGCGACCGGCAGCGACACCTCCAGCATGTCCCTCACCACCACGGGTGCCTGCCCGGCCAACGCCACCAACATCATCGTCTCGGTGACGGGGTCCGGCTTCCCGGCCGCCGGTCAGAACGTGGTCGGCAACTCGCCGATCACCACCTACGGCACCACCCCGGACGGCGGTCTCGTGATCCCGCTGTCCCAGACCATGCGGGACTACGCCAACACGGCGGGCTTCACCAACCTGACGGGCAAGTACACCTTCCAGGTGACCTGCCGCACCGCGTTCAACGGCACCAGCCTCGGCGACTTCCCCGCCTCGGTCTGGTTCACCTCGAACACGGCCTACCAGAACACCGACCCGGCCGTGAAGAACGACACCACCACGTCACTCGCCGTCGCCCCGGCCGGCCCCTCGGTGGAGGGCACCGCCCTCACCCTCACGGCCAACGTCGGCCCGGCCGGTGCCACCGGCACCGTCCAGTTCCGCGACAACGGCACCGCGCTCGGCTCGCCCGTCGCGGTCTCCGCCGGCCGCGCCGCGCTCACCACGTCCGCGCTCACCCGCGGCAACCACGCCCTGACCGCCGAGTTCCAGCCCGGCAGCCCGGCGTACAACGGCTCCACCTCCGCCGTCGTGACCTACACGGTCCAGGCCGCCCCGGCGACCCCGACCACCACGGCCCTCGCGGTCTCCCCGGCCGGCTCCGCCGACCAGTACAGCCCGGTCTCCCTCACGGCCACCGTCGCGCCCGCCGCGGCCGCCGGTTCCGTGAAGTTCCAGGACACCGTCGCGGGTGCCACCAGCACCCTCGCCACCGTCCCGGTGACCGGTGGCCAGGCCGCGTTCACCACCAGCAGCCTGCCCTCCGGCGACCACTCCTTCACGGCGGTCTTCGTCCCGGCCGACTCCGGCAGGTTCACGGGCTCCACCTCCGGTGCCGTCCCGTACGTGATCGGTGCCTTCAAGGGCGTCACCGCCTCGCAGTCCATCACCACGACGGTCGAGTCGGGCGCGCTGGTCATCAGCGTCGCCAACCCGAACGTCACCCTGCCGTCGCCGCGCCTGAACACCGACGGCGACCTGCTCCAGACCACGGGCGCGATCAACCCGGTCACGCTCACCGACACCCGCGCCGGCAACCCGGGCTGGTCCGTCAGCGGTCAGGTGACCGACTTCTCGGACGGCGGCGCCAACAAGATCAACGGCCAGAACCTCGGCTGGACGCCCAAGGTCGTCGACAAGGGCGCCTCGCAGACCGTGACGCCGGGCTCCGCCGTCGCCGCCGCGCACGGCGTCGCCGTCGCGGACGCGGGCACCGCGGGCCTGAAGTCCTCCCGTTCGCTGGCCAACGGCACCGGTCTGGGCACCGCCCACCTCGGCGCCGACCTGGCCCTCGACGCGCCGACCTCCACCAAGGCCGGCACCTACACCGCCACGCTCACGCTGACGGCCATCTGAGCCCCGACGCCTGACGCCTGACGGCACCCCGGCCGGGGCGGGCAGCCCGCCCGCCCCGGCCAACCCCCCCCAGGCCACCGGGGGGTGTCCGGCCGAACGGACCGGGCCCGCGACCGCAGCGCAGTGCACCGCACCGCGCGCACCCGGCCCCGGCCCGATCGACAGGACATCCCCGCGCCCGAACGGACGACCCCGACATGATCCCCACCTCGGCCCGCAGGCTCGCGGCGACGCTGACCGCCTGCCTCCTCGCCGCCCTCCCCGCCACGGCCGCCTCCGCCGCGACGCCGGTCACCGGCCCGTTCGCCGCACCGGCCGCCCCCGTGGCGCTGCCGGGCGACGGGGCGGCGAAGGGCGACGGACGGTCCACCTTCGGTGTCCAGCCCTCGGCCGCGAAGAAGGCCGACACCCGGCCGCACTTCTCCTACGGCGCCACCCCCGGCGCCGCCGTCTCCGACCACATCGCCGTCCTCAACTACGGCACCGAGCCGCTGACCCTGCGGGTGTACGCGCAGGACGCGTTCACCACCCCCGACGGCGGCTTCGACCTGCGCGCAGGCAAGGAGAAGGCCAAGGACCTCGGCTCCTGGGTGACGCTCGGCAAGAGCCAGGTCACCGTGCCCGCCCGGGGCCAGGCCATCGTGCCGTTCACCCTCCGGATCCCCGCCACGGCCACCCCCGGCGACCACACCGGCGGCATCGTCGCCTCGCTCGCCGCCCTGCGCGCCGACAAGAAGGGCAACAAGGTCGCCGTCGACCAGCGCGTCGGCGCCCGCGTCTACGTCCGGGTCTCCGGCGAACTCACCGCGCGGCTCGCCGTGGAGAACCTGCACACCGCCTACCACGGCACCGCCAACCCCTTCGGCACCGGCGCCGCCACCGTCTCGTACACCGTCCGCAACACCGGCAATGTGCGCCTGGCGGCCCGTCAGGCGGTCGAGGTCCGGGACCCGTTCGGCGGCACCGGCGACGTCGCCCCGGTCGAGGACCTGGCCGAACTGCTGCCCGGCGACGCGCTCACCGTCACCACCACGGCCACCGGTGTGCTGCCCGGCTTCCGCGACACCGCCACGGTCACCGTCGACCCCCGGCCGGTGCGCGGCGACATCAAGCACCGGGTGCTGCCCCGGGTCACCCGCACCGAGACCTTCACGGCGATGCCGTGGGCCGCGCTGACCCTGCTGCTCGTGCTCGCCGCCGCGACCGCCGTGCTGCTGGTACGGCGCCGCCGCCGGGCCCGCGCCGGGGCCGCACTCCGCCCGGTCGGCTCCGGGCGCGGCCGCCAGGCCGTCGCGCTCGCCGCCGTCCTGTTCGTCGCGGGCACCCTCGTCCAGGGCACCGTCGCCGACGCCCGCGCCGCCGACGGCGGCAAGCTCGGCGTCGTCCCGGCCCGGGGCACCGACACCCAGCCGATCACCCTGACCACCGGCGGCGGCTGCCCCGACGGCACCTCGAACGTCATCGCCCGGGTCACCGGCGCCGGGTTCCCGCGCGAGGGCCAGATCGTCGTCGGCAACGCCCCGCTCGCCACGTACCCGAAGCTGCTCGGCGGCTCGCTCGCCGTCCCGCTGATCTCCACCATGCGGGACTACGCCACCACCGCCGGGTTCACCGCCCTGCACGGCACCTACACCTTCACGGTCAGCTGCCTCAGGGGCGCCTTCCAGTCCACCGTGCTGCGGGAGTTCACCGGCACCCTGAACTTCACCGCGAAGAGCGCCTACACCGACGGCACCACGGTCAAGCTGCCGACCGTCCCGAGCGCGGCCGCCCCGAACGCGGGCGCCTCGGCGGCCGGGTCCGCCGGTGCGTCGGCCTCCGGCGGCTCCGGTACGTCCTCCGGTACGGCCGACTCCGGTACGGGCGGCTCCGCCGCCCCCGCCCCCGGCACCAGCGACGCGCCGGGCGCCCCGGCGGCGAACGCACCCCAGGCTCCCGGGACTTCGGCCGCCGCGGACTCCGACGCCGCGCTCACCGCCTGGTCGGCCGTCGGCTTCGCGGTCTGCCTGATCGCGCTGCTCAGCGGCGGACTGCTGTGGCTGCGCGGCCGCCGGGAGCGGGCCACCGAGCCCGGGACCACCGAGTCCGAGACCACGGAGTCCGAGACCGAGCCGGAGTCCGAGACCGAGCCGGAGTCCGAGACCGAGCCGGAGACCGAGACCGAGCCGGAGACCGAAGGCGCCGAGCCCGCCGCCGTGTCGACCACCACGTCCTGAACCACCTGCCCACCGTCCCCAAGGGAGACCACACCGTGTCCTTCACCCCGCCCCGCCGGGCCTCTGTCCGCGTCGGCACCTTCGTCGCCGCGTGCGGCACCGCCGGACTGCTCGCCACCGCCGCCACCCTCGCCCTGGCGCCGACCGCGCAGGCGGCCGACCCGACCGCGATGGAGGTCGCCCCGGCCACCGGCACCGACGGCAGCGGCATCACGCTGACCACCCCGGGCGCCTGCCCGGCCGCGGCCACCAACCTGCTCGTCACGGTGAAGGGCACCGGCTTCCCCGCCGAGGGCCAGAACGTCGTCAGCAACTCGCCGCTCGCCACGTACGCCGCCACCCCGGCCGGCGGCCTGATCGTGCCGCTGACCCAGACCATGCGCGACTACGCGAACACGGCCGGGTTCAGCACCCTGACGGGCCGCTACGACTTCACCCTGACCTGCCGCACCGCGTTCAACGGCACCAGCCTCGGCGACTTCACCGCCGCGATCTGGTTCACCAGCAACACCGCCTACCGCAACACCGACCCGGCCGCGCCCACCGGCACCCCGTCGAACTCGGCCACGCCGACCGGGACCGCGACGCCGACCGGGACCGCCACGCCCACCGGCACGGCCACGCCGACCGGTACGGCCACGCCCACCGAGACGGCGTCGCCGTCCGACTCGGCCACCCCCACGGACAGCGCGTCGCCGACCGACACCGCCTCGCCCAGCGACAGCGCCTCTCCGTCCGCCACCTCCTCCGCGAGCACCGGCGGCGACGGCTCGCAGGACGTCTCCACCCACGTCAGCGGCGGCGCCGGTGGCGGCTCGGGCAGCGGCGGCACCCTCGCCAAGACCGGTGCCGAGGCCGGTGCCCTCGGCGTGCTCTCCGGCGGCCTGGTGCTCGCCGGTGCCGTCATGGTGCGCCGCGCCCGCCGCCGCGAGGACTTCCCGGCCTCCGACCTGCCGAACGCCTGACCCGGAAAAGGACCCAGACCATGAACGCCCTGGCAGTACGCCGCCCGCTCGCGGCCTCCCTCGTGACCGCGCTCGCCGCCGGTGCCTTCGTGCTCGGCACCGACGCGGCCCGCGCCGAGTCCCTCGGTGCCCTGGAGGTCACCCCGGGCAACGGCACCGACGCCACCGGCATCGCGCTGACCACCGCCGCCCCCTGCCCCGAGCCCGCGACGAACCTCATCGTCTCGGTCAAGGGCACCGGCTTCCCCGCCGAGGGCCAGATCGTGGTGAGCAACTCGCCGATCGCCACCTACGCCGCCAGCCAGACCGGCGGCATCGTCGTCCCGCTGACCCAGACCATGCGGGACTACGCCAGCACCGCGGGCTTCACCACCCTGACCGGCCGCTACGACTTCACCCTGACCTGCCGCCCCGCCTTCGGGTCGGCCACCTACGGCGACTTCTCGGCGCCGATCTGGTTCACCTCCGACACCACGTACCAGAGCACCGCGCCGGTCACCCGGACCAGCACCACCCTCGCGGTCGCCCCGGCGGCCCCGGTCGTCGAGGGCACCGCCGTCAAGCTGACCGCCACCGTCGCCCCGGCCACCGCCGCGGGCACCGTGCGGTTCCTCGACGGCGCCACCCCGATCGGCGCCCCGGTGCCGGTCACCGGCGGCACCGCGACCCTCACCACCAGCGCGCTGACCGCGGCCACCCACGGGCTGAAGGCCGAGTTCGTCCCGGCCGACCCGGCGGCCGTCACCGGCTCCGCCTCGGCCGCGCTGTCCTACACCGTCAAGATCAAGGCCCCGGTCGTCACCGCCGCCGCCAAGGTCACCGGCACCACCAAGGTCGGCTCCGCCGTCACCTGCGCCGTCGGCTTCAACGGCGCGAGCACCGTCGGCTACAGCTGGCTGCGCGACGGCGCCGTCATCGCGGGCGTCACCGGCCGCACCAAGGCGCTCATCCCGGCCGACCACGCGCACAAGATCGCCTGCCGCGCCCAGGGCACCAACACCACCGGCAGCGCCGTCTCCACCAGCCCCGCCGCCGTCATCGGCCTCGGCCCGGCCGTGAAGAACACCGTCCGGCCGACCATCTCCGGCGCCCACCGCACCGGCCGCGCCGAGACCGCCCGCCCCGGTACCTGGACGCCCGCCGCCACCACGTACACGTACGTGTGGAGCCGGGACGGCCGGGCCATCCGCGGCGCCACCCGCGCCGCCTACACGCCCACCACGGCGGACCGCGGCCACAAGCTCACCGTGACCGTCACCGCCCGCCGCGCCGGGTACGCCAACGGCACCGCCACCAGCGGCTGGGTGAGAGTCGGATGACGACGGCTCCCCCCGCCGCCCAGGTCTGGGCCCCGCCCGCCGACGCTCCGTCGGCCGGCGGGCCCGGCCCCGGGCCCACCGGGCCCCGCCGCCCCAAGGGCCCCACCGCGGGCCCCGGTCTGCGGGTGGCCGGTGCGGCCATCAGCATCCTCGCCGCCGTGCTGCTCGGCTTCGTGATCGACGCGGGCGTCGTCAGCGACCTGCGGCACGCCCGCGACCGGCAGGTCGACTACGCGGCCTTCCGCTCCGACCTCGCCAACGGCACCGCCCCGATCGGCCGTTCGGCGGCCGGCGGCCGGGCCGCCGGACTCGGCGAACCGGTGGCGATCCTGGAGATCCCCGCCCTCCGGCTGCGCGAGGTCATCCGCGAGGGCACCTCCGCCGAGGAGCTCGCCCGCGGCGCCGGACACCGGCGCGACACCCCGCTGCCCGGCCAGGCCGGTACCAGCGTCCTGATGGGCCGCCAGGCCACCTTCGGCGGACCGTTCCGCCACCTCGGCGAACTGTCCACCGGCGACACCGTGCGGCTCATCACCGGCCAGGGCACCCACGTCTACAAGGTCGTCGCACCGCGCCGCGCGGGCGACCCGCAGCCGCCCGCGCTCGCCCAGGGCAAGGGCCGGGTCACCCTGGTCACCGCCGACGGCACCCCGTTCATGCCCGACGGCATCCTGCGGGTCGACGCCGAACTGACCAGCGAGGTGCAGCCGGGCCCGCCGCCCGGACTCCCGGCCGGCGCCCTGCCCGAGGACGAGAAGCCGATGGCGGGCCGGGCCGACGCCTGGCTGCCGCTGGTGCTCTGGGGCCAGGCCCTGGTGCTCGCCGCCGCCGCGCTCGCCTGGGCGCACGCCCGCTGGGGCCGCCGCCACACCTGGGTCGTCGGCGTCCCGCTGCTCGGCGCGCTCGGCCTCGCCGTCGCCGACCAGACGCTGCTGCTCCTGCCCAACCTGCTGTGAGAGCCCGTACCGCCCCGAAGCGCGTACGGCCGACAGAAGCCCGAACGAAGGACATGCCGTGACCGACCAGACCCTCGCCCCGGGGACCGCAGCCCCGGAGACCACCGCTCCGGAGCCCGCCGCCCCGGAGACCACGCTCCCGCTGCCCGCGGCGACGGCGCCCGCCGCCGTCACCGCCACCGTGAACGGGGCGACGCTGGAGGCCCGCGGCATCTCGGCCTGGTTCGGCGACCACAAGGTGCTCGACCGGGTCTCGCTGACCATGGGAGCCGGTCTCGTCACCGCCCTCATCGGCCCGTCCGGCTGCGGCAAGTCCACCTTCCTGCGGATCCTCAACCGGATGCACGAGCTGGTGCCCTCCGCCACCCTCGCCGGTGAGGTGCTCGTCGACGGCCAGGACATCTACGCGGCGGGCCAGCGGCTCACCGCCGCCCGCCGCACCATCGGCATGGTGTTCCAGAAGCCCAACCCGTTCCCGGCGATGTCCATCTACGACAACGTCACGGCCGGGCTCAAGCTCACCGGCACCCGGGTCGGTGGCGACGCCAAGGACGCCCTGGTGGAGGAGTGCCTCACCAAGGCCGGCCTGTGGAAGGAGGTCAGGGACCGGCTGCGGCAGCCCGGCGGCGCCCTGTCCGGCGGCCAGCAGCAGCGCCTGTGCATCGCCCGCTCGCTCGCGGTGCGGCCCAAGGTGCTCCTGATGGACGAGCCCTGCTCGGCCCTCGACCCCACCTCCACCCGCCGCATCGAGGAGACGATCAGGGAACTCGCCCTGGAGGTCACCATCGTGATCGTCACCCACAACATGCAGCAGGCCGCCCGCGTTTCCGACCGGTGCGCCTTCTTCCTCGCCGAGCAGGGCACCCCCGGCGGCATCGTCGAACACGGCCCGACCGACGCGATGTTCGGCGCCCCGCAGGACGAGCGGACCGCCGACTACGTCAACGGCCGCTTCGGATAACCGCGTTCGACCGGCCGGCCGTCACCGCGCGATGTGACGTACGTCACCTGAACCTTCGGGGCCCGGCAGCCGTGTGGGCCCCGACGAACGACGGACATCCACACGGAGCTGGTGCGTATGGCCGCACTACGCCCTCCGGGCACTCCGCGAGGCTCCAGGACACGGGCGGCCGCCGGACGGAACCGGCCGGCCCGCCGGAATGCGGGAGGTGGTCGCGTGAACGGGCGGCGGCACGACGAGGAGGTCCCACTCGGCCCCTACGTCCTCGGCGTCCTCGACGAGGCCGAGGCCGCCCGGGTGGCGGCCCACACGGCCGGGTGCGAGACATGCCGGGAGGAGGTGGCCGCAATGCGCGAGATGGAACGGGCGCTCGGCGAGGTGCCGCCCGCGGCGTTCCTCGAAGGACCGCCGCAGGGTGGTGACCTGCTGCTCCAGCGCACCCTGCGGCAGGTGCGGGCCGAACGCGCCGGGCAGGTCCGCCGTCGCGGCGCCCTGATCGGTCTCGCGGCCGCCGTCGCGCTCGCCGGAGTGTTCTGGGCGGGCACGGTCACCGGCGGCGCGCCACCGGTCGCCCTCCCGGACCCGTCGCCGACCGTCACCGGCGCCCCCGTGCCCACCTCGCCGCCGGGCACCCGGGTGGCCTCGGCCGCCGATCCCGGCAGCGGGGCCCGGATGACGGTCCGGGTCACCCCGGCCGCCGCCTGGGTGCGGGTGCACGCCGCCGTGACCGGACTGCCACCGGGGGAACGCTGCCTGCTCGTCGTGGTGGGCAAGGACGGCCGCCGGACCACGGCGGGCAGCTGGGTGGTCGGCAGGGGCGAACCCGCGGGCCCCGGCAAGGGGGTGGCCCTGGACGGCTCGGCGGCCGTCGACCCGGCGGACGTGGCCGCCGTGGTGGTCGAGAGCGAGACGGGCGAGCGGTTCGTGGACGTGCCCCTGCCCGGGTGACCGCGGCGGGGAAGCGCCGGTCGCCCCCGATGAGGGGCGACCGGCGGCACCTGGTTCACCGTCTCCGCCAAGGGCAAGCTGGTCAAGTGGCCGCCGGGCGGCGGCCGGTGGGCCTCAGGAGGCCGACCAGGTCGCCCCGCCGCTCGACGTGGTGCCGCCGCCCGACGACGTACCGCCCGAGGACGTACCACCGGACGACGTACCGCCCGACGTGCCGCCGCGCCAGTCCTCGCTCTGCCGGGGGACGTGCCAGTTGGTGCCGCTCGAACCGCCGGTCGAGGGCGTGCCGTACGAGGACGAGGTCGCCCCGCCGTAGCTGGTGGGGGCCGCCGCGCCCGAGCTCCGGCCCGAGGTGCCGTGCGCGCCGGACTCCGTGGTCCAGCGGGACGGCGCGTCCCAGGACCGCTCCGCCTCCCGCTGCTCCGCCACCGGCTCGCCGGTGCGCTCCAGGCGCAGCACCAGATTGCGCTCCCTGCGGTCGCGCGGCTGGTCGACGTCCTTGCTGCGCACCGTCTGTGTGCGGATCCCGCCGACCTCGCTCCAACGGCTGGTCACCGCGCGGACGTTGGGCCGCCAGCGGCCCTCGAACTCGTGCTCCAGATCCAGGTCCCAGCTGGGCGCGTCCACGAACGCGACGGCACCCACGGTGCCCGGGATGACGGTCCGGGCGCCGCCCGGGCCGCGTACGGTCACCACCGCCCGCTGGGGGTAGTCCGCGTCGACGCCGATCACCGTGATGCGGCAGGGGCCTTCGTACCAGGCCATGGTTCTCCTTCGGGGAAACGGTCGAAGAACGGGTCCGGGCGGCCGGGGAGACCACCCGGACCCGTGGATCCGGCGGACGGCAGGGGAGGCCGCCCCGGGATCAGCGGGCCGGCGGACGGGACTCGTCCCGCTCGGCCAGGGCGTGTCGCAGATCGTCCGGATCCAGTCGCATCGCCACCGCGCCACCGGGGTTCAGGAGCACCTGATGTCCCTCGGGGAGCAGGGCGACGAGTCGGGCGGGGGAGAGCACCCCGTACGGGGGCTCGCCGGAGGCGGTCAGCTGCGCGTCCGAACTGAACGCGAGCACCACCGGAGGTTCACCGGGGGACCGGACCACGCCCACGGCGCCGCCCGGGTCGAGGGCCACCGCGAGCCGCCCGGCCGCGACGACCGCCCGGTGCACGTCCTCGGGCGGCCCGTAGCCGGTCGCCGCCAACTGCACGGCCGCGTCGACCGGTTCGGCCGGGACCGGCCAGCCGAGCGACAGCGGCGACGGCCGGTGCACCGGGTTCTCCCGGAAGTCGGTTACGGTGCCGTCGGCCGCGGTCAGCCACTCGCCGAGCAGCGCCCACTCCGGCGGCACGCCCTCGCCGCGCCAGGCGGGGTCGGCGACCGCCACCCAGGAGCCGGGCAGCGCGTGCGCCACCGCGTCCCGCACGAAACCGGGCACCACCAGGTCGTCGCTCATGCGCCGAACCCCTCCGCCACCAGGGCCGCCAGTTCGTAGTAGGCGGCGGTCGTCCGGGGGCGGAGCAGCGCCATGTCGACCTCGCCGCCGTGCGCCAGGTGCTCGTCGAACGGCACCGCGACGACACCACGGCAGCGCTGCTTGAAGTGGGCCACCACGTCGTCGACCCGGACCAGCCGGGAACCGTTGGACCGCACCCCGGAGACCACGGTCACGGCCCGCCGGACCTGCTCGTCGTAGCCGTGCGCGGCCAGCCAGTCGAGCGTGATGCTGGCGCTGGTGGCGCCGTCGACGCTGGGCGTGGCCACCACGACCAGCTGGTCGGCGAGGTCGAGCACCCCGCGCATGGTGGAGTGCAGCAGACCGGTGCCGGAGTCGGTGAGCACGATCGGGTACTGGCCGCCGAGCAGCTCCATCACCCGGCGGTAGTCCTCGTCGTCGAAGGTCCGCGAGACCCCCGGGTCGGAGTCGTTCGCGAGGACTTCGAGTCCGCTCGGCGCCTGCGAGGTGAAGGCCCGGATGTCCATGTAGGTGCGCAGCCCCGGCAGCGCGGTGACCAGGTCCCGGATGGTCGCCGGGGTCTGGCGGCTGACCCGGCGGCCCAGGGTGCCCGAGTCGGGGTTGGCGTCCACCGCGATCACCCGGTCGGCGCGCTCGCTCGCGAGCACCGAGCCGAGGGCGACGGTCGTGGTGGTCTTGCTGACCCCGCCCTTCAGGCTGATCACGGCGATCCGGTGGCTGCGGCCGAGCGGGGTACGGATGGTGTCGCCGTGCGACGCCCCCGCCCGGCCCTTCCGGCCGAGGCCGCCGAGCAGCCGCCGGGGCGCGCGGCGGATCAGCCGCTCCGCGCTCAGCTCGGTGTCGGCGGACTGGCCGAGCCGCGCGGGGGCGGCCGGGGTGGGTACGGGGACGGGCGCCGCCGGGGCCATGGGCGCCGGTGCGACCGGGTGCGCCGGGGCGTGCGCGACGGGCGGGACGGGGGCGGCCGGTGCGGAGGGGGCGGGTGGTGCGGCCGGGACGGCCGCCACCAGCGGCTCCGGGGCCACCGCCGCCAGCGGCTCGGCCACCGGGGACGCCGGGATGACCGGCGCCGCCGGCTCCAGGGCGAGGCTCAGATCCAGCGCGCGCAGCACCGGCGGACGCTCCGGGTCGGGCCAGAGCTCGGGCGCGTAGTCGGGAGCCGAGGCCCAGTGCGCGGGATCGGCCGGGTCGATCCTGTCCACACCGGTGGTTCCCGTGGTCGTCACCGTGCCGCATCCCTTCGTCCGAACCTTTTGCCGTCGTCCCCCGTACTGCCTACCAAGGGCGGAGGACGTCTCAGTCGGTCGAACGGATCGGAAGCCGCGGATGGTTCAGACGGTTTACCAGGCACCCGCGGCCGGGCTGCCCGGGACACGGGAGCACGGCCCGGCCGGGCCGCGCGACCGGGCGCGGGCGACGGACGCGGCGAACGGTACGATGTGTCCCGATGTCGTGGCTGTGTCAAAGGCCGCCGCGACCGGACCGGGCAGAGAGGAGAGCGGGCGCGTGACCGGCCCACTCATCCGGGTGCTCGGACCCGTGGAACTCCGCGACGCCGACGACCGGCCGCTGCCGGTCGCCGGGAGCAAGCGGAAGGCCGCCCTGGCCCTGCTCGCGCTCTCGGTCAACCGCACCGTGCCGGTCGGCCGGTTCCTCGACGCGCTCTGGGAGGGCGACCCGCCGCCGCAGGCCAAGGCCGCGCTCCAGGGCCACATCGCCGCGCTGCGCAAGACCCTCGCGGGCTCCGCGCTCCGCGTGGAGACCAGACCCGGCGGCTACGCCCTGGTCGGCGACCCGCACGCGGTCGACTGCCACCGCTTCACCGACCTGTCCGAGGGCGAGCCCGGCTTCGAGCGGCTCGCCGACGCGCTGCGCCTGTGGCGCGGGCCCGCGCTCGACGGACTGCCCGCCACCGAGGAGCTGGGCACCCTCGCCAACCGGCTCGACCAGTCCGGTCTGTCCGTCCTGGAGGCATGGGCCGCCGCCGGGCTTCGCGAGGGCCGGGCCGCCGCCGTCGTCCCGCACCTGGAGACGGCGCTCGCCGAGTACCCGCTGCGCGAGCCGCTCGCCGCACTCCTGGTCCGCGCCCTCGGCCGGTGCGGCCGCCGCGCCGACGCGCTGGTGGTCTACCGGCGCACCGCCCGGCTGCTCACCGACCAGCTCGGCATGGACCCGGGGCCCACCCTCACCGAGGCCGTCCGCACGGTCCAGGAGGAGCCCGCCGAGGACCCGGCGGCGCCGCTGCCGCCCGCGGCCCCCGCCGCGCCCGCGCCCCTCGCGTCCGTCGCGCCCGCCCCCGTACCGCCCGCCGGAACCCCGCAGCCCGTGGCCGAGGCCGCCGCCGCGCGTCCCTCTGACTACCTGGTGCCCCGGCTGCTGCCGCGCCCGCTCGGCTCCGGCTTCGTCGACCGGCCCGACGAGACCGGCTGGCTGGACCGCTTCGCCGACGGCGCCACCCGGGTCGCGATCGTCGCCGGGGCCGCGGGCAGCGGCAAGACCACCCTGGTGGTGCGCTGGGCCAACGGCCTCGCCGACCGCTTCCCCGACGGACAGCTCTACGGCGATCTGCGCGGCTTCAACGCGGCGGGCCCCACCGACCCCGGCGAGGTGCTGCACGGCTTCCTGCGCGCGATGGGCGTGCGCGAGACCGAGATCCCGGAACGCACCGAGGCCCGCTCCCGGCTGTTCCGCGAGCGCAGCCGGGGCCGCCGGCTGCTCGTCGTCGTCGACAACGCGCTGTCCGGCGCCGACGTCGAACTGCTCCTGCCGGACGGCGCCGAGGCCCGCGCCGTGGTGTGCAGCCGCCATGTCCTCGACGAACTGATCGTGCGCGAGGGCGCCGAGTTCCTGCCGGTCGGCCCGTTCACCACCGAGGCCGCCCGGGCCCTGGTGCTGCGCCGGGTCGGCGCGGAGCGCGCCGCCGAGGACCCGGCGGCCGTCGACCGGCTGATCGACCTGTGCGGCCGGCTGCCGCTGGCGCTGTCCATCGCGCTCGCCCGGCTCGCCACCCGGCCCGGCTGGTCGGTCGCCGACATCGTCGACGACCTGGAGGACGAGAGCGACCGGCTGAGCGGCCTCGGCACCCCCGGCGACATCGGCGTCACCCGCGAACTCACCCTCAGCCGCCGCCAGCTGCCGCCCGAGGCGGCCCGGCTGCTGCCGCTGCTCACGCTCCACCCCGGCTCCGGCGGCCTGGACGCGCTCGCCGCCGCCGCGCTGCTCGACGTGCCGCTGCGCGACGGGCGGCTCGCGCTCGGCGCGCTCGCCGCGCTGCACCTGGTGACCGAGGCGGGTCCCGGCCGCTACCAGATCCACGACCTGGTCCGGCTGTTCGCCCAGCAACTGCTGCACGAGGAGGTCGCCGTCGCCGACCGGGCCGCCGCCGTACGGCGGCTCAGCGACTACTTCCTCGCCGCGACCGCCGCCGCCAACGTCCTGGTCTCCGGCCGGGACAGCGGACTGCACCGGCCCGTCGCCGACCCGCCGGGCCTGCCCCGGCACCGCGACATCCGGGACGCGCTGCGCTGGCTCGGCCACGAGGGCGAGGCCATCCGGGCGCTCACCCGCCGGTGCGCCGAGAGCGGCGAGCACGACCGGGCCTGGCGCCTCGCCGACAACGTCACCGGCCTGTTCTTCGCCTCTGGCGACTACGGCAGCTGGCAGGAGTGCGCCCTGACCGGGCTGCGCGCCGCCGGGCACTCCGCCGACCCCGCCGCGCTGCCCCGGATGAAGTGCTCGCTCGGCTTCGTCAACAAGGAGATGAGCCGGCTGCGTGAGGCCGCCGACCTGCTCAGCGAGGCCGCCGAGGCGGTGCCGGGCCACGACGACCCGATGCACCGGGTACGGGCCCTGGTGCCACTCGCCGGGGTGTACCGCGACCTCGGCGAGGTCGAACGCAGCCTGGAGTGCGCGCACACCGCGCTCACCGCCGCCCGCGAGGCCGGCGACACCTGGTCGGAGGCGTATGTGCTGCACGCCGTCTGCCTGGGCGAACTCGGCAGCGGCCGCCCCGAGGTGAGCCTCGCCCACGCCGACCGGGCCATCGCGCTGCTCGCCGACCATCCGGCCGGGCACGCCAAGATGGCCGTGATGGCCTGCGCCGCGCTCTCGCTCGGCGCGCTCGGCCGGTTCGCCGAGGCAGAGGAGCGCTGGCAGACCCTCATCGGCCTGTCCGGACAGGGCGGCAACGACCATGTCCGCTCGCTCGTCGAGACCTGGTACGCGGACCTGCTGGCCCGGCTCGGCCGCCACGACGAGGCCGCGGTACGGCTGCGCACGGCGATCGAGCTCTACCGGCGCCGCGAGGACGGCATCACGGTGGCGACGCTCACCGCCCGCCTCGACGCCCTCACCCGCGCCGCCGCCGCTCAGGGGTAGCCCCCCCGGGGCCCCGGCTTACGCCGGGGCGAGCCCGCGCCGCTCCAGGAGCGGCCGGAAGGCCCGTACGGCATAGAAGTTGCGGGACTTCACGGTGCCCGGCGGGATGCCCAGGAGCGCCGCGGTCTCGGCGGCCGAGCGGTCGTTCATGTGCAGCTCGACGAGGACCTCGCGCTGGTGCGGCGGCAGCTTGTCGAGCGCCTTGCGCACATCGTGCGCGAGCAGCACCTCGTCGTACGGGTCCTGACCGGTCGTCCGGTCCTCCGGGGCCTCGTCGCCGACCTCCTTGACCCGGGCCGCCTGCATCCGGAAGTGGTCGATGGCGATCCGGCGGGCCACCGTGAACAGCCACGGACGGCCGTGCTCGGGGCCCCGGGTGAGCGCCTGCGGGTTCTGCCAGGCGCGCAGGAAGGTCTCCTGGAGGATGTCCTCCGCCCGCCCGCGGTCGCCGCTGGTCAGCCGGAGCAGCGCCCGCATCAGGTAGGGGGAGTGCAGCCGGTGGAGCTCGGCCAGGGTGTCCCGGTCCATGGTGGGCCTGACCGGTGTGCCGTTCCCGGCCGCGGCCACGCCACCCGTACCCGCACTCGACGGCTCCTTCGACATCGGCGCCTTCCCTCCCGATCGGCCACCGCGGCACTTCCCCTGCCGGGCGGTCCCCTCCGTGCGACACATCGTTGTCGGCCGACGTGTCGTGCTTGACGAGAGTAAGAATGGCGGTCCCGTCCAACGCCCCGCCAACGAACCGCCAACTTTCTTTACAGTTAGCGGCCAACGGGCCGTTGGTACCTCCCCAACGCCGCTCTGACCTGCGATTTCACCGATCAGCAGAGGTGACTTGCGTTCTTTTCGTTCACGCCTGATGACGTCCGGGAGCCCACTTCCTGCGTCGTCCGGCGGGCAGCACGAACCCCGCGGCGGCCACCGCGGCCGTGCCGGCCACCGCTCCGGCGACCACCGGCCAGGCCCCGTCGAGTGCCGAAGGACCCGGCCGCGGCGGCATCGCGGCGGGCGGCACGGCGGGGCGCGCCGGCGCCGCCGCCCCCGCCCGCTCCTCCGGAAGGACCGCCGTCACCGCCGCCACCGGGTCCACCGTGCCCCAGCCCATCAGCGGGTCCGGCAGCCGCGATCCCGGCCGCGACGCCGTGGCCCGCAGCCGGTGCGCCAGCTGGGCGCCCGTCAGCTCCGGCCGGTAGCCGCTGACCAGCGCCGCGCTGCCTGCCACGAACGCGGCGGCGTAACTCGGCCCGGACGCCGTGAAGTAGCCCTTCCCGCCCGGCCCGGTGCCCATCACCGACGTGCCGGGCGCCACCAGGTCCACCCGGGCGGACGGCGCGCCGCCGTCGGCCGAGCCGCCCGCCGGCAGTCCGGCCGGTCCGGTGGCCGCCACCGACACCACCTCGGGATAGGCGGCCGGATAGGCCGTCACCCCCTTCGTCTGCGCGTCCGGGGCCACCGGGGCCACCAGGACCGCGCCCTTGCCCGTCGCGTACCGGACCGCGTTCCGCAGGGCGCCGCTGCCCTCACCGGCCACCGCCACCACGGCGATCACCCGGGCGCCCCGGTCGGCGGCGATCCGGATGCCCTTGGCGAGCAGCTCCGCCGTGGTGTTCCCGGACCGGTCGGTCACCCCGACCGACAGCACCCGGGCGCGCGGCGCGATCCCCGCGAACCCGGCGCCCGGTGTCCTGGCCGCCGCGATCAGCCCGGCGGCGAAGGTGCCGTGACCCGAACAGTCCGCCTCCCGGCCCGCGTCGAACTGGCGCGGCGCGCGCTCCAGGCGTCCGCCGAGCACCCCGGCCGCGTCGTCGACGCCCGAGCCCACCACGGCCACCGTCACCCCGGCGCCCTCGGTCAGCGGCCACACCCGGTCGGGCCGCAGATACGCCTGCGGCCACGGAGTGCGGTCGGTGGTCCGGCCGTTGCCCTTGCGGCAGCCGTCCCGGGCCCCGGTCATCCGCTGGGAGAGCCCCGGGAAGGTGGTCGGCCCGCTGCCGCCGTCCCCCGCGACCGCGCCGGGCCCGGTCCCGAGCCCCGTACCGAGGCCGGAGCCGGATCCGGAGCCACCGCCCGTGCCGGGCACCGCGGCGCCCGCCACCGCGGGCCCCGAGAGCAGCGCCGCGCACACCACACCCGCCACCAGCGCCGTACGGGACACGGCGCGCCGCCCGCTCACGCCGCGCCGCCGATGACCCGGTCGACCGGAATGTCCTGCGGCAGCAGCAGACTGAGCTCGGCCAGGTCGTCCACGTCGAGCCGGCTGAGCCGCCCCGCCTGCCGGGTGATCATCGACTCCAGGGTCTGCCGCGCGAAACGGCCGTTGCCGAAGTTGCGGTCGCGCGGCACCGTCGCGAACAGCTCGCCGAGCGCCCCCAGGGTCTCCGGCGGGCACACATAGCCGTTCTTGTCCGCCTGCACCTCCACGATCCGCACCAGCTCCTCGTCCGTGTAATGCCCGAACGTCACCGAACGCGAGAACCGGGACGCCAGACCCGGGTTGGAGTCCAGGAAGCCGCGCATCTCGTCCGCGTAACCGGCCACGATCACCACCACCTCGTCGCGGTGGTCCTCCATCAGCTTCATCAGGGTGTCCACGGCCTCCTGGCCGAAGTCGTTGCCGCTGCCGCCGCGCGGGGTCAGCGTGTACGCCTCGTCGATGAACAGCACCCCGCCGCGGGCCCGCTCGAACGCCTCCTTCGTCAGCTGCGCCGTATGACCCACGTACCGGCCGACCAGGTCCGCGCGCGCCGTCTCGATCAGCTGACCGCCCGGCAGCACCCCCAGCTCGGCGAGCAGCTGCCCGTACAGCCGCGCCACCGTCGTCTTACCGGTACCGGGCGGCCCCGAGAACACCAGGTGGTGGCTGATCGTCGCGGTCGGCAGCCCGGCCTCCTTGCGCCGGTTCACCTGCTTGATCAGATTGACCAGGTCCTCGACCTGCTCCTTCGCCTCCGGCAGACCGATCATCGCCCGCAGCTCGTCGAGCAGCTCCGTCTTCTGGTCCTGACCGACGCCCGCCGCCGCGGCCGCCGCGGCGCCGCTCACGTCCTCCGGCCGCAGCAGCGCCAGATCGGCCGTCGCGATCTCCGGCAGCGTCGCGAGCCGCGACGCCTGCCGGTCCACCATCTCCTCGAACACCTTGCGCGCGGCCCGGCCGTTGCCGAAGTCCGCGCCCTTCGCGACCGACGCGAAGTGCGCCGTCAGCGCCTCCCGGGTGCCGTCCGCCAGCTCGTAGCCGTGCGCGGCGGCCGCCATCGACACGATGGTGGTCAGCTCGTCGTCCGCGTAGTTCTCGAACTCCACCGTGCGGCTGAACCGGGACGCCAGACCCGGGTTGGAGTCCAGGAAGCCGCGCATCTCCTCCGAGTAGCCCGCAACGATCACCACCACCTCGTCGCGGTGGTCCTCCATCAGCTTCACCAGGGTGTCGATGGCCTCCCGGCCGAAGTCGGGCCCGGTGCCCCCGGAACCCTGCGACAGGGTGTACGCCTCGTCGATGAACAGCACACCGCCGAGCGCCTTGTTGAACACCTCGGTCGTCTTGATCGCCGTACCACCGATGATCGACGCGACCAGATCGGCCCGCGCCACCTCCACCAGATGACCCGACGGCAGCACGTCCAGCTCCGCCAGGATCGAACCGTAGAGCCGCGCCACCGTCGTCTTGCCGGTGCCGGGCGGCCCCGCGAAGATCAGATGCCGGCTCATCGGCAGCGCGGGCATGCCCGCCAGCTCACGCCGCCGGGCCAGCTTGTTCAGATTGACCAGGGTGCCGACCTGCTCCTTCACCCCCTCAAGACCGACCAGCGACATCAGCACGTCCAGCGGACCCTGCTTGCGCGCCGCGGGCACCGGCTCGGCCGCCGACCTGCCCCGTTCGCCGCCCCGCTCCGCGTCCGTACCGTCCGCGGGCTCCGCCACGCCGTACGGCTCCCGCTCGCCCCCGCCGTCCGCCGCACCGGCCGCGGGGCCCTGGGCCGCACCGCCCTGCCCGTGCGCGTCCGGCATCTCGTTGCCCACGCTCACCAGGTTCTCCACCGCGATCCGGTCCGACGGCTTCAACTGCCGAAGACCCGAACCCCGGTTGTCCGACACCGTGCAGTCGTGCACCCGGACCGCCTCCGTGGAGTCGACCCGGATCCCGTCGCCGGTGTTCTCCACGGCCTCGCAGCGGGTCAGCGTCGCCCGCCCGCCCGCCGCGATCTGGAAGCCGTGCCGACGGCAGGCCCGGGCCCGGGTCCTGGTCGCCGACAGTTCCCCGCCGTCCTCCACCAGAACACCCTCGTACGGGGAGTCCGCCACGTCGCAGTCGCGCAGCTGCGCCACCCCGCCGCCGCCGACCGAGACACCGGCCGCGCCCGTGTCCCGTACCGTCGTGTTCCCCACATAGGTGTGGCCGCCGTCCGCGATCCGCACACCGGCCCCGCCGGTCGCGGAGATCTCCGAAGCCTCCACCCGGCCCCGGCCGTTGCGGATCACCTCGACGCCCGCGCCGCGCACATCGGCCACGTTCAGCCGCCGCAGCATCGGGTTCGCGCCCTCCACCACCCGCACCCCGGGGCCGGGCGTGTCCCGCACCTCCAGACGGTCGAAGTCCGGCGTGGCGTCGCCCGTGAGCAGCACGCCCGCCGCTTGCGCGTCCCGCACCGCGCACCGGTTGAAGGACGGGCCCGAGGACTCCTCGACCAGGATGCCGTGCCCCTCCGCCCCGCTGACCTCGCACTCCTCGAAGGTGCCGCGCGACCGGCCGGTCACATGGATGCCGTCGCCCTTGGTCCGCGAGGTGCGGCAGCGCCGCAGCACCGGATCGGTGCCCCCGGCGAGCGCGATGCCGTGCACCTTCGCACCGGTCACCGACACGTCCTCCAGGGTCACCCGGTCGCCCGAGCTGACGAACACCCCGAGCAGACTGTCCCGCACGGCCGTGCGCACCACCCGCGTGGTGCTGTTCTCCTCCAGGGCGATCGCCGGCTTGTCGGTGCCCGAGATCTCGCAGTCCTCGATCAGCCCACGGCCCTCGCCGTTGGCGCACACCCCGTTGCCGCGGGCGTCCCGCAGCACGCAGTTGCGCACCGTCGGGTTCGCCCGCTCCCCGATCACCAGCGCCGAGGTGCCGAGGTGTTCCACCACGCAGTCCTCGATCACGCTGGTGCCGGTGGACGTCTCCACGATCCCGGCACCGCCCGGATTGGTCACCCGGCAGCCCCGCATGGCCAGCGACCCCTGCTGACGGGTGAGCACCGCGGTCCACGCGTTGCCCACCACCTCGCAGTCCTGGAGCGCCGCCTGGCCCCGCGGCACGTCCACGGCCGGCAGCTCCTCGTCCTGGCCCTGCAGGACCAGTCCGGTGAGCTGCACGGCCTCGGCGACCACCTGGACCACCGCGCCCGCGCGCGGGCTGACGCGGACGCTGCCCCGCGCCTCCTCGGCCGTGATCGTCACCATCTTGGTGATGACCAGGTTCTCCTCGTACCGGCCGGGACGCACCGAGATGACCGCGCCACTGCGCGCGGCCGCCAGCGCCTCTCCGATGGTCCGGTACGAGTCCCGTGACCCGGACCGGCCGTCGCCGGCCCCGTAGTGGCCGTCGCCGTTCCGCGGATCGGCGCACACGGTCAGCACATGGCGCGACATGCCTGATGGTTCCCTTCGTTCGGGTCTTGCCGCCGCCGCGCCGGGTGACGCGGGACGGTACGAGGCGGTGCCAGGAGGTCCCGGTGGTGCCGGGTGGATCCGGACGGTGCCGGGGTGGGTCAGGAGGTGCAGCTCACCCGGACCGCCGACGCCGCGTGGTGCGCGTACGTCTTCGTGCCGGATCCGGACCAGTCCTTGCCCCGGTCGTTGAGCATCACCGACAGCGCGCCACCGGAGATCCGGTAACTGCCGCCGCCGACCCAACTGCCCAGCGCGGAACGCTGGTCGACCGAGAACGAGCCGAGCACCGACCCGCTCGCGGAGGCGGAGCCGCGCACCGTGTACAGCGACGGGTTGCCGCCCACCGCCTTGATGTCGCCGGAGTTCGGGATGAACACCGACACCTGGCAGGTGCCGGTGGTGACCGCCCCGGTCCGGAACGTCCACAGCACGTAGTTGCCGGAGTCCCGGGTGGCACTGCCCGACATCGGCATCGACTCGTAGCCGCCGCACGCGCCGCCCGAACCGTAGGAGAGCCAGCCCTCCTTGCCGTTCTTCCAGTAGCCGTTGCGGCTGTACCCGGTGCCGCTGCCGCCGCAACCGGACCCGGCGAGCGCCGCGTACGTCTTCTTCGGCGGCGCGGTGACGGGCGGCGCCGGCTTCACGGCCGGCTTGGCCGCGGGCTTCGCGGCGGGCTTCGCCGCGGTCTGCCGCTGCTGCTGCACGGGCTGCTGGCGCGGCTGGGTCCGCGGCTGCGTCCGGGTGTCGGTCTGCCGACCCGGCTGCTGGACCGGGGCCTGCTGCTGACCGGCCGGGGGCCGCGCCACGACCGTGGTGCCGTTCCGGGACGCGCCGGGCGACGGCGACGCGGCGGCCGCGCCGGGCACGACCGCCGCACCGGGCAGCGCCTGGTTCGCGGGCTGGTCGGCGCCGGGCACGAAGCCGTCGGGACCGTTCTCCGGCTGGTTGAACCCGGCGGGGCGGGGCGGCGTCGGGCCGGGGCCCGAACC
The DNA here is from genome assembly GCF_044748125.1 of Streptomyces sp. NPDC090025. Classification (NCBI taxonomy): domain Bacteria; kingdom Bacillati; phylum Actinomycetota; class Actinomycetes; order Kitasatosporales; family Streptomycetaceae; genus Streptomyces; species Streptomyces sp. NPDC090025. The sequence goes on along the minus strand of NZ_JBIVFL010000005.1, from coordinate 295,137 downwards.
GCCGCCGTTGCCCAACTGGGCCAGGAGCAGCGGAATGCCCATGAGCACCACGCCCGAGGTCGCCGCCGCGGCGATCATCGGCTTCGGGATGCGCCCGATCCGACGGCCGCGCGACGCCATGCCGGTCGCGGTCGCGGCGGCCGGTTCGGCCGCCTCGGCCAGCGCGGTGGCGTGTGCGTTCGCGGGCTCGGCCGGGGGCTGCTCCGCCGCCGGTTCCTCGGCCTCCTGACCGGTCACCGAAGGCTCGGTGGCCGTGGCCGTGGCCGCGTCCGGCGCGCCCGGCAGCCGCGGGGCGGCGCCCCGCACCTGCGCGGACGGCGCCGCGGGAACCTGCCCCGCGGCGCCCTCGGCGGCGGCACGCACGCCGTCGCCGTCACTTCCGTTGCTGTCGCTGCTGTTGTCGTCATTGCCGCCGGCAGCGGTGTCGCCGGGATCCGGCTCGGCCGTCTGCCAGGCGACCGTCGGCAGGGCGATCGGCACGGACGCCGTCCCCGCTCGCTCGGTTCGCTGTGTTGTTTCGTCCACCTTGTATATCCCCTCGGTGACTGCGGTATGCCCGCCGCACGTTCGAACGGACGGGCACGCACGCGGGGTTCACCGGCCGCCGGGGTCGTCTCAGCCGAGCACGTGGACCGGCTCGCCGGCCTGCGCCGGATCGAGCACGAAGGCCACGGCGCGCTCCACGGTCTCCTGGTCCACGGCGGCGTCCGCCTCGTCCGCCTCGTCCGCCGGACGGCTCAGGTGGGCGAGCAGCCCCGGCTCCGGGGCGACGCCGTACTCCGCCAGGTAGTAGGTGACCGTGTCGGTCCAGATCCACCGCCCGTCGGTGCGGAAGTTCATCGGGACCTCCGCCTTGCGCTCCGGGTTCAGCGAGTCGTCCATCAGCAGCGGCGTCACCAGGACCGGCGCGCCCGCCCGCAGCCGCCGCAGGAGCAGCGCCAGCGTGTCCGGGTCCGCGACGACCGGGTGGTCGTCGGCGAAGCCGGGACCGGTGACCGGGTCGACGTGGTCGAAGACGGCGGCGAGCTGGAACTCCGGAGCGTCCATGGCGGGTCCTGTCCATGCGGGGGCGAGCGGCGTACGTACGGAGCTGAGGCCGTACGTACCCGAGAACGGCCCGCACCCGCGAACCGGTTCACCGCTCCTTCACGTCCCCCCGCCCGCCCGCCCGGCCGGGACCGTCACCGGGTCCAGTCCAGGGCGGGCAGCTCAAGGGTGCTCACCGGCGCGACCCAGCCGAACGTGAAGCCGTCGGCGTCGTCGCCGTACTCCGGGCCCGCCCCGGCCCGCAGCGCGGCGATCGCCGCGGCGAGCGCGTCCGCCTCCTCGCGGGCCAGCCGGTCCCGCTCGGCGGCCGGGTCCGCCACCGCCGACGGGTCCGCCTCGAACGCGTCCCGCTCGGCCCGCACCCGGCGCAGCCCGTCGAGCGCCGCGGCCAGGACGGTACGGGGCTCGTGCCCGTCCGGGTCGGCGTCCGCCAGCTCCCGGGCCACCTTCGGCAGGGTGTCGCCGTAGTGCCGCAGATTGCGCTCCACCGCATCCGCCATGTCCCGCCGCTCCCGGTCGGCCGGGCGCGGGGTGTCCTGGACCACCACGTGGTGGCCGTCCGGGTCACCCGCCACGAACACCGGGCCGGGGCCCACCGGGCCCTCGACGGTGACCCGGTGCAGGGTCACTGGACCCGTCGGACCGTCGAAGCGCACGCTCGACGCCGGGTCGACCCGCAGGCGCGGACCGCCGGTCGCCGCGAGCCGCGCCCCGGCCTCGTCCACCAGCTCCTGGGTGGCGAAGAACTCCCGGGCGGCGCCGCCGTGCTCGGCCACCGCGAAGCGGCCGTCGCCGGACACCTTCAGGGCCGGCCGGTCCGGGCCGACGAGCGGCCGGACCGGACGGTACGCCGGGAACGAACCGGCGTCCTTCCCCGGGCCGCTCAGCGCCAGCTCCACCGGATCCATCCCGGCCCCGTTCGCCTCCACCCGGGCGTCGCCCCGGTACGGGGCCGGTGCGGGCCCGGTCGGCTCGTAGTCCTGGCTCAGATGCGGCGCGGGCGCGGGCGCGAACGCCGGTACCGGCCCGGTCGTCGGCACCGTCACCGGCACGGGGTCGCCGTCCGGGTCCGTGACCACGATGGTCGGCGGGGCCAGCGGGGAACCCGTACCGGCGCCGGGGACCGCGACGGGATCCGCGTCCGCGTCCGCATCGGAATCGGAATCGGAGTCGTCGGAGTCCGGCAGCGGGGTGTTCGCCGCGGTGGTCAGCGGGTCCGGGCCGGTCGCCGGGGTCCGCGGGGCGGGGACCACCGGCGGTTGGGTGCCCGAAGGCCTTGCCACCACCGGGTCGGGGCCGGTGGACGGCGGGGTCACCACGATCACCGGACCGCCGGAACCCGAGCCGGAACCGGCTTCCGGGGTCGCGTTGTTGGCCGCCGGATCCACCGGCCGGCCCCCGAACACCGCCGGGAACTTCGCCACCAGCGCGTCCACCTTCGGCTCGTGGATCATGCCGAGGAAGCCGCCGATCGCGTCGACCTCGACGGTCGTGCCGTCCTCGCCGGTCAGGACCCAGGTGACGTCCGCCTCGTAGTGGTGGTGGACGCCCTCGGCCGGGGCCTTGTCGTCGGCGGACTGGCCGATGCCGACGGTCGCGCCGCCCCTGGCCCGCTCGCCGCCCCGCTGGAACGACGGGCCCGCGGCGCCCATCGAGGGACCGCCGTCGACCGGGTAGCCGCCGCCGTCCGGGGCGACCTGGCCGGACCAGCCGAAGGTGCTCTGCTCCCGCTCGGCCTCCTGCTCCCGCTCCTTCGGGTTGTCGATACCGGCCTCGAACTCGCCCTTGGCGACGTGCCGCGCCCGGTGCACGACCAGCTTGGCCTTCACCGACCTGCCGTCGGCGACCGGGATGTCGTACCCGTCCGTCAGGAGCGCGCCGATGTTGGACCGCAGGTTCCGGCTGGTGGACATGATGTCCATGGCCAGACCCGCCATGGTCGTCGGAGCCAGGTCGCGGCGGCGCGGCGGCGTGGTGTCCGACGCGTCCACCCGGTGCGGCTTGGAGGCCGCCGCGGGCAGCCACCGCAGCACCCGGTCGAGACCGGGCAGGTCGAGGGCCTGGACCACCTGGGAGAGGTCGGCGGTCAGCGCCTTCGAGGTGTCGCCGACCGGGCTCGGCCCGTCGGGCCTGACGTGCGCGGCGATCGGCGGGGCGGGCGTCGGGTTGCTCGGCCCGTCCTTCGTCAGATGGTCGGGGACCAGGAGGTGGACCCGGCCGCCCGGCACGTCGACCTGGCGCGTGGGCTCGTGCCCGTCCGGGAACAGCGCGTTCCACTCGCTCGCCCAGTTCTCGCTGAACCAGCGCCCGGCCCGGCCGTCGGTCGCCCAGTCGACGACCTTGACCGGCGCCTCCAGGAGCTTGCCGACCATCCGGACCGCCTGGTGCGGCTCGCTGCCGGAGAAGACCTCGACCCGGTAGCGCACCGGGTGCGAGAACTCCTGCGAGGTGTCGCGGGCCTCCGCGCTGCGGTTGTCGCGCACGGTCTCGGTGACACCGGTCTTGCTGCCGCCGCCGGACTCCACGCCGCCACTGGCCTTCAGACCACCGCGCCCGCCGCCCTCGGCGGTGCCGCGGACGTTGGCGCCGGCGTTGGCGCCGATCTTGCCGGAGCTGCCCGCCGAGTGCGTCACGGAGGTGAGCCCGCCGCCGCCCGCGGTGATCTTGACGTCCTCGCGGGGCCGCTCGTGCCGGGCGTCGCCGACCTCGGCGGTCACCCGGACCCCGATCCGGCGGGTGCCGCCGTCCGGCATCTGCACCTTGATCAGCTGACGTACCGAGGTGGTGCTGAGCTGCGCGTAACCGGCCCGCAGCGCCTCCTTGGAGAACACCGAGGCGAGACCGCGCTGAAGGTCGGTCGGGGTGTCCGCGAGGGCCTCGTGGATGACCCCGAGGTCCCGCAGCGCCCGCTTCACCGCCGGGAGCACCCCGTCCGCGTCCAGCTTCTCCACGTGCGAGAACGCGGTCGCCAGGTGCTTGTGCACGTACCCCTTCTCGGGGTGCGGGCCGATCACCGGGTCGGGTCCGACGCCGTCGGGCACCGGCAGACCGAGGTCCTGCGCCTGGAGGTGCGGGACGGTCATCTCGATACCGCCGTTCACCTTCACGTACAGCGTCTCCACGTCCGCCACCGGCTTGAACCGGCCGCCCGGCAGCCAGGTGTGGTGGCTGACCTCCAGATAGGTGTCGGCCCGGAAGTGGTGGGTCTGCCCGGAGTAGGTGGCGATGGTGGACGCGGCGCTGCCGGAGACCACCGCCGTCGACTTGGACGCGGTACGGCTGCCGTCGACACCGGCACGGACCGCGAAGCCGACACCGGGCCGCTTGCCCGGCATGCCGGGTGCGGCGGCGGGCGGCGGGGTCGTGGCGGGCGTCTGGCCCGAGTCGGCCGGGTTGGGGGCGGGCGGCGCCAGGGAGAAGTTGGCGCCGAAGCCGCCGCTCAGCCCGCCGCCCAGGGTGCGGGTGCCGGACTTCGTCCAGCTGGCCTTGGCGCCGGTCTCGGTGGAGTGCAGCAGCGTCGTGCCGGTGCCGCTGGTCTCGTGCCGGGGCGCGGCCACCTTCAGCTTGATGACGAGCGCCTGCTCCCGGCCGTCCGGGGTCGGCGGCAGCGCCATCGTCGCCCCGTCCGGGCTGGTGAGCTGCTCGAACTCGGCACGGAACTGGTTGGAGGTGAAGATCTCCTCGATCTCCGAGGCGATCCCGCGCCGGATGCCCGCGACTCCGTCCCCGGACCGCTCGGCGAACAGCGTGTCGGCGGAGGTCGGGGTGTCCTCGCCGCCGCCACGCCGGGCGACCAGGCCGGCGACCGCCGTGGCGATCTCCCCGGTGCCCAGGAACTCGGTGTGGATGCCGCCGACGCCCGAGTCGGGCAGCCCGACGTGCGGCAGCGCGGTCGGCAGGCCGGTGCCGGGCCAGTTGGCCGGCGGCCGGGGGCCGACGACCTCGACCGTGCCGACGGTGGCGAGCACCGCCGGGTCGTGCGGCTGGGTCGGCAGGTTCTCGTCGGCGACCCGGATCACCGAGGAGGTGTCGTCGCCGCCGTACTCCTGGTGGAGCGCGGAGACCAGGTCGCCGTTGCCGTCGTGCAGGGTGGCGCTGAGGTGGTGCACGGTCGCGTACCGGAAGGCGGTGACGTCGCTGCTGGACTTCTCCCGGTGGAACGCCTTGACGCTGGTGGTCAGGGAGCCCTTGGCGGAGAACGCCGCGCTGGTGTTGACGTCCACGCCCGGCATGTCGACGCGGAAGCCGCCGCCGGTGCCCACCCGGATGTCGGTGGAGGCTCCGGCCGACACCGAGAGCTGGTCGGTCTGGCCCACCGCGTAGCTGGAACCACGGGTCGCGCGGCGGTCCATCTTGACGCCCGAGCCGTCGGTGGTCTCCTTCAGCTCGCGCAGCTCGGTGTGCAGATGGACGCGGAGCTCGGTGCCGTTGCCGAGCTGCCTGACCAGCGGCACACCGCCGCCGAGCAGCTTGCCGAACCGGGCCCGGATGCCGGGCGTGCCGAACGAGGCGTCCATCTCGCGGTCGAGCGAGCCGTACTCGTCCTCGTCGAGACCGGTCTTGAGCTTGCCGTGCTTGAGGTGGTTGTCCACCCACTGGCGCAGATCGGTCAGGACCTTCTCGGAGCCGGGCAGTTCGGCCACGATGCCGGGGCCGATGCCCTTGCGCGCGGCGAGCGACAGCGGCTCGCGCGGGTCGACGGGGAACTCGCGGGCCGGCTGGGGGCCGATGACCCGGCCGTTCGCGTCGACCACCAGGAGGTACGTGGCGGGCCCGGCGAACACGGTGCCGGGGGTGTGCGGTTCGCCGCCCGCGTCGAGCAGGTGGATGTCGGGGTTGGCGGCGAGCGCGGCCCGCACCTGGTCGGCGTCGCCGAAGCCGGGGCTGATCTGGAGCTGGACGGGGCCGTGCTGGTGGGCGAAGTCCTCCAAGTGGCCGATCGAGGCAGGGTCGTTGAGGTCGGTGTAGTTGTACGGACGGGTGATGCCCGGGTCGCCCTGGTCGACCGGGGCCGGGGCGGGAGCGGGCACGCCGGGGGCGGGGGCCTGGGCCGGTGCGGGTACGCCGGGGGCGGCGGGCTGCTGACCGGGCTGGGCCTGCTGGCCCGGCTGCGCGGGCTGGCTCGGCTGGGGCTGCCGGCCCTGGGTGGGCAGCGGCGGCGGCGCCACGTCGAGGTTGCGGGCCACCTGCTCGACCGGGCTGCGGAACGAGGCCGGGAAGTCGATCGTGCCGTCGGCGCCGATCCGGGTCTCGATCACGGTCCGTACCGTGGCCGCGCGCGGCGCGCCGACCTGCGGGTGCTGGAGGAAGTCCCGCAGCTGGGTGGCCGCGTCCGGGTCGGCCGCGCCGAACGCCGGGTCCGCCGTGATCCGCAGGCCGACCTCGGGGTGGCCCGCCAGGAAGTCGGTGAGCGTGGTGAGGCCGCCCTCGTGGGCGTGCCCGAGCGGGCCGAACAGCTCCTCGAAGGTGCTGGATTCGAGCCGCTGGGCCGCGACCACCGCGCCCCGGGCGTCGGTGACGTACCGGAACGCGGGCTCGTTCCGGCCGGTGCCGCGGGCGCCGACCGAGTAGCCGTCGTCGCCGTGCACCAGGGTGACGTTCGGGTGACCGAGCAGCCGGGTCCAGGCCGGCCCCCGCGGGGCGACCCCGTCGGGCACGGAGACCTCGATCGGCCGCTTCTTCGCGATCTTGTAGAGACCCGCCGCGTCGGGTACCCCGCCGCTCGGGAACGGCCGGTGGTGGCCGCCGACGTCGTTGTTCATCGCGGGCTCGCGCCGGGCGATCCGGAGCAGCTGGCGGACCTGGTCGCCGAAGGGCAGCGGCCGGGCCGTCGGCAGGGCGGTGCCGGGCGCCGGAGCCGGGGCGGGCGTCTGGGCGGCACCCTGGGCGGGAGCCTGCGCCGGTGCTTGCGCCGGTGCCTGGCCGGGCGCGGGCGCGGCGACCACCGGGGTCGCCGTGGCCGGGGCGGGCGCCTGGGCGGGGGCCGGGGCCGCGGCGGTGTCGATGACCGCGCCGAGGGTGGCCTCCTCGAACCTCGCCGACTGCGACGACGGCACACCGACGGCCAGCACGATCGGCGCCTCGAACGGCGGGATCGACGTCTTCGCGAGCGTCTTGAAGTCCACCCGGAAGGTGGCCGTCGCCCGGTAGTCCACCTGCGGCTCGTTGCCGTGCTGCAGGGTGTTCTTGGCCGCGTCGGAGCCACCCGCGTCGAACTGGTGCGACCGGGAGGCGTTCACGGCGAACTCCACGCCCGGCGAGACCACCATGGGGGAGAGCAGCATGGTGAGGCTCGCGCCCACCTTGAGCGCGCCCTTGGTGCTGTGCTTCGTGACCGATTTCAGCGCCAGGCTGTCCGCCAGGTCCTCGCGGACCCGCAGCGGACGGTCGGACTCGCCCTTGCGCTCGACCGTCTCAAGCCGCGCGCTGACCTGGAAGTGGCCGGCCATCGACCGCTTCGGTCCGGCGTGCACCGCGAACACCTTGGAGGACCAGCTGTTCGTGGTCCACCAGCGGTTGCGGTCCTTCAGGGCCTTCTCGCTGAGCAGTTCGGCCGAGACCTCGTTGAGGAACTTCGCCGCCTGGGCCGGCGGCACCTTCGCCTTCTTGAGGTGGTCGGCGAGCTGGTCGACGACCGCCCGCGGAGCGACCGCGTTCACCGTCGAGATGACCGAGCCGAGCCCGGCCGCGTCGGTGACCGGCCGCGGACCCGACGAGGCGGCGGGCTCCGCCGGGCTGTACGCCTGCGGGAAGGCCATGGTCAGCCGGTTCGGGATGCGGAAGGTCATCGGCGCGCCGTCGTCCAGCCGGGCGGTCACCCGGACGTCGCTGTCGAAGGCGTGCATCTCGTCGACCAGGGTGCGGCTGGCGTCCTGGGTGTCGACGGTGACCGTACGGGACGAGCCCTGCGCACCGGACATCTGCACCCGGACGGACGGCGCGACCGCCGCCAGCGGGGCGACCCCGGTCAGCGGCACCGCCATGTCCAGCGGGATCGACGACTGGTTGCTGGTCTCCGTGGCGCTGCCCCGGGTGACGGTCGGTTCGTTGTTCCGGGTGAAGGGCCTGGTGTCGGCCTTCGGCAGCGCCTCGGTGTGCCGGAAGTTCTCCGGCCAGGCGGTGATGCGGACCGACTTGCCGTCGGCCCGGAAGGACAGGCCCTCCTGGAACAGCTTCTGCCAGGCGCGCGGGTCGTCGCTGGTGACGATCGGGCGCAGCTTCACGAGCAGCTTGCCGATGGTGCTGTCGGGCACGCCGATCGCCTTGAGGGTGTCGCTGGTGCGCAGCAGCCAGACGTTGGCAGACTCGTGGGCCCAGGGGCTCACCTTTTCGACATATCCGTCGCCGAGCGCGCCGTCCGCGACGTACCAGGGCACCTGCGGCGCCGGGGTGACGGGCGGCGCCGGGTTGACGGGGGCGGCGGGGTTCGGCGCCGGGGCCGGGTTGACCTGAGGGGCGGGGTTCGGCGCCGGGTTCGGTAGGGGCTGGGGGTTCGGTAGGGGCTGGGGGTTCGGTACGGGCTGGGGGTTCGGGCGGCTGAGGACCGGGCCGTTCTCCGGGCTGGGCAGCAGCGACGGGTCCAGGGTCGGCGCGCCGGGCACCGGGTCGAACCGCGGGGTGCCGAACAGCACACCGCTGGTCGTCTGCGGCCAGTCGCCGAGCGGGAAGCGGGTCAGCTGGTCGGGGTCGTAGTCGTCGACGTTCGCGCCGAGACCCACGGTCACCGGGGTCCCGTCCGTCTCGGAGCGCTCGTCGGTGCTCATGGCGAAGTGGTCGCCCCCGGAGCCGTTGACCACGAGCGAGCCGCGGCGCGGCGCCGGTCCCCGGTCGTCCTGCCAGCGCCGGATGTCCTGGGTCGGCGGCAGCAGCGCCTTCGTCAGACGTTCGCCGAAGGTCAGCTCGGCCTGCTCGTCGGTCATGCCCGGCGGTGTCTTGTACATCTCGGTGATCCAGGACGAGCTCAGGACGCCCTCGTGGAAGGCCGCGAGCATCACCGTCTCGTAGCAGTTGAGGACGGCGTCCTGGGTGAACTGCGGGGCGCTCTCCGCCGGGGCGCCGTTCTTCGCCCAGCGGACGAAGTCGGTGTCGGTGTTGAGCCCGGACGGCTCCCAGTGCATGGTGAGCCGCTGGTCGGCCAGGGACAGCAGGGCGTTCGCCACCCGGCGTCCCGCGTGCGCCTCGGGCAGCAGATCGCCGGACAGGTAGCTGTCGACCAGCATCCGCACGGCGTCGGGGCCGGACGTCGTGGCGGGCACGGGCAGGTCGAAGTCGGAGAGCAGGGTGCGCACCGCCTCGACGTCCGTCGGACGGTTGACGCCGCCCGTACCGACCGAGTCGTCGACGTGCAGGCTCAGCTTGGTGGCCTGGTCGGGGGAGAGCGGGGAGGCGAGCGCCTCCTTGTACGCGTCGAGCACGGGCGCCAGGGTCAACGGCGGGAGCTCCTTGGGCGGCCGGCCCTTGCCGATGACCCAGGTCGTCTTCTTGTCCAGGTTCTCCGTGTGCTGCGCCTGCAACTGGTCCCGGAGGCCGCCGAGTTCCGAGAGGTCGCCGCCGACGCCGAGCCGCTCCATCCGGTCGATGACGCCGAGCACGTCGGCGGGCATGTTGTTGCCGCGTCGGTTGATGCCGCCGAGGCGGCTGCCCGAGGCCAGGGTGACGGTGCCGTCCTCCGGGTTCTCGCCGTTCTCCGGGTCGGCGTCGAGGACGAGCGGGCCCGCGGAGTCGTCGCGGTCCGCCGCGCCGTCACGGGCGTCGCCCAGGGGGCGGTCGGCCGGGTCCGGCCGGTCGGCCGAGGTGTCGGCCAGGGCGCCGGGGTCACCGGCGCGGTGGCCCGGGCCCTGGAGCTGGTCGGGGTCCGCCGTCTCGGTGCGCGGGCGCGGATGGAAGGTCTTGAACACGCCGTCCGTGCCGTCCTGCGACGGCCGGACGAACAGCACGGCCTTCTTGGTGCCGTCGAAGGGCGCGGCGGCGTCGTCGCTCACCACACCCGTACGGCCGGTCGGCGCGTGCACCACGTGCCCGGTGGTGTCGGCGAGTTCCTGCGCGTGGGCGTCCGACTCGCAGCCCGCGAGCACGAGGTCGGCCCGTCGCCGGTCGTCCGGGCGGGGACCGTCCTGCTTCGCGGCCGCCGACCAGTCCTGGAAGGACGGCCAGCTCGCCATCTGGACACCCAGGTCGGTGCCGCTGGTCGCCTTGTCGAGCACGAAGCCCTGCGCGTCGGCGTGGCTCGCGAAGAAGTAGGCGTTCTTCGGGTCCCACGGGACCTGCTGCCGCTTGCCGGTGGGCTGCTGCCAGACCTCGCGCTGCTCGTACTCGGTGAGTTCGGGCAGCTGCCGGTACAGGTCCTCGCGGATGCTCCAGTCGGCGTCGTCGAAGACGGCCTTGCCGAACGGGCGTCCGGCGTCGTCGACGAGGTCGCGCCCGGTGGGCGGCGTGACCGGCCGGTGCGCGGGGTTCTCCGGTCCGGTGGTGTCCTGCGGCGAGTTCTCCGGTTCCGGGCGCGGCGCGGGCGGCGGGGTCCGGTCGGTGCGGTCGCCCATGAACGCGTCGCGCCGCTTGGTCAGGTCGTTCGCCCAGGCCGTCTTGCCGTACAGGGCGGCGAGCTGCTGCTCGGCGACCGGGTCGCCGTCGAACAGCAGGCGCATCAGGTCGACGGTCGAGCGGGCGTCCTCCTTCAGCGTCGCGGCGTCGATCCGGCGGCCGTTGCCGCGGAGCCTGGCGCTGTGGGTGCCGATGGGCTCCCAGGCGCCGAGGTCCGGCTTCCGGTCGCCGAGGGACTCCAGCACCGTGTCCAGATGCGGCGCCAGGTCCACCAGGGCCCGGGCGAGCCGGACCCGGGCCTGGATGACGCCCGGGTCCAGGACGGCGTCGGGGCCGCGCAGCTCGACCCGGTCGCTGGCCCGGTTGTCGGTGTTCATCATGTTGAGCGCGAAGTAGCGGCCCTTGTTGGGGTTGCGCACCTCGTTCAGGGTCTTGAAGCCCTGCGGCGGCGGCATCTCGTTGGGCCGGCAGTTGGCCAGACCGCGGTGCTGGCCGCTGTTGGGGTCCTGGTACAGCCGGTACTGGGAGTCCTCACGCCACCTCTGCTCGTGGAGCAGGTTGGCGTAGTCGTTGGGGGAGTAGTCGCCGGTGCTCAGGTTGATGTGCAGGCCGCCGATGCCGTTGCGGGTCTCGCCGCCGTGCTTCTTGATGATGTCGAGGGCCTTGCCCAGGTTCTCCCAGCTCTGCTTGGTGTCCCGCATCACCGGGGTGACCACCTCGGCCGCGACGCCGACCTCGTTCTCGATGCGCCAGGTGTCGGCTTCCTCCGTGTAGCCCTCCTCCGCGATCTCGTGGGAGGTGTACTGGTGGTCGCTGCGGCTCAGGCCCGCCTCGACGAAGTCCTTGCGGATGTTCGCGAGGGCCTTCACCTGGTCCTCGGGGGACATCAACAGCGGGAACTTGAAGGTCAGTTCGAGACCGAACGGCCGTCCGCCGTCCGGGTCGTCACCCAGCACGTTGTCCCGGACCTCGAACGGCACCTGGAGCTCCGCGTCGTCGCGGTAGCGGTACGCGGTCTCGGCGAAGGTGTCCAGGGACTGCTGCGGGGTGTGCGCGCCGGGCAGGCCGCGCGGCGGCAGCGGGCGCTTGGGCAGCGCGAGGCCGCCCGCCTCGCGCAGCGCGCGCAGCCGGTCGGCCGAGCCGTGCCCGCCGGTCGTCGCGTCCAGGTCGGACAGGATCGCCGGGACCTGGTCGAGCCGGGCCCGCCAGCCCTTCAGGGCGGCGCCCTTGGACAGCGGCAGGTCGGGCGTCGTGCGGTCGGCCCCCTGGCCGCCGTCACGCTGCGCCAGGTGGGTGGCCAGCGCCTTCAGACCGGCCTTCGCGGTGTCGGCGGTCCAGTCCCGGCCGCTGACCGGACCGGAGTCGGTGTCGAGCAGCTTGGCCAGGTCCGCCCCGGCGAGGGCGAGCACATCGCTGCCGCTGAGCCCGTCGGGAACGGTCTTCAGCGACGCCGCCTTGGCGGTGGTGACCAGCGTGTCGAGGACGCCTGCCGTGTCGTCGGTCCTGACCAGCTCCTCCAGGAGCGGGTCGCCGCCGCGATGGGCGGCCCGCAGCAGCGGGTGCGCGGCCAGGATGTCCTTGACGGTGGCGCCGGCCCGCTTGTACGCGGGGAGGTCGACGGCCCCGGGGTCGCGCTCGCGCGCCCCGCGCATCGACTCCTGGAGGCTCAGCAGATAGGCGGCGGCCTCCTTGACGCTCAGTTCCGAGTGGCCGGGCAGGTCGTCGATGACCTCGGCACGACCGCTCTCCACCGCGCTGCCCATCCGGCGGCCCTCGGCGAGGTTGCCGTTGTCACGGCGGTCCATCGCGGCCTGCTGGATGTCGCGGTCGGCCGTCTCGGGCCGCACCCGGGGCTTCTCCGGCGGCAGTTCGTAGCGCTGCCGCTCGGCGTCGACGACGGCCGCGTCGCGCTCCGGGCGGTCCGTGTACAGCGACCTGACGTCGACGAGGGCGTCGACGAGGAAGCTGTGCACCGGGTCGGAGCCGAGCTGGTCCGGGTCGGAGAGGAGCTGGGCCCACCGGGACGCCAGGTCGCCGCCGGATCCCTTGACGAGGTCGGCGAGGTCGGCCGCGAGCGCGGCGTCCGCGGACTCCTCGCGCTGCGCGAACGGCGGGGCGTTGTCGAGCGCGTCGGAGAGCGCGGAGGCATCCCGGGCCGTGCCGGGCCCATCGGCGCTGTCCGACGGGCTGCCGTTCCCGTGCTCGTCCGGGGTGCCGAACCGGACCGTGCCCGGCTCGGCAGCGAACGGGCTGTCCGGGGCGACGGCGGCGACGAAGCGGACGCCGGTGCCGTCGTCCCCGGGCAGCATGAGGAGCGTGATCACGCCGGGGCCGGGCTCGGCACCGCCGTGGACGGTGCCGTGGGTGTCGACCACGGCCGTCTCCAGCTCGAACACGTTGTAGAGCAGGTAGGGCAGCAGCTCGGCGTGGCCCTCCCGCCAGTCGTTGCCCTCCCGCAGCTGACGCATCAGCTCCGCGGCGTCCTGCTTCGTCCTGGCGTGCTGCCGGGAGTCGGAGCCCGACTGCCAGTCGTCGTTGAAGTCCTCGGCGATGCGCTCGCGCAGCACCGCGACGGTCGGGGTCTCCCCGTCGTCGAGGCGGCCGGTCTCCTCGATCAGTTCGGTGCCCGCGTCCAGGAACGCCTTCAGGAACGAGTCGAGGTTGCTGGTGTCGTGCGGGACCGACGGCACGAGGTTCAGCTCGGTGAGGACCTCCTGCTGCTCCTCCGACATGGTGATGCTGTCCGTGCCGAACGACACGGCGTCGTCCGGCGTCAGCAGACCGTCGGCCGTGTCGGTGCGGGTGAATCCGTCGGCCGGGTCCCGGTCGCCGCGCGGCGGCAGTTCGGGGCCGAGCCGCTCGACGCCCGGCTCGGTGCTGTCGGTGTCCGGCCTGCTGAACCGGATCCAGTCGTGCCCCGGCACCAGGGCCGGGACGAGTCCGCCGTTCGGTCCCGGCCGCAGGCCCACCGACTGGGTGGTGACCAGGGCGCCGTTCCCGTCGGGCAGCGAGGTGAACCAGACCGGCCCGTCGGCGGCGTACGCGTCGGCGGTGACGCCCGCGCCCCACAGCTGGTTCATCACCGACGTGAGGTACGTGGCGTCGAGCGCGAGACCGCAGCCGACCAGGCGCAGCGGCGTGACGCCGTCCCAGTCGCCGCGCTCGCGCAGTCCGAGCAACTGGTCGGCGAAGTCCTTGGCGGGCAGCCTGCGGCCGCCCTGCGTGGGGACGTGGTCCGGGCCGGTGTGCATGGCGACGGTGAGGTAGTGGGCGGCGTCCGGGAACCGCTGGAGCGCGGCCTGGGTACCGGCCTGCTTGGCGGCGTCGGCGTGCGGGTCGCCGATCCAGTGCACGGGGGCGGGCGCGGGAGTGGCGGCGGCCTTGAGGGCCTCGACGGTCAGCGGCACCGTGGTGGTGTCGACCTGCTCGGCGAGCGCGAGGAGTTCCCGCACCTGGAGCGGGCGCGCCGGGGTGTCCGGGGTGCCCTGCTCGCCGGTGCCGGCGGTGGGGAAGACCTCGCGGCTCACCAGGCGGACGGAGACCGCCGGTTCGGGGTGCGGACGCAGCTTGGCGAGGCCGTCGAGGGCGCCGACGGTCTGCACCGTGGGCCGCTGGTCGTGCCGGACCGCCAGCTCGACCAGGCCGCGGTAGTGCCGCCGCTGCTCACGGGTGACGGGCGCGTCGGGGGAGAGCCCGAGGGAGTCCCGTACCAGGGTGTCGACGTCGGCGGTGTAGCGCGGACCGTCGGTCTGGTCGGCCTGGTTGGTCTCGTTGGCCTCGAAGAGGTCCTTCATCCCGCCGATCGACCGCAGGTCGACCGGCAACCCCAGGGTGCGGGCCGCCTCGGCGAGCGACAACAGGTCGCCGACCTGCTCCGGCGTCGGGGTGTCCTCACCCGAGAGGCCGAAGGCCATCCGGGTCAGCTGCTCCATGCCCCACTGCTCGCTCTTGCCCGCGGCGGACGGAAGCTTCTGGACGGTCCGCAGCAGCAGGTCCCTGGTCGGCGCGCCCCAGAAGCCGGTGCCGTGGTATGCCTCGGTGAGGTCGGCCTCGGTGATCGGCTCGCCGGGGCTGTCCAGGGTCGCCATGATCCGCACCAGGTCGGCGATGTCGCCGTCGGCGAGGTCCTCGCCGGTGACGCGCCGGACGAGCGGCGCCAGATGGGACACGTCGGACGTGCGCAGGTTCTCGCCGTCGAGCTGCTTGAGCAGGTGCAGGGCGCGCAGGTTCCGGGCGTCGACCGGGAGTCCGAGGTCGAGCAGGGCGGCGCCGTGCGCGAACAGCGCCCGGATGTCGGGCGCCCCGTCGGTGACCCGGTTCGCGAGGGCGTGCACCTGCCGCATGTCGGGACTGGCCTGAGCGTTCGGCCGGGCCGCCTGGAACACCTCGTGCACGGACCGCAGATTGCGCTGCCGGTTGTCCTGGCCGCGCAGCGGGATCCCGTGCGCCTCGGCGGCGTCGATCACCCGGTTGATGCCCCTGGACTGGCTGGGGGTGGGCGTGGCGGTGCCGTGGAACCAGCGGGCCGCCTGGCTCTTCAGATGGGTCCGCTCCACGACGGACAGCTGCGCGGACCGGCCGGGGCGCGGCACGGGGCCGGGCGCGGGCATGTTTCTGGCGAGGCCCGTACCGCCGAACGGCACGGCGTCCGCCAGGTCGGTGAGGCCGCGAGCGGCCTGCTCGTGCGGCAGCAGCCCGTCCTTGGCCACCTTGGCACGCACGTCCACCAGGCTGATGCCGGGCAGGTTCGCGTACATCGTCGCCGCGTCCTTGAACGCGTCCTTGGGCAGCGGCGGCAGTGCCCCCGCCATCTCGGCGCCCTTGAGGATCTCGTACACCGAGTGGTCGGCGGAGGTCAGCATCCAGCCCATCAGGGCGTGCAGCATCGAAGTGTCGTCGACGCCGGGGACCTTCAGGAGCTTGAACGCGTTGAGCATCCGCGCGGTGGTCGCCGAGATGCCCGCGATCACCGGCATGCCCCGGCCGTCGTGGACGTCCTGGTACCAGCCGCTGTTCTCGTTGATGGTGTTGAGGGACCGGCCGGACCGCCAGCTCAGCGGCAGCTCCGGGCCCGGCACGCCCGGCTCCAGATCGGCCCGCCGGGGGTTGTCGATCGTCGCGGGGCCTTGGGTGACCAGGGTGACCCGCGGGCCGCTGCCGTCCTCCGGGTGGCTCACCACGACCTCGACGACGTCCTCGCGGGCCCGCAGCGCCGCCAGGTCGATCTCGCCGTGCTCGTCGCGCGGCACGCGGTCGCCGGTCAGCTGCTCGGACTTCAGGCCGAGCAGCTCCATGGCGACCGGGTGGGAGTCGAGGAAGTTCAGCTCCCGCTCGGTCAGTCCGGCGCCCAGCTCGCGGTAGTCGCGCGGCGTCATGGCGTGCGGGCTGTCGTACCGCTCCGAGGCCGGACGCGGCTTGCGGGCGGCGATGCTGGAGGTGAACTCGCCGCCCTGCTCACGCCAGTTCTTCGACTGGGCGAGGATGTTGCCGGTCGCGAACACGTCCTTGTCGAACATGGCCCGGCCGGGCAGCAGCTTGGAGAGGACCGCGTCCATGGTGCCGCGGGTCCAGCCGTTGAGGAAGTCGGCCTGCTGCTTCAACGCCTTGTCGTTCAGGCCGAGTTCCTTGGCCCGGTCAAGATCGCCGTCGTTCACGAGCTCGTTGAGCAGGGACTTCAGGCCCAGCGCCGAGTCGTTGAAGTAGGCGGCGTTGAAGAACGCGGTCATCAGCTCGCGGGTGGTGCCGTGTTCCATCAGGTCGAAGAACTCGGCCGTGGTCAGGTCGGTGCCGACCTGACCCGCCGAGGTCGGGTCGTCCTTGAGGAAGACCTTGGCGATGTCGGCGGTCCTGGCGTCGGGGTGCGCCGCGGACAGCGTCTCGAACAGCCGCAGCACGGTCTCGCGGGCCGCGTGCTTCGCGGTGGGCAGGTCGTGCGCGTAGGCGCCCAGCGAGGTCTCGAAGGACTCGGCGCTGAACTGGTACAGCGGATCGCGGTGCAGGTCGCCGGGGGCACCGGTGCGGGGCGCCGCGTCGGTGTCACCGAACGAGGTGGCGCCGCTGATGGACGACATCAGGCCGCCGAACAGACCGCCCGCGCCCGACGCGGGGGAACCCGGTACCCGGACGAGCGTGACGACGCGGTCGCCCGTCAGCTCGGCACCCGCGCGATGGCCGGAGTTGATCGTCTCCAGCACCTCGGTGATGATCCGCTTCGGGACCCGGTCGCCCGTCAGCTTCATGGCCCTGTGGAGGAACTCCGTGACGTGGTCGTACGTCACCTCCTCGTGCCGGCCGAGGTTCAGATAGGTCCGGGCGCCGTCGGCGAGGGCCCGGACGTTCTTCAGCGTCTCCCGGTTGACCATGCTGGTGCTGCCGTAGACCTCGCGGGTGAGGTGCGCGATGTGCCACAGCCGCAGCCCCGACCGGTCGTGGCCCTCGCCCGGGTTCAGCCAGTCGGACACCTTGGCCGACGCGGACTCGTCGACGGGCAGCCCGATGTCCTGGGCGAGATGGCGCAGGTCGCGCGGGCCCTTGACGGGGCCGTTCGCGAACGTCGCAAGGCGCTGGGCCATCTCGTCGTGCAGTCTGCGGCGGCCCTGACCCGCGCCCTTGCCCAGATAGGGCAGTCCACCGCTCTCCTCGGTGGCGATGATCCGGGTGACGCCGTCGGCAGGGTCGGTGTCGCGGTGGGTGATGCGGACCCGGGTGCCGGGCTTGAACAGCACCTCCGCCTCGCTCGGGACGCGTGAGAACGGCGAGATGGAGACACCGTTGCGCCCGCTGGCCGCCATCTCCCACATCACCTTGTGGGAGAGCGTGCCGGTCTCCGCCCGGTTGGCGAACATCTGCGCCTGGCTCTTGTTGGTGCTGAAGCTGGCGAAGTGGTCGAAGGTGACGTCGTCCTTGCCGTACTCGGAGAGGAAGCCGAAGGTGCCCGCCGGATCGAGGCCGAGCGACCGGCCGCCCCGGTACACGGTGCCGACGGCGGGCGGCAGCAGCCGCAGCGCGTCGAGGGCCATGTGGGTGTGGAGCCTCATCTCCTCGCGGATGGCGGGCAGCAGGGCGAGCGCGTCCGCCTTCGCCTGCGCCCGGACCGCGTCGAGCTGGTCCATCGGGGTGGCGCGGAAGTTGAGCACGCCCGGCAGGGTGGCGATGACCGCCGGCAGCGCGATGGGCTGCCCTCCCTTCGCCACCTTGTCCATCCAGGTGTCGATGAGCCCCGTGACGGCCGTCTTCAGCGCCAGGTCCTGGGTGTGCCCGCTGTACTTGAGGAGCGGGTTGATCAGCGAGAAGCTCGGACCGGTGTAGACCGCGAGGGCGGTGAAGTGCGACGGGGAGAGTGTCTCGAGGATCCGGTCGGCGCCGACCCCTTGGTCCCGCAGCCAGTCGCTGATCCCCGGCACGAGGCGGCCGCTGTTGGCCAGCGAGAAGTTCCTCCGGGTGTTCTCGGCGAACGTGACGACGTCCCTGTTCGCCTCCTTCAGCGTCTGCGCCTTGACCTTGTCCTGGTAGACCGACTCGTGCGGCAGGACGTCCAGACCGAGGGTGCCGCGCAGGTGGCTCAGCGGCACGCCGGGGATGTCGCGGTACAGGTCTGCGGCGTCGGACAGGTCCCGCTGGGGCGAGTCGCCGAGCGCCCCGGCCAGCCGGATGCCGGCGACGATCTCGTACAGCGAGTGTTCCCGGGTCGGCAGCTGCCAGCCGTAGAGCGCCTGGGCGAAGCGGGACGGGTTCTGCGAGCTGGTGGCCAGGAAGGCACTCATGGTCCGGGCCGCGGAGCCGGAGATGCCCGACAGGGTCGGGATGCCGCGGTCCTTCATCTCGCGGGTCCAGGGCGAGTTCGGGTCGAGCGTGAACCGGTCGGAGCGGGACTTCCAGCCGGTGTCGAGGTCGAAGCCGTCCGACCGCCCGGACCTGGCCAGCAGGTCGAGCTCGGCCTGACTGAGCGGCATCCGCTGCCGCCCGAACTCCTGCGGGGTGCGCGGGCCGTTGTGGGCGGGGAGCTGCTGCGGCGGCCGCATCTTGCGGGCCAGCACCGACGACACGTACTCGCCGGTGTGGGCCTGCCAGCCGTCGGTGGGGTCGACCATGCCGGGGCCCTTGAGCAGGTCGCGCTCCAGGAGCGCGGCGCTGTCGCCCGCGGTCGACCGCAGCGCGGTGGTCAGCTGCTTGCGCAGCCCGTCGTCGGTGGCGGCGGTGAACCGGCCCTGCAGGTAGGCGTGGTCCAGGCCGATCCGCTCGGCCTCCGTCCAGTCCTGGTCCGCCACGATCCGGTCGATGACCCCGTTGAGGGACATCGGGCCGTCGGAGGTCGCCGCGTTGTGGAACGCGGTCATCATCTCGCGCAGATTGCCGTGCTGGAGCAGCCGGTCGAAGGCGGCCTCCCGCTCGCCGGGGGCGGGAACACCGACCTGGCCGGGCGTGCTGGGGTCGTCGCTGAAGAACGAGAGCAGCACCTCGTCCGGGCCGGCGCCCGGGTGGGCCTTGGCCAGCACCGTGGCGAGGTCGAACAGCGAGGCGGCGACCGCCTTGCGGACCTCGGGGTCCCGGTAGTACGTGATGCCGAGGTTCTGCTCGAACTCCTCGGTGTGCTGCTGGAACGACGGGTCGTCGTACAGCGCGCGGTAGGCGGCGTCCTTGCCGAACTCGGTGGTGTCCGAGGCGTCGAGCGTGGACAGCGGGGTCGGATCGGCCTGGTCGAGCGGCGTGTAGCCGTCCGGCGCGGGCAGCGTACGCGGCGGCATCGAGTCGTCCACCGGCATGTACGCGTCGAGCACCCGGGTCTCGACGGAGTCCTGGTGCGGGGCGACGGACAGCTCGATCCAGTGGTCCGGGGCGACCCGGGCCTTGCCGTCGGCGTCCCAGCCGACCTGGAGCGCGGCCACGGTGTGACCGGGACCGTTGCTGTCGGTGGTGCGCGGCCCCGTGACGGCGGGCACGAACCACATGGTGCGCTGCGGCGCGTACGCCGTGAGCGCGGTGTCCGGGCGCAGCGCGCGCAGTTCCCGCAGGGTGGCGGCGGCGTACGACTGGCCGAGGCCGCGGCCGGTGTTGCAGGCCGCGAACCGCAGCGGCTTCGTCAGGTCCCAGCTGCCGTTCTCGGCGAGCTTGGACAGCACCGCCGCCAGCTCGGCCGGGGGCATCGCCCGGCCGCGCCAGGTCGGCGCGCCGTCGGCCCGCACCACATGGGTGGCCAGGGTGAGGAAGCGGTCGTCGGTCGGGAAGCGGCCGACGGTGTCGTTCAGCTTGGCCGCCTCGGCCGGGTCGGTCGCCGGGTCGATGAGGTGGTGGGTGCCGTTGTCCTGGAGCGAGTCGGTGATCGCGGCCACGATCTCGTCGACCCGCGCGGGGTCCGGCTCGAAGGTCGGGTACGGGTCGGCGGACGGGTCCGTCGTGGGGTCCCCGTCCTGCGCGGGGCCGTCGCCGAACTGCCGGGCGCCGGTGATCGGGTCGAGACCGGCCGGGTCCGAGCCGGACGGAGCGGGGGTCCGGCCGCTGGGGCCGGGGGCGTCGTCGCCGTCGGTGGCGAACATGTTCAGCAGGTCGGCGCCGAGGTCGTCACTGTCCGAAGCGTCGTCCGGGTTCTGGGCGTCGGCGTGCCGGGCGACCGGGGTGTCCGGCAGCGGCTCGTCGAAGAGACCGCCGAAGGTGTCCTGTGCGTCCTGCTGCGATCCCTCCCCGAACAGGTCGAGACCGCCGTCGGACAGGTCGTCGAAGGTGCTCGTGGACGCCTGCGCCTTGCCCTTGCCCTTGCGGTCCGCGGGCGCGGGCGCGGGTGCCTGCGGGTCGGGCAGCGGGGTGGCGCCCAGCTGACGGGCCTCCAGGTCGAGGCGGCGCTTGCCGATCGTGCGGAAGTTGCCGCGGATGGTGTCGGGATCGGTGAACATCGCCGCGAGGTCGCGGTACATCTGCTCGTAGTGGTTCGCGAACTCGAACCGCAGCGGCCGGACCGGGTTGCCGTCGGCGTCCGTGGCGAGCTTCGGGCCACCGTCCAGCGGGTGCGTCTGGTTGGGCGACAGCTGGCCGTCGGCCGGATGCCACGCGCGGTTGAAGGTGCCCTTGCCGTGGGCGGCGGCGGCCTCGACGGCGTCGTCCTGCGGACGCCGCTCACCCGTGGTCGTCGCGCGCGACTCGCCTGACTGACCCGATTCACCCGACTTGTCGGACTCCCGGGACTCCTTCGACTCCTTCGACTCCTTCGACTCCCGCGATTCCTTGGACTCCTTGGACTCCTTCGATTCCTTGGACTCCTGCGACTTCTCGGACTTCTCGGAGTGCTCGGACGACAGGGACGCCGTGTCGTCGCCCACCCGCTTGCTGCCGCCGGCCCCGTCCGGCACGAACCCGCGCTGGTCCCAGACGAGCTGCTCGCGGCGGACGTAGCGGGAGTAGCTCGTGTACGAGGAGTAGTCGGCCTGGTAGTACTGGTGGAACTCGTGGAACAGCTTCCCGATCAGCTCGGTGTCCGCGTCCGTCAGATCGGCCATCCGGCGGCCCGCGTCGTCGTGGACGACCACGTCACGGCCGTTCAGCCGCAGCGCGGCCTCTGCCAGCCACTGGAAGGTGTGCTCGCGCTTGGCCGCGGGCGTCTTGCCCGGGTGCATCCCGCGGTAGTAGAAGCCGAACGGGTCGCTGTCCACCATCATGACCGCGGCCTTGAAGGACTTCTCCGCCTCGGGCCCCGACCCCCACAGGTGCCGGAAGCGGCCCATCAGTTCCACGGCGCCCCGGTGCTCGGGCTCGGCGTCGTGGGCACCCTTGGCGCCCTCGCCGAACATGCGCTTGGAGTTCGACTTCTCGATGTCGTGGAAGAGGATCGCCTTGACCACGGCGTCGACCGGCACCACCCGGTCGGTGTCGGCCGCGTCGAGGGAGGCCAGCTTGAGGTACTGGCCCGCGACCATCTGGGCGTGCTCGAAGAAGCTGTACTTCTCGGTGTCCGCGCAGATCTGGCTGTACAGGTGGGACAGCTCCGGGTAGTCCCGCATCAGCCGGTCGACCATGCGGTAGGTCGGCGCGCCGTTCTGCCAGAGCGCGGTCAGCTTCTCACCGGCCCGGAGCTGGAGCCGGACGTTGTCGTCCAGGTCCCGCCGCAGCCCGGCGAAGTCGTGCATCACCGGCGCGTCGGTCAGATTGCGGTCGGCCGAGACCTCGTCGGCCTGCCGGGACAACAAGTGGGCGATCTCGGCGTGCGAGGCCCAATTGAGCACGGTGTCGTGCATGAAGGTGTCCACGCTCGACTTGTCGTGCCCGGCCGACTCGATGTCCGCGTCGAGCACCCGGAGGTCGGGGGCGAGCGTGAGATCGGCCGCGTACAGGGCGGCGTGCTCGGTCAGGAACTTCTTCAGATCGGCGAGCCGGCGGTCGTAGCTCGGCAGATCGGTCTCCGAGACCAGCGGATGCGGCATCCGCTCCTGCGGCTGCTGCTGGAAGTGCTGCCAGGTGACGTAGTGCTGGCGCAGCGTCGTGGAGATCTTCTTCAGGGCGCCCGCGTTGTTGCGGTGCCGGTCGCCGTCCAGCCACGGGTTGTGCGCGGAGGTGAGCTGGCGGCCCTCGACGTCCGGGATGTCCAGACGGCGGCGCAGTTCGTTCACATGGACCGCGCGGCCGTTCTTGGAGTGGGCCGTGCCGGGGGTGTCCTGACTGAGGGCGGTGTCGGTCTCGTAGTACGTGACGAGGGAGTTCGGCCGGATGCTGCGGCGCAGCAGTTCGAGGGACTCGCCCCGGATGCCGAACTGGTTGCGCTCGGCGGGCTGGTCGGTGTTGACCGTACGGTCCCGCATCGGCGTCGGGCCGTCGCCGATCGGGTTGACCTCCGCCTTGCCGGTGAAGGCGGCGTGCTTGTCGGCGTACTCCTGGTGCTTGACGACGAGCTCGGGCGGCGGCGGGGCCAGGTGGGAGTCGGTGCCGCGGAAGGCGGCCCCGGGCTGCTTGGAGTCCTGCTCGGGGACCGCGTCCAGGGTCAGCTTGTGGAACACCGTCATCGGCACCAGATAGGAGCGGATCAGCGGCTTGTTCGCGGCGGGGTCCTCCGCCTTGTACTTCATCGCCCAGGCGACGGCCCGGGCGGGCGTGCCCGCGCCGGTCCAGATGATCGCGTCGCCGGTGCCGCCGGTGCTCAGGACGATGTTGCCGGTGGCCGGGTCCTGCTGGATGTCCTTGTACTTCGCGGAGGTCGCCCGGCCCGGCTGGGCCGGGTCGACCGTCAGATCGGTCTGGTTGGTGACGGCCGTGTACATGCGCACGTGCGGCTCGTCGCCGACCATCTCCACCTCGACCTCGCCGCGGTGGATGTACTTCGGGCCGCGGAAGCCGTACTGCTTCTTGGCCGTGTCGTAGACCAGCGTGGAGTCGAGCGGACGGCTCGGACCGGGGTAGGTCACCCCGGGTATGCCGAGGACCGGGACGTCCTTCGGGCTCGGCAGCGGCCGGGGCAGCGACTGGCCGAGCTCGCTGCCCTGCTTGACGTGCGGGTGCAGCTCGCGCACGGTCACCCAGGACCGGCCGTCCGAGCCGTTGTGCACGCCGGTCACCTCGAAGCGGGCGTCCGGCGCGAACACCACCCGGTCCCGGCCGAGCACGGGACCGGCGTCCCGGGCCGAGTGCGGCTCGACCAGGAACACCACGTTGTGGTCGGGGGCCGGGCGGTGCGCTCCGGCGGTCTTGAAGTTGTTCGTCTCGCCGAACAGTTCGGTGTGCGACAGGACCGAGTGGTCGGTGCCGATGTTGTCGGCGAGGCCGCGCAGCGCGGTCACGGCGACCAGCGACATGGTGGCGCTGTGCTGCACCGGCGTCCGCACCGGGTCGAGCGCGGCCTGGCCGCGCTTGATGCCCGCCACGGTCGGCTGCGGCGAGGAGTCGGACCCGGACAGCAGGGTGCCGTCCCCGCGGGCGTGGGCCACGGCCAGGGTCAGGTCGGCCGCGTCGACCTTGCGGACCTTCTCGGCGCGCAGCAGGTCGATCGCCGTCTTGAAGTGGCTGCTGTGGTCCGGCCGGATGTCCAGGAGCGTCGACAGGGTCGCCGAGCGGCGCCGGTCGGGCCGGGGCCGCTCCTCCTCGCTGTCGGAGTCAGAGAGGTCACGGCCCCGCGAGACGGTGTGGAAGTCGACCAGGTCCCGCAGGCCCGGCTGGTCCGCGGTCAGGTCGGCCAGGTGCCGGTCGATCGCCTCGGCGATGGCCTGAGCCCGCCTGGCACCCGTCCCCTTGGCGCCGAAGAGGCTGTTGCCGCCCGCCGCGACGGTGACCGTCAGCCGCTCCGGGTCCTGCGGCGACTTGTCCTGCCGGTAGGCGAGTTCGGGCAGCAGGCCCCGGGCGAAGTCCCGCAGCCGCCGCTGCTCGTCCGCGCTCAGCTCCTTGGCCTCCTTGTCGAAGGAGACCGTGAGGCGGCTGGGCCGGGCGAGGTCGCCCATCAGGCTGACCTGCACGGAGACGGAGTCGTCGTCCGAGGACGCCCCGTCGTCCTGACGCAGCGCTTCGTCGCCGGAGTCGACGTTGCCGTCGAGGCTGCTGCCGCGATGGCTGTCGGAGTCGGCGAGGCCGTCGGGCTCGTCGGTGTACTGCTGCTCGTTCGACAGCTCGTACGGCTGCTCGTGCGGAGGGTCCGCCTGCGACGGGCCCGGCCGGTCGTCCGCGCCTCCGGTGTCGACCGGGTCGGTCTCCGTACCGAACATGACGGCGTCCGGGTCCGCGCCGTCCTGGAGCTCGTCGCTCCACCGGACGGAGTCGTAGCCCTCCGGCGCCGGGCGGCTCCGGCCGCCGTCCTCGGGCAGGTAGCCGTCGTTCAGGCCGTAGTCGGTGGACAGGTGCTCCGCGCCGCCCTGGTCGGTGAACTCGCGCCACAGCGCGCCCCCGGAGACCACGGCGGGCTTGTTGTCGGCGGTGAAGCCGACCTTGTGGGCCACCACGAGGTGGCCGCCGCCGGTGGTGGCCGGCCGCGGGGTGCCGTCGGTGTTCCGGGCCGGCACGTACCAGACCGGGGCGTTCGCGGCGTAGCCGACGATCTTGTCGCGGTCGGGGGCCACGGTGCCGTCCGGCCGCTGCGCGCGGTGCTTCCACAGGCCGGTCATGATCGTCTTGACCGTCGTGGCGTCGATGGCCATGGCGAGCGAGCAGCCGGTGAACTGGATGCGGGTGACGTCGTCGAGCAGGCCGTCGTCGTGGGCCTTGGTCAGCGCCGCCACGGTCGTGGCGACGTCCGGCGAACCGCCCCGCTCGATGTGCATGCCGACGACGAACGTGCCGGGCACCTTGGGCAGGTTGCGCAGCGCCTGGACCTGGGCGGGGGAGAGGTTGTCGCCCAGCATGAGACCGGCGGGCATGGCCTGGACCACCGGACCGGGGCCGGCGTCGGTGAGGTCGGGGTCGGGGAGCGTACCCGGCAGCGGGGCGGCGTCCTGGTCCTGGGTCTGGTTCGTGTCCTGGGTCTTGTCCTGGCCCTGGTCCTCGCCGGTGGTGTCCTGCGGCTGGTCGGTGCCGGGGCCGGTGGGGTCGGTGGTGTCGGTCGCCGTGGTGGTGGCGGGCTGCTCCGGGCCGGGGTCCTGGCTCGGCGTGCCGGAGTCCGGCGTCGGGTCCGCCCAGTCCATGACCGCCGACATGGGCTCGGCGAAGGTGTTGTCGGAGACGGTGACGACGTTCGGGGTACGGGCGGGGCCGTCGCTCAGCGGCAGTCCGGTCGGCGGGGCGGGACGCTCGCCGAGCGGCAGCCGGGGCAGCTCGGGGGCCGGCTGCGTGGCGTGGTCCAGCGTGACGTCGCCGAGCGCCGCGTTGAGGTCGTCGCCGAACGTCGGGTCCGTCGTGATCTCCGGCAGCCCGAAGTCCTGCACCGGGCCGCCGCTCTCGGTGCGGGGACGGTCCGGGGTCGGCGTGGTGCCGGTCGGCGGGGCGGGCGTGTCGGCCGCGGGGGTGCCGGGGTCGGTGCGGTCGGGCAGCGGACCCGCGCTCTGGGTCGGCGTGTTGAGGACGTCGGCGACCGCGTCCGGCGTCGGCACGTCCACGTCGGTGTCGCCGTGCCTGGCCGGGTGGATCATGCTGCCCAGCGGTACGTCGATGAACGAGACGCCGGAGACCGGGCGCGAGAACACCCACTTGAGCATGTTCTTCATCTCGGTCGCCACCAGGCCGTCGCCCTCGCCGTGGCTCGGACGCGGCACCGGCCACGGCGCCGGGTGGCCCGTCAGGTTGGAGATGAAGGACGCGATGCTGATCGGGTGCAGGATGCCGAAGAACTTCGCGTCGTTCGGGTTGTCGGCGTACTGGTGGCTGAGGACGAACTCCTGGTACTTGATCATCGCGGGCTCGAACATCTTGTGCAGGCCCTTGCCGATGAGGCCCATCGAGACACCGGCCGCGAACGGCCCCCACGTCATCTCGAAGCCCTTGCCCTCGAAGATGACGTTGTAGAACGCCTCCGAGAACGCCTCCTCCGCGCCCTCGTTGAGGGCCTCCGCGACCGCGCCGCCCAGCTGGTACAGCGGGTTGCCGTGCAGCGGGTTCTGCTCCAGGAACATCCGGCGGAACGGGGCGGTGAACTTGCTGCCCTCGGTCTTGGCGGTGGAGAACAGGTCGGGCAGGGCGTCGGTGAGGTTCTTGAGCGACTTGTTGCTGCCGAGGTCGCCGAGCACCTTCTGCAGCGCGTCGGACAGACCGGTGTGGTCGGCGCCCAGCCGGCTCCAGTTGCGCAGGAAGGTGTCGCCGAAGTCGGTGCCGAGGTTGCGCAGTTCCTTCTGGAGCGCGAGGTTGGCGCCCTCGCCGCCGAGGTGCTTCTGGAAGAGGTCGCCCATCCGGTCGGCGAACGCCTTGGACATGGTGCCCTCGCCGAACCGGGTGAAGCCGGTCTCCATCCGGTCGGAGACGCTGCCGAAGAGCTGCCCGAGGTCCTTCGCGAACGCCTTGCGCGCGGCCTCGGTGGTGAGCATCGACTCGACCGGCGGCAGGTGCGACGCCTTGCCCGCCGCGCCGCCCACGCCACCCGCGGTGCCGCCGACACCGCCGGTGGCGTCCGCGGCGCCCTTGCCCCCGTACGCGGGCGGGGCCTCGGTGCCCTTCGAGTACACCGGCGGGTCGGTCTCGGTCCGCGTCGGCCGGCCCGTGGGGGTCTCGGTCTCGGTCCGGGTGGGGCGCCCGGCCGGGGTCTCGGTCTCGGTCCGGGTGGGGCGCCCGGCCGGGGTCTCGGTCTCGGTCCGGGGCGGGCGGCCGGCCGGGGCGTCCGGCGCGTCGGGGCGCGGGCCGCCGGGCGGCGGGGTGAGGTCGTCGCTCGCCGTCCTGACCGGGCGCGGCGACGGCGGCGGGGGCGGGATGTCGGGGGTGTCGTTGAGCGGGGTCTTCTCCGGCAGCGGGCCGGGCTTGAGGTCGTCCGCCTTCTTGGTGATGCCGCCCGCCGGGTTGTCGAGCAGGTCCTTGCCGCCCGACTTGGCGCCGGTCTCGGCGGCGTTCTTGGTGCCCGCGGTCAGCCCGCCGTCGACCTTGTTCAGGACGTCGTCGAGCTTCTTGCTGATGATCGAGGCCGGGTCGCTGCCGCCGAGGAACTTGCCGATGACCTTGCCGCCGAAGTGCGACAGGATCTCCAGCGGGCCGCCGACCAGACCGGTGAGCGCGCCCTGCTTGACGGAGTCCAGGGTCTTCTTGCCGTCCCACTCCTTCGCGTGCCCGGAGCCGATCTGGTACAGCTGCACGATCGCGTCGAGGAACACACCACTGGTGATGCCGATGAAGGTCTGGCTGATGATGGTGCTGATCAGCCAGAGGATGAGGTTCTTGAAGCCCTCCCGGGTCGCCGCCATCGACAGCGAGACCGGTCCCCACAGCCCGCCGAAGGTGAACGGCGAGAAGATCATCGCGAAGATGATCTGCGCCAGCAGCTCGACGAGCTGGAGGATCGCCATGATCTTCGTGTACTCGACCTGGTTGGCGACGTTCCGGGCCGCGTCGGCCAGGTCCATCGACAGCTTCGACGCGTCGAGCAGCTGGTTGCCGCCGCCGATCTGGCCGGTCAGGTCGTTGATCGAGGTGACGAACGCGTCCGCCGCCTCGCCCTCGAAGCCGTTCTTGACGATCGGCAGCAGCTCCAGGCAGTACTCACTGAGCTTGGCGAAGTCCAGGCCGGCGGCGGCGTAGGCGTCCGCCACCTGCCGCATCAGGTCCTCGTCGGCCTTGGGCCATTCCATGCCCGTCACGAATCCGAGAAGGTCGGCGAGTTCCTTCGGTGGATTGATGGACATGGTGGTGTTCCTCTACTGCGGGGGACGGCTTCGCAGGAGAGAACGGGGCCGGTCTCGGACCCGGTTCACCAGTTGTCGGCGGTCGTCTTCGACTCGTCGTCGGCCTTGTTCATGATGTCGGCCGTGTCGTAGCCGCCGTCGACGATCACTCCGAGCCGCTTTCTGACGTAGGCGATGGTCTCCGTCAGGTTCTCGGTCGGCTTGTCGACCTGCTGGTGGTACGCCTGGCCGATCTCGTCGTCGCCCGCGGAGGTCTTGTTGAGGGTGTTCACCCGCTTGATCATCTTGTCGAGATCGTCCAGGCACGTCTTGTACTCGTCGTAGTGCTGGAACCGCTTCTTGAGGTCACCGAAGACCTTGGTGGTGTCAGCCATGGAACTCCTCCTGCTTCCCGGTGGGCACGCGGCTGTCGGATTCGGCCGCGAACTCCTCCTGCTTCTCGCCGCGTTCGGCCTTCGCGGCGGCCGCGGTGGCCTCGTCGGCGATGTACTCCTCCTGGCGCTCGTCCTTCTCCTTCTCCTTCGCCTCCTCGACCTCGAACTCGGCGCCCATCGAGCGCAGCGGCTTCATCAGCTCGTCGAGGTCGGAGGGCATGTCGGCGAACCCGGCGGCCACCCGCAGGGTGGAGCCGAAGTCGGCGAACCCCTTGATCTTCTCGGTGACCTGCTCGCCCATCCGGGCGCGCGCGTCGTTGAGGACCCGGATCAGCGCCGTGGCCAGCTCGGCGGGTGCCATCTGCTGGTACGCGGTGGTGTGGAAGGTCAGCGAGACGACCTGGCCCTGCGGGCCGACGGTCACCGAGACCATCCGGTCCTTGGAGGTCACGGACGTGCTGGCGGCCTCCAGTTCGGTCCTGACCTCCATCATCCGGTCGCGGTGCGCGGTCAGTGAGGCCATGGCCTCCTTGATCCGGGCGTCGATGTCGAGCTGTCCGCCGTTGGGCGGGACGACCCCCGGCGGCAGGAGGCCGGGCTGCGGGGGAGTGCCGAACTGCATGGTGTGTCTCCGGTGGGTCGTACGGGGGAGTCGGGAGGTGCGGTGGGGCGGCGGGGGCGGGCCGGGGCGGGCCCACCCCCGCCGGCCGGAACACGGCGGAACGGGAACAGGGACAGGAGCAGGGGACAGGGACAGGGGCCGGGGCTCAGCGTCCGATGACGCCGCTGACCGTGCCGGTGTCGGTGCCCCAGGTGTCCTCGTCCTCGGTGAGCCAGGTGGTGCGCTGGCGGTCCTTGCCCTGGTTCGGCGCACCGCCCGCGCCCGCTCCCGCGCCGCCCATCGGCGGCATCATCGGGGACTGCTGCCCGGGGGCCTGGGCCGAGGTCTGCGCCGCGGTCCTGGCCTGCTGCGCGGCCGCGGCCGCCGCCGTGGAGGCGGCGGTGGTCGGCGCGGTGGCGCCGAACTTGGTGGCGCGGTCGCCCAGGGTGTTGAGACCGCCGACGGTGTTCGGCGTGCCCGGCTTGACCTTGGGGACGCCGTTGCCGCCCGGCAGCTCCGGAGAGCGGGAGTGGTTGGGGACGTTGGTGCGGTAGTTGTGGTCGCCGCCGCCCTGCGAGGTGGTGTTCGGCCGCGGCGTCGTCCGGTTGTTGTACGCGTTGTCGGCGTTGGTCAGGAGCTGGTGGCTGCGGCTCAGCGGCTTGCCGTCCGGGCCGTAGATCACGCCGTCCTTGATGGTGGAGCCCTTGGGCAGCGTGTACGGGTTGCCGTTGGCGTCGTACAGCTGCTTGCCGTCGGCGCCCACGACCGTGCCGTTCGGCAGGATCTTGGCCCCCTCGGGCAGCCGGATCTGGTCGAACGTGTTCTGGCCGGGGAGGTTCGTATTGTTGTTGTTGTTGTTGTTCTGCGACTGGTTGGGCGTGCCGACCTTGGCGCCGGGCGGGGCCACGATCTGCTTCTTGTCCGGGCCGAGGACCGGCTTGCCGTCCGGGCCGTAGACCTTGCCGTCCTTGCCGATCCGGGAGCCGGGCGGCACCATGATCGGCTGCTTGTTCTTGTCGAGGACCGGCTTGCCGTTCTTGTCCAGGAGCGGAACCTTGTTGCCATTGCCGTTGCCGCCGGGCTGGCCCGGGACGGGGATGTCCGGCTTCGGGACCGTGGGCGGCTTGGTCCCGGGGGTGCCGGGCGGCTTGGTGCCGGGCGTGCCGGGGGACGGCACCGGGGGGATCACGGGCTTGTCGCCGGTGCCGCCGGGCTTGTCGCCGGTCGTGGGGATGTCGGGCTTGGGGATGTCCGGCTTCTCGGTGCCGCCCCCGCCCTCGCCCTCGCCCTCGCCGTCCTTGTCCTTGAAGATGTCGTCCAGGCCGGTGTTCCCGGTGCCGCCGGGACCGGTCCCGCCGCCTCCGCCCGGGGAGAGCGTGAGGTTGGGCGAGTAGACGCCCTTGCCGAGGGCGCGGGCGAGCGTGGAGTAGGCGTCGTCCAGGGGGCCGACGGACGCGTTCGACGCCTTGTCGAGCGTCGCGATCCCGGCCAGCCACTTCTTCTTCGCCTCGGCCTCGACCTTCTTGATCCAGTCGCCGCCCACCACGTCGGCGCCCGTACCGTCGACGACCGTGATGACGTCGGGGTGCTCGTAGTTCCAGCGCTTGTTCCAGTAGTCGTACGTGTACTCCGGCGTCGGTCCGAAGGTCAGACGGGCGCCGTTCATCGCCTCCAGGAAGGCGTCGTGCAGCAGGTCGATGGGGTGCGAGGTCCGCTCGCCCTGCCAGGTCTGCCAGCCCTGGTACAGCACGTGGATCTGCTTGTGCAGCAGATCGTGCTTCTCCAGGACGGCCTTCGAGTACTCGGTCGGCGCGGTGAGGTCGAGCCGTACCTTCGCCATCTCCGTGACGAACGTCAGCAGATAGCGCCGCAGGGCACCGGCCGCGCTGCCCTTCCAGTCCGACACGGTGGAGTCGACGGAGTCCGCCCAGCCCTGCACGATCGGCTGCCAGTGGTCGAACCACTTGACCATGCCGGCGATCTCGTCGGCGCCGTGGTCGAAGGTCCAGACGTTGGTCATCTCGTTGCGGTACGGCGGGTACACCAACGGCTCGAAGTTCTTCTGCGGCTCCGCCGTGGTGAACAGGTTCCACTTGGACGCGGCGTTGGTGAACACCTTGCCCCAGTCGGCGTTGAAGCCGACCACGTGGTAACGGGGCGGCGGGACGAGCCCGTTGTCCGTCACCGTCAGCGTCTGCCAGGCCGACCACCAGAAGTCGAAGACCTTGTTGTAGTCGGTGTTCGGGTCGGCGTTCTTGATCAGCCGCAGGCTGTTCTCGGCGACCCAGCCCTCCGAGCTCGGCCCGGCGACGGCGTTGCGGTCGGTGAGGGTGTTGGTGTCGGGGAGGTAGACCTTGAGTCCCTGTTCCCAGTTCTTGGTCACGGCCATGGCCGGGCCCGGTTCCTTCCGTGCGGAGGCGTCAGCCGGTCAGCTGGCGGGGTTGTTGGTGGCGGGCGCGGTGGGCGGCTTGATGCCCTTCTGGATGTCGTTGAGGATGTCCCACATCTCGGCCGTGGTGATGGACTCGTCGGCCGCGTCCTGAAGGATGATCTTGATGGTGCTGAGCGTGATGAAGCTGCTCTTCGCCGCCGCCTCGAACAGGCCGACCGACTGCAGGAGTTGGGCGCACAGCTTGCGGAAGCCGTCCTGGACCAGCTTGGCGCTGGCCAGTTCCTTGGGGTTCGCGGGCTTCAGCAGACCGGCGTCGTCGCTGAAGGTGCCGTTGGCCCAGCGCTGGAGGTCCTTCATGTACGGGTTCTCGCTGAAGTCCTTGAGGAGCTCCTCGAACTTCTTGGCGAAGTCGAGCAGGACCTCCTCTGTGACCTTGAACTCGTCCTCCTCCGGCTTGTTCTTGTCGTCCTTGTCCTTGTCCGTGTCGGGCTTCGGCGGCGGCTTGGTGGCCATCAGGGGCTCCCGGCGTTCGTGGTGATCTCACTGTCCGGCAGGGAGAACGGGAGGCCGGTGCGGCGCGGTTCAGTCCGCGCGGAGCGGGGTGACGGACGTGAACGACGCGAACGACGGGAACGACGGGAACGACGGAACCCGGCCGCGGGCCCGCTGGGCCGCGACCGGGTCCGGGGACGTGCCGGGTTCAGCGCTGGAAGAGGAACGC
This sequence comes from Streptomyces sp. NPDC090025, assembly GCF_044748125.1. NCBI lineage: Bacteria > Bacillati > Actinomycetota > Actinomycetes > Kitasatosporales > Streptomycetaceae > Streptomyces > Streptomyces sp. NPDC090025. Next base: position 263,246 of record NZ_JBIVFL010000005.1, on the reverse strand, counting down.
GCTCTTGCGGTCACCGTTCTTGATGATGTCGTGGGCCTCGTCGATCGCGCGGGCGCCCGCGTCGAAGTTGATCGAGAGCTCTCCGTCGACGCTGTTCACGGTCTTGGCGAACTCGTCGAACTGGACGGCCGCCTCACCGCTGAACTCTTCCTTGCGGCTCTCCAGGAAGGCGACGATCTCCTCCAGGTCGGTCTTCATCCGCTGGGCGATGCCCCGCATCTGGACCGTCTGATCGGTCAGGTTGTTGTGCTGGACCGTCATGTCCAGGTCGCTCATGGTGCTTCCTTAACGTTGGGAGGAATGAGGGGGTTTCCGCCGGTCAGGGGCGGGGGTCAGCGGCCGAGCAGGCCGCTGTACACGTCGCCGTCCCACATGTCCGAGGTGACCGTGGCGTCGTCGGAGCTCTGCACCATGATGTTCATCGTGGCCTCGATGGCCTCGATGATGTCGTTGTACTCGGCCATGCAGGAACGGACCGCGCGCTGCCAGATCTCGATCTTCTGGACGAAGATGCGGCCCGCCTGGGTCTGCATGCTGGCCCGGACGCCGTTCGCGATGTCCTCGGACTTCGCGTACTCGGCCTCCATCTTGTGGGCGCGGTCCTGCAGCTGGTTCAGCTTCGACTGAAGGTCACCACCTGTGACCTTGAGCGTGCCGCCGGGAGGGGTCGAATCCGCCATGGGAACTCCTGTTTCAGGGGGATCATCAGAGGGGAGCCATCAGCTCCGCCAGGAGGAACGGGCCGCCCGCGACCGGGGGTTCAGCCGCAGACGGCGGATCCGGCGGCGGTGAGCCGCGGCTCCACCACCCCGGCCGCGGCCAGCGACGTCGGGTCCAGGCTCGGCCCGGTCGGCAGCAGCGAGAGCAGCGCCGTCGGCACGCCCACCGGGGCGGCCGCCCCGTACCCGAGGGTCTTCGCGGCGGCGGCCGTCGGGATCGGGTACTTCACGCCGTTGTCCGCCACCAGATAGCTCGCCCCGCTCGCCCCCGCCCCGGACAGCGCCTGGACCAGCGCGCCGCCGCCCGGCGGCACCGCGACCCGGTCGGCGACCTCGCAGCCCGTCGCCACGCCCGGCTGCGGCGCGGGTGCCGTGCCCGCCACCGACAGGGCGTCCACCACGGTCACCCGGGTGCGCGGGGACGCGCCCGACGGCGTCAGGGCCGTGCACACGCCCTGGCCTGCCGCCAGGGCCACCGGCCGCGGCGGGGCCGCCGGAAGCCCGCGCGCGGGCAGCGCCCCGGCCCGCGCCGGATGGGCCGCCAGATCGGCCGCGCCGATCGGCACCGCGACCGGCGCGGCCCCCGCGTATCCGTCCCGCTGGGTGCGCGGATCGCCGCGCAGCAGCTCGAACTCGGTCCGGGCGAGCGGCGCGAGACCGCTGCCGGTCAGCACGTACGGCTCGCCCGAAGGGCCGGTGAACAGCTGGCCCACCCGGGTGGCCCGGCCGCCGAGCGCCGGGCCGGGCCGGCCGCGCCCGTCGATCGCGGGCGGCGCCAGGTCGGGGCCCGCCGGCAGCGCGTTCAGGAAGACGGACGTCACCGGGTACGGCGTCAGCGCGCCGAAGCCGAGCGCCGTGTCGGCGCCGTCCTTGGCGTCCACCCGCAGCCGCCGGCCCTGCCACAGCAGATACCGGGCCCCGTCCGGGGTGCCGACCAGCGTCGCCTGGTCCGGGGTGAGCGGCGCGCCGGTCCGGTCCGCGCCCACCACCACCGACAGGGCGGCGCCCACGCCGCCGGACGGGGTACGGGTCACGGTGCCGCAGACCAGCCAGTCCCGCCGGGTCAGCGCGGCCGCCTGAGGCAGCCCGTCGGGCGCGCCGACGATCCCGACCGGACCGCCGCGCGGCGCGCCCGTCAGGGACTTCAGGCTCACCTGGGCGACGGTCATCCGGTCCCCGGCCACCAGCCGGGCACTGGCCTCGTTGAGCACCGGCCGCAGCTGCCCGTCCAGGAAGAGATAGCGCGCGCCGGTCTCCTCCACCACGACCAGGGTCCCGGGCTTGCGCCAGCCGGTGGCACCGCCCGGCTTGATCGCCCCGTACAGCCCCATGACCAGGGCGATGGCGATCGCGATGAACAGTCCGGTCCTGACCCCACGATGGGTCCGCCGGGGCGTGAGGTCCGGTGCGTCGGGCTCGCCCCGCAGCATCCCGGCTTCGAGCCTGCTCATCACGAACAGATGCGCCTGCACCTGGTCGCGCCTGGACTGCATGTCGACTCCCTGGGAAACATGGGTGGTTCAAGAGGGGGGGTGCGTGAGGGTGCGGACGAGGGGCCGGGGTCAGCCGCTGAGGCCGCGCACCCAGCCGAACAGGCCGGCCACCGTCGCCGCCAGCGGCAGCAGGCTCAGCGCCAGCGCGCTGTGCAGCAGATCGCCGATCCGGCCCCAGTACGGCAGCATCCGCCGCCCCGGCACCGTCCAGGACACGATCGCGAGCACCGCCGCCACCGCGACCAGACCCGCGAGCAGCCCGAGCCGCCCGGCGCCGCCGAGCCCGAGCGACCAGCGCACAGCGAGCAGCGTGAGCCCGTACACCGCCGGACCCACCAGAGCCAGCCGCTGCCAGCGGGAACCCGACTCGCGGGCGTGCAGGAACAGGAGCACGCACAGCACGCCCGTCATGGTCGCCGGGGCCCAGCCCGGTTCGAACGCGAGCACGGTCAGACACCCGGCGCACAGCGCGCCGAGCACCGCGTGGAAGGCGGTCAGATAGCCGTCGGCGACGGCGGTGCGGTCGAGCACCTCCTGCGCCGGATACGGCTCGATGTCGTCCTGCAGCTCGTCCGCGGTGCGCGGCAGCGCGGGCAGCCTCAGACCGGACAGCCGGAACGAGAGCCCGGGCGCGAACGCGCCCAGCAGCACCACCAGGACGGCGACGATCGCCGCCGTCTCGTGCGGGGACGGCCCGGCGAGCCCGATCGCGCCCGCCACCACGGCGGTCACCGAGGTCAGCAGCATCCCCAGGAACAGCGGCGCCGAACAGCCCACCGCCGCCAGCGCGAGCACCGCGCCACCGGCCGCCGCCGAACCGCCCGCGAGCAGCCGCGACACCAGCAGGTCCGCGCTGCCCGACGGCAGCAGCGCACCCGCGAGCGCCAGGTACGGCACGGCCGCCGCGCCGAGCGCGGTACCCGCGCCCGCGTCGCCGACCGCCCGTGCGGCGCTGGCCGCGCCCAGCAGCAGCAGCCCGCCGACCACCGCGGCCGCGAGCACCCGCAGCGACCCGATGCCGTCCGACAGGGCGAGCAGCGGGAGACCGCCACCGAGCGCCGTCAGGGCGAGCGCCAGCGCCACATGATGGGTGAACGCGGGCCGCCAGGCGTCACCACGCTGTTCGAGCCCGACCGACACACCCGCGATCAGATCGTCGAAGTGCACCGTCGGCAGGCTGTCGCGCCGGTGCCGCAGGAACAGCCGCTCGCCGTCCTTGAGCCCGGCGCCCTCCGCGGACAGCTCCTCGTCGAGCGGTTCCCCGCCGAGTCGCTGCACCACCCAGCCGCCGGCCTCCACGGCCTCCTCGTCCAGGTCGTCGCCCGCGTAGCCGATCACCGTCGGCAGCAGATCCGCCAGTGGCACATCCGCCGGTACGGAGAGCTCGACCACCTTCCGCGGCCCGTGAAACCTCAGGCGGCAGAGTCCTGCCACCGCGCTCGCGCTCACCTCACGCCGTCCTTCCCGCTGCGTTGCCAGGAGCGCGTCGAGCGCTCCCGGCCGCAAGAACGGCCCCGGTACGGCGGACGGTTCACCTCCGCCCGGTCCCGCTCGGTCAGTTCCGGCGGAGCGCGTCCACCAGCGTCGTCACGCCGTCCTCGCCGTCCCGCTCGATGAGCACGGCCACCCAGGACGCCGCCTCCAGGCGGTCGTCGGCGGCCCAGCGCGGCGCGGACGGATGCTCGTCGACCACCAGGGCGAGCGCGAGCAGCCGCAGCTCCGCGAACCGCTCGGCGGGCAGCCCGCTGAGCGCGGTGAGCTCGGACAGACCGCTCGGCCGCAGGCCCGGCCCGGTGGACAGCCCGAGCAGCCGGGCCACCGCGGCGATCACCGTCCCGGCGGCCGCGGGCGGCACGTCCAGCCCGGTGCCGTACCCGTCGTCATCGCCGGTGCTGTCGTCGCCACCGCCGTCCGCACCGGCCGCCGGTCCCGCGGCGTCCGCCGCCCATGACCGCAGCAGCGAGCGGACCGCCTCCGTCTCCGCGTATCCGGTCCCGTCCCCGTCCCCGTCGCCGTACACCGGACTCTCCTGACTCTGCTGCTGTGCGTGCCTCTGCTCGGTCTGACTCGCCGACACGGTCCTCGCCACTGTAGCGGCCCACCACAGCGGAACAACGGTCACGACCGCCACCCCGGTTCACCCACCCCACCCGCGCGACGACCGGGTGAACCCCACGCGCCGCACCCCCCGTTCTCCAGGGGGCCGGACGTCCGAGAAGAGCAGCCGCCGGCCAGGTGTGAGGAGCTTTGCGTTGAGCGTGGTGCAAGTCGACCGCCCGCCCCGGCGGCCCGGCCCCGAGATGCCGGACGGCGAGATCCAGTTGCAGGAACCGCCCGTCCTGCCGGAGCGGCAGAGCGGCCTCGGCAACATCATCACGATGCTGCCGATGGCCCTGTCCTCGCTGTCGATGGTCTTCATCTTCCTGCGGCCCAACGGAGGCATCCTCACCTACGTCGCCATGGGCACCATGGCCGTCTCCGCCATCGGCATGATCGTCACCCAGATCATCCGCGGCAACACCGACCGCAAGCAGGAGCTCGCCGCCGAGCGCCGCGACTACCTGCGCTACCTCACCCAGATGCGCCGCCAGGTCCGCAAGGACATCGGCAAGCAGCAGGAGGCCCTGGCCTGGCGCCACCCGGCGCCCGGCGAGCTGCGCTCGCTGGTGCGCACCAGCCGCCTCTGGGAGCGGCGCGCCGCCCACCCCGACTTCAGCGACGTCCGCATCGCCGTCGGCGCCCAGCGGCTCGCCGTACGGCTCGCGCCGCTCGCGACCAAGCCCGTCGAGGACCTGGAGCCGCTGACCGCGCACGCCCTGCGCCGCTTCATCCACGCCTACGGCACCGTCGCCGACCAGCCCGTCGCCATCCACCTGCGCGGCTTCGCGCACGTCCTGATCCGCGACGAGCGGGCCGAACCCGCCAAGGCCGCGCCGGGCGCCGACCCGGCCGCCGAGGCCGAGGCCCAAGCGGGAACAGGACCCGAAGCGGGAGCCGGGGCCGAGGCCGGGGCGCGGGCCCGCGACCTGGTCCGCGCGATCCTCGCCCAGCTCGCCACCTTCCACGCCCCCGACGAACTGCGCATCGCCGTCGTCGCCGCGCCGGAACGCCGGGCCGACTGGGAGTGGACCAAGTGGCTCCCGCACGCCCTGCACCGCAGCGAGACCGACGGCGCGGGCGCGCTGCGGCTGCTCGCCGGCACCCTCGGCGAACTGGAGCAGCTGCTCGGCGACGAGTTCGGCGCCCGCCCGGCGTACGAGCCGGACGCCGTGCCCAGCCGGGAGGAGCCGTACACCGTCATCGTGCTCGACGGCGCCACCTTCGCCGGACCGCACCGCGCCGCCCTCGGCGGCTACCGCAACACCACCGTCATCGACGTCGGCGACACCCTGGAGTGGAAGCACAGCCGGCTCACCCTGCGGCTGCGGATCACCGACACCCCGGCCGCCACCGGCACCGGCGACGACGGCACCGACGACGAGAGCGCCGTCACCGCGGCCGTCGCCTCCGACAGCCAGGGCCCGTACCTGGAGATGGTCGCCGCCGACCGCAACCGCAAGGACGAGGTCACCGCGCTCGGCACCCCCGACCTCCTCACGCTGACCGCCGCCGACCGGCTCGCCACCCTCATGGCGCCCTACCGGATCGGCGACACCCTCGACTCCGGCGAACCCCTCACCACCGACTTCGACCTCACGGCGCTGCTCGGCATCAAGGACCTCCACCACTACGACGTGGCGGAGACCTGGGGCCGCCGCACCCTCGGCACCAAGCTGCGCGTCCCGCTCGGCCTCGGCCCCGACGGCACCCCCATCGACCTCGACCTCAAGGAGTCCGCGCAGGGCGGCATGGGCCCGCACGGCATGCTCATCGGCGCCACCGGCTCCGGCAAGTCCGAGCTGCTCCGCACCCTGGTGCTCGCCCTCGCGCTCACCCACTCCTCCGAGATCCTCAACTTCGTCCTCGTCGACTTCAAGGGCGGTGCGACCTTCCTCGGCCTCGACGACCTCCCGCACACCTCCGCCGTCATCACCAACCTCGCCGACGAGGCCGACCTCGTCGACCGCATGCGCGACGCGCTGCACGGCGAGATGATCCGGCGCCAGGAACTCCTGCGCGCCGCCGGAAACTACTCCTCGCTCCTGGAGTACGAGACCGCGCGCGCGGGCGGCACCCCGCTCGACCCGATGCCGACACTCTTCGTCGTCGTCGACGAGTTCTCCGAACTCCTCGCCGCGCACCGCGACTTCATGGACCTGTTCGTGATGATCGGCCGCCTCGGCCGCTCGCTCGGCGTGCACCTGCTGCTCGCCTCGCAGCGCCTCGACGAGGGCCGCGTCCACCAGCTGGAGTCGCACCTCTCCTACCGCATCGGTCTGCGCACCTTCTCCGCCATGGAGTCCCGCGGCGTGCTCGGCGTCCCCGACGCCTACCAGCTGCCCTCCCAGCCCGGCAACGGCTATCTGCGCAGCGACATCTCCACCCTCAGCCGCTTCAAGGCCGCCTACGTCTCCGGCGGTTACCGGCCGAAGCGGCGCACCGAGGCGCAGCGCGCCGTCGTCGCCGGACAGGTCGTCGCCTACAGCACCGAGTACGTGGCCCCGCGCACCCTCCCGCAGCCCGCCGAGGAACCCGAGCAGCAGCCGGAGACCGAGGACAGCCGCTCGCTCCTGGACATCGCCGCCGACCGGCTCAAGGACGCCGGACCGCCCGCCTACCAGGTGTGGCTGCCGCCGCTCGACGTGCCGCCGACCCTCGACGAACTGCTGCCGCCGATCGGCCCCGACCCCGACCACGGCTTCACCGTCAGCACCTCGCTGCGCGGCACCCTCAAGGTGCCCGTCGGCGTCGTCGACAAGCCCTTCCAACAGCTGCGCGACCTGCTCGTCGCCGACCTCGGCGGCGCCGACGGCCACGTCGGCATCGCGGGCGCCCCGCAGTCCGGCAAGTCGACCCTCCTGCGCACCCTGATGACCGGGCTCGCGCTCACCCACTCCCCGGCCGAAGTGCAGTTCTACTGCCTCGACTTCGGCGGCGGCACGCTCTCCGGACTGCGCGGCCTGCCGCACGTCGGCAGCGTCACCGGACGCCACGACCCCGAGCGGGTCACCCGCACCATCGCCGAGATCAACTCGATCATCACCCGGCGCGAGCAGTACTTCGCCGAGCAGGGCATCGACTCCGTCGCCGTCTTCCGCCGCAGGAAGGCCGCCGGAGAACTCCCCGACGACCCGCACGGCGACGTGTTCCTGGTCATCGACGGCTGGAACACCCTGCGCCAGGAGTTCATGGACTACGTCCAGCAGCTCACCCTGATCTCGCAGCGCGGCCTCAACTACGGCGTCCACCTGATGGTCGCCACCACCCGCTGGGGCGAGGTCACCAGCAACCTGCGCGACCAGCTGCAGACCCGCTTCGAACTGCGGCTCGGCGACCCCGTCGACTCCGTCATCAACATGCGGGCCGTCGCCAAGATCCCGAAGATCCCCGGCCGCGGCATGACCGCCGACCAGATGCACTTCCTCGCCGCGCTGCCCCGGATGGACGGCATCGGCACCACCGACGACCTCGCCGAGGGCATCGCCGACCTGGTCGACGTCGTCGCCGACCACTGGAGCGGACCGCGCGCCCCCGAGGTGCGGATGCTGCCCCTGCTGCTCGACGCCGCCGCCCTGCCGGCCCCGCGCGGCGCGCTGCGGATCGCGCTCGGCCTGGAGGACCAGAACGTCAGCCCGCTCTGGCACGACTTCGCGCAGGACCCGCACCTGATCGTCGTCGGCGACACCGAGTCCGGCAAGACGAACATGCTGAAGTACCTGGCCGGGCAGATCATGACCGCGTACACCCCCGACGAGGCCCGGATCATGCTCGTCGACTACCGCCGCGAGCTCTACGAGACGGTGCCCGAGGCGTACCGCCTCGGCTACGCCGTCGCCGCCGACCCGCTCCGCAAGATGATCGCGGGCGCCGCCAAGGCGATGGGCGGCCGGGTGCCGTCCGCCGACATCACCCCGGACCGCCTCAAGCTGCGCGACTGGTGGACCGGACCCGAGCTGTTCATCATCGTCGACGACTACGACCTCGTCAGCGGCGGCATGCAGCACCCGTTCCAGCCGGTGCTCGAACACCTCGCGCAGGGCGCCGAGGTCGGCCTCCACATCATCGTCGCCCGTTCCGCGAACGGCGCCGGACGGATCGGCGGCGACCCGCTGCTGCGCCGGATGCAGGAGGTCAACACCCCGGGCGTGCTGATGTCCTGCCCGCCCAGCGAGGGCTACGTCTTCGGCAACACCAAGCCGCGGGTGCTCACGCCCGGCCGCGCCCTGCACATCACCCGGCGCCGCACGGTCCAGCTCCAGACGCCGTACCTCGACCCCGACACCCCGCAGAACGGAACGGACGGATGACCCCGACCACCACCCGCCTCAGCCCGGTCGGCCCGCACCTCGTCATCGCCCCGGCCGAGGCCGAACCGGCCCTCGCGTCGGCCCTCGCCGGGCTCGACGGGGTCCCGGACGCCGTGGTCGTGCTCGCCGCCGCCGCCGACGCGGCCCCGGTGCTGCGCGCGGGCCTCGCCGACCTGACCGCCCTCGCGGCGGCCCGCGACGCCCGCTGTCTGATCCTCGCCGCCTCGGGCCTCGGCGCGGCCGGCCCGGACGGCACCCGCCCGGCCCAGGCCGTGGCCCGGGCCGCCGGCTTCCCGGTGATCGCCCCCGACGACGTGGTGACCGTCGACCCCACCGGAGCGCTCGCCCTGGGCGACGGCGGCGCCTGGTGGCTCGCGGTGCCGGGGGAGGAGCCGGTACGGGCCGGGTCGACGTGGCCGCCGACGGTACCGGGGCACGCGGCGGAGGCCGCCCGGCCGGAGGAGCCGTCGGAGTCCTCGGAGCCGGAGCAGCCCTCGGAGTCCTCGGAGCCGTCGGAGCCGTCGGAACCGGAGACGGTGGTGCTTCCGGCAGTGCCGGAACGTGATGAACCGGATGAAACGGTCGTACGGCCCGGGGTGTTCGCCGGGTCCGAGGCGCCGTCGGCGACCGACGAGGCCCCGGAGCCCCAGCCCCAGCCCCAGCCCCAGCCCCTGGCCCCGGCCGCGCCCGAGCCGCTCGCCGCCGCGATCGCACCGGCGACCCCGGTCCGGGCCGCGTCCGGCGCCGCCGGCATGTTCGGCGGCGCCGACCCCGACAGCCCCGACTTCGGCATCCTCGGCGGCACCCGCGTCCCCATCGACCGGCCCACGGCCGCCACACCGCCGGTCACACCCCCGCCCGCCGCCCCGGCCCCCGCCCCGGTCCGCTGGCTCGGCGAGACCCCGGACGAGATCGCCGCGCTCGCGGCCGTACGGGCCGGACAGCACGTCCTCGGCTACGGGATGCCGCCCTACGGCACCCGCTACCTCGCCGAGTTCGTCGCCCTCGTCAAGAAGGCCGACCCGGACCCCGAGGGCCTGGTCCTGACCGCGCCCTGGGCCGAACCCGACCAGCTCTGCGCGCTCGCCGCCGCCCTCGCCGAGCTCTTCGGCCAGGACGTCCGCGCCGCCGTCGGACTGCCGGTCCGCACCGAGGACGGCGAGTTCGCCGCCGTGCACGTCGACCACACCGGCACGCCCACCTGGCGCCCCGGCCTCGTCGAACTGCTCGCCTCGCCGGGCCGCCGCCGCGTGGTGCCGTCCGCGTGGCGCCGCCTGCCCGGCCTCGCCCCGCTCGGCCCGGCCGTGCACCGGGCACCGGTCACCGGCTGGGTCGTCGAAGCCGTCCCCGCGGGCTACTGGCTGCGCCCCGAGACCCCGGCCGGCACCCCCTGGCCGCGCGAACTCCTCGTCGAACCGCACCGCCCGGCCCTGGTCGTCGGCGACGCCCACGGCGCCACCGACCCCGAGGTCTGGGAGCGGCTGCGCCCGCTGCTGGACGCGCTGCCGCCCACCGGGACCCCCGCCGCGTACGGACTCCGGGTGTACGGGGAGCACCCCGAGGTCCTGGCGAGGGCCCGGGCGGCGGCGGCCGGGCACGGGCTGGTGTGGCTGGGCCCGGTCGACGAGTCCGACGAGTCCGAAGGGTTCGCGGAGTCCGAGGAGTTCGAGGAGGGGGACGACGAGGCGGAGGAGCAGACCGCCGAGGCGGAGCCCGTGCCCGTGCCCGTACCGGCCGTACCGCAGGCACCCGAGCCGGAGCCGCAGCCGGAACCCGAGCCCGAGCCCGAGCCGGTCGTGGCCGCCCCGGCCCCCGCCCCCGCACCGCCCGCTGCGCCCCCCGCCGTCCCGGCCGCCCCGGCGCCCCCGGCGCCCCCGGCGCTCCCGGTGCCCACGCGCAGCGGCGGCGGCGACCGCAGCGGGCTCAAGGACCTGCTCGGGCCGCGCTACCACCTGCTGGCCAGCAAGACGGAACTGCTCGCCTCGCGGCTGCCCGCCCTGCGCTCGACCACCCAGGACGACCTCAAGCCCGACCTGGTGGCGATCGCGCTCTACCACGCGGACACCTCCGAACCGGCGTCCCGCGCCGAGCTGGTGGCCGCCGCCAGGTCCGGCGTCGCCGGGCCGTACACACCGCTCCTGACCTGCCTCGGCTCGGGGCTCCGGCGACTGCCCAGCCACTACGGCGCGGTGATGCTCGCGGCGCCCGCCGAGACGGTGCCGCTCGACCGCTATCTGCCGGGCGAGGTCCTGGTCGAGCCGGGCCCGGTCGCCGCCGTGGCCGCGTGCGACCTGGAGCTGGACGGCGCCGTGGAGTTCGGCATCTGGTCCACGACGGGCCGCAGGACCAATGTGTTCGGCGGCGCCGACGCCGAGCCGGAGGTGGTGTTCCCGCCCGGCGCGTCGTTCGTGGTGCTCGACCTGATCGCACCCGAGGACGACGGCCCCATCCGGGTGCTGCTGCGCGAGGTGTCGCCGGGCGAGGGCCCGGGCCCCCGCGACGAGCGGGCCAGGGAGCGGCTGTCGAGCTGGTTCGAGCGGCGCGACATGCTGGAGGCGGAGGACCGCAGGCGCCTGCCGGACGGCGGCGCCCGCTTCCACCTGGCCCCCGGCGCCCCGCTGCGCTGACGCCCGCCGTACCCGGACACACGAGAGCGGCCGGCACCCCCCACCGGGTGCCGGCCGCTCGTTCATGGGGCGCCGCTCGCGGGGCGCCCCGGCTCACCGCTGGTTCAGTGCTGGCGCCGGCCGCGGCGCGCGACCAGGACGGCGCCGCCACCGGCGATGAGCACCGCACCGGCCGCGCCGATGGCGATGAGCTGGCCGTCGGACGAACCGGTCTCGGCCAGGTTCGGCGGGGTGGACGGCTTCGGGGGCTTCGACGGCTCGGGGGTGGCCGGCGGCGTGGTGGACTCCGACGGGGTCGGGGTGGGCGTCGTGGTCGACGGCGTGGGGGTGGGGGTGGTCTCCGACGGCGTCGGCGTCGGCGTCGGCGTGCTCGGGGTGGGGGTCGGCGGCTTCGGGGTCTCCGGCGCGCAGCCCTCCAGGACACCGACCTCGACCGAGGCCGTCAGCGTCTCCTTGGCGGACGGCACGACGGTGACGGTCCACTTCACGGCCTTGCCCGCGTAGGGGACGGTGACCTTGGTGGTGCCGCGGCCCGGCACGTGGCCGGTGAGCTTCTGGTCGTCCTGGTCGTTGGTGAGCGTGAAGTCCGCGCCGTTGCGGTACTTGTCGCCGACCGTGACGGCGAGCTCGCCCGGCTTGTCCTCGCACTCCGCCTTGATGGTGATGCTTCCGGGCGGCCAGGCCGCGGCCGAGGTGATGGTGGCGGCGCTGATGAGGGCCGTCGAGGCGAGCACGACGGCGGCGCGCAGGCGCTTCATGGATTCTCCTGGGTACGTGTCCGCGGCCACCCGTGCGTGCCGCGTCGACCGCCAGAACGGCCCGCACCGCCCCGAGGGTTCACCGCCGCCCGGACCGGGTCCGCCGGACACCCCGGCGCGAGACGGGTTGAACCCGTGGCCGGGTCCCGGGCGTTCTTCGCGACAGGACCGCTCGTGGCGCCGCCACACCCCGTTCTCCGCGGTCCGCCATCCCCGTCATCCCTGTTCTCACCCCTGTTCTCATCCCCTTCCCCTTTCACAGATCGGCGAATGTCCATGCGTGTTCTGCGTGCACTGGGTCTGGGCGCGGCCGCCCTGACCCTGTCCGTGACCTCCGGCCCTGCCGCCCTCGCGGCCACCCCCGCCGAGGCCCCGGCCCCGGCGCAGGCCCGGGCGGCGGCCTCGGAGTCGTACTACCTCTCCCTCGGCGACTCCCTCTCGACCGGCTACCAGCCCGGCCTCGGCGACACCGACGAGGGCTACGCCGACCGCCTCCACCAGGTCCTGAAGGCGTTCCGGCCGGGCCTGAAGCTGGTGAAGCTCGGCTGCACCGGCGAGACCGCCAACACCTTCGTGAACGGCGGCAAGTGCGCGTACGGCGACGCCGACAGCCAGCTCGACGCGGCCGTGGACTTCCTGCGCGCGCACCCCGGCAAGGTGTCGTACGTCACCCTGAACATCGGCGCCAACGACATCAACGCCTGCGTCCGCCCGAACGGCGTCGACACCACCTGCCTGACCTCCGCGATGCAGGGCGTCGCCGCGAACCTCACCCGGATCACCCAGACCCTGAAGGAGGCGGGGGCCGCCGGCACCGTCACACCGCGGTACGTGGGCATGGGCACGTTCGACCCGCTGCTCGCGGCCTGGCTGCGCGGGCCCGCCGGGCAGGAGCAGGCCCGCCAGTCGGTGCAGCTCGTCGCCGGTTTCAACGCCCTGGAGAGCGGCGTGTACCGCAAGGCGGGATTCGGTGTCGTCGACGCCGACCGGCTGTGGCACACCGCCGACTTCACCCACACGGTGACCCTGCGCGACTTCGGCACGGTGCCGGTCAACGTCGGCCTGGTCTGCTCGCTCACCACCATGTGCACCAAGGGCGACCTGCACCCCACCCCGGCGGGCTACGCGTACATCGCCGCCGCCTTCGCCGTGGAGATCGCCACCGGACGCGAGAGCGCCGAGGGCTGAACCGGGCTCCCCGCACCGTCCGTTCCAGGCGGTGGCACGACCGCCGCGTGACCCCCGCACGCGGCGGCAGGACCCGGAGGAGGACCCCGCTGATGTCTGAGATGTCCGACGTGTTTCGCTTCGGCGCCCATCCCGAGCACGGTTACGTGGCCTCGGCCCCGGAGGGCGTGTCCGCGCACCTGGCGCACTGGCTGCTCGGCTGCGTGCAGTTCCTGCCGGTGCCCGGCGCCCCCGCCGTGTACGCCCTCACCGACCCGCACGCGGACGGGGCCCGGCGCACCCGCCGGGCGGTCGCGGACCTGCGCCGCAAGGGCCACCGGGTGGACGCCGACTACCTTCTGGACCCGGCCCGGTCACCGGACCCGACCCCGCCCCCGCAGCCCCCGGTCCCCGCGGCCGCCCGCCCGGTCACGCTGCCGCTCGTCCTGCCCCGTTTTCTCCCGGCGGCCTGAGCGCAGGTGCCGGAACGCCGAACCGGCGCCGCCCCGTCCACGACGGGTGCGGCGCCGGTCCGGCGTTCCGGGGCGGTCGCTCGTGCGCCCCGCGCCCGTGCCGAGCACGGGACGGTGCGCGGCGCGACTCAACCGGGCACGTCCTCAGCCCGGCGCGTCCGAGGGCCGCCGCGAGGCGCCGTAGTGGGCGGTCAGTTCGGCCGCGTAGGCGGCGGGCACGCGGCGGTCGCGGAACACCGGCCGCAGCCAGGAGCCGAGGACGCCGGCCACGTCGAGGGCGGGTCCGTGGCGGGCGCACCAGTCGCGGCGGGCGGCCTCGCCCGGGAAACCGCGCAGGACCGCGACCTCCGGGTCGCGTTCGCCCCAGCAGCCCCACCGGCCGGAAGGCCCGGTCAGGGCGACCGTCCGGGCCGCGATGGTGACCGATTCCCAGGCGTCCCCGTCCTCCTCGAAGCCGACCCGCGCCCAGTAGTCGTCAGGAGTGGCGTCGACGGGCAGCGAGAGGGCCGGGACGACGTCCCCGTCGGCGGCAACCACCAGCAGGTCGATCCGCCGGTCGCCGTGCAGCCCGGCGAGCGCGGTCAGCGCGGGCCAGGCGTCCGGGGTGAGCAGCGTGTCGAACGGGTAGAACACCGCCTCGTCGGCGAGCTCCCGGAACACCTGCGCGGGCAGCCGCGCGTCCAGGTCGAAGACGGCGGCCGCGCGGTCGCGGACGGTGTCCGGCCGTGGGGCGGGGACGGGGGCGTGATCGGTCACCGGGCGAGCGTACCGAGCCCGGTGACCGGCCACGGCCTGGCTCGGCCTGACCTGACCTGACTTGACCTAGTGCCCGGCGGCGCGGCCGAGCCGGACCGGCAGGCCCTGGTAGCTGTGCAGGGCCACCGTCGGGTTCGGGACCAGTGCGGACGCCGGGACCGCCAGGTCGAGGTCGGGGAAGCGGTCGAAGAGGGCCGGGAGCGCGATGGCCGCCTCCATGCGGGCCAGGTGGGAGCCGGGGCAGATGTGCGGGCCGTGGCCGAAGGAGATGTGCCGGGTCCCGGTGCGGGTGATGTCGAAGCGGTCCGCGTCCGGGCCGTGGGTCTCCGTGGCGTGCCCCATCGCCCCGTACGACATGAGCACCGGCTCGCCCTTCCCGATCACCCGGCCCGCCACCTCCACGTCCTCCGTGGCGTAGCGGAACAGGAAGTTGTTGACCGGCGACGCCCAGCGCAGCGTCTCCTCGACGACCGCCTCCCAGGTCGCCTCCCCGGCCCGCACGAGCTCCAGCTGATCGCGGTGCAGGCACAGCGCGCGGACCGCGCTGACCAGCAGGTTGACCGTGGTCTCGTGCCCGGCGGCGACCATCACGCCGAGCGTGCCGCGCAGCTCCACGTCACTGAGCCGGTCACCGTCCTCGTTCACCCCGATCAGCGCGCTGGTCAGGTCGTCGCCCGGGTTCGCCCGCCTGTCCGCGATCACGCCGAGGTAGAACTCCTGGAGCGAGGCGAGCGTCGCGAGGGTCTCCTCGGGCGAGGTGATGCTGCTGAACAGCGAGTCGTACAGCCCGCGCAGCCGGTCGGCGTGCACCTGGGTCAGCCCGAACAGCGAGCCGATCACGCTCATCGGCAGCGGGAACGCGAAGGTGTCCTTCAGGTCCACGACCTCGTCCGCCGTGTGCTCCGCCACCAGCCGCCCGAGCAGCCCCTCGGTGATCTCGGTGATCCGGGGACGCAGCGCCTCCACCCGCCGCACGGTGAACGCCGCCGCCGTGTACGAGCGCAGCCGCCGGTGATCGGCCCCGTCGACCGTGACCACGCTGCGCGGCGAGGTCACCGCCCCGATCAGCGGCCAGCCCGCCGGCACCTCGCCGCGCCGCCAGGCGCCCCAGTGGTTGATGTCCTTCACGAACCGCTGGTCGGTGAGCAGCTCCTTCGCCACCTCCTGCCGGGTCACCGACCACGCCCGCACCCCGCCGGGCATCTCCACCCGCACCAGCGGACCGGCCGCGAGCAGCCTGCGGTGCTCGTCGTGCCGGTCGACGGCGAACGGGTCGAGGACGAAGGGCTCCTCGGTGGTCGCGGTGGCGGGTCCCGTGGTGCTGGAGGTCATGCCGGTGTCCTCTCGGTGAAGCGGATGCGTCGTCGCGTGGTCGCGTGGGTCGCGTTCACCCGGACCGAACGGGCCGGACACCCGCCGGAGTTCACCGCGTGCGCCGGGCGCCGCGCGCCCCGCGCGCCCCGCGCGCACCGCCACGGTGACACCGCGGTCCGCCGTTGGCGCCGCGTTGGCCGCGCGTTGGCGGGCTCGCGCAGAGTGTGTGGGGTGAAGACCTCTCCTGACCCCGGCACGTCGGACCCCGGTACGGCGGACAGCGGTACGGCCGACGGCGGTACGGCCGACGGCGGTACGGCGGGCCGGACCGCGACGCCCGCGCGCGGCGCCCGGCTCGCCCCCGACGTGTTCGCCGAGCTGTACCGGGCGCACGCCCCCGCCCTCCTGGGCGCGCTCCTGAAGCTGACCCACGGGGACCGGGGCCGCGCCGAGGACGTCATGCAGGAGACCTTCGTCCGGGCCTGGACCCACCCGGAGGCGATCCGCTCCGTCGCCCAGGGCCGCCCCCGGCTGTTCACCGTCGCCCGCCGCATCGTCATCGACCAGTACCGGGCGCAGGCGTGCCGGGTCCAGGAGGTGCCGGGCGAGACCCATGAGGAGCAGGCACCGGCCGTCGCCGCCGACCCGTACGACGCGGTGCTGCTCGCGCACGACGTCGAGGGCGCCCTCGCCCGGCTGCGCCCGCACCACCGGCAGGTCCTGGTGGAGGTGCACCTGCGCGGCCGCTCGTTCGCCGACGCCGCCCAGGTCCTCGGCGTGCCCGTCGGCACCGTGAAGTCCCGCGCCCACCACGCGGCCCGCGCGCTCCGCCCGGTGCTCGCCGACCGCGGCCTCAGCCGGGCCGGATGACACCGCGGGCGTCAGCCCTCCGGTACGGCCTAGTCCGGGTCAGGCTCCAGCCAGCGCGCCCGCACCCCCGCGAGGCGGTCCGCCTGCACGGTGTCGCCGAGCCGGGTGTACAGCGCGAAGGCCGTGTCCAGATGCTCCAGGGCCTCGCCGGAACGCTCCGCCGCCCGCAGGAAGTTGGCGTACTGGAACTCGAACAGGGCCTCCACCGCCAGCGCGCCGGTCGTCCGGGCGAGCGCCAGCGAGTCGAGCAGCACCTCCTGCGCCTCGGCGTGGTGGCCGAGCCGGTGCAGGGCCTCGGCCTCGTTGTAGCGGGCGTTGAACTGGTACGTCGCCGTCGGATGGGCCGCGAGGAACCGACGGGCCTCCCGCGCGTAGTCCAGGGCCGTCGCCAGATCGCCCGAAAGCCCCTTGAAAGCCGAGGCGTTGGCGTACGCGCGGGCCGCCGACTCGGTCAGGCCGCTGCCCCTGATCAGGTCCAGGACCCGCTCGGACAGCGCGTCGGCGCCCGGCAGGTCACCCCCGTCGGCGACCGCCGTGGCCTGCGCGACCAGCGCCTGGATGTGCAGGTTGCCGTCCCCGGGCGTGGTCCGGGCGACCGCGCGCGCCGCCATCTCCCGGGCCTCGTCGGGGCGGCCGAGCTTGCTGAGCGCGGTCGAGAGCGCCGCCTCCAGGGTGACCACGCCCGCCGTGCCCCCGGTGCGCAGCGCGGCGCGCAGCCCCGCCCGCAGACAGTGGGCCAGGTCGCCGAACGGCTCCGCGCCGAAGTACAGCCAGTGCACCGCCGCCGCGAGCCGCCAGGACCGCTCGTCCTCGCCGCGCTCACCGGCCCGGGTCACCAGGGCCCGGACCACCGGCTCCTCGCGGCGGAACCAGGCGCGGGCGGCCGGCACGTCGGGCAGCCGGGGCAGCGCCCGGGCCGCGAACTCCAGCGGCCGGTACGCCTCGGGGCCCGGCTGCACATGCCCGGCGGCCCGGCCGACCGCCGCCAGGTGGTAGTCGAGCAGCCGCGCGAAGGCGCGGGCCGCCACCTCGGGCGGTTCGGCGGCGAGCAGTTCCGCGCCGAACAGCCGGACCAGGTCGTGCCGCCCGTACCGGCCCGGCGCGTTGTCGGTGAGCAGGTGGTACGCGGCGAGCGAGCCGAGCGCCCGGCGGGCCCCCGGCGCGTCCGAGCCGAGCAGCGCCGCCGCGCCCGGCACGTCGACCTCGGCGCCCGGGTGCAGCGCGAGCAGCGGCAGCAACCGGGCGGCGTCCGGCGGCAGATGACGGTACGTCATGGTCAGCGCGCTGCGGACGCCGAGCGAGCTGTGGGTGTCGAGCACCACCAGCCGGGTCCGCTCGTCGTCCAGTTCCTCGACCAGGTCCGCCAGGCTCCAGCCGGGCCGCGCGGTGAGCCGGGCGGCGGCGATCCGCAGCGCCAGCGGCAGCCGGTCGCACAGCGCGACCAGCCGGTCGGCGGCCGCGGGCTCGGCCCGTACCCGGTCGGCGGTGAGCAGCCGTTCCAGCATCACCTGGGCGTCGTCCACGGGCAGCGGCTCCAGGCTGACGAGCGCGGCGCCCTCGGTGACGAGCAGGTCCTCCAGGGTGTTGCGGCTGGTGACGACCGCCGCGCAGCCGGGCCCGGCGGGCAGCAGCGCCGTCACGTCCTGCGCGTCGGAGGCGTTGTCGAGGATCACCAGGAGGCTTCTGCCCGCGGTGAGTTCGCGGTACAGCCCGGCGCGTTCGGTGCGGTCCTCCGGCACGCGGGCGTCCGGCAGGCCCAGGGCCCGCAGGAAACGGCCGAGCACCTCGCCGGGGTCGGCGGGGCCCGCCGGGTCGAAGCCGCGCAGGTCGGCGAAGAGGCACCCGTCGGCGAAGCCCTCGGCGGCGGTGTGCGCCCAGTGGACCACCAGCGCGCTCTTCCCGGACCCGGCGGCGCCGACCACCACGGCGAGCCCGCCGCCGGTCCGGTCCCGCCCGCACTCCACGTCGAGCCGCCCGGCCTCCCCGGTCCTGCCGACGAACCCGACCGGCGGGCGGGGCAACGGGGTTCCGGTGCCCGCGCCGGTGGCGAGCACCGTGCGCTCGGCGAGGGAGGCGGGGGCGCTGGAGGAGGCGGCCTCGGACGGGCCGGGTGCCGGGTCCGTCCGAGGCCGGGTGAGCGCAGAGGGCCCAGAGGGCCCAGAGGGCCCAGAGGGCCCAGAGGGCCCAGAGGGCCCAGAGGGCCCAGAGGGCCCTGGGGGCTCGGCCGCGAGCACCGCCGCGAACGCCTGCCGCAGCTCGGGACCCGGCAGCACCCCCAGCTCCTCGTCGAGCCGCAGCCGCGCGTCGTGGTACGTGGTGAGCGCGTCGGCGGTCCGGCCCGCCTGCTGGAGGCAGCGCATGAGGAGGGCGACCGCGGTCTCGCGCAGGCCCTCGGCCCGTACCGTCTGCTCCAGGGCGGGGACGGCCCGGGCCCCGGTGCCGAGCCGCAACTGCCGTTCGGCCCAGGCGGCGAGCACCTGTGCCCGGGTCTCGTCGAGCGCGTGGGCGAGTTCGGCGCGCAGCGCGGTGGCGGGCAGATCGGCGAACGGCGCGCCGTGCCAGAGGTTCAGCGCCTCCTGGAGCAGCGCCGAGGCGTCCCGGTCGTCGGCGAGGGCCCGGGCCCGGGCGGCGAGCCGGTCGAGCCGCAGCGCGTCCACCCGGTCGGCATCGCCGAGGAGTTGGTAGCCGGGGGAGCGGGTGAGCAGCTCGAACGGGGTGCCGGCCAGGACCTTCCGCAGGGCGGCCACATGCCCCTGGAGGGCGGCCTTCGCCTGAGCGGGCGGTTCGTCGTCCCACAGCAGCGCGTAGAACCGCTCGACCGGTACAGGACGGCCCAGTTCATGGGCGAGCAGCGCGAGCACGGCGCGGCGCTTGGCGCCGGACAGCGGTGCGGTCGTGCCGTCGGCGGTGCGCAGTTCGACCGGCCCGAGCAGCCGGACACCGCTCGCGTCCACCACCATCGGCCGACCCCTTCCCCGCATCACCGCCGTGCGGCGGTGCGTCCCTCAGGAGGGCCACAGCTTACGCGGATTCCGATCAAGCGAAACCCCCGATTCCGTCACCCGGACACCGGCTCCGGACCAGGCCCGGGACCCGGCCGTGTCCGGCCCCCGGCGCCGCCCTACGCCCCGGCCGCGGCCCTACGCCCCGGCGTCGGCCGTGGCCCCGGACGTGGTCCCTGCCTCGGTCGTGGTCGCGGATGCGGTCCCGGTCATGGCCGTGGCTTCGGGTGCGGCTCCGGCTGCGGCTCCGGCCTCGGCTTCGGCTTCGGTCCCGGCCGGGCGCAGGGCCTGACCGTCGCTCTCGGTCCGTACCGCCCGCTCCTCGCTCGCGATCCGGACGTCGGGCCCGTCGGCCTCCGTCCGTACCGCGCGCCCCTCCGCCGCGCCCGCCGCCCGCTCCCACTCGGCGAGCAGCCCGGTCATCCGCTCGACCTTGATGGTGTCGCCGAGGTCGGCGAACATCGCGAGCGCCTCGCGCAGCCGTCGCAGCGCCGCCTCCGGATGGCCCCGCTCCTTGAGGGTGTTGGCGTAGACCCAGGTGAACTCGGCGAGCATCTGCGGCGACCCGGCGGCCCTGCACTGCTCCTCCACGTCCCGGATCGCCGCCTCCGCCTCGGTCAGCCGGCCGAGCGCCATCAGCGTGACGCCCTCGTTGAACATCGCCATCAGGTAGTACGAGGAGTGCGGGTGCTCCCGCAGGATGTCCCGGGCCTCGCGGGCCAGCAGCAGGCTCTCCTCGTGCTCGCCCGCCATGCCCTTGAAGCCGATCGCGTTGTTGTAGACGCGGGCCGCGTACTCGGTCAGTCCGGTCGTCCTGACCAGGCCGAGGGCCTGGTCGGAGACCGCGGACGCGGCCGCCCGGTCGCCGCCGTGGAACAGCGCCATGCACTGGGCGATGAGGGCGTGGATGTGCGCGTTGCCGTCGGCGGGCGTGGTGCGTTCGACCGCCCGACGGGCCAGCGCCAGGCCCTCCGCGTGCCGCCCGCAGTCGGACAGGGCGTCCGCCGTGCACGCCTCCAGGGTGGCCACGGCCCGGGTGGTGCCGCTGGTCCTGGCCGCGCGCAGACCCGCCCGCATGCAGTTGAGGCGGTGACTGAGCCGCCCGGTGGACAGATAGCCGCGGCTGGCGACATGGGCGAGCCGCCAGGCCCGCTCGTGCTCGCCGCGGTCGGCGGCCTGTTCCACCAGGGCCCGGATCACCGGCTCCTCGACCTCGAACCAGGCGAGCGCCGTCCGCACGTCGGGGGTACGGGGCAGGGCGCGCGGCGGGTGGGCCAGGGGTTCGTGGATCTCGGGGCCGGGCTGCACGATCGCCGACACCCGGCCGACCGCGGCCAAGTAGTAGTCGAGCAGCCGCGCGAAGGCGGTCGGCCCGGTCTCCGGCGGCTCGCTCTCCAGGAGTTCGGCGCCGTAGAGCCGGACCAGGTCGTGCCGCCCGTACCGGCCGGGGGCACTCTCGTTCAGGAGGTGGTACGCGGCGAGCGAGCCGAGCGCGTCCCGGGCGCGCCCGATGTCGGAGCCGAGCAGCGCCGCCGCCGAGGTGGCCGCGACCTCGGCGCCCGGGTGCACGGCGAGCAGCGCCAGCAGCCGGGCCGCGTCGCCGGTCAGATTGCGGTAGGTGACCGAGAGCGCGGTGCGCACCCCGGTGGTGCCCTGGGTGTCCAGGGTGATCAGCCGGGTCTGCTCGTCCTCCAGCTCCTCGACCAGATCGGCCAGGCTCCAGCCGGGCCTGGCCGCGAGCCGGGACGCCACGATCCGCAGCGCCAGCGGCAGCCGGTCGCACAGCCCGACCAGGCGCCGGGCGGCGTCGGGTTCCTGGCGCACCCGCTGCTCGGTGAGCAGCTGCTCCAGCATCCGCAGCGCGTCCGGGTGCGGCAGCGCGTCGAGGTGGAGGAGGGTGGCGCCCTCGGTGACGATCAGGTCCTCCAGGGAGTTCCGGCTGGTGATCACCACGGAGCAGTCGGCACCCGCCGGGAGCAGGTCGGCCACGTGCCGGGAGGAGGCCGCGTTGTCGAGCACGACGAGCAGCCTGCGGTCCCGGGTGTGCTCCCGGTAGAGCGCCGCCCGGTCCTCGAACTCCTCGGGCAGCGCGGCGCCGTGCACGCCGAGGCCGTAGAGCAGCTGGCCGAGCGCGTCGGCCGGGTCGGTGGCGCCCGCCGGGTCGAAACCGCGCAGGTCGGCGAAGAGACAGCCGTCGGCGAACCGGGCCGCGGTGTCCCTGGCCCACTGCACGACCAGCGAGCTCTTGCCGGAGCCGGCCGCCCCGGCCACGATCGCGCAGCGGCTGCCGATCCCGTCGGGGCCGCAGGCGCGGTCGAGCCAGCGGGTCTCGGCACCCCGGCCGACGAAACCGGGCGGGCGGCGCGGCAGCCGGGTGTGCGGATCGCCGTCCCCGGTACCGGTACGGACACCGGTACCCGTACCGGTGTCCGCTCGCGCGGTCTCCGGGGCGTGCTGGGCCTCCGTACCGTCGGGGCCCGCGGGTGCGTCGTGGCCGGGGGAGCCGTCGACGGTGTCGCCGTCGCCGTCGCCGTCGCCGTCTCCGTCGGTGTCCGCGGCCGGAACGGCTCCGGCCGTGCCCTCGTCCGGCGCCGCTTCCGTCACCGGGCCGGGCCCGGCCGTCGTACGGACCGGTCCTGGCGAACCGTACGCGTCCGGCTCATCCGGCTCCTGCCCCTGCCGGGCCTCCCGCCCCTCGCGCTCGACGAGCGCGGACAGCGCGAGCCCGATGGTCGCCTGCGGCGTCGGGGCGGCGACCGGCTGCCCGGAGAGCACGTCGGAGAATGCCTGTTGCAGCGCGGCGCCGGGCACGATGCCCAGTTCCTCGTCGAGCCGGCCCCTGGCCTCGTGGTACGCGGCGACCGCGTCCGACGCGCGGCCGGCCTGGTGCAGACAGCGGATCAGGGCGACCACGGCCGGCTCCCGCAGACCGTCGGCGCGGACGCACTGTTCGAGGGCCGGGATGGCACTGGCGCCCGAGCCGAGCCGGAGCTCCCGCTCCGCCCACTCGGTGAGCACCCCGACCCGGACCTCGTTGAGCTCGGTCGCGAGCGAGGCGCGCAGCTCGGTGTCCGGCAGATCGGCGAGCGCGGCCCCGCGCCACAGCCCGAGGGCCTCCTGACAGCTGGCGGCCGCCGACCGGTCGTCGGGCAGGGTCCTGGCCCGGTCCGCGAGCCGGCGGAACCAGAGGGCGTCGACCGTGCGCGGGTCGCCGATGAGCTGATAGCCGGGCTGCCGGGTGAGCAGGTCGAACGGGGAGTCCACGAGCAGTTTGCGGAGCGCGGCGACATGGCCCTGGAGGGCGGCCTTGGCCTGGGCGGGCGGTTCGTCGCCCCACAGCAGCGCGTAGAAGCGTTCGACCGGGACGCAGCGCCCCAGGTCGTACGCGAGCAGCCCGAGCACCGCGCGGCGCTTGGCGCCGCTGAGCGGAGCGGGCGCGTCCGTGCCCGGCCAGAGCTCGACCGGGCCGAGCAACCGTATGCCGACCTGCTCTCGTTCCACCAGGTCAACCCCCACATCCACGATCCTGGCGGCACAGCATACGTGCGTCGGGGTCATGGTGGATGTCTTCCGGCGCAAGATCATCTGTCCTGGGGCGGTCGGTCCCGGTACCTGACGGAGTCGCGCGCTCCGCTCCGTCCGGTGAACCGGCGTGGCCAGGACCCGCGTTCTCCCCTGCATCTCCGGCCGACAGACCCGTGAGGAGAACCGCTCCGGATGCCCCAGTCCCCCGATCACATCAGTCACTCTGATCACTTTGACCACTCTGATCACAGCGATCCCGCCCATCGCATCGGTCCCACCGACTCCACCGACTCCACCGACTCCACTGACTCCACTGATTCCACCGAACCCACCACGCCCACCACGCCCACCACGCCCACTGAGCCCACCGCACCCGCCGAGCCCCGCTACTTCCCCGAGCCGCGCGGCGCCTGCCCGTTCGCCCCTGCGCCCGCCTACGAGCGCGCCCGCGAGGAGGAGCCGGTCAGCCGGGTCCCGCTGCGGGACGGCTCCCGGCCCTGGATGGTGACCCGGCACGCCGACGTCCGTACCGTCCTCACCGACCGCCGCTTCGGCGCCGACGCCCGCCGGGCCGGATTCCCGTTCCCGTTCGCCGCCCGCGCGTTCGTGCTCCAGGGCGAGCCGCCGTTCGTCCGGATGGACGGCGAGGAGCACGCCGCCCAGCGCCGGATGGTCACCCGGCACTTCACCGCCCGCAGGACCGAGGAGCTGCGGCCCCGGATCCAGGAGATCACCGACCGGGTGCTCGACGAGCTGGTCGCGGCGGGCCCCGACGCCGACCTGGTGCGGGACTTCGCGCTGCCGGTGCCCTCGCTCGTCATATGTCACCTCCTGGGGGTGCCGTACGCGCAGCACGCCTTCTTCCAGGAGCGCAGCCGCGCCCTCGTCGACCACACCGCCACCCCCGAGCAGACCGCCGAGGGCTGGCGCGAACTCGTGGAGTACCTGGAGCGCCTGGCCCAGGACAAGCTGCGCGAACCGGACGACAGCATCGTCAGCGACCTGGTGAACAAGGAGTGGCTGGAGCCCGCGAAGGCCGCCGCCATGGCCCGGGTGCTGCTGGTCGGCGGGCACGAGACCAGCGCCAACATGGCCGCCCTCGCCGTGCTCGCGCTGCTCCGCCACCCCGACCAGCTGGCCCTGCTCCAGGAGCGGCCCGAGCTGCTGCCCGGCGCGGTCGGCGAACTGCTGCGGTACGTCACCGTGGTCGGCGACCCGGGACTGCCCCGGGTCGCCGTCGAGGACGCGACCGTCGGCGGGCAGCCGATCCGGGCGGGGGAGGGCGTCCTGTGCATGCTGCCGGTCGCCAACCGGGACCCCGAGGTGTTCCCGGCGGGCGCGACCCTCGACGTGACGGCCGACGCCCGCGGCCATCTGGCCTTCGGCGCGGGCCCGCACCAGTGCCTGGGGCGCCCGCTGGCCCAGCTCGAACTGGAGATCATGATCGGCTCGCTGTTCCGGCGGCTGCCCGGCCTGCGGCTCGCCGTCCCCTTCGAGGACCTGCGCTACCGGGAACGCGCGCTGATCCACGGACCCCTGGAGCTGCCCGTCCGCTGGTGAGCCGGGTGGACCCGGGGCGTCCGCCCGGGCGCCCGGCCCGGCCGGAATGCCGTCCGGAATGCCGTCGGGACCCTGGCCGGGGCCGGGCCCGCTGCGTACACTCCACCCTCAGTCCGGGGTCCGGGGCCTGGCATCCGGCCCGGGGGTCCGGACGTGGACGCGCCGGTACGAGCCGGAGCGCGCGGGCGTGTGCGGGTGTGTGCGAGGGGGGCGAGCGGATGGCGACGGAGCCGGTTCCCCGGCGTGAGGTGGTCACCCGGCGCCCGGACAGCGGCCCGGCCCCCGTGCCGTACCGGCCGCAGGCCGAGCCGTCCGACGACCTGCCGCCCGCCGCCCGCGCCCACGTGCGCACCCTGATCCGCGCCCAGCTGCGGGCCGCGCTGCTCACCGGCGGCGCGCTCGTGCTGTTCGTCGGCACGCTGCCGCTGGTGTTCCGGCTGCTGCCCGGCGGCGGGCACGGGACGGTCGCCCCGGTCGTCGTCTGGGCGGTGCTCGGCGGCGCCGTCTACCCGCTGTTCCTGGTGCTCGCCCGCTGGTACGTGCGGCGCGCCGAACGCAACGAGGACGACTACCGCCGGGCCGCCGCGGAAGGAAGCTGACCGGTGGCCCGTACGACGAGGACCGCGACGGCGGCCCCCCGACCCTGGAAGCCGCGCCGATGACCGTCCTGTTGCCGCTCCTGATGTGCTGCGCCGTCGCCGGGGCGGTCGGCTTCGCCGCCGGGGCCGCCTATGTGCGCGGCGCCTGGTTCGTGCCGGGCGCCGGATACGTCAGGGGCCGGGCGCGCGTCCGGGGCGCCGGGCGGGCGCGGCGGGCCGAGGCGGGCGCGGGCCGGGGCGAGCGGCCGGAGGTGCCGGACACCGTGGAGGGCGCCACATTCCACACCCTGCACACCGCGTCGCTCGCCGCGCCCCCGCTGCGCGCCGGGCTCAACGCCGACACCGCCCGCAAGGCGGTCCGGCGGCTGCGTCCGCTGCTCGGCACCCGGTCCCTGGCGCTCACCGGTCCTGACGGCGTCCTCGCCTGGGAGGGCGCGGGCGACCACCACGCGGAGCAGCTCGCCACCCACGCCACCAAGGCGGTGCAGACCGGGCGGACCCGTACCTTCAGCGTGGACTGCGAACAGGGCGACTGCGGCGTACGGTTCGGGGTCGTCGCCCCGCTCACCGCGGGCGGCCGCAACACCGGGGCGCTCGCCGCCTTCGGCAGCCACGACTCGGCGGCGGTGGTCAGGGCCACCGAGGAAGTGGCCCGCTGGGTGTCGGTCCAGCTCGAACTGGCCGAGCTCGACCGGGCGCGCAGCAGTCTCATCGAGGCGGAGATACGGGCGCTGCGCGCGCAGATCTCGCCGCACTTCATCTACAACTCGCTCGCCGCGATCGCCTCGTTCGTCCGCACCGACCCCGAAAGGGCCCGTGAACTCCTCCTCGAATTCGCCGACTTCACCCGCTACTCGTTCCGGCGGCACGGTGACTTCACCACCCTCGCCGAGGAACTGAACTCCATCGAGCAGTACTTGGAGCTGGTCCGGGCCCGCTTCGGCGACCGGCTCCAGGTCACCCTCCAGATCGCCCCCGAGGTCCTGCCGGTGGCCGTCCCGTTCCTCTGCCTCCAGCCCCTGGTGGAGAACGCCGTGAAGCACGGCCTCGAGGACTCCGCCGACCGCAGTCTGGTCACCATCGCCGCCGTCGACGAGGGCGCGAACGCCAGGGTCAGCATCGAGGACAACGGCGTCGGCATGGAGCCCGACCGGCTGCGCCGGATCCTGCACGGCGAGGCGGGCCCCGGCACCGGCATCGGTCTGCGCAACGTCGACGAACGGCTGCGCCAGGTCTACGGCGCGGAGGCGGGCCTGGTGATCGAGACGGCGCTCGGCGCGGGCACCAAGATCACGCTGCGGATCCCGAAGTACCACCCGGGCGTCCACGCCCGGGCGGCCGCCCGCTAGGCCGTGTTTTTCGGATCAGGCCGGATCAGCTCTCGAAGCCGTAGAGGGCGACCTCGTCCGCACCGGTGCGGCAGACGTTGAAGACACCGGCGGAGCCGTCGGCCTTGGTGACCTTGACGGTGGCGTTGCCGTCCTTCGGGAGGGCGAACTCGATCGTGGACGCCTGGACGGGGCAGACCTCGCGAGCCGAAGCGGAGCCCTCGAAGTTGAGGTCGGTGTAGGCGACCCGGGCGGTGACCGAGGCGCCGGGCTTGATGTCGACGGCGTCGGTGCCGTTCTCCG
Organism: Streptomyces sp. NPDC090025; assembly: GCF_044748125.1. Taxonomy (NCBI): domain Bacteria; kingdom Bacillati; phylum Actinomycetota; class Actinomycetes; order Kitasatosporales; family Streptomycetaceae; genus Streptomyces; species Streptomyces sp. NPDC090025. Next base: position 236,345 of record NZ_JBIVFL010000005.1, on the reverse strand, counting down.
CGTTGTCGACCATGACCGGATCCGCCTTGCCCTGGTCGTCCTTGGCGGTCAGGGTGCTGGCGCCGACGATGGTGCAGGTCTTCTTGGAGACGTTGGTGACCTTGACGACCGCCGAGGCCGGCTGGTGCTCGCTGGCGTGGTGCGCCGAGGCGGTGAAGGTGACCGAGGTGTTCTTGGTGGTGCAGGCGACGGTGTCGTAGGAGTCGCCGCTGCCGCCGGTCGAGCCGCCGGACGCCGAGGCGCCGCCGGACGAGGCCGAGGCGGAGGCCGACCCGCTCGGCTGGGCGCTCGCGCTCGCGGTGGCGGTCGCCGTGGCCGGGGCGGCGGCCGACGTGGAGGTGCCGTCGGCCGGTCCGGCGTCGGCGGCCTTGTCGGAGCCGCCGCAGCCGGAGAGGGCCAGGCCCGCCAGGGCGACGGAGGCGGCGACGAGGGGGATACGGGCGGGAATGCGCATGACGTCCTTCAGGGCAGGGCGGAACGAACAGCCGTCACAGGCCAGAACGCCGTGGACATGATCGCGGTTCACGACCGCACAGGACCTTCACGAACCGCACGAACGGGCCATGCCCGGCGCACCACGCCCGGACGTGTCATTTGCCTTCGCGTGCACTCCAACACCTAGCGTGGCGAACGCATCGACCGAGCGACCAGGTGACCGACCGGTCGCACGAACGAACGACAGTGGAGAGCGCCCTCATGAGCACCCAGGCCGACACCTTGAAGACCGTCCTCATCACCGGCACCTCGACCGGCATCGGCCTGGCCACCGCGGTCGCCGCCGCCCAGGCCGGGTTCCGGGCCGTGGCCACCATGCGCGACACCGGCAAGGCCGACCGCCTGCTCGCAGCCGCCACCGAGGCCGGGGTCGCCGACCGGGTCGTCGTCAAGCGCCTCGACGTCACCGACGCCGCCTCCGTGAAGGAGTGCGTCGCCGAGGTCGTCGCCGCCTACGGCGCCCTCGACGCGGTCGTCAACAACGCGGGCGCCGGGCAGGTCGGCACCATCGAGAACGACGGCGTCGACGCCGTCCGCTCCGCGATGGAGGTGAACTTCTTCGGCGTCGTCGAGGTCACCCACGCCGCCCTGCCGCACCTGCGCGCCGCCCAGGGCCGCCTGATCACCGTCACCTCGGTCGGCGGTGTCGTCGGCCAGCCCTTCAACGAGGCGTACTGCGCCGCCAAGTTCGCCGTGGAGGGCTTCATGGAGTCGCTGGCCCCGGTCGCCGCGACCGTCGGCGTGACCGTCACCGTCGTCGAGCCGGGCGCCGTCGCCTCCGAGTTCGTCGCCAGCGCCGCGCCCGACATCCCGGCCCTGCTCGCGGCCGCCGGCCCGTACCGCCCCGCGATGCAGGCGTACGTCGACCGCACCACGACCTCCTTCAGCGCCGCCCAGACCGCCACCGACGCCGCCACCCCGATCATCGAGGCGCTCACCGCCGAGAAGCCGGTCTTCCGGGTGCAGACCTCCGACTGGGCGCGCGGCTTCGTCGGCACCAAGCTCACCGACCTCGACGGCTCGGGCGTCCAGGGCCTGACCACGACCTGGGTCCGCTGACCGCCCGAGCCCTCGGGGCGGCGGCCCGCGTCCGCCCGGCTCCCCGCGTACGGGGAACCGGGCGGAGCGTCACGCCTCCTGAAGGTCCGCCCTGAGCTGGTCCAGGATGGCCGCCGCCTCCTCGTGGCCCGCGGCGCGGCAGCGGGCCGCCTCCGGGACCAGCCGGGCGATCGCCGCGTCCCGCAGCTCAAGCCCGTTCGCCTCGATGAGCGCGGCCATCCGCACCGCCTCGGCCCGGGGCAGCTCGCCGTCTGCGCCGCCCCGCCCATGGGTGGCGATCGCCGCCTCCATCGCGGTCAGCGCCTCCGGGAAGCGCTCCGCCTCCGCGAGCACCCGGCCGCGCCGGTACTCGACCGACCCCACCTCGTACCAGAGCGCGAAGGCCTCGTCGTCCGCCGACGCGGCGGCGAGCAGCTCGTCGCCCCGGTCCAGATGGGCGAGCGCCTCCGCCACGCCCTCGGCGCCGCGCTCCACCATGACGAGCCGGGCGAACTCCCGCGCCATATGGACGGTCCGCGGGGTGTTCGGCGCCTCCGCGTGTGCGGCGAGCGCGCGGTCGTACGCGGTGCCCGCCGCGTCCCAGCGGTCGGCCAGGGCCAGCGTGATCGCCGCGTCGGTGGCGACCAGGGTGAGCACCGCCCGGTCCTCCACCGGCCAGCCCGACACCAGGTCGGCCAGGCGCAGGAACTCCTCCGCCGCGGGCAGGAACTCGCCCAGGTCCCGCAGCCCGCGGCCCAGCGAGAGCCGCGCCTGTGCGAGGACCCGGTCGTCGAGCAGGTCCGCCGAACCGTCCCCGAGCACCGACTCCAGGACCGCGACCGCGTCCTCGGGCCGGCCCGACTCGCTCAGCACATCGGTGAGCTGGAGCCGGACCGAAGCGGCCTCGGCCGCCTCGCCCGCCTGGTCGAACCGGGCCGCCGCCTCCGACAGGTGGCGCACCGCACCGGCCGCGTCGCCCGCGTGGCTCGCGGCGTGCCCGAGCAGCGCGTACGTCGGCGCCATCGGGAAGTCACGGTCGTCGTACCGCACCGCGTCCGCGATCGCCTGGTGCAGCAGCTCCAGCGCCTCATCCGGCCGGTCCGCGCCGATCAGGAACTGCGCGAGGAGACAGCGGGCCCGGGAACCGCGCCACGGCCGCCCGGCCGCCGCCACGTCGGCGAGGGACGCCCACAGCTCGGCCTCGGCCATGGCGAGATCGCCCCGGCGGCCCGCCACATCGGCCACGAACTGCCGGGCGGACGCCACCTGGTGCGGCATCGCGAGGGCGCCCGCCTCCGCGCGCAGCGCGGACACCGCCCGGTCGAACCGCGCCACGGTCTCCTCGGCCGCCTCCGGCAGCTCCGTGAGGAGTTCCCGGTAGGCCGCGTAGGCCACCGAGTTGAGCACCTTCACGTATTCCTGGGCCCGGGCCGCGCCGACCCCGTGCCCGTCGACGGCCGAGGCCGTCTCGCCCGCGCTCGGCGCCGTGTCGGTGAACGGCGCCTTCTCGCGCAGCACCGCCGCCTCGTCGAGCACCGCGTCGAGCGCGGCCCTGGCCTCCGCGACGGTCATCGCCCGCACCTCGGTGCCGGCGCCGTCGTCCGCGCCGTCGTCCGCCGTGGCCGTGGCCGTGTCCTCGTCGGAGTCCCCGAGCCACGGGCCGAAGGCGAGACCCCGCGTCCGTGCCGAGAGCGCGTGCCACTCCATCCCCACCGCCGTGTACAGCTCCGCCGCCCGGTCCACCTCGGCGACGAACTCCGCGCGCCGCTCGGCGTTCCCGAACTCCGCGGCCCGGTGCAGCGCCAGCTCCGCGTCGAACAGCTCACGGGGACCGAGCGCCTCGTCGTACGGCTCGGTGGCGTGGCGCTCCTCGACCAGCGTCCACAGCCGGCTCTCCACCGGCCGCCCCTCGCTCGACCGGCGGCGCGCCTCGCGCACCAGGGCGGTGAAGTCCTCGGGGACCGTCACGACGGGACGGTCGGCCGCCTCGGCCACCCCGGCCGCCGGAGCGGCGGCGGTGGTGGCGGCGGTGGCGGGCGCCGCGCTCCGCGCGAACGTCGCGCGCAGCCCCAGCGGCAGCGCCGTGTCGAGCAGCGGGGCGCGCTCCAGTCGGGCCCGGCGGCGGTCGCCGACGGCCGTCGTGCCGTTGCGGGCGTCGAACGCGGCGGCCAGCCGCCCGGCCTCGGCCCGCGCGTGGGCGAGCAGCGTGTCCGCCGTCCAGTTCCGGCCGGGCGGGCCCGCGACCGCGGTGTCCCCGTGGCCCTCCGCCACCAGCCGGGCGACCAGCACCTCGACCCCGGTGAGGAAGCCGAGCCGGTCCAGCGGGGCGCCGTCCGCGTCGAACAGCGCGCGGTTCTCGGCGAGGATCTCCAGCCCCCGGCCCTCGTTGCGGGACAGGGCGCAGAACTCCAGGTGGAGACCCACCTCGTGCTGCATCCCGGTGTTGCCGCGGACCTTGCGGTAGCCGGTCAGGTGGTGCGAGCGGGCCTCGTCGAGCCGCCCGGTGCGCAGCAGCGGGAGCAGCGCGCGGGCCTGGCTCATCTGCGGCTCCTCGGAGCAGCTCTGTGCCCCGTCGAGGACCGGCTGCCACCGGTCGAGGGCCGCCGTGTCGTCGCCCGAGGTCACCAGATGGGCGGCCATGCTCCGGGTCTCGCACGCCTCGCAGTCGCTGAGCTCGGTGCGCGGCCGGGTCACCCACAGGTCGAAGGCGTCGTCGGCGCCCGCGCCGATGTGCGCGGCCACGTGGAAGCGCATGGCCGCCACCGGCTGCATCTCGTGCCGCGCGGACTCGTACCGCTCGCGCATCCGCTCGGTCCAGCCGCGCACCGACGCCAGCGGCACCTCCGGCACCTGGAGCAGCGAGGTGGTGACCCACTTGAAGCGCCAGAAGACCTGGTGCGCCTCCCACTCGCTGAACGACTCCGGCTTGTCGTCCCACAACTTGAGCAGCCGGGCGAAGACCACCGGAGACTTGCGGTGCTCACCGGTGAACTCGTATGCCGTCATCAGCTCCAGGAGGGCGGTGACCAGCACGTCCGCCTGGTCCAGGACCTCGGCGGCCTCGACCAGCTCCTCGCCGGTCACCGTGCGGTGCAGACCGTGCGGCCGGTCGTGGTTCTCGCGCAGCGCCTCGAACACGGCCTCGGGGGTGTCCAGCATGCTCAGCTCTCCTTCCGGGGCTCGGTGCCGGGGGTGTCCGTACCGGGGTGGTGCATGGCGTGGGTCAGCAGACCGATGAAGGCGCGGTTGAGCAGGGCGCTCTCGCTCGCCCGCAGCGGGCGGCGGCTGAGCAGCAGCGCCTGCCCGTACAGCGCCTCGGCGGTAGTCACCGCGAGCCCCCGCTCGGTGATCGTCAGGGCCTGGCGGACCAGCGGGTTCAGATGGTTGAGGACCAGCTGGGCGCGGGGCGTCTCGTGGCGCAGCGAGCCGAGGATGTCGGCCCACAGCCCGTCGCTCTCGCTGGCGAGCCCGGCCCGGGTGCGCTCGTGGCGGGCGTCCCGGTTGTCCAGGAGCAGCGCGGGCGCGGTGACCGGCTGGAAGTCGCGGAGCACCACGTCGCAGTCGTGGACGCCGACGGTCTCCCGGGCGACCGCGAGGAACGCGGCGGCGCGCAGCTCGGCGGTCGGGTCCACGGCGTCCAGGTGCGCGGTGACGGTCGCCGGGTCCAGGTCGGTGACGGTGGTGCCCGGGCGGATCTCTGGCAGCCGGAGCACCAGGTCGCGGTCGTAGGTGTAGCCGCCGTTGACCACGCCGAGACCGGCCGCCGCGGCGATCGGCGCGACCTGCCGGAACTCCTCGACGCTGCGAGCGACGAGCAGCGTCGGGTGGGTGCGGGCGAACTCCTCCAGGGTCACGTTGCCGTCGGTGGTCTCGAACGGCAGCCAGGGCAGCACGATCCGCAGCAGCTCGTCGTCGTAGCGGGCGAGCGCCTTCACCGCGAGGTGATGGGTGTCGATGAACCGGTGGAGCAGCGACGGGTCGCTGGCGGCGAGCCCGGTCAGCCAGTCGCGGATCCGGTCGCCGAGCGCGTCCCGTACCGCGGACAGCGTGCCGTCCTCGTACAGCGACTCGCGCGACGCGGTCGGCCGCAGGGTGCCGGTGTCGACCACGCAGCGCACGAAGAACGCCCAGTCGGGCAGCAGTTCCGGCGCCTGGTCGGTGAGCAGCATCCCCTTGAGGTGCACCCGGTGCCCGGCCCGCTGCGCCGGGCTGACCGGCGTCGGCAGCACGTACGCCACACCGCGCAGTCCGGCGGCCGGCAGGTCCAGGTCGATGGCGTCGAGCGGGGTGAAGTCGAACAGCTCGCGGCAGTACGCGGTCAGCGCCTCGCGGCGGGCCAGCGGGGAGCGGTGGGTGCGCTCCCACGGCGGCGTGTCGTTGATCCGGTGCTGGTCGCCGCGCGGTCCCACGACCGTCACCGCGTGCCGCAGCAGCCCGCCGTAGTGCCGGGCCAGCTCGACCACCCGGTCGGGCGTGGTCCACTCCGCGTTGTCCAGGCGCGGGGTGAGCCGCACGGTGGTGCCGGGCTCGGGCGCCTCGGCGGCGGGCAGCGTGCGCAGCGTGTAGCGCCCGTCGGAGTGGCCGCGCCACTCGACGGCGGGCGCCGCCGGGTCGGCCGCGGACCGGCTGACCACGGTGATCTCGTCGGCCACCACGAAGCAGGCGAGCAGACCGATGCCGAACTGGCCGATGAACTCGCCGCGCGCCGCGTCGAGTCCGGCGCCGTCGAGGGCGCCGTCGGCGGTGCGCTTGGAGCTGCGGCCGATGGTGGCGAGGAAGCGGTGGACGTCGGCCTCGGTCAGACCGACGCCGGTGTCCGTGACGGTGAGGGTGTCACCGGTGCGCACGGTGATGGTGCCGGGCGCGCCGGGGTCCAGGGCCTGGCGGGCGGTGATGGCGTCGACGGCGTTCTGCAGCAGCTCGCGGAGGTAGACGCGCGGGCTGGAGTACAGGTGGTGGGAGAGCAGGTCGACGAGGCCGCGCAGATCGACCTGGAAGGTGTGCGCGGTCTCGGCGGGGGAGGAGTCGGGGGTACCGGAGGAGCCGGAGGAAGAGAACACGTGACGACGTCTTTCGGTGACGGGAGGTCTCGGGACGGGGGAGGGGCCGTCGGCCGGTCGCGGGCGTCCGTTCCGCGCGCGCGTACCGGGCGGCCCGGGGTCAGCGACCGGCGGCGGAGCGCATCTTGCGGTAGACGTCGGCCGGCCGGTCCGCGTTCAGGTACTGCCACGGGGACTTGGTGACCCGGCCCGCGAGCAGTTCGAAGCACTCGCGGGCGGCGCCCTGGTCGGCGGCGAGCGAGAAGGCCAGCGCGAAGCTGTTGACCGTGTTGAGCCAGCCGGTCTCCTGCCGGAAACCCGGGTGCCGGTAGGAGTGGTCGGCGGCCCGGCGCAGCGACTCCAGGACCTCGGGCGTGCGCATGTACGCGGTGTCGGCGCCGCGGTCGAGCATCAGCCACTGCTCGATGTGGGCGTCCGGGACGAGCCCGCCGAGCAGGGTGCCGCCCGGCGCGCCGAACGCGGAGTCCCGCGCGAACGCGTGCATCTCCTCGTGCGAACCGCCCCACTTCTGGCAGACCTGCTGCAACTGCTGCTGGTGCGCGCCGCGGTGCTGGGGGCTGCGCCGGACGACCGCCTCGAAGCGGCGCCGGGCCACCGTCTGGCCGACCTCCAGGCCGCGCCCGGTGATCTGCAGCCCGTACCAGGGCGAGGCCCAGCCGGGCTCGCGCTCGGCCGCCTCGTACAGCCAGCGCTCGGCGTCGCGCAGCCGGGCGTGGAAGACCCGGAACTGGTCGCGCGAGACGTGCTCGGCCAGGGCCCCGGTCCTGGCCTCCCAGGCGAAGGTGATGTAGCGGATCCCGGCGACGACCCGGGGCAGCGCCGTGTCCGGCTCGGCCTCCAGGACGCGTGGCATCCACTGCTCGACCCCGGCGGTGTCGCCGACGGCCCACAGCAGCTCGGTGCGGTCCGCGGCCTCCGGGCGTGCTTCGAGCACCGCCCGCACGGTCGGCCAGTCGCCCGCCTCGGCGGCCTCCCGGATCCGGGCCACCTCGGGGTCGCCCGAGTCCTTCACCACCGCCGCGTCCTCGCGCCCGGCCCATCTGCCGAGCGTGCGCCCCCATGCGCGGACCAACGCCATCTCCCCACCCCTTGCTGTGTCGAACGGGCAGGTCAGCGATCGATCCCGCCCATGCGTAAGTGAGTATCACGATCGGCCGACAATCGCCCAGAGTTATCCACAGGCCATGGCTCGGGGGCGGTGACACCGCCGTACCGCCGGGCCCCCGCCGGACCCTTCAGCCCTGCGGCCGCCGCTCGAAGACCAGGTCCCTTGCCGTGTCCAGGGCGATCGCCAGGGCCCCGTGCAGCACCGCGTCCTCGCCGAGCGAACTCGCCGTGATCCGGGGCCTGATCGGGGTCAGGGTGCGCAGGGTGGCGCGGACCGTGCTGAGGAGCAGGTCGGCGCTGTGGCCGACGCCGCCGCCCAGCGCGACCAGATCGGGGTCGAGCACCGCCGAGACGGCGGCCACCGTGTGGGCGAGGCGCTCGCCGACCAGCTCCACCGTGCGCACGGCGGCGGGCTCCCCGGTCCGGGCGGCGGCGAAGACGTCCTTCGCGGTCAGCGGGGTGTCGGTCATCCCGTGCTCGCGCGCGGTGGCCACCACGGCGTCGCCGGACACCAGTTCCTCGACCGTGCCCGGCCCCTCCTGGCGCGGCCAGGGCAGGAAGCCGATCTCACCGGCCCCGCCGTGGGCGCCGGTGAAGAGGCGCCCCTCGCTGACCACGCCCATGCCGAGGCCGGTGCCGATCATGAGGTAGACGAAGAGACGGCTGCCGGTGCCGACCCCGGAGGTGTATTCGCCGAGCGCCGCCAGATTGGCGTCGTTGTGCACCGCGAGCGGCACGCCGAGCCCGTCGCGCATCCGGTCGAACAGGCCGGGGCGGCCCCAGCCGGGCAGGTGCTGGGCGAGCCGCACCCGGTGGCGGCCCTCGTCGTACACACCGGGGGTGCCGACCACGGCCTGGGCGACCTTGGCGGGCTCGACCCCGGACGACTCCATCAGCTCACGGGCGGTGCTGACCACCAGCTCGGCCATCGGCCCCGAGGTGCGGGCCTGGTTCCGGACCTCGGAGCGGGCCACCACCGCGCCGTCCAGATCGGCCAGGGCGACCCGCAGCCAGGAGCGGCCGATGTCGATGCCGAGCGCGTAGCCGGCGGTCGGGTCGGGCGCGTAGAGCACCGCCGACCGGCCGCGCTCGGGAGTGTGCAGACCGGCCTCCCGGACCAGGCCCGCGCCCTCCAGGGAGGCGAGGGCGCTGGAGACGGTGGGTTTGGACAGACCCGTGGTCCGGGCGAGCTGTGCCCGGGACGTCGGTCCGCCGGATCGCAGCAGGTCGAGCAGCAGCCGCTCGTTGCCGCTGCGCAGTCGCTGCGGGTTCCAGATCTGGTCTCCGCCCTCGTCGTTGCCGGTCATCCCGTCATTCTGGCCCATCTCGCGCGGTGATCCGTCCGGCGGATCCTGACGAACCCTTGACGGGTCTAGTAAAGGACCCTAACTTAATCGCACCCGGCGCCGAAGAGCGCCCTGCCCGAGGGGCGGGCGCCGGTCGCGCCAGATCCCTTTCCCTACCCCGTCGCAAGCCCCAGGGGGCATGTCGTGTCCGGTTCCCCTCCGCCGTCCGGTGGCTTCACCCGCCGCATCGGCCTCTTCCAGGCCACCGCCATCAACATGAGCCAGATGTGCGGCATCGGCCCCTTCGTCACCATTCCGCTCATGGTGGCGGCCTTCGGTGGCCCGCAGGCGTCCATCGGTTTCGTCGCGGGCGCGATCCTCGCCCTCGCCGACGGCCTGATCTGGGCGGAGCTGGGAGCCTCGCTGCCCGGCTCCGGCGGCTCGTACGTCTATCTGCGCCAGGCGTTCCAGTACCGCACCGGCCGGCTCATGCCGTTCCTCTTCGTGTGGACGGCGATGCTGTTCGTCCCGCTGATCATGTCCACGGGCGTCGTCGGCTTCGTGCAGTACCTCGGCTACCTCGCCCCGGACCTCGGCGGCACCACCGGCGACCTGATCGGCCTCGGCGTCATCGCCCTGGTGATCCTGCTGCTGTGGCGGGGGATCGAACACATCGCGAAGATCACCACGGTCATGTGGATCGTGATGATCACCGCGGTGGTCCTGGTCATCGTCGCGGCGGTCACCCACTTCGACCCGGACCTCGCCTTCACCTTCCCGAAGGGCGCCTTCGACCTCACCGAGGGCAGCTTCTGGATGGGCTTCGCGGCCGGTCTCACCATCGGCATCTACGACTACCTCGGCTACAACACCACCGCCTACATGGGCGCCGAGATCAAGGACCCGGGCCGCACCCTGCCCCGCTCGATCGTCTACTCCATCGGCGGCATCATGGTGATCTACCTGCTGCTGCAGATCGGCTCCCTCGGCGTGATCGACTGGCACCGGATGCTCGACAGCACGGACATCGCCTCCTCGTCCGTCGCCTCCGCCGTCCTCCAGGAGACCTGGGGCAAGGGCGCCGCCCAGGTGGTGACCGTCCTGATCCTCATCACGGCCTTCGCCTCGGTCTTCACCGGCCTGCTCGGCGGCTCCCGCATCCCCTACGACGCCGCCCGCGACCGGGTGTTCTTCCGGGCGTACGGCAAGCTGCACGCCAAGCACAAGTTCCCGACCTTCGGCCTGGCCACCATGGGCGTCGTCGCCGCCGCCGGATTCCTCATCGGCCGCCACACCGACCTGGTCACCCTGATCCAGCTGCTCACCACGGTGATGATCCTCGTGCAGGCGTTCTCCCAGATCGCCGCCGTGACGGTGCTGCGCAAGCGCCAGCCCACGCTGCCCCGCCCGTACAAGATGTGGCTCTACCCGCTGCCCAGCGTCGTGGCCCTGGTCGGCTGGCTGGTCATCTACGGCTACGCGGACAAGAACTCCCCGGGCCGCCACCCCATCGAGTGGTCGCTCGGCTGGCTCGCCCTCGGCTGCGTCGCCTTCTTCCTGTGGTCCCGCTTCGAGAAGGTCTGGCCGTTCGGACCGCGCGAGATCAACGAGGAGTACCTGGCCGGCGCGACGGCAGGGACCGGCGCGGCCGACGGCCGCGCCCCGGAGCCCGACCCGCGCTGACGGGCCGCCGCCCCCGGCACTTCAGTCGCGAAGCGGCCGGTTCCCCCGCACACGGAGCGGGCGAACCGGCCGCGTCGCCGTTCCCGGCGCCCCTGAAGAAAAAAGGACTCCTCGAAGAACTCCTCGACGGATTTCCGTTATCCGGCCGCCCGCACGCGATCTCCCAGATGTCGGACCACCACACCGGCACCCCCACGCACGACGACCACCGGGATGAGGCAGGGCGATGAGGCAGGGCATGGAAGCAGCGCACGGGACCGAGCTGGTCAGGGCCGCGCAGAGCGGCGACCCGCAGGCACGGGAGCGGCTCGCCCGGGACCATCTGCCGCTCGTCTACAACATCGTGGGCCGGGCGACCCACGGCCGCCGCCACGCCCAGGACGTCGACGACATCGTCCAGGAGACGATGCTGCGCGCCCTCGACGGACTGTCCCGGCTGCGCTCCCCGGACAGCTTCCGGTCCTGGCTGGTCGCCATCGCCATGAACACCCTGCGCGCCCACTGGCACCAGCGGCAGCGCGCCGGACACGCGGCGGGCGCCCTCGACGACGTCCGCGACCTCGCCCACCCCGGCGCCGACTTCGTCGACCTCACGGTCGCCCGGCTCCAGCTCTCCGGCCAGCGCCGCGAGACCGCCGAGGCCACCCGCTGGCTCGAAGCGGAGGACAGCGCCCTGCTCTCGCTGTGGTGGCTGGAGTGCGCGGGCCTGCTCAGCCGGTACGAGATCGCCGCCGCGCTCGAACTGTCCCCCGAGCACACCGCCGTCCGCGTCCAGCGGATGAAGACCCAGCTGGAGACCGCCCGGGTGGTCGTGCGGGCCCTGACCGCCCGGCCGCTGTGCCCCGCCCTCCACCACGAACTGGGCGGCTGGGACGGCCACCCCTCGGCGCTCTGGCGCAAGCGGATCGCCCGGCACGCACGCGCGTGCCCGCACTGCGCGGGCTTCCAGGACGGCCTGGTCCCGGCCGAACGGCTGCTCGCCGGACTGCTCCTGGTGCCCCCGGCCGGCGGTCTGCTCGCCGCCGTCCTGCACCGTGCGGGCCTCGCCGACCCGGCCCTCACCGCGACGCACGCCTACGAACCGGCCCAGGGCTACGGCCCGGCCGACGCCTACGACCCGGCCCACGCCACGACGGCCGTCGACGGCACCCCGGTCGTCCCAGGACCCCGCACCGGCGGCGGCCCCCGGCACGGCGCCGGGCGCGGCCGGCACGCGGCGGGCGGCGGCACCGGCGACGGCACGCCCGTCGGCCGGGGCGCCCGCCGCGCGGAGGAGCGGCGCAGGCGCGGCCGTCGCCGCGCGGTCGCCGCCGCCGGACTCGCCGTCGTCGCCGTCACCGGCGGCGCCTTCACCCTCACCACCGGACCCGACGGCGGCGACCCCGACGCCGGGGACGTCACCCAGGCGTCCGCCCCCGACACCGCAGAGATATCCGGCTCCGACCCGGCCACCACCGACGGCACCGCCGTCCCCACCGGCAGCGCGAGCACCACCGCGAGCCGCTCCGCCACCCCGGGCCACCCGCCGAAGCCCACCCCGACCCCCACCCCCAGCAGGACCACCACCCGGCCGGCCCCGCCGCGCACCACCCCGCCCGCCCCGCCGCGCCCCCGCCCCACCACCCCGAGCAGCCCCAGCGGCTCCCCGGGCTCCGGGGACGACTCCGCCGCCCAGCAGGTCATCGACCTGGTCAACACCGAACGCGCCAAGGCCGGCTGCGGCCCGCTCACCGAGCACACGCTGCTGACCCGCGCCGCCCAGGGCCACTCCGACGACATGGCCGCCCGCGACTTCTTCGACCACACCAACCCCGACGGCGCCTCGCCCGGCGACCGGGTCACCGCCGCGGGCTACCGCTGGTCGACGTACGGCGAGAACATCGCCAAGGGCCAGCGCACCCCCGCCCAGGTGATGGACTCCTGGATGAACAGCCCCGGCCACCGCGCCAACATCCTCAACTGCTCCTTCAAGGAGATCGGCATCGGCATCCACGACGCGGGCGGCCCCTACTGGACGCAGGTCTTCGGCGCGCGCTGACCGGCTCGCGCCGGATCCTTGCCTACCGTGATCCGATGCGACGCGTTCCGAGATGGGCCCTGCTGCCGTCGGGCTCCGCACCCGTCGTCCTGGTGGGCGGCTGGACCACGGCCGCCGCGCTCGAAGGGCCCTCCTACGACGCCGTACGGCAGACCATCAGCGTGCTCGCCGCCTACGGCGCCGCCGGGTTCTGGGTGATGACCAGCGCGCTGTTCGCCGTCGGCGTCTGCCACCTGGGCACCGCCGTCGGCCTGCGCGCCGCCGCCCCCGCCGGGCGGGTCGCGCTCGCCGCCGGCGGGGCGGCGGCCCTCGCCGTCGCCCTGGTGCCCGCGCCCAGCAGCGGCGGCTCGCTGCGGCACGGCTCGGTGGCGGCGACCGGCTTCGCGTTCCTGGCCCTGTGGCCGGTGCTCGCGGCGGTACGCGGCGGGGCCGACGCCCCCTGGGCGCTCCGGCTCGGACCGGCGCTCGCCGCGAGCGCCGCGATGGGCGGGGGCGCGCTCTGGTACCTGATCGCCACCGGAGACGGCGGCCCCGCGGGCGTCGCCGAACGCCTCGTCACCAGCCTGCAGTCGCTGTGGCCGCTGGTGGTGGTCGTCTCCTGCCTCCTCCACCAGCACCGCACCCGCCCGCCGACCCCGTGACCCGTCAGCCCGCGCGCGGCTCCAGGCGGAAACCGAAGCCGAGCGTGCCCGGGTCCAGGGACGTGACGCCGCCGTCGACGGTCAGGGTGGCGCCGTTGACGAAGGAGGCGGCGGGGGAAAGGAGCCACGCGATCGCCTCCGCGACCTCGCGGGGCTCACCGGGGCGCCCGGCCGGACTGACCCGGGTCACCTCCTCGTACGCCTGGGCCACCCCGCCCGGCAGTCCGGCCTCGGCCGCGAACCGGTCCATCCGGCGGTCCGCCATGTCGGTGCGCACCCAGCTCGGGCACACCGTGTTGGCGCGCAGCCCCGCCGGGCCGTAGTCGACCGCCAGCGAGCGGCACAGCTGGAGCAGCGCCGCCTTCGAGGTGGTGTACGCGGCGCTGCCGACGCCGCTGAGGAGCGCGGAGACCGAGGCGACCGCGACCACCGCGCCGCGCGCCTCCAGGAGGGCGGGGAGCGCGGCCCGCAGCAGATGGAAAGGACCGGTGAGATTGGTCCGCATCACCTCGTCCCAGTCGTCGAGGGCCACCTCGCCGACCCCGCCGCCGCGTCCGATCCCGGCGTTCAGGACGAGCCCGTCGAGCCGCCCGTACGCTTCGAGCGCCGCCGCCACCAGCGCGGCCGAGGCCGCCGGGTCGCCGATGTCCGAGGGCACCGCGAGCGCGCCGGTCTCCTCGGCGACCAGGTGCAGCGGCTCCGGCCTGCGGCCCGAGACCACGACCCGGTGTCCCGCGGCGGCGAGCAGCCGGGCGGTGGCCGCGCCGATGCCGGTGCCGCCACCGGTCACCAGGTACACCCGCCGGTCCCCGTCGGCCGTGCCGTCCCTGTCCTCCGTCGCCGCGCGCATGGGAAGCCTCCGTCGTCCTGGGCCGGGTCCGTGCCGTGTCCGTGCCGAATTCCATGATCATAGGTGGGCCCGGCCGTTGTCGGTGGTCGCCCGTAAGGTCGGGTCCATGAGCACTTCCGACGACGTCCGCGCGCTCGCGCTCGCCCTCCCGGAGACCACCGAGAAGGTGGCCTGGTCGATGCCCACCTTCCGGGTCGCCGGGAAGATGTATCTGACCCTGCCCGACGACGAGACCTCGATGGCCGTGCGCTGCCCCAAGCTGGAGCGGGACGAACTCACCCTGGCGGAGCCGGAGAAGTTCTGGGTCGCCGACCACGAGGCGTCCTCCGCCTGGGTCCGGGTGCGGCTCGCCGCCGTCGACGACCCGGACGAGCTGCGGGCGATCGTCGTCGACTCCTGGCGCCAGGCCGCCCCGCCCCGGCTCCTCGACACTCACCCCGAGCTCGCCGCCCCCGCCTGACCGGCCCCGGCCGGGGCAGCGGCTCAGAGCCAGCCGTTGCGCTTGAAGCCGCGGTGGATGAGGAAACAGGCCGTGGCCATCACGGCCAGCACCGTCGGATAGCCGTACGTCCACCGCAGCTCCGGCATGTGGTCGAAGTTCATGCCGTACACCCCGCACACCATCGTCGGCACCGCCACGATCGCGGCCCACGCGGTGATCTTTCGCATGTCCTCGTTCTGGGCGACCGTCACCTGCGCCAGATGGGCCTGGAGGATCGAGTCGATCAGGCCGTCGAAGGCGTTGATCTGCTCGGTCACCCGGGCGAGATGGTCGCAGACGTCACGGAAGTACGGCCGTATCGCCGGGTCGATCACGGCCGGCGGCCGGGCCACCAGCGCTTCCAGCGGCCGGGCGAGCGGCACCGCCGCCCGCTTCAGCTCCAGGAGTTCCCGCTTGAGCTGGTAGATCCGGCCGGGGTCGGCCGAGGTCTTGGCCCGGGGCGCGAACACCTCGGTCTCGACCTGGTCGATGTCGTCCTGCACGGCGTCCACCACCGCCAGGTAGTCGTCCACCACCTGGTCGGCGAGGGCGTGCAGCACCGCCGACGGCCCCTGCGCCAGCTGCTCGGGCCTGGCCTCCAGCGACTCGCGCAACGGACCGAGCGAACCGTGCCGCCCATGCCGTACGGTCACCACGAAATCGGGCCCGGTGAACACCATCAGCTCACCGGTGTCGACGACCTCGCTGGTCGCCGTCAGTTCCTCGTGCTCCACATAGGTCACCGTCTTGAACACGGCGAACAGGACGTCCCCGTACTGCTCCATCTTCGGTCGCTGATGGGCGTGCACCGCGTCCTCGACGGCCAGCGGGTGCAGTCCGAACAGCTCGGCCACCCCGGCGAACTCGGTCTCGCTCGGCTCGTGCAGACCGAGCCACACGAAGCCGCCGCGGCGGGCGTGCTTGCGCAGATGGCGGATGTTCTCGGCGACCCCGCCCTCGTCCGGGAGACGGCAGCCGTCGCGGTAGACGACACAGTTGACCACCGTGCTGCCGAGCGGGGAGCGCGCGGGATGGCTCAGGTCCACCCGGCGCATCCGCCGGGCGAGCCGGGCCATCTTGCGCAGTCCGCCGACCATCGACATACGGGCTCCTCCGCCGTTCACCGTTCACCGCCCCCGGACCGGTGCTCCGGCGAGACGGCCGCCCAGTCTGCCAGAGCCCGACCGGGCCGCGGCCCGGTAGGCTACTTGCATGAACGCGCAAGGAGAAGGACAGGGCGAGGGCTGGGACACGGCGGCGGCGGAGCGGGCGGTCGCCGTCCTCAAGGCCGTGGCCGACCCCTCGCGCTACCGGCTCCTGTGGGCGCTCAGCCGCCGCGAACTGCCGGTGAGCGAACTGGCCAGGATGCTCGACGCCCATGTGGCGGCCACCTCCCAGCACCTCGCCAAGCTGCGCGCCGCCGGACTCGTGGTGTCCCGGCGCGAGGGCACCCGGATCTTCTACCGGGCCGTCGACGTGGCCGGGC
Organism: Streptomyces sp. NPDC090025; assembly: GCF_044748125.1. NCBI lineage: Bacteria > Bacillati > Actinomycetota > Actinomycetes > Kitasatosporales > Streptomycetaceae > Streptomyces > Streptomyces sp. NPDC090025. The sequence continues at coordinate 220,180 of NZ_JBIVFL010000005.1, read as the reverse complement.
TGCTCGAACAGGCCCAGCTGCTCGCCACCGCCGACGAGGTCGCCGCGGCCCGCGCCGAGGCCACCGGCACCGCGACCGCCACGGCCGCCGCGCCCGCGCCCGCCCCGGCGCGGGCCCGCGCGACCGTCCGCCGCCCGGCCACCGAAGCCTGAGCCCCCCCGGCCAGGCCCAGGGCAGCGCCCCGGGCCCTGGCCTCAGTGCCCGCCCACCTCGTCGATCCCCGCCCCGCCCGTGCCGCCGCCGACCCCGAAACCGAAGCCCGACCCGGTCCCGTTCTCGTCGAGCCGGTACTCCTCCGGGTCCGCGTCATAGGTGAACAGCTCCGCGTAGCGGCCCCAGTCGGTCGCCGTCTCCAGCTGGTCCGCCACCTGCTCACTGGTGAAGTGGTGGGCGAGCAGATCCCGGAAGAACCCGGCCCGCACCGTGCCCTCCGGGTTCTGCCGCAGACTCGTCGTGATCAGCCGGACCAGCGGCGCCCGCAGCGCCGCCGCCGCGAAGATCCGCTTCGAGGTCTGCACATCGGCCCCGGCGAAATCGGTGCCGGGCCCGGTGAGCAGCAGGTCGTCACCGTCGACGGTGGCGAAGCCGAGCAGGTCGAGGGCGTCGATCTGGGGAAGCAGATCGTCGATCTCCAGGCCCAGTTCGTCGGCCAGGTCCGCCAGGTCGCAGCTGCCGCCGCGGTGCTGCACCAGCTCGGCGAGCCCGGACAGGCCGTCGACGCTCGCCGAGGGCAGCGGGGTGTTCGCCGGGGTGCGCTTCTCCGGCACCGGCTCGGCGCGCCCGGGCGTCCTGGTCTCCTTCTGGCGGCCCGTCATGGTCCGGTACACCTGGTCGATCAGCGCCTCGAACTCCGGGGCGTTCCTGTCCCTGGGCCGGTCCAGGCCCACCTCGATGACCTCGCGGATGGTGCCGTACGGGCGGGAGCCGAGGACCACGATCCGGTCGGCCATCAGGACCGCCTCCTCGATGTTGTGGGTGACGAGGACGATCGCCCGGGTCGGGAACTGGCCCGACTCCCACAGCTCCATCAGCTCGCCGCGCAGGTTCTCGGCGGTCAGCACGTCGAGCGCGGAGAACGGCTCGTCCATCATCAGCACGTCCGGCTCGACCACCAGGGCCCGGGCGAAGCCGACGCGCTGGCGCATGCCGCCGGACAGCTCCTTGGGGTAGGCGGACTCGAAGCCGTCGAGACCGATCAGGTCGATGGCCTGCCGGGCGGACTCGGCCCGCGCCTCGGCGGGCACGCCCTTGGCCTCAAGGCCGAGTTCGACGTTCTGCTGGACGGTCAGCCAGGGCAGCAGCGCGAAGGTCTGGAAGACCATCGCGGTCCCCGGGTTGGCGCCGGTCAGCGGGGCGCCCTTGTAGCTGACGGTGCCGGAGCTGGCGGGCAGCAGCCCGGCGAGGCAGCGCAGCAGCGTCGACTTGCCGGACCCGGACTTGCCGAGCAGGGCGACGACCTCGCCGGCCCGTACGGTCAGGTCGATGCCGGAGAGCACCGGCAGTTCGCCGTCGGCACCGGCGTACGACTTGGTCAGGCCGACGGTCTCCAGCAGCACCTCGTCGGGCGCGCCGGGCGCGTCGGGCGTGGCCGGGCCGGTGGCGCCGTGGGTGGCGAGGGCGGCGGTGGTGGTGTGCAGGTGACGGCGGAGGATGTTCAGCACCATGGTGTGCTCCTGGAACGGTGGGCCGCGCCGGGACGCGGGGCGTGCGTACGGAAGGGAAGTTCGAGGGGGGTCAGAGCGCGTAGCGGCGCTCGGCGAGCCGGTAGAGGCGGCGCCAGAACAGCCGGTTGACGGCGACGACGTACACGCTCATCACGGCCACTCCGGCGAGCAGCTTCGGGAAGTCTCCGGCGGCCGTGGCCTGGGCGATATAGGCGCCGAGGCCGGTCGCGGTGAGCGTGGTGCCGCCGAAGGTGACGACCTCGGACACGATCGAGGCGTTCCAGGCGCCGCCGGACGCGGTGATGCCGCCGGTGACGTACGAGGGGAAGATCCCGGGCAGGATCAGTCGCCGCCAGCGCTGCCAGCCGCGCACCCCGAGGTCGTCCATGGCCTCGCGGAGGTCGGTGGGGATGGCCATGGCACCGGCGATGGTGTTGAAGAGGATGTACCACTGGGCGCCGAGGGCCATCAGCAGGATGCCGCCGACGTCGATGCTGATCCCGGCCTTGAGGAAGAACCACACGGCGAGCGGGAAGAGGAAGTTGGCCGGGAAGGACGCCAGGACCTGCACGATCGGCTGGGCGATCCGGGTGAGCCGGGGCGAGAAGCCGATCTTCACGCCGATCGGCACCCAGATCAGGGTGGCGAGCACCACCAGGACCACGACCCGGGCGAGGGTGGCGAGGCCGAGCAGTATCGGTTCGCCGAACACCCCGAGTCCGGCCTTGTCGTGGAGGTAGCCGAGCAGGTCGACGAGTCCCCACACCACCAGCGCGCCGACGACGACCGCGAAGACCAGGTCCCCGGCGCGCTGCCGGCCGCGGTCCACGGTGAGCGCCCGGTCGTCGGTGCCGAGCAGCCGTCCGGCGCTGTTCAGCGCGCGGCCGACGGGCCGCAGGGCGCGGCCGAGCAGCTGCGGCCAGTGCGAGCGGCGCAGGAAGTCGAGCACCGCGGAGCGCTGCACCTCGCCCGCCTCGGCCTGCTCGTTCTTGAACTTCTCGGCCCAGGCGGTGAGCGGCCGCCAGAACAGGAAGTTCACGCCGATGACCATGACGGCCATGGTGAGGATGGCCCAGCCGACCTTCCCGAGGTCGCCCTCGGTGATGGCGGCCCCGGCGTAGGAGCCGACGCCGGGCAGCGTGTACTCCTGGTTGTTGACGCTGATCGCCTCGGACGCGACCAGGAAGAACCAGCCGCCGCCGAAGCTCATCATGCCGTTCCAGACCAGGCCGATCATGCCCGAGGGCACCTCGACCTTCCAGAACCGCATCCAGCGGGTGAAGCGGAACGACCGTGACAGCTCGTCGAGTTCGCGGGGCAGCGAGGTCAGCGAGTGGTAGAAGCCGAAGGTCATGTTCCACGCCTGCGAGGTGAAGATCGCGAAGATCGACGCGCATTCGAGGCCCAGCATCGAGCCCGGGAACAGGGCGATGAAGCCGGTCACGGCGACGGTCAGGAAGGCGAGGACGGGCACCGACTGGAGGATGTCCAGGGCCGGGATGAGGATCCGCTCCAGGCGACGGCTCTTGGCCGCCGCGTAGGCGTACCCGAAGGTGAACACGACCGAGAGGCCGAGCGCGACGAACATCCGCAGCAGCGAGCGGGCGGCGTCGTACGGCAGCCGCGCGGGGTCGGTGTCGACCCTGACGTTCTCCGTGGGGCTGAACGAGACGGTGGTCCCGTGGCCGACCCGGAGCACGAGGTAGAGCAGGACGAGCACGGCGGCGGCGACCACCGCGTCCACCCAGCTGACCCGGGACACCCAGGAGCCGGGGAAGCCGCCGGGGCCCTTGGGGGTACGGGGGGACATGGACCGGGTGGACCGCGTGGACGTCCGCGACGCGCGGTCGGACGCGCGGTCACGGGTGTCGGACGGTGCCCTGTTGTCGGTACGGAACGACATGGGACGAGACCTCCAGCCACACCGGCGGACCCCCGGTCCCGCACGGCCGCGGCGAGGGCGACGGCGTCGGCATGGGGTCACGGCGCGGGGGCGTCATGACGTCATGGCGAGGCCGCGGCGGGGCCGCGGGGCGGGAGCGGGGAGGTTGCACGGTGTACAGACGAGCATGGGAAGGGCCCGGCCGCGTGGAGGCGGGCCCGGTGCGCGCCCACCCGTGCCCGGAGGGCGGAAAGGGTGGACGGCGGCTCAGTGCTGCTGGGCGCGACTGGGAGGCTCCGCGCGCATGGCGGACGTGTGGGCCGACATCTGCGGGGTCACGGTGGTCACGGTCATGGCTGCCTCCTCACGGGCTCGTCGTGCGGGTCGCACGGTCGCGCGGGTCGGCGTCGTGCGAGGTGCCGGCCGGGCCGTCACGGCGGGGTCGGCGGGGCGGGGCGGAGCACCGCGCCTCCGGCAGTCTCCCTCTTCTTGCGTGGATACGCAAATATGCCCCGGGGTGCCGGGCGGGGCCCGGGCGGGCCCGGGAAGTCGGCCGAATCCGTTCGGCGCAGAACCCTCGCGGGTTACCCGCTGGTAGGCGATGATGAGGCGAACGATCATCCGATCATCGGTGACACGTCCGACAGGACGGTTGGGGGCTGAGGCAGCGGTGACGACGACCGAGGAACCGACCAGGGTGCACGCCTTCCGCGACGACGCCCTCGGCGAGCACGACGCCGTGGGCCTCGCGGCGGCGATCCGGCGCGGCGAGATCGGCGCCGACGAGGCCGCGCAGGACGCGGCCGAGCGGGTCCGGGAAGTCGAGACCTGGCTGCACGCGGTCCAGGTGCACGCCGACCACATGGTCCAGCCGACCGCCCCGCGCCCGGCCCCCGGCACCGCCGCCGGGGCCTTTGCCGGGGTGCCCACCTTCGTCAAGGACAACACCGACCGCCGGGGCCTGCCCACCGGCCACGGCAGCGCCGCCTTCACCCCGCGCCCGGCCCGCCAGGACGCCCCGTTCGCCCGTCAGCTGCTCAGCACCGGCGTCACCGTGCTCGGCAAGACCCGGCTGCCGGAGTTCGGTTTCAGCCCCACCACCGAGTACGAGCACGCCGAACCGGTCCGCAACCCGTGGCACACCGGCCACTCGGCGGGCGGCTCGTCCGGCGGCAGCGCGGCCCTCGTCGCCGCCGGGGCCGTGCCGATCGCCCACGCCAACGACGGCGGCGGCTCCATCCGCATCCCCTCCGCCGCCTGCGGCCTCGTCGGCCTCAAGCCGACCCGCGGCCGGACGGTGACCAACGCGCAGAGCCGCCAACTCCCCCTGGACATCGTCACGGACGGCGTCGTCTCCCGCTCGGTCCGGGACACCGCCGCCTTCCTCGCCGCCGCCGAACGGCACTGGAGCAACCCCAAGCTGCCGCCGGTCGGCCTGGTCGAAGGCCCCTCGGGCCGCAAGCTGCGGATCGGGCTCGTCCTCGACTCGCCCAACGGCGTCCGCCCCGACGCCACCACCCGCGCCGCCGTCGCCGACACCGCCGCCCTGCTCGAACGCCTCGGGCACACCGTGGAGCCCGTCGCACCCGCCATCGACCCGCGGTTCACCGACGACTTCCTCACCTACTGGGGCATGATCTCCTTCCTCGTCGGCGCCACCGGACGCACCCTCGGCGCCGACTTCGACCGTCGCCGGATGGACGGCCTCAGCCGCGGCCTGCGCGCCGCCTACGTCGACAACTGGCGCTCCACGCCCGGGGTGTTGCGCCGACTGCGACGCACCAGGCTCGCGTACGCGGCGGCCTTCCGCGGCCACGACGTGCTGCTCTCGCCGGTCCTCGCCCAGACCACCCCGGCGCTCGGCCACCTCAGCCCCGCCGTGCCGTACCCGACGCTGATCGAGCGCATCCTCGCGTACGTCGCCTACACCCCGGTCGACAACATCGTCGGCACCCCGTCGATCTCCCTGCCCTCCGGCACCAGGACCGCCGTGGGGCTGCCGGTCGGTGTCATGTTCGCGGCCCGCCCCGGCGCCGAACGCACCCTGCTCGACGTGGCGTTCACCCTGGAGGCCGAGCGCCCCTTCGCCCGGATCCAGGACGCCGGGTGACCACCGGGAAGGCGGCGGACGAGGCCGCGGCGCCGCCGACGGTACGGGTGGAGCGGGACGGCCCGGTGACCACCGTGGTGCTCGCCAGGTCCGCCGCCCGCAACGCCGTCGACGGCCCCACCGCCCGGCAACTCGCCGACGCCTTCCGCGCGTTCGAGGCCGATGAGAACGCCTCGGTCGCCGTCCTGTGGGGCGAGGGCGGCGCCTTCTGTGCGGGCGCCGACCTCAAGGCCGTCGGCACCGCACGTGGCAACCGGGTCGCCCCCGACGGCGACGGACCGATGGGGCCGACCCGGCTGCGCCTCAGCAAGCCGGTGATCGCCGCCGTCGCCGGACCCGCCGTCGCGGGCGGCCTCGAACTCGCCCTCTGGTGCGACCTGCGGGTGGCCGAGGAGGACGCCGTGTTCGGCGTCTTCTGCCGCCGCTGGGGCGTCCCGCTGATCGACGGCGGCACCGTACGGCTGCCCCGCCTCATCGGCGAGAGCCGTGCCATGGACCTCATCCTCACCGGCCGCCCGGTCCCCGCCGCCGAGGCCCACGCCATCGGCCTCGTCAACCGGCTGGTGCCGCCGGGGCAGGCCCGCGCCGCCGCCGAGGCGCTGGCGCACGAGATCGCCGCCTTCCCGCAGCTCTGCCTCCGGCACGACCGGCTCTCGGTCCTGGAGCAGCATGGCCTGCCCGAGCCGGACGCGCTCGCCGCCGAACTGCGCCACGGCCTGGTCCCGCTCACGGCGGGCGAGACGGCCGACGGCGCGGCCCGCTTCGCGGCGGGCGCCGGACGGCACGGTGCGGCCGATCACTGACCCGGCCGCCAGGCCGCGCCGTTCACCAGGCGACCGGTAGCGAGCGCAGGCCGCTGAAGAACTCCTTGGAGCGCCAGCGCAGTTCCTCCTCCGGCACGGCGATCCGCAGTCCGGGCAGCCGGGCCGTCACGCGTTCCAGCGTCACCTGGAGTTCCAGCCGGGCCAGGTGCGCGCCCAGGCAGTAGTGGATGCCATGGCCGAAGCTGATGTGCGGGGTGCCGGAACGGTCGAGCGAGATGCGGCCGGGGGCCGGGAACGCCTCGGGGTCGTGATTGGCCGCCGCCTGCGAGACCACGACCGGCTCACCGGCCCGGACGAGGATGCCGCCCAGTTCGACGTCCGCGCTCGCGTAGCGGGGCAGGGTGAGGCCGTTCAGCAGCGGGACGTAGCGCAGGAGTTCCTCGACGGCCCGGGGGATCAGCTCGGGCCGGTCCTGGACGGCGGCCAGCAGCTCGGGTCCGCCGTTGTCCCCTTCGCCGGGGAGCAGCAGGACCGCGAAGAAGTTGGCGATCTGGTTCGTCGTGGTGACGAAACCGCCGATGAGGAGTTCGTTGAGGAGTCCGGTCAGCTCGTCCTCGGTGAGCTGCCCTTCGTCGCAGGCGCGCACCAGGACGGTGATCAGGTCCTGGGCGGGGGCCCGGCGGCGGGCCTCGATCCAGCCGTGCATGAGGGCGAAGAATTCCTGGGCGTCCCGCCGTACGCTCTCGGGCGTGACGCCGCCGGAGCAGACGGTGTCGGCCCAGGCCCGTACGGCCGGCCGGTCCGCTTCCGGCACTCCGGTGATCTCGCAGATCAGCGCCATGGGCAGCGGGAAGGCCAGGTCCTCGACCAGGTCCGCGGGGGGACCCGCGGCCAGCATCCGGTCGAGCAGGCCGTCGGCCACCTGCCGGATGTGGCCGCGGAGCCGTTCGATGCGCCGGGCGGTGAACTCCTTCGCGAGCAGGACGCGCAGCTGGGTGTGACGCGGGGCGTCGAGGGCGATGAGGCCACCGCCCGCCCTCGGCATGGGGCCGATGCGGGGCTGGTCGCGGCGGACCGCCTCCGCGAGGCTGAACCGGGGGTCGGACAGGACGGCGCGTACGTCCTCGTAGCGGGTGACGAGCCAGGCGTCGTCCCCGTACGGGAACCGGACGCGGACGGGCGGCCGGTCGCGCAGCGGCCGGTACTCCTCGGGGAGGCCGAGGCCCTCGGTGGTCCAGAACGGGTACGCAAGGGGCTCCGGCCCGGTGTCCGGTGCGGGCGCGGCTGCGGTGGTGCGGAGGGGTGCGGTCACGGGGGCCTTCCCGGTGTTCGGTGGTGGTGGGGGCGCGGTACGGGCGGGACGGGACGTGCGGACGGGGGCGCCGCGGGGTTCAGCGGTGCGGGCCGACCGGGATGTCCACGTGGGTCGGTGGTGGTGCGCTGGTGTCGAGGGAGGCGGTGAAGGCGATGCCGTCGTCCCGGCAGATGAACTGCATGACCTGACGTCCGGCCGCCGCCGCCCGGATCAGGCCGCCGGTGGTGGCCCACACCCCGGAGAGGTAGAAGTTCTCCAGGCCGGGCAGGACGGGACCGTTCTTCTTGACGAGTTCCTCCATCGCCTCGCCGCTCTCCACGAACGGCTGCCAGCCGAGGAAGGTGCCCTCGAACGCACCCGTGTACCGGATCTGGGTCAGCGGGGTGCAGGTGTCCCGGACCGCGACGGAGTCCTTGAGCCCCGGGTAGAGGCCGTCGAGGAAGTCCACGACGGCGTCCCGGGTACGGCGCTTGGCGAGGACGTAGGGCTTGCCGCGCCGGACCGGGAGGGTGTGCACCTCGCTTCCCTTGAGGGTCCGGCTGAGCCGCTCGGGCCCCTCGGCGAGCTCGCGCCAGGGCGCGGTGTCGGAGAAGTAGGTGGCGTAGATGACGGTGGTGTCCCGGGGGGACAGCTCGGGATAGAAGCGGCTGCGGAACTGCACGTTGAGGCTCGGGTGGCGGATGCCCGTGAGGCGGGACGCCGTCTCCTCGTCCAGCAGGTGCGTGGTGGTGGGATCGGCGTCCGGGAACGGGCGGCGCAGGCCCAGGAAGACGCTGGTGTAGCCGGGGAAGACCATGCCGGGCCGGTGCAGGGTCTCGCGGTACAGGGTGGCGTACTCGCCGTCGAGGTAGCGGCCGTCGAGGAGCTTCAGCAGGGTGGCGGGCCCGTCGCAGGCCGACACGATGATGTCGGCGTAGTGCTCCTGCCCGTCGGAGAGCCGGACCCCGACCGCCCGGTCGTCCTTGACGAGGATCTCCTCGACCATGGCGTTGTACGTGATCTCCCCGCCGAGCCGCAGATAGCGCTGCTCGATGGAGCGCGCCAGCCCCAGCGAACCCCCTTCGGGCACGCCGGCGGACCGGTGGGCCTGCGCGGCCATCTGGAAGTAGAAGGGCAGGACCGGGAATCCGGGGTGCTTCTCGTAGAGGATGTAGTTGAACGCCTCTTTCAGGAGCGGGTCCTTGAAGCGGGTCGCGTACTCGGTCATCAGCACCGACATCGAGGTGCGGAAGAGGTTGAAGTACGGCAGGAACCCGGCGAGCATCCGCCAGCGCTCACGGCGGCTCATCAGCGGGACCGGGGTGAGGAAGGGGTAGGCGGGCAGGCAGCTGATGAACCCGCGCAGGCCCTTGCAGAACCCGCGGATGGCCCGGGCGTCGGGCGGCGACAGCGACAGCAGGTGGGCTTCGAGCCGGTCCGGGTCGCAGTAGAAGTAGACGGTGCGGCCGTCCGTGCCGCGCACGGTGTTGAAGACGTCGAAGTGGCGCATCTCCTTGCCCTGGAGCGCCCCGAGTTCGAGCCAGATCTGGTGCATCTCGTTGCCGGGGCCGTTGCCGAGCAGCCAGCTGACGCAGGCGTCGAAGGTGAATCCGCCGCGGTCCCATCCGGTGCAGCAGCCGCCCGGGATCTCGTGCATCTCGAAGATCCGGGTGTGGTAGCCGTTCATCCGGGCGTACGCGCCGGTGGACAGGCCGCCGAGGCCGCCACCGACGATGATCATGGTCTTCCGGCGGGCGGGCGGGCGGGGTGCCGTCCCGCCGCGCGCCGCCCCGGGCGTCGTACGGGGCCGCGCACCGGTCGTCGTGGTCGTGGGAGTCATGACCGGGTCACCTCACCCTGCGGGTCTCTAGCTGGGGCAGGGTGCCGAGCAGCCCCGGATGCCACGGGTCGGTGCCGCCGCGTTCCCAGGCCCGGAACTCCAGCCCGAGCTCCCGGCACAGGTACTGGGTGACGAACCGTCCGCTGGCCGCCGCCCGGATCAGACTCCCGCCGCCGAACCACTGGCCCGCCAGGGAGAACCCGGCCAGGCCGGGCAGCCGCATCCGGTCCTTGTTGATCAGCCCCGTGATGACGTCGTCGGCCGGGGTGAAGGACTTCCAGCCGAGGATGCTGCCGCCCCGGACACCCGTGTACCGCTCGGTGGTCGTCGGGGAGGCCACGTCCACCACCTCGATGGCGTCGCCGATGCCCGGGTGGTGGCGCTCCAGGAAGCCCCGCACGAAGTCGGCGACCCGCTGCTTGCGGGCCCAGTACGCCTTGCGGTCGGTGCGCCGCAGCTCCTTCCAGGACTCGTAGTCGCTGAAGTAGGTGCAGTGGATCACCGACTTGCCGGCGGGGGCGAAGCCGTCGGAGTACCGCGAGCGCATCTGGACGACCATGCTGTTCTGCAGGACACCGGGCAGCGCGGCGCTGTCCTCGTCGGAGAGCAGATAGGTGGTGCTGTGCCGGGCGGCCGGGTCGAGTTCGTCCTTCAGACCGACGAAGGCCGAGACCACGCCCGGGTAGAGGGCGTCGGGCCGGTCCATCATCTCGGTGTAGAGCTTGTCGATCTTCGGGCTGGTGTAGCGCCCGCCGAGCATCCCCTCCAGGGTGGTGACCCCGTCGCAGGCGGAGACCACGTGGTCGGCGAAATGCCGCTCCCCGCCCCGCAGTTCCACGCCGACCGCGCGGTCGTTCTCCACCAGGATCCGCTCCACCCGGGACCGGTAGTCGATGCGTCCGCCGAGCTCCGTGTACCGGTCCTCGACCGACCGCGCCAGGCCGAGCGAACCGCCCTGCGGGAAGCCCGCGTTGAGGTGATGGGCGCTGGCCATGTTGAACAGGTAGGGCAGCAGCGGGAAGACCTCGTGGTCCTGGAAGAAGATGAACGGGAACGCCCGGCGCAGCAGCGGGTCCTCGAAGCGCGCGCAGAAGCTCTCCATCCGGGTGACGGCGGTGCGCCACAGCAGGACGAACGAGGGCAGCACGGTGCGCAGGGTGGCCAGCCGCTCCCGCGCGGACTGGAGCGGCGGCGGGGTCAGGAAGGGGTAGAGGTTGATCCGGGTGAAGGCCCGCAGGTCGCGGCAGAACGCGCGGATCGGGCGGGCGTCGGCGGGCGACAGCTCGAGGAGGTGCGCTTCGAGCCGGTCGGGGTCGTTGTAGAAGGTGACCGAGCGGCCGGTCTCGTCGGTGACGGTGTTGAACATCTCGAAGTTCGCGATGGTCTTCCCGTCGAGCGCGCCGAGCTCCCGCCAGACCTGGCTGGCGTCGTTGTTGGTGCCCGTCCCGGTGAGCCACTCGATGCAGTAGTCGAAGACGTAGTCCTGGCGCGACCACGCGGTGCAGCACCCGCCGGGCAGGACGTGCCGCTCGAAGATCCGGGTCTCGGCGCCGCTCATCTGGGCGTAGCAGCCGGTGGACAGACCTCCGATGCCCGCGCCGATGATGATCACCCGGGGCTTGTCGTTCGTGCTCCGGTCCCGCCCGGGGGACCGGGGGCCCCGGTCCTCCCAGACGATCCTGTCGTTACGCGGCACCGTGCTCGTCCTCCGTGTCCGTCATGGCGTTCCGTGGGGTGGTGACCGTGTCCCGGACGGCCGGCGCGGTCTCGGCCGGATCGGCGAGCGCGGTCAGCACCAGGGCGGCGTTGCGCACCGCGGGCTTCTCGTCGAGCATCTCGGCGTGCTGCCCCGCGCCGCGCACCAGCCTGCTGCCGGTGCTGGAGGCCGCGTGCCAGCTGCCGTGCCGTCCGGCCGCGTAGAGCTCCGCCTTGACCTCGTCCGAGATCACCGTGACCAGCGCGGCCACCGTGCCCAGGTTCGGCGTACGGCCGCAGTACTCCAGGTAGTCCCTGGCCTGTTCGAGGGTCTGCGCGGTGACGGTCTCGGAGCGGGTGTGCCGCCGCAGGTGCTCGCCCAGTTCCTGTTCGAAGGCCGCCACGTGGCCGTCGGGGACCCCGTACTCCTCGGTGATCCGGTACGAGTCCATGATCACGACGTGCGGGACCTCGCGTCCGCGCCGCTCCAGTTCCTTGGCGACCTCGAAGGCGAGGTTCCCGCCCAGGGAGTAGCCCAGCAGGAGGCAGGGCCCCTCGGGGCGCAGCGACTCGACGAGGTCGGCGTAGCGGACGGCTTTGTCGCCGCTCACATGGTTGAAGGCGACGAGTTCGTACGAGGGCAGCCGGGCGGCGAAGTTGCGGTAGACCAGACCGTGGCCTCCGGCGGGCGGGAAGCAGAACAGCAGCGGTCCGCCGCCCGCGTTGAAGGTCAGGTGGGAGAGACTGCCGGAGATCCGGCCGGTGACGACGTCCTCGACGGTACGGGCCATGCCGTGCAGGGTGGTGACCTTGAAGAGCAGGCCGACCGGGATCACGATCCCGAACTCCTTCTGGAGGAGGTGGATCAGCTCGATGAGGGTGATCGAGCTGCCCCCGGAGGCGAAGAAGTCGCTGTGCAGACCGACCTGTTCGATCCCGATGACCGCCTTCCAGTGCGCGGCGACGCGCTCCTCGTACAGCGTGACGGGCGGCTCGTGCTCCTCCTGTCCCGCCGTGGCCTCGGCGTGCGGTGCGGGCAGGGCGTCCGGGTCCACCTTGCCGTTCGGGGTCAGCGGCAGCGCGTCCACGACCACGATGTGCGCGGGGATGAGGTAGGTGGGCAGGTGGGCGGCCAGGTGGCGGCGCAGCGCGCGGGTGTCGGGCCCGGCCGTGTCTGCTGTTTCCGCCGCCGCCTCGGCTCCGGCCGCGGTGGTGGCGCGGACGACGTAGGCGCACAGCGCGGGCCGGCCGCCGCTGTCGGTCCGTACCATCGCGTGGGCGTCCGCGATCCCGGGGAACGCGGTGAGCAGGGACTCGATCTCGCCCGGTTCGATGCGGTGGCCGCGCAGCTTGACCTGGGCGTCGGCGCGGCCCAGCAGATGGATCCGGCCCCGGGCGTCGCGGCGCGCGAGGTCGCCGGTGCGGTACAGCCGCTCGGGGGCGGCGTCCGGACCGCGGTCGAGGGTGAGGCCGACGAAGCGGCGGCCGGTCTCCTCCGGGTCGCCCGCGTAGCCGAGGGCGAGGCCTGGCCCGCCCGCCCACAGCTCGCCGGTGACCCCGTCAGGCACGGGCTCGCGGTGCGCGTCGAGGACGTGGAGCACGCAGTTGGGCAGCGGGGTGCCGATGGGCACGGTGCTGTGGGGGTCGAGCCCGTCGGTGGGCCCGTCGAAGCATGCGCTGTCGATGGTCGCCTCGGTCAGACCGTACGAGTTGATCACCCGGGTGTCCGGGCCGCAGAGCGCGCGGAGCCGGTCGTACTCCGCGACCTTCCAGGTGTCGGACCCGACGATCACCAGCCGCATGAAGTCGAGCCGGTGCCCGCCCTCCTCGCAGTGGGTGATCAGGGCGCGGGCGACGGCCGGGACGAATTCGGCGCAGTCGGTCCCCTCCTGTCGCATCGCCTCGTACAACTGGGCGGCGTTGAGCAGGAGTTCACGATCGGCGAGGACGAGCCGGCCCCCCGAGCAGAGGGCGCGGACCAGGTCACCGGTGAACACGTCGAAGGAGGCACCGGCCATCTGGAGGTGGACACCGGGGGCGGAGTCCAGCGCGTACTCCTCGCGCCAGGCGGCGCACAGGGCCGAGAGCGCGCCGTGCGGGACCCGTACCGCCTTGGGGCGGCCCGTCGAGCCTGAGGTGTGGATGACGTAGGCAGGCGTGTCCGGGCCGACCGGCGCGTCCGGCCCGTCCCCGTCCGCCGTCGCGCCGTCAGCCGTCACGTCGTCCGGGTCCGGGTCCGTCGTGACGTCGGTGAGGAACTCCGCGCCGGGTACGGTCAGCCGCTCCGCGCCCGCCGGGTCGGTGATGACCAGCGCCGCGTCCGCGTTGCCCACCATGAGGGCGAGCCGCTGCGCCGGGTGGTCGGGGTCGAGCGGCAGGTACGCGGCTCCGGCGCGCAGGACGGCGAGCAGGGCGACGACCAGCTCGGGCGACTTCGGCAGGCACACCGCGACGGTCGTGCCGGCCGCACCCCGGGCGCGCAGTCGCCGGGCGAGGGCCGCGGAGGCCCGGTCCAGCTCCGCGTACGTCAGATGGCGGGCCCCCTCTTCCGCCGTACGGGCGGCGGGGACGGTGACGGCGACGGCGTCCGGGGTGCGGGCGGCGGCCCGGGCGAACAGCACGTGGACGGGCGGCTCCTCGGCGAGCACCGGGCCGCGGGCGGACGGCCCGTGCAGGAGGGCGTGCCGCTCGGAGCCGCCGAGCATGTCGAGTCCCGACACCGGCTGCTCGCCGGGGGCGCGGGTCAGCGCGTCCAGCAGGTTGCGGTAGTGCGCGGCGAACCGCTGGGCGGTCTCGGTCCTGAAGAGGTCGGTGTTGTACTTCAGGACGCAGTGGAAGCGGTGCTCGGCCTCGTCCTCGTAGGCCGACAGGGTCAGGTCGAACTGCCCTTCCTCCTCCGGGAGTTCGATGTAGTCGAGGTGATAGCCGTACTGCCGGGAGGACACCTTGTGGGCGAGCAGGATGAACATCGCCTGGAAGACGGCGGAGCGGCTGGGGTCGTGCTGGAGGCCGAGCTTCTCCACCAGCAGCACGAAGGGGTACTCCTGGTGGTCGAGGCCGCCGAGGACGGTCCCGCGGACCTGGCCGAGCAGGTCGGCGACGGTCGGGTCACCGGCCAGGTCCGCGTACAGGGGCAGCGGGTTGACGAAGTAGCCGTAGACGGCGGCGAGATCCTCGTCGGTGCGTCCGGTGACCGGGCTGCCGACGACGATGTCGTCCTGGCCGGAGTGCCGGTGCAGCAGCAGGTAGTAGGCGCACAGCAGCACCACGAACGGGGTGACGTCGTGCTCGCGTGCCAGAGTGTGCACCCGGGCGCTGAGGTCCTCGTCGAGGACGAAGAACTCCGAGGCCCCGTTGTGGGTCTGGACGGCGGGCCGGGGCGCGTCGGTGGGCAGGGCGAGGGGAGGCACCTCGGCGGGCAGCGCGCCGCGCCAGTACTCCAGCATCCGGTCGGCGTCGGGGGACGCCAGGAACTGGTTCTGCCGGTTGAGGAAGTCCAGGTAGCGGGCGCGGACGGGCGGCAGCTCGGTGGTGCGGCCCGCGCGCAGGCCCTCGTACAGGGCGAGCAGTTCCTCGATGAAGGTGAACGTGGAGATCGCGTCCGAGATGATGTGGTGGACCGCCTTCATCAGGACCCAGCGGTCCGGTCCGCGCCGGAAGAGCCGGAAGCGCATCAGCCGGTCACAGGTGAGGTCGTAGGGCCTGCGGTACTCCTCGACGATCAGCTCGCGGATCTCCTCCCACTCCAGGCCCTCGACGTCGAAGACCCTCAGGTCCGGCTCGGTGTCCGGTGAGACGGTCTGGAGCGGGCGGCCGTCCTCCATCACGAAGTTGGCCCGCAGGGCGGGGTGACGGGCCGTCAGGACGCGGACGGCGTCCGCCATCAGCTCCGGGTCGATCTCGGTGCGGACCTCGACCGCCCCGCCGATGTTGTAGGCGAAGCCGTCCGGGTGCAGCTGCTTGAGGAACCACAGGGCCTTCTGGTTCTGGGTCAGCGGGTGACGGGCGGGGTCCTCGTACACCTCCACCGCCGAGCCCGGCCCGTCCGCCGAGGTCCGGGCGGCCAGCTCCGCCGTGGCCTCCTGGAGCTGCCCGGCCAGCTCGCGCAGCGGCGCTCCGCTGAGCAGGGCCACCACGGGCAGGGCGACGCCGGTCTGCGCCTGGATCCTGGCCCGCAGTTCCATGGCGAGGAGGGAGTCGATGCCGAGTGCGCCGAGGCCGGTGTCCACGTCGAGCTGGTCGGCGCTCATCCGGAGCACGGCCGACGCGGCGCCGACGAAGCGGTCCATGACGAGCCCGGCGCGTTCCGCGTCGTCGGCGGCGGCCCGGAACAGGTCGAGGTAGCCGCCCCGGGCGTCCGGCGCGCCGTCGCCCGTGGCGGGTCCGGCGGCGGCCGCGGTCCGGGCAGCCTCGTCGGCCAGGCCCCGCACCAGCGGTGGGGGAGAGGGGTACCAGGCGAGGAAGGCGGGCCAGTCGACGACGGTGGCGATCAGGAGCTGGGCGCGGCCCAGGCCCAGGACCCGTTCGAGGACGGCCGTGCCCGCGGCCGGCGAGAGCGAGCTCATGCCCCGGACGGTGCGGTAGTGCTCGACCAGGCTCAGTTCCTGGATCATGCCGGTCGCCCAGGGGCCCCAGTCCAGGCTGAGCGCGGGCAGTCCGCGGGCCCGGCGGTGGTGGGCCAGGGCGTCCAGGAAGGCGTTGCCCGCGGCGTAGTTCGACTGGCCGGTGGTGGTGAGCAGGGAGGCGATCGACGCGAAGAGGACGAAGTGATCGAGGGGTTCGTCGCGCAGGTGGTGGTGGAGCAGCCAGGCCCCGGCGGCCTTCGGGTCGAAGACGGAGCCGAACGCGGTGCGGTCCATGGCCCGGACCGGGGTGTCCGCCACGTGTCCGGCGAGGTGGAAGACGCCGCGGATCGCGGGGGCGTCCCGGTCGCGGTAGTCGGCCAGCCAGTCGGCCAGGGCCCGCTCGTCGCCGACGTCGATGGCGGCGTGCGTGGTGTGGGCGCCGAGCGCCTCCAGTTCCTTGACGAAGTGGACGCCGGAGCTCGCCGGGGCGTCCGGGCCGAGGGCCCGCCAGGTGGCGCGGTCGGGCAGCTCGGTGCGTCCGACGAGGATCAGGTGCCGGGCGCCGCGCCGGACCAGGTACCGGCACAGCAGCCGGCCCAGTGCGCCGAAGGCGCCCGTGACGAGGTAGGCGCCGTCCGGGCGCAGCCGGGGCGGGATGGGATGGGTGAGGCCCTCGGGGCGGGTGAGGGAGCTGACGAGGCGGCGGCCCGGGCGCAGGGCGACCTCGTCCTCGGACCCGTCGGGGGCCGGAGGGGCGAGGATCTCGCGGAGCAGCGCTTCGGCGTCGGAGGCGCCGGTGCCGTCCGCGCTCAGGGAGCCGGTGCCGCGCGGGCCGGGGCCCGGGAGCGGGGCCAGGTCGATCAGCTTGCCCGGGTGCGCGGTCAGTTCCTGATGGCGCAGGACCCGGCCGACGCCCCAGAGCGGCGCGCCGAGCGGCTCGACCGGGTCGCCGGGGACGGCCGCCATGGCGCCCCGGGTGACGAGGTGCAGGGCGGCGGGGGCGGCCGTCTGCCCCGGGTCGTCCTGGAGGGCCTGGGCCAGGGCGATGACGGAATAGGCGCCGAGGGTGGCGTGCGCGTCGAGGTGGTCCCGGGTGGTGTCGTCCAGTGCGGGCAGGCCCAGGTTCCACAGGTGGACGACGGTGGCCAGGGGTGGTGTGCCCTGGTCGGCGGTGTGGCCGGAGAGGTCGTCGAGGAGCCTGCGGAGGTCGTCGGCGCTGCCGGGGCCGATCCGGGTGTCCCGGCCCAGGGGGTCGAAGGCGTAGCCGTCGCCCGGGCGGACGAGGTGGCAGTGCGCGCCCCGGTCCGTGGCCAGTTCCGCGAGGGCGTCGGCGACGCCCCCGGGGGCGTCCGCGAAGAGCAGCCAGCCGCCGGTGGCGGTCCTGGCCGGGTCATCCTCCACGGCCGCCGGGTCCGACGGGGCGTCGTGCCAGGTGAGTTCGGCGAGCCAGCCGTCGATGGTGGCGGTTCCCACGGTGGTCGACGCCTGTTCGATGTCGGCGGCACGGAACCCGTGGACGTGACCGGCCGGTTCACCGTCCTCGGTGTACAGGGCGATGTCGCCGACGAGTTCGTCGTCCGCGCGCCGGGTGACGGTGGCGTGCGCCCACAGCGGCCGGTCCCCGACCGGGACGACGCGGATCTCGTCGATGGTGAGCGGCAGCAGCATCCCCTCCCCGGCCGGGGTGTCGGCGGGTGGCAGCCCCGCGACGAGGAGGGTCTGGAAGCAGGCGTCGAGGAGGACCGGGTGGAGGTGGTGGTCGGCCGCCCCGGGGCCGAGGTCCACGGACGGCCGGACCAGGGCCAGTGCCTCGCCGTCCGTACGCCAGACCTCGGCGATGCCCTGGAACGCGGGGCCGTAGTCGTAGCCGAGGGCGCCAAGCGTCGTGTAGCAGGCGTCGGCGTCGAGACGGTGCGCGGCCCTGGCCCGTACCGCGTCCCCGTCCAGGGGGAGCGCGCGGGCGGCCCCGGCGCCGCTGCGGACCACGCCCCGGGCGTGGACGCTGGGGGTGTCGCCGCCGCCGGCGATGGTGAAGGCGGAGGATTCGGCGGAGAGGGAGACCTGGACGGGGTGCGGGGCGCCGTCGGACAGGAACAGGGCCTTGCGCAGTTCGATGTCGGCGAGCGAGGCGTCCGTGGCGCCGGTCAGCGCGCGGACGGCCTGGTGGGCCATCTCGACGTATCCGGCGGCGGGGAACAGGGCCCGGCCCTGGATGCGGTGGTCGGCGAGGTAGGGCGCGCGCTCCACGTCGAGGGAGACCTCCCAGCCGGGTTCGGCGGTGGGCAGCCGGTGTCCGAGCAGCGGGTGGTCCACGCGGCCCAGCCGGATCCGTTCGACGGGCGCGGGTTCGGTCCAGTACCGGTCGCGCTTCCACGGGTAGCGGGGCAGCGGGACCCGCTGTCCGCGCGGCTGTACGACGTCCCAGTCGACGGGGCAGCCGAGGGTGTAGAGCGCGGCGAGGGAGGTGGCGAAGCGCAGCGGTTCGTCCTCGGCCCGGCGGATCGACGGCAGGGTGGTGACGGGCGGCTGTCCCCCCGGACCGCCGGGCGCTCCGTCGCGGGCGGCGGCGCATTCCTTGATGGAGTGCCCGAGCACCGGATGGGGGCCGATCTCCAGGAAGGTGCGGTGGCCGTCGTCGAGCATGGCGTCGACGGCGGAGCGGAACCGGACGGTGCCGCGGACGTTGTCCCACCAGTATGCCGCGTCGAGTTCGGGGCCTTCGGCCCGCCCGTCCCGGCCGGTGAGGTAGAGCGGGAGCCGGGCGGGGCGGGGGGTCAGGTCGGCGAGTTCGGCGAGGAGCTCGTCCTTGATCTCGTCCATGGCGGCGCTGTGGTACGGCACTTCGACGTCGAGGAACTTCGCGAACACGCCGTCGGCGCGCAGCGCTTCGGCGTACGCGGTGAGACCGGCCTCGTCCCCGGCCATGGTCAGGGCCCCCGGGCTGTTGACCGCGGCGACCGACAGCCGGTCACCGAACGCGGCGGCCCTGCGGACGGCCTCCTGCTCGGTCAGGCCCACGGCGAGCATGGTGCCGGTGCCCGCCACGCGGTGCTGGAGGCGGCTGCGGTGCAGCATGATCCGGACGGCGTCGGGGAGGTCGTAGACCCCGGCCTCGTAGAACGCGGCGGCCTCGCCCGTGCTGTGGCCGACGATGGCCGCGGGGTGGACCCCGTGGGCCCGCCAGAGGGCGGCCAGGCCGGTCTGGACGGCGAAGTTGGCGGGCTGGGCGAGCCAGGTCTGCGCCATCCGGGAGGTGTCCTGGTCGGCGTTGAGTTCGTCGAGCAGCGACCAGCCCGCCTGGGCGGCGATCTCGCGGTCCACGGCCTCGACGGCCTCCCGGTAGGCGGGCGCGGTCGCGAACAGGCCGCGGCCCATGGCCCACCACTGCGGCCCCATGCCGGTGAACACCCAGGCGGGTGCGGTGTGCGGGGTGTCACGGCACCGGCCGGTCAGCACGCGCGGGTGTTCCTCGCCCCTGGCGTACGCGGCGAGCGCCCCGTCCAGTTCCTCGCGGGACTCGTACACCACGGCCAGCCGGGCGTCGTGGTGCTGCCTGCGGTGGGCGAGGGTGTGGCCGAGGTCGGCGGGGCGGACGGGCTCCGTGCCCGGGTCCCGCGCCGTCAGTTCCGCCCGTACGCCGTCGGCCAGGCCGGGCAGTACGGCGGGGTCGTGGGCGCTGAGCGGCAGGACGCTCGGCAGACCGGCCGGGCCGGTGGCGCCGGGCGGGTGGTCCTCGGGGTCCGGGCGGTCGGCGTCGGCGGGCTCGGGCGCGGCTTCGAGGAGCACGTGCGCGTTGGTGCCGCCGAACCCGAAGGAGTTGACCCCGGCCCGGGCCGGGCCCTCGTGGGCGGGCCAGGGGGTGGGCCGGTCCGGGATGGTGAAGGGCGCGGCGTCCAGGTCGATGGCGGGGTTGACCCGTTCCAGGTTGATGTGCGGGGGGATCAGACGGTGCTTGATGCTGAGCGCGGTCTTGATGAGACCGGCGATCCCGGCGGCGGACTCGGTGTGCCCGATGTTCGTCTTGACGGAGCCGACGTAGCAGGCGGCGCCGGGTTCGCGGCCGGTGGCGAGGGCCCGGGCCAGCGCGTTCGCCTCGATCGGGTCGCCGACCGGGGTGGAGGTGCCGTGCGCCTCGACGTACTGGAGGGCGCCCGGGGTGATGCCCGCGCGGGCGCAGACCTCCTCGATCAGCGCGGTCTGGGCCTCGGCGCTGGGCACGGTGATGCCGTTGGTGCGGCCGTCCTGGTTGACCCCGGTCTCGGTGATCACGGCGTGGATGGGGTCGCCGTCGCGCTGCGCGTCGACGAGGGGCTTGAGGACGACGATGCCGACACCCTCGGCCCTGACGTAGCCGTTCGCCCCGGCGTCGAAGGTGCGGGAGCGGCCTTCGGGCGAGAGGAAGCCGCCCTTGGTCTCGGCGATCGTGTACTGCGGGGCGAGGTGCAGCAGGGTGCCGCCCGCCAGGGCGAGCGAGCTCTCGCCGCGGCGCAGGGACTCGCAGGCGAGATGGACGGCGACGAGGGAGGAGCTGCAGGCGGAGTCGATGGAGAGGCTGGGGCCACGGAAGTCGAAGCAGTGGGACAGCCGGTTGGAGACCATCGTCATCATCGTGCCGGTCGCCGTGTGGGCTTCGAGGGTGTCGAACCGGAGGTCGGAGAACTGCAGGATCTTGTAGTCCAGGGTGAACGCCCCGACGAACACGCCGACGTCCCGTCCGGCCAGTTCGGCCGGCTTCTGCCCGCCGTCCTCCAGCGCCTCCCAGGCCACTTCGAGGAGTTTGCGCTGCTGCGGGTCCATCGCGTGCGCCTCGCGGGGGCTGATGCCGAAGAACGCCGGGTCGAACTCGTCGAACCCGTCGATGTACCCGCCGCGTCCGCCGACCAGCCTGCCGGGTTTCGCCTTGTCCGCGCTGCCCAGGCCCCTGGCGTCGTACCGGTCCGGTGGGGTGGGCGTGATGCAGTCCCGTCCCTCGACCAGGTTGCGCCAGAAGGAGCGGTGGTCGTTGGCCCCGCCGGGGAACCGGCAGCCGATGCCGATGACGGCGATCTTCTCTGCGGGTGCGGGGGACCTGCGGGCTGATCCAGACATGAGTGTTCCTCGGATGTCGAAACGAGCGGGGACGACGGAACGGAGGCGCGCCGGAGACATGCCGGACGGGCCCGGGGCGCCGTGCGGCAGGGCTGGCTGAGGGGAGTGTGGTGCGGGCCGGGACCGGGGTGCGGGCGGGCGCGGTCAGCCGAGCGAGCGGCGCCAGGGGTGGACGAGCGTGGCGAGGATGCGTCCGGTGGCCGGGAAGGACCCGGGGTCGGCCAGGCCGACCGCCACCGGCACCCGGCCGGGGCGCCAGGTGAACGTGCCGAACAACTGGTCCCACAGCGAGAGGTCGGAGCCGTAGTGCCCGGCCTCCAGGAGATCGGTGCTGTGGTGCAGCCGGTGCTGTTCGGGGCTGACGAGCAGATAGTTCAGCGGCCCCATCCGGACCCGGATGTTGGCGTGGACGAAGTATCCCTGCGCGACGACGAACAGCCCGACGGCGAAGACCGCGCGCTCGGAGAACCCGAGGAGCGCGAGGGAGAGCTGGACGAACCCCTGCGAGATGATCACGTCGGCCACGTGGTTGACGCCGTTGTTGGCGACGTTCACCTTGCCGGGCACGTGGTGCACGCCGTGCAGTCTCCACAGCCACGCGAAGGTGTGCCCGGCCCGGTGCACCGCGTAGCTCGCGAGCGAGCCGATCAGCAGCGCCAGCGGGATCTCGCCCCACAGGGGGAGGACCGGGCGGGTGGTGGCGATCGCGCCCACGCCGAGGAGCACGAGGGTCTGGCCGAGCGCGCCCCCGGTCGCCGTGAGCACGTAGTAGACGGCGTAGTACCCCCACTCCCGGCGGTCGGGCCGCCAGGTGGGGTCGTGGGGGATCAGGAACTCCAGTGCCACGAGGAAGCCGAGCACCGCGAACTGGAAGAGAAAGGTGACCATGCCCCGGTCGTATCCCCATAACTCGGCGAGGAGGAAGACGGTGACAGCGGCGAGGAGCAGTACGGGCTGGGCGGACACACCCAGTACGTCTCGCGCCGTGGGCCGGGACATGGAACTCCTCTGGAAGATGACGAGGTGACACGGGGGGATGGCGTGTTCCCCGGGCACAGGAGTGCCGGAGGAGTCATCACAGTATGGATTTCCAAAATTACGGAGCGCAACCAACCCTCTCGGCGTGCGGTATCGCGAGCGCCCGGTTCCGCGATGCGCGCAACCCCCGGGAGTGCATCCGAAAGCTGTCTCAACTGGGAATATTTCAGAGATCGTTGGCGTATGAACGAGAAGTATCGATTCGCCCGGACGTCGCATTTGCGCCACTGTCCGGCGGGCGTCCCACGCGGCGGGGTGGTGGTGCCGGTGGACTTCCAGGTGATGCCGGTGACGAGCCCCGTGGAGAGCGGGGCGAGCTTCTGGAAGGCCGTCTCGCTGAGACCGATGTGCGTCGCCGCGCAGGACGGCCACCTGTCCCCCCGTCGTGCGCCTGGGCGCGACGGAGGGACAGGCGGGTGATCCGTTCCTCGGCGGTCAGGGCGTGACCGGCACGTTGGTCAGACCCGAGGTCGCGTTGCTGACCGTGTTGCTCGCGTACACGACGTTCGGGTTCGCGGTGCACTTCGACGTCGAGGTGATCTTGATGGCGTAGGCGCCGACGCCGCCGAGGTCCGAGCGGTTGCCCCGCCACACATTGCCGCAGCCGTTGGCGAACGACGGCGTGGTGGACGGGTTGTGGGTCTCGTACCCGTTGGCGAAGGTGCCGGGCGAGGCGAACGTCCCCGTGTTGTTCTCGATGAGGTAGCCGACGCCCTTGGCGTCGATCCACGAGTCGGCCGAGTTCTCGCCGGTGATCCCGCGCCCGTCGAAGGTGTTGCCGCGGATCACCCCGTCGAAGGTGCCCTCCTTGATGTCGATGTGCTCGGCGGCGACGTTCGGCCCCAGCCGGTTGTCGAGCACCTGCACCCGGTCCGAGCGGTCCACGCCACCGGTGTTGCCGTGGCAGGACCAGTTGGAGTTCGCCGAACCGATGTAGACGGCCTCCCCGTAGCCGGGCTGCACCAGACCGGTGTCCGTGATCGTCGAGTTCTTGATCACGCCGTCCGACGACGACCGCCGGAAGTGCACGGCCTCGTCCTCGACGTGGTGGACGTTCAGCCCGTCGATCGTCACATGGTGCGAGTTGTCCAGGACGACGCCCTTCTTGGAGTCCTTCACCGTGAAACCGGTCAGCTTCCAGTACGGCGCCCCGTACAGCCACAGCCCGTAGCCGGAGTCCCAGCCGCCGCCCGGCACCGGGCAGGACGGGGCCGTGCCGGACGGGCCGTCGTTGACCAGGACCGCGCCCGCCGGCCCGGTCAGGGTGATCGGCGCCGCGGCCGTACCGGCCTTCTGCGTCACGAACGCGCCCCGGTACTCACCGGCCGCCAGCCGGATCGTCTGCCCCGGCTGGGCGTTCGCGAGCGCGCTCTGCAGCTGCGCCGCCGTGGACACGTCCACCACGGGGCCGCCACCGCCGCCCGCCGAGGTCGTCACCGACAGCGGGGCGCTCCCCGCCGACACGTTCCCGGCCGCGTCCCGCGCCCGGACCGTGTAGCTGTACGCGGTCGAGGCGCTGAGCCCGCTGTCGGTGTACGACGTCGAGCTCGTCGTACCGACCAGGGCGCCGCCCCGGTAGACGTCGTAGCCGGTCACGCCGACGTTGTCGGTGGCCGCCGTCCAGGCCAGGGACGCACTGTTCGCGGTGGTCGCGGTGGTACGCAGACCGCCGGGGACACTGGGCGGGCTGGTGTCGCCGCCGCCCGCGGGCGCGCCGTACACCTCGAACTCGTAGAGCGAGTAGCCGTACGAGGTGCCCCGGGCGGTCCCGTACATCCGGATGTAGCGGCCGGTGCCGCTCACCGTCAGGTCGTCGGTGCCGCCGTCGCCGGACGTCGTCGCGTAGACGTCGGTCCAGGCGGAGCCGTCGGCGGAGGTCTGGATCTTGTACGTCTTGCCGTACGCGGCCTCCCAGCTGAGCTTCACGCGCGAGATCGTGTGTCCGGAGCCCAGGTCGATCCTGAGCCACTGCGGGTCGACGCCCTCCAGGCTGGCCCAGCGGGTGCCGGTCGAGCCGTCGACGGCCAGTGCGGCGGGGAAGGCGCTGGTCTCCACGGACGAGGCCGTGGCGGGCTTGCCCGCCGAGACCAGGGGATCGGCGGCCTGCGCCTGCGGCAGGGCGACGAGCGGGACGGACAGCACCGCGAGCGCGGCGGAGAGCGAGAGCAGGACCGGTCCTCTTCGTGGCATGGCAACTCCTCGGGGAACGAAGGCGGTTCGAGGGCGGTGCGAAGTACAGGGGGAAGGGGCCGTCCGCCCGGCCCGGATGGGCGGACGGACGGCCCCCCGTTCGACGGTCGCTTCCCGGCTACGGGACCCAGTGGTTCCCGGAAGCCGTGATCATGACCTGGAGCTGGATGCTCGCCGAGTAGTAGCTGCTGGTGTCGATCGGGGTCGCCAGCATCTTGGTCCAGAGCGCGTCGAGCCACGCCTGGCTGCCCGGGTCGGTCATCGCCGTCAGCGCGAACGGCGCGAAGAACGCGGCCTCGCTGCCGGACGACAGCTGCGTGCCGTCCAGCTTGTAGCCGATGGCGATCTTGTTCGGGTCGCCGCCGGTCTTCGTCTTGATCCAGCTGTTCAGCTTCCGCGCCGACGCGAGGGACTTGGCGTCACCGCTGGTCACCGCGTCGTCCGCGATCCGCCACGGGGTGCGGCAGGCGTTCCACCAGTACGCGCCGTCGTTCGGGTCCTCCAGGACCTGGCCGGGCGCGGGCTTCGGGGTGCTGTTGGTGTTGACCACGAAGTCCGGGAGCAGCCCGGTGTTCGGCGCGTAGGAGTTCTGCAGGTTGGTGATCTGGGTCTGGTGCGCGGTGCGGATGGTGTCCCAGGCGGCGTCGCCGCTCGCGGTCCGGAACGCCCGGAAGTGGTCGACCATCCAGTCCGAGGTGCGGGTGATGTAGTAGTACTGGTCGCCGGAGCTGCTCCAGTCGCCCAGCTTCAGCAGGTTGGTGCTCGGGTTGATCTCGTCCTTCTTGATGGCCGCGATGTGCTTCAGGGCCAGCGCCTTGTAGTTGTAGGTGCCCGCGCTGCCCCACTGCTTGTCCGCCAGGAGCAGACCGTAGGCGACGTCCATGTCGCCGTCGGTGGCGCCGTCGCTGCCGTTGACGCTCTTGCAGGCGGTGTCCTGCTCGGCGGCGAGCAGATCGGGGTTGATCGACGACGGGTGGTCGATCATCCACTTGGTGAGCCCGTCGAAGATCTTCTTCGCGTCCGGGTCGGCGCCCGCCATCGTCGCGGCGATCACCATGCCGTACCCCTGCGCCTCGGCGACGTACGGGTGGTCGGCGTCCGGCGAGATGACCTGGTACCAGCCGTTGCCGCAGTTCTGCCGGACGAAGGCCGACTTCCAGTTGTTGTAGTAGTCGACGACCTTCTGGTCGAGGGTGGCCTGCGCCCCGGTCGGCTTGAGGATGCCGGAGACGTACGGGCGGGTGTGCCCGCCGAACGGCACGGCCGGACCGCCGCCGCCACCGCCGGGGGTGGTGACGGAGAGCGGGCTGCTCGCCGCCGACACGTTCCCGGCCGCGTCGCGGGCCTTGACGGTGTAGCTGTACGTGGTCGAGGCGGTGAGTCCGCTGTCGGTGTACGAGGTGCCGGGCGCGGTGCCGACGAGGGTGCCGCCCCGGTAGACGTCGTAGCCGGTGACGCCGACGTCGTCGGTGGCCGCCGTCCAGGCGAGGGTGGCGCTGGTGGACGTGGTGGCGGTGGTGCGCAGCCCGGCCGGGGTGCTCGGCGGGGTGGTGTCGCCGCCCCCGCCGCCCGCCGGGACGCCGTACACCTCGAACTCGAACAGCGAGTAGCCGTACGAGGTGCCGCGCGCCGTGCCGTACATCCGGATGTAGCGGCCGGTGCCGTTGACCGTGAGGTCGTCGGTGCCGCCGTCGCCCGCGGTGGTGGACTGGATGTCGGTCCAGGTGGTGCCGTCGTCCGAGGTCTGGATCCTGTACGTCTTGCCGTACGCGGCTTCCCAGTTGAGCTTCACCCGGGAGACGGCGTACCGGGCGCCGAGGTCGATGCGGATCCACTGCGGGTCCACGCCCTCCGCGCTGGCCCAGCGGGTGGTGGCGGAGCCGTCGACGGCGAGCCCGGCCGCGTACCCGCTGCCCTCGACCGAGGAGGCGGTGGCCGGCTTGCCCCTGGAGATCAGCGTCGGCGTGGGCGTGCCGCCGCCGCTCTGGGTGCTGACGGTGAGGGTGCCGCTGGTCGCGGAGGCGTTGCCCGCCGCGTCGCGGGCCTTGACGGTGTAGCGGTACGAGGTCGACGCGGTCAGTCCGCCGTCGGTGTAGGCGGTGGTGCCCGAGGTGCCGACGAGGGCGCCGTCGCGGTAGACGTCGTAGGCGGTGACGCCGACGTTGTCGGTGGCCGCCGTCCAGGCGAGGGAGACGCTGGACGCCGTGGTGGCGCTGGCGCTCGGGGTCCCGGGGGTGCTCGGCGCCTCGGTGTCGCCGGTCGGCGGGGTGCCGGAGGACTTCAGGAACAGCGAGCCCGTGGTGTCCGTGCGCGAGGCGTTGACCCCGGCGTTCGGCGCCTTGGTGTAGTCCAGGTTCTCCTTGCCCGCCCAGTCCAGGATGGTCGAGCCGTTCTCGGAAAGGTGCTGGTAGCTCGCGGCGTCCGCGGCGGAGCTGCCCAGCTGGTAGAGCCGCTGCTTGTCCGGGTAGTACGGCTGGTAGGCGCCGCCGGCGGTGGTCTGCTTGCTCATGTCGTTGCCGTAGAAGACGTTCTGCGGGCCGGTCGCGCCGGACCACTTGACCGCCTTCGGGCCCGCGCCCCACCAGATCGGCCACCAGGTCGAGTCGTCGGGGGCGTCGCCGCCCTCCTCGCCGCAGTTGGCCCGGCAGCTCTTCGAGGAGTTCTCGAAGGCCACCGCGGATCTGTTGTTCTCGAAGAGGTTGCGCCGCTCCCAGCCGCCGTGCAGGTTCATGTCGCTGTCGAAGTCGTTGCCGACGGCGACGTTGTCCGACGCGGACCACTGGAAGGTGAAGTGCCGCAGATTGCGGCTGGTGTTGTAGGCGTAGAGCGAGTCCCAGACCCGGGAGCCGCGGAAGTAGCCGTTGCCGCCCTTGCCCTTGTTCCACGAGCCGTCGAAGGACGACTCCTGGACCTGGACGTTCTTGGCGCTCTCGGTGACCACCGCGTGCGAGCCGGTCATCGAGGTGCCGACGCGCCGGATCCACACGTTCGCCGCCCACTTCAGGACGATGCCGTGCTGCTGGTACTCGGGGGCGATGTTGCCGAAGTTCGCCTTCGCGTCGGCGGGGGTGACGTTGTACGTGCCGCCGCCGAGCTTCGGCATCCCGTTGAGTTCCTGGGTGATGCTCAGGTCCTCGATGCCGACGCCCTGGACGACCTTGAGCGGGGTGACCCGGCTCGGGTAGACGGTGCCGTCGATGGCGGCCGAGCCGTCACCGGTGGAGTTCAGCGGGAGGTCGTACTCCAGCGGCTTGTCGATGGTGAGGTTCTTGCCCGCGGTGTCCACGGAGGCGATCTGGAAGATCTGCTGGCGCATATGCAGGTTCACGTACTTGGACGAGTCCGTGACCGTCTGGGACTGGTAGAACTTCGCGGTGTTGGCCGCGCCGACCCACAGATAGCCACCGGCCTTGAAACGGGACATGTCCGCGTTGGTGGCCAGCTTGATCTGGGTGGTGCCGATCGCCGATCCCTCGCGGAGCGCGACGCCGCTCGCCCAGTGCTGGTTGACGCTGCCCTCGAAGATGTCCTTGCGGTTGGCGGGGGCGGAGGCGTAGTCGCTCGCGTACTTCGGGGACACCTCGCGGGTCTGCACCCGGAGCATGCCGCGCCCGGGCCACTCCCAGCCGCCCTTGCCCGCGCCGTGCGTCATCCCGTCCTCGTCCCAGTCACTGCCGTCGGCGGTGAGGGTGTCGTAACGGGTGTTGGCGTCCGGCCGGAAGGTGAGCGTGGTCTGCCCCATGCCCGCGCCGCGCAGCACCATGTAGTCGGCGTCCAGGGCGAGTTGCCTGGTCACCACGATCCGCCCGGCGGGCAGCGTGATCGACGACAGCTTGGTGTAGCCGGCGGACGGGGTGCAGGTGGTGCGGATGGCGTCGATCGCCTGCTGCAGTCCGGTGGTGGCGTCGCTGCCGTCGGCCTTCACCCCGTACTGGGACGCGAGTTCGGCGGCCGTGATGTGGCAGTTCTGGTCCGGGTTGGCCTCGCCGGAGCCGGGCAGCGCGGCGCCGCCGCGGTAGCCGGCCTTGCTCCAGTCCGGCAGACCGGCCTGCGGGGCGCGGCGGTTGGCGCTGGTGAGGTCGGGCAGCGCGGCGGTGTGCCCGACGGTGGCGGCGGCCCCCGCCTGGGCCGCGGCCTGGGCGCCGGACCGGGGGGCCGCCGCCGAGGCGGGCCCGGCGATCCCGGCGGCCCCGGTCAGGGCGGTGGCCAGGGCGACGGCCCCGGCGAGGGAGCGGCGCCATCGGTGCGGTCGGTCTTCGCGCGCGGAACGTTGCTGATGTGCCAGTGACATCGGGCGTCCTCGGGTGAGTGGTGCACGGGTGGGGGAGGGATCCGGACATCCGGATCCGTGAGTTCCGGGGATCACGTGCAGAGTGGTTAGGAAAACTTCCTAACCATTGCGCGGCAGCGTAGAGACCGGCCGAGGGGGCCGCAAGGTTCCGGACGTCATTCGTAACAGTGACCTGTGTTCATGTATATGACCCGGGTGGGGTCGGCGTGCCGAGGGCGACCGGCATCCCGGTCCTGTCCTTCCCGGCGGCGCGGATCGACCACCCGGCGCAGCCCGGGGGCGGCGGAGGCGAGTTCGGCGGCGGTGGGACCGGCCGGCCGCGCGGCGCGGTGGCGGCGGCCGGGGCCATCCCCGCCGTCGCCCGCTGCCCGTAGAGTGGGCGGGTGCCCCGAGAAGCCCGATACCGCGCGATAGCCCGCGAGCTGGCCGACCGCATCCGCTCCGGCGATCTGGCGCCCGGCTCCCGGCTGCCCACCGAACCCGAACTCGCCGAGCACTACGGCGTGCACCGGCTCACCGCCCGGCAGGCCATGGTCGAGCTGCGCACCGGCGGACTCGTCGAGACCCGCCACGGCAGCGGCAGTTACGTCCGGGCGCTGCGCCGCCGCTACGAGGTCTCGGTGGACCCGGAGACCCGGCTGCACCCGCCCGCCGTGATCGACGACATCGCCGCCCGGCTCAGCGGCGGCGAGGAGATCCGCTCCGCCGCGCTGCGCCAGGACCCGGTGGTGGCGGGGCGCCTCGGCCTGCCGGACGCCGAGGTGTTCGAGGTCGCCACGCTGCTGCGGATGGAGGGCGTGCCCTGCGTCGCCAGCCGGTACGCGCTGCCGCCGCGCCTCGCCGACCTCACCGTCGAGCCCACCGAGGGCGTGCTCGGCGCGCTGCGCCGCCTCGGGCTCGACCACCGCTACCGCAGCCACACCGTCTCCGCCGACCTCGCGGGCCCCGAGGACCAGGAGCTGCTGGGTAGCGAGCCGGGCGCGGCCGTGCTCGTACGCGAAGGGCTCCTCGTCGCCGACGAGGAGCCCCTGTGCCAGGTCGTCCGGCGCTGCCGGGGCGACCTGGTGGCCTTCACCACCCGCTACGAGTGACGGGCGGCGGCGGGTTCGGCGAGGCGCGCAGCGCACCGCGCTCGTCGTGGTTCCCGGCCGTGTGGACGACCTGGGCGCCGAGCTTCTCGGCTGCCGGTCGGACGGCCTCGTCGAGCAGCCGGTACGACTCCGCGTCACCGCTGTCGGTGCGGGGCCGTGGCCGGGAGATCAGCCGCGCTGGAAGAACTCCACCTCCGCCAGGGCCAGATGCCGCTTGCCCGAGAGACCGACGGGCGTGCCCAGCACGAAGCGGACCGAGGTGACGTCGCTGATCCCGGTCGGGAAGGTCTGCGGCCCCGCCTTGTCGGTCAGGTTCAGCGTCTGCCGCTTCACCTCGCCGTCCTTCGACGTGACCTCCATCTCGATCTTCAGCGCCCTGCCCTGGTTGGCGTAGCCCTCCGGCTCGGACGTCGGCCCGTTCGTCACGATCACGTCGACCATCCGGAACGGCTTCGCGAAGCGGTACGTCACCGACGCGCCCGCGCGCGGCGCGCCCCAGTAACGGTTGCTGAGCCCGTCGACGCTGGCCACGCCCGGATGCCCGGGTACCTCGGCGCTCGCCTGCGCACCGGTCGGGGTGACCGGCTTCGCCTTGCCCAGCTTGTCCCGGGTGTCCTCGATCAGCGCCCGCCCGGCGGGCAGCAGCAGGAACCCGCCCGCGCACAGCGCCAGGACGATCACCAGGACGGTCAGGAACCGGGTCAGCCGCCCGGACCCGCTGCGGGCCCGCCGCTTGCGGAACGGCCACACCGTCCGCCACCACGGCAGCTCCTCCGGCGCGGCCGTCCGCCGCAGCGGCGCCGCGCACTTGCGGCAGAAGTTCCGCTCGGGCGCGTTGGGCGTGCCGCACTTCGGGCACGGCGGCCCCTCCAGGTCCGCCGTCACCGGCACCTGCCGCACCACCGGCCGGGCGGCCACCGCCCGGCCCGGCAGCACCGGACCCGGCGAACCCTCCTCGGCCGGAGCGGGCACGGCGGCGGGCGCCGCCGGGGCCCGCCGGGGCGGCGGAGCGGTGGGGCGTACGGGGGCGGGCGCGGCCGGGGGAGCCGCCGGTGCCGGTGCCGACGGCTGGGCCTGGGCCTGGTGCTGCGGGCGGGGGCTCTCGACGATGTCGTCGTCGTCCGCCTGGCGGTCCGCGCCCCGGTCGGACCGGAAGTCGGCCATGGACGCGGGCGGCACGCCCGGCACACCGGGCACGGAGGGCAGGCGGGGCGGCGTCACCGACGGCAGATCGGGCATCAGCCCGAACCGCTGCGCGGTCTGCCGCAGCCACCCGGCGCCCTCGCGGGCCATCGCGGCGTTCTCGCTCTCGCCCTGGGAGTCGTCCTCCTGGGCCTGACGCCGCCGCCGCTCCTCCCGGTCACGGTCACGGTCCCGCTCACGGCTGGCCTCGTCGCGCTCGCGGCGGTCCTGCCGGTTGTCGTCCTGGTCGTCCTGGTCGTCGTGCCCGTCCGCGCCGTCGTCGGGCTTCGCGGCACCGGCGAGCGGGCGCGGGCCCGACGGTACGGGAGCGTGAGCGGGAGCGGCGGGCGGCGCCGGGGAGTGCGCCGGGCGCGGCGGGACGACGGGTGCGGCCGGGGGCTCCACCGGCGGCACCGGGTCCGCCACGGGCGCCGGAGCCGGAGCCGGAGCAGGAACGGGCGTGGGAGTGGGCGTGGGTGCCGGTTCCGGTGCCGGTTCCGGTGGGGGAGCCGGTGCGGCGGTGGGCGTCGGCGCGGGTACGGGTGTCGGCGCGGCGCTCGGCGCCGTACCGGCGGCTTCCGGCGCGGCGGCCGGTCCCGCCGGACCCGTGGGCGCGGTGGGCGCGGTGGGCGCGGCCGGACCCGACGGCGCGCGTCCGGCGCGTGCCGACTCCTCCGACCAGCCCAGGTACGAGCCGCAGTTGTGACAGAAATCGTCCGTGGGGGCGTTGGCCGCCCCGCACGCCGGACACTCACGCACGGTGTCCACCCTCCTCGCCGTCCGTCTCCGGTTCGGCCGCGTCCGCGGGCCGGCCCGGCAGTACCTCCACCCGGCACCTGGTGTGCACCGGACACAGCGTCCGCACCAACTGCCGCACCCGGTCAGGGTCCACCTCGGCGCTGCGCCCGGGCCAGACCCGTACCAGGATCTCCGCGGCCACCGGGGGCGGGGTCGCGCCGCCCGGGGTGGCGGACCAGGCGACGCCGCCGTCGCCCGACACGTCGGCGGAGACGCCGAGGACGAGCCGCAGCGCCTCGACCAGACCGCGCCGGGTGCCGCGCAGCCGGTGCAGCTCGACCGCCCGGGCCACCGCCTCGCGGCGCAGCTCCAGCGGCCAGCGCTCGTCGTCGACGCCGCCCACCCAGCCGGCCAGCCAGGACAGGAAGTCGACCGGGGCGAGCCGCGGGTCGAAGTAGCCCGCCAGGTTGTCCAGGGTCGCGAACACCGGCGCCAGGACGGTGTCGAGCCCGGACGTGAACCGCTGCGCGAAGTCGTCCTCGGCGTACAGGGCGGGCAGTTGCTCACCGATCGGGTAGCGGCTCGGCAGGCCGGGGACGGCGGCCCGGGTCATCCCTGGCCCTCCGCGTCCGTCGCCGTGACGACCACCTGGTGCTGGTAGGAGAAGACCAGCGCGCCGGGCCCGAGGTCGATCCGGTCGACGGGCGAGCCGCGCCGGCCGCTGATCGGATCGGCGGCGAACATCCGGATGTCCTCGATGAGGACGTCCCCGACGGCCCGCTGGAGCACGCCGAACAGCTCCCCGTACTGCACCGGCCGCCCGAACGGCCAGCCGGTGCCCTCCGGGCCGCCGTGCAGCGGGTTCAGGTGCCGGAACAGCGCGGCGAGCGCGGTGTCCCGGACCCGGTCGGCGTCCGCCGACGGGGCCGCGAGCCGGGCGACCACGGTGACGCCCTGGTACACCGGGGGTTCCACGACGAGGCGGGTGCCGATCAGGCGCCGCTCGTCGAGGGCCCGGGTGATCGAGGCGAGCATCTGGTCGGACGGGATCAACTGCTCGAAGCGGAGCCGGTCGTCGCCCTCGTCGGCGACGGCGTCCGGCACCACCAGGACGCGCACCGGGCCGCCGGGCGTGTCGTCGGCGGCCGGGAGGCAGCGCACCCGGCGCACCGAGGGCGCCGCCTGGCGGGCGATGATCTCGTGGTCCTCGGCGGTGACCGCGCGCTCCTGCATCCGCAGCGCCTCCGGCGCCCGCAGCTTCGCGTTCTCCAGGGTCTCCCCGGCCACGCCGCCGCGCGCCGCCTCCCGGTTGTCGACCCGGGCGATGTACGGCACCGAGCTGCGCAGCACCGAGATCGCGCCGCGCGCCACGTTGCCCGCCGGGCCGCCGCCGGTGCGGTAGCGGGACACCCGGATCTGGGCGCCCTTGGGCGGTACGGCGCCCCGCGCGCGCAGCGAGCCGTCCGGCTCGCGAAGCACCGGCGGGAAGCTGAACTCGCCGGTGGTGGCGTCGACCCGGACGTGCCGGTCCTCGGGCCCGGAGCGGCCGAAGTGCTCCACGACCTCCCAGCGCTGCCAGCCGTCCGGCGAGGACACCTCGACCACCGGCGGTTCGCCGTCGAGCAGCACCGGCGGGCGGCCGAGCGGGAAGCGCTGCCCCGCGACGCCCTCCGAGCTGCCGAGCGGCACGTCGGTGACCGTCTCGGCGTGCTCGACGGTCATCGTGCCGCCGACGGTGAACACCGCGGCCTCGCGGACCGTGGGGGACTCCGAGTAGAACGGCTGGCCCGGCTCCGCCTCGATCACCCGACAGCGCAGCCAGCCCGCCCGGGTGCCGCCGATCAGCGACGCCCGGTGCCCGGCGGGCACATGGACGATGACCTCACCCGGCCGGTTGAGACCGCCGGTGCTGTCGGAGCCGGTCTCGCAGCGCTGCCAGCGCCCGCCGTCCCACGCCTCCCACACCAGCGGGGGCTGCCGGGGGTCGACGCCGACGCCCTGCACCCGGCTGTCCAGGCGCACCGCGATCACGCAGCGCGGCACCGCGGTCGGCAGCCCGAAGAGCACCGCGTCGCCCGGCTCGGGCGCCCCCTGGAAGACCGGGATGTCCCGGCCCTCGGCCAGCTCGGCGGTCCGGTCGGTCTGGTCGCCGATCCGCGGCGCGGTCAGCATCCGGATCAACTCGCTCGGCACGATGTGGAGTTCGTCGGCGGTCGCGAAGACCACCGCGTCCTCCTCGCCCTCACCGGCTGCCGTGGTCACCTCGGTGCCCGCCGGCAGTGTCACCGTCTCCGGCTGGGGCGCCGACAGCCAGAAGTCCACCTCGGCGGAGGCCGCCGACGGCGGGAACAGCTGGATGCCCAACAGTTCGAGGAACGCCAGGTAGTTCTTGTCCGGCACCCGGTTGAGCCGGTACAGGAGCTGGTCCACCAGATAGGCGAACGTCTCGATCAGCGTGACACCCGGATCGGAGACGTTGTGGTCGGTCCACTCCGGGGCGCGCTGCTGCACATAGCGCTTCGCCTCGTCGACGAGCTGCTGGAACCGTCGGTCGTCCAGGTTGGGGGAGGGGAGGGCCATCAGTCCGCGACCATTTCCTCGGCCCCCTCCTCGGAGGGGATCGTGTAGAAGGGAAAGACCAGGTTGCGCCGGTCGTTGGTGATGCGCACCGTGTAGTGCACATCGATGTAGAGGGTGCCCGCGTCGACGGAGTCGAAGGCCACGATCACGTCGTCGACGATGATCCGCGGCTCCCACCGCTCCAGCGCGTCGCGCACCTGCTGCCCGACCCGCCCGGCGGTGTCGCCGTCGCCGGGGGCGAAGACGTACTCGTGGATGCCGCAGCCGAACTCGGGCCGCATCGGGCGCTCACCGGGGGCGGTGCCCAGGATCAGCCGGATCGCCTCCTCCAGCTCGCGCTCCCGCTCGACCATCGCGATGCCGCCGGTGGGCCCCACCCGCATCGGGAAGGCCCAGCCGCGGCCGATGAACCGCTCGCTCATCACACGCCCCCGATCAGCACGTTCATGGCACCCGTGAGGATCATCGCGCCGCACGTCGTCTGGTCCCTGGCCCGGGCCGCGGGCAGCCCGCCGATCAGCACCGTGCCGGTGGCGAGCGCCGCCGGATTGGGCATGATCACATTGCCCGGGCCGAGCGCCGCGTGCGGCGGCACCACGCACACGTGCAGGCTGCCGGTGACGGCGGCGGGCCGCCCGCCGATCAGCACCGTGACCACCGACCGCGCGGCGGCGGGCGGCGGCGTGCCGATCACACCGCCGTGGTTGGTGGGATCGCCCGTACGGGCAGCGGCTGGCATCTGGGACTCCTGGAGGTGGGTGCGGACGGGGGCGAGGGCTGCGGCCGGACGAAAGCCCTTGGGGCGGGCCTCAGTTGATCCTGATGAGGCGGGCCTTGAGGGTGGCGAGCAATCCGCCGTCGACCGTGACGTCCGCGGTACCGGCCACCTTCACCGTACGGCCGTCCACGTTCACCCCTGCGGTGCCGTTGATGTCCACCTGACGGCCCGACACCTTCACGGTGCCGCGCCCGGCGTCGAGCGTGATGCCCTGCCGGTCCATGATCAGCTGGCTCAGCGGACGGTTCTTCCCCGCGAACACGGTGACCTCGATCCGGTTCTTCCGGTCGTCCATCCGCACCTCCAGACGCTCGTCCCCGGTGACCAGCCGGATCCCCGAAGGACCCGGCGCGGGCGCGTCGAGCAGCTCGATCCGGTGCCCCGAACGCGACACCACCGAACGGCGGTTGACCTTGCCACTGGTCCGGTCGATCAGCGGCACGTCGTGCGGCGACGGCTGGTCGACCCCGTTGTAGAGCCCGCCGAGGACGTACGGGCTGTCGAGCAGCCCCTGCTCGAAGCCGACCAGCACCTCGTCGTTCACCTCGGGGCTCACCACCCCGCCGCCGCCCTTGCCGCCCCACTGCACCGTACGCACCCAGTCCGTCACGTACGTCTCGTCGAGCCACGGGAACTTCAGCCGCACCGCGCCCCGTTGGGACCCGTTCGGCTCCCGCACATCGGTCACCACACCGATCGCGAGACCGGGCATCCGGGGCCCGCGGCCCGGCGCGTTCGCCCCGGTCACCAGACCCGCGAGCGAACGGTCCGGACTGGAACTCACCCACACGGTGGTCCGGTAGCCGCCGTGCGGCTCCAGGACGTGCTGCACCGCCGTCGCCGTGTACCGGCCCGAGAACGCCTTGCCCACATTGCCGAGCGCCACCGGCTTGCCCGCCCGCAGCATCGGATTGCCCTCGGCGACCGCCTCCAGCTCACCGAAACCCGAACTGATCTGCGCCGCCGCCGCGTTCGCCACCGCCGCCGTCTCCGCCTGCGTCCGGTACGGGGTGTCCGCCACCGTCACCACCGGCGCGCCGAACACGGCCGCCGCCTGCGGCTTCAGCCCCGGCGTCACCGTGTCGCTGACCACCGACGGCTGCTCGGCGAGCAGCGGACGCTTGGTCGTCGTGTCCCAGCCCCGCACCCGCACCTTCGCCGCGCCGTCCGCCGCCGACAGCGCCGCCCGCAGCGCGATCAGATTCCGCCCGT
Organism: Streptomyces sp. NPDC090025; assembly: GCF_044748125.1. Classification (NCBI taxonomy): domain Bacteria; kingdom Bacillati; phylum Actinomycetota; class Actinomycetes; order Kitasatosporales; family Streptomycetaceae; genus Streptomyces; species Streptomyces sp. NPDC090025. Next base: position 184,178 of record NZ_JBIVFL010000005.1, on the reverse strand, counting down.
ACTCCAGGACCATCGGATTGCGGGTCGCCGACGTCGACGGCGCGGGCGCCCCCGACGCCTTGACCGGCTTGGTGAACTGCAGCACACCCTTGTCGTCGACCCGCACCTGCGCGCCGCTCTCGCCCGCCAGGTACTGCAGGAACTCCCAGTCGGACACGTTCGCCTGGGACAGCTGCTTGTACGTGACCGGCGCCGCCTCCACCTTGCCGACCGCGAGCCCGGCCCCCGCCGCGACCTTCCGCACGATGGCCGACGCCGTCATGTTCCGGAACGCCACCACCTTCCGGCCGCGCTGCAGCCGGTGCGCCTTCGAGTACGCCCGCACCACGGTGAACGAACCGGTACGGTCCCGGTCGATCTCCAGGGCGGTGACCTCGCCGTTGAACAGCCGCTCCCGCGCCTGCCCCTTCACCGTCACCACCGACACCTTCAGCGGGGTGCCGATGGTGATCCCGGTCGCCGTCAGGAACTCGTGGTCGGGGTCGCGGAACGTCAGCACCGCCGTGTCCGGCAGCCCCACGTTCTCGTCGACCACACAACTCACCAGCTGCGCGCCCCAGATGGGCGGCAGCTCACCCGGTGCCTCCACGATCGGATCGGCCGCGAAGGACCGCCCTCCGGTGTCCCCGCTCATCGCCCCTCCTCAGGCTCGGCGTCCGGCATCCCCGGCACCACCAGTTCGGTGCCCGGGACCAGCGCCATCGGGTCGTCGATCCCGTTGGCCTCCGCGATCGCCCGCCAGGCGGTCGCGTCCCCGTACTCGCGCCACGCGAGCATCGCGAGCGTGTCGCCCGCCACAACCCGGTGGGTGCTGCGGGCGGTGCGCGCGCCGGACGTCGGGTTCTGGCCCGGCGGATCGACGCTCGCCTCCTCGATCGACAGCTGGCAGGTCGCCCGCAGCGGTTTCCCGTCCACATCGAACAACGTGTACGACACCGAGAGGTTCGAAAGGACCCCGTCGAACGACGTCGTCCGCGCGTTGCCCCACTCGAACCGCACCCACGGGCTCGCGGGCTTCTTGCGCCCGAGGCTCGCCGGCGTCGGCACACACGCCTTCATCAGCTTCTCCACCGCCTGCTCCACCGAGTTGTCGTGGGTGGCGGTCGCGTCCAGGAACACTTCCAGGCTCAGCGTGCGCGGCCCGCTGCCGACGAATTCCGGCAGCGCCGACTGCCCGGCCATCCGGGACGGCGAACGCCGCCACTCGGTGGACTTGCTCAACTGCAGGTTCGACGGGTTGAACTGCAGATTGAGCTTGGCGAGCGTCCCGCCGGGCTTGGCACCGACGGAGGCGGGCGGCTCCTTGAGGGTGAGCTGCGCCCGTGCGCGGCTGGCGCGAGCCGATACGGCCATGCCGTGGACTCCCTTCCGAGAGTGAGGCGGGAACGAGGGTGGACGGAGGTGGGGCGGGAGGCGGCGGCCGGAGACGGCGGCCGGAGGGTCAGCTCGGGACCAGGCCCGCGTGGGCGATCTCCAGGGTCTCCACGGCCGCCGCCGAGTTGGCGGGGTCGAACGACGGGCCCTGCCAGCGCACCGGCACGATCCCGAACACCTGCCAGCTGATGATCCGGCTCAGGTCCGGCCGCAGCGCCACGATCTCGCCGTCCTTCGGCTCCACCCGGCGCAGCGTCTCGTCGAGCCAGCGCCCGATCTTCGCCGTGTCGGCGGTCACCGGCCGGGTCAGCGTGATGTTCGACCAGGTCACCCGGCCCGGCAGCTGCCAGGTGAAGCCGTTGTTCCCGCCCTCGGCGTACGTCTCCATCTCGACCTCGGCGCCCATCCCGGAACAGGTGTGGAAGGCGCCCAGGTCGTTGCCGCCGATGGCGAGCCGGAAGAACACGCTGGTGGCGAAGATGTTGTCGGTCATCGGTCGGTGGTCCGTTTCTTGTGCGTCCGGGTGCGCGGCGGGCTTGGCTTGCTCGGCGTGCGCACGGTTCAGCGGCGTCCGTCGAAGGGGCGGCCCGCGCGTTCCCGCCCGCGCCGCAGATCCGCCCGCAGCAGCCGCGCCACGGGGTCGATCAGCTTGCGGGCCAGCTCGTCCAGGTCGGAGTCGTCGGGCTTCGGATGCCCCGCACCCCGCTCCCGGTCCTGCTTGCCCGCGCCGCTCTTCCCGGTGGTCGTGGTGGTCGTGGTGGTCGTGCTGGTCGGGAGCGGCGCCGCGCGCTGGACGGGCGCGGGCCCGGCCGGACCGGGACTGCCCGGCGCGGACCCCGGGGCCCGCCCGGCGGCCGGCGTGGGCGCGGCGCCGGGCACCGGACCGGACGGCAGTCCCGGCGCCACCGACCGCGGCTGCACCACGGGCACCGGCTGCCCGGCGGGCCTGGCCCCCGGCAGCGACGGCAGCGCGGGCCGCGGCCCGGCCGGAGCAGGCTGCACCACCAGCGGAGCCGCCTGCGGCCCGGCCATGGGCAGCGGAGCGGGCCCGCGCCGGACGCCCGGCGCGGACGGCGCGTGCGACGAGCCCGACGGCGGTACGGGGGTGACGGCGGCCCGGCGCTGGACGGCGGGCGCGCCGGGGGAGGCGAAGGACGGGCGGGCGGCGGGCGCACTCGGCTTCCCCGGCGTCCCCGGAGTGCCCTGGTCGTGGGCCCAGCGCGCCGGGACCACCGGACGCGCCGCCGGACGCGGGGCGGTGGCCGCCGGAAGATCCGGGGCGACGGAGTCCGCGCCGAGGCTCGACGGCAGCGGCCGCTGGGAGAGCAGCTGGATCGAACGGCCGGTGGTCGTGGTGACGGGCGGGACGGTCGCAGGGCCGGAGACCGGTCCGGCCGCCGGGCCTCCGGGGGTGTCGACCCGCCGGGCGACGACCAGCGGCACCGGTCCTGCGGCGGCCGGGGCCTGCGCCTTCGCCGCCGTCGTCGCCTTCGCCGCGGGGGCGGGCCGGGCGGCCGGGCCCGGGCTGAGCAGCGGGGCCTGAGGGGACGGGGACTGACGCGCCGGGGCCTGAGGCGCCGGGGTCTGGCGGGACGGCGCCCGCTGGACGTCGTACGGGCGGGTCGCTGGCGTCGCGCTCGCCGGCATCGAGGTCATGGGCGCCCCGAGCCCGGTCCGCCCCCGGGGCCGTCGCTGCACCGAGGAGGGCGCGGCGGAGGGCGCGGGCGTCGTCGGGCCGCTCGGGGTGGTGTCCGACGGGCCCTTGAGCACCGGCAGGGCGGGCGAGGGGGTGGCCGGGGCCGCCGGAGCGGCATCGGCCGCACCGGGACCCGGCTCCGTGGCGCGCTGCAACGAGGGCAGCGCGGGTCCGCTCGATCCGCCGGTCAACGGTCGTGCGGTGGAAGGCAGTTCGGTGAGCGGCGCACCCAGGCCCTGCTGTGCGGGCCGGGTCCTGGCGGCCGGACGCTCGGCCGCCGGAGCGGGAGCGGACGGAGCGGCAGCGGACGGGGACGCGTCGGACTGCCGCTGGAGTACGGGCAGCGCCGGTCCTGCCGAGGCCGGGGCGGCCGGAGCCGTCGCCGGGTCCGCCGACGGGCGGGCGGCCAGGCGCTGTTCGCCCGTGGTCGTGCCGAGCGGCGCCCGGACCTCCGCGCGCTGCACGGCGGTCCCGGTTGCGGCGGAGGACGCCGTCGCGGCGACCGGGGGCGTGGCCGACCGGGGCACGACAGGCACCCGGCGCCGGGCCACCGGAGTGGTCACCCGGGCAACGGTCAGACGGGCGCCCACCGTTCGCGGTCGCACCACGGCACGGGCGGTGTCGGCAGGGGCGGTGCCGGTACGGGGCTCCGCCGGAGCCTGGCCGGTCGCGGCACGCTGGACGTGCGGAGCGGCGGTCGGGGCCGGAGCGGACGGCCGGGCGGGCCGGGCGGGTGATGAGGAGCGCGGCGCGGCCACCGGGGCGGCGCCCGCCGCCCGTACCTCGGGAACCGCCGCGATCCGGCGCACCACCGGAAGCTCCGGGGCACGCACCGGCGCGGCGCCGCTCGACGGCACGGCAGCACGCTGAACGCTCTCGGCGGGCGTGCCGAGCACCGTGGGGGAGCCGGGGGAGACGAGTCCGCGGCTGGCGGGCGCCGGGGCCTGGGCGGCGCGCTGCACCGGAGCGGCTGCGGCGGCGGCCTGACCGCCCGTACCGGACGCGCCCGTGCGCGAACCGCTCGTACGGGAGCCGCTCGTACCGGAGACGCCCGCACCGGAGCCGTCAGGTCGCGAACTGCCCGTGCCAGACGTGCTGTTGGCGGATCCAGGGCTCGATGCCCGGGGGCGCTGGACGGCGGGGCCGTCCGTACCGGACACCGGTCGGGGTGCCGCCGACGCGGCCGGAGCGCCCCGCGAGGCTCCGGAGTCCTGGGAGGCACCCGGGCGTTCGGTGTCGCGCGGGGCACGCTGGACGGCGGGACCGTCCGCACGGGACGCCCGCTGCTGCCTCTTCCCCTGGGTCTTCTCCTGCCGGGCCTCCGGCTTCGGGCTCTCGGCCCGGGCCCGGCGCCGCACGGCGGGAGCCGGGGGAACCGGGGCGGCTGCCCCGGCGCCGTCGGACGCGGTGGCACGTGCCACGACAGGACCGACCGGTCCCGGCCCGCCGCGCCCCGGCCGTACGGCATCCGGCGAGACCACCGGGGCACCCGAAACGGCGGTCGGAGTCGAAGAGTTGGAGGTATCCGGCGTGGGTGCCGGGCCGGATCCGAGGGTGCCGGTGGTCCGCGTGCCCGGCTTGGCCGTCGCGCGCTGCACCGGTGCCCGGCCGGCCGGGACGACCGTGGTGGTGGTCCGCTCCGGCTCGGGCTCCGGCTCCGGTCCCTGCGGGCGGATCGCGCGGAGCAGCAGCGGGCCGCCGCCGCCCGTCGTGGGGCGGGCGGCCGGGGGCCTGGCCACGCCCTGGATCACCCCGGACGGGGCCGTGGGCAGCACGGAGTGGGCGAGGCCCTTGTCGAACGAGGGGTCCTGCCAGGAGGCGAGCCCGGCCCGGAAGGTGAGGCCGTCGCTCACGCCGAGCGGCGCGCGCGACACGGTGAGCGTCGGCGGGGTCGTCGCCCGCCAGCCGCCGTCCCAGTCCCCGGGCACGCCGGAGCGCGCCCCGGCGTCCGGCGCGGGGGCCGTGCCGGAGGTCGCCGCGGCGCCCGAGTCCGCCCGTGGGGCGGGCCCGGCCGCCGGTCCGGCGGCCCGCCGACGCAGGCGCCAGTCCCGCCATGCCATGTAGCTAACCGCCTTCGTTCACACGGGTGTTGATACGAGCTATCTCCGCGACCCACTCCTGGCGTTCGCGGTGCGGCAGGTCGAGGATCTCCTCACGCTGCCAGTGGAAGTGGTAGGCGATGTACGCGATCTCCTCCCGCAGCCGGGGGAGTGCGTACGTCACGATTCCCCCAGGCGCCCACCGGAGAGGTCGACCTCGAAGCCGCCCTCGCAGTGCGGGCAGGTGACCGCGGCCCGGGTGTGGCCCTCGCTGTTGACCCGCCGGTAGAAGTCCTGGAGGAACGCCACGTCCGTGGCGTACATCCGCTCCACGATCCCCGCGTGCACGTCGCTGATCGTGCCGAGCCGGGTGATCACCTGGCTGAGCAGGACCACGCTCAGGTACGCGGGGTTCTCCTTGACCCGCAGGTCGATCTGCGGGCGCAGCTCGTCGCGCGCGGTGGCCAGGCGCATCGAGCCGTGCCGGTGCACGGTGCCCGCCTCGTCCACGTACCCGCGCGGCAGCTCGAACTCGAACTCGGTGCGCAGTCCGTGGTCCGCGCGCGGCGCCGCGCTGGGCGGCGCCGCCACGGGCGCGGGCTGTTCGAACCCCGCCGCGGCCTGGGCGGGCGCGGTCGCCTGGAGAATCTCGTCCAGGTTGCCCGCCGTGACCGTACGACGCCTCATTCGACGACGATCTCCTCGAACACGATGGTGACGCTCTCGGTGGCCGCGGACGACTCACCGGCCTTGAGCGAGGGACCCTCCCACTTGGACGCCCAGCCCTGCATCAGCTGGATGCGGCGGACGGTGGCGCCGGTGGTGTCCTTGATCTCGATGGTCAGGTTCTGCCGAGCGGTGTCGACGGCCCCGTTGTTCAGGGTCTCCTTGATCCACTTGGTGAACTCGCTGCTCTTGTCGAGACCGCGGGTGATGGTGATCTCGCCGGCCTGGCGGGCGCCGGGCTGCTTGCGGATGATCTGCTTGCCGTCCGCGCTCACCTGGCGGACCTCGACGACCTCTTCCTCGACGGTCAGCCCGCTGATCTCCTGGATCGACTCGACCAGGTATCCGCCCAGCTGGACGCCGAAGATATGAGTGGAAAGAGCATCGCCCTCTGCCATGACTCCCTAACCTTTCCGTGTTCCGGGGCGGATCCGTCGGACCCGCCCCGGCCTGTTCCTGCTCGTCACGTGCGATGACTGCTGCCGCAGCCCGGTCCGCCCGGCGGTCCGTCCACCGGGCGGTTCGTCGGCCTACTCGTCGACGAGGCTGGTGCTGTCCGAGAACTGCGCGAGCCGGAACACCACGAACTCGGCGGGCTTCACGGGCGCCACACCGATCTCGCAGACCACCCGGCCCTGGTCGATCGACTCCTGCGGGTTGTTGTCCCGGTCGCACTTGACGTAGAACGCCTCGGCCGCCGTGCGGCCGAACAGCGCGCCACGGCGCCACTCCTCGGTGAGGAAGGCGGTGACGTTGCGCCGGATGCTGGACCAGAGCCGGTCGTCGTTCGGCTCGAACACCACCCACTGGGTGCCCAGGAGGATCGACTCCTCCAGGTAGTTGAACAGGCGGCGCACGTTCAGGTAGCGCCAGGCCGGGTCGGACGACAGGGTGCGGGCACCCCAGATCCGGATGCCGCGGCCCGGGAACGCGCGCACGCAGTTCACGCCGATCGGGTTGAGCAGGTCCTGCTCGCCCTTGCTGAGACGCAGCTCCAGGTCGACCGCGCCGCGGATGACCTCGTTGGCGGGCGCCTTGTGGACACCGCGCTCGGCGTCGCTGCGCGCCCACACACCGGCGATGTGACCGCTCGGCGGGACCGTGGTGTTGTGGCCCGCGGCCGGGTCGAAGACCCGCACCCACGGGTAGTAGAGGGTGGCGAAGCGGGAGTCGTAGCCCGCCTCGTCCTGCCGCCAGCGGCGCACCTGCTGGGCGTTGAGGCCCGGCGGGGTGTCGAGGACGGCGACCCGGTCGCCCATCTGCTCACAGTGCGAGATGACCGCGAGCTGCACGGTGCGGACGCCCTCTTCGTCGATGGCGCCGCGCTCGTAGGCGCTCATCAGGTCGGGGACCGCGACCATGGTGATCTCGTCGATGGTCTCCAGACCGGCGAAACCGGTACGGGCGCCGGCGTCGCCGACGTACTCCGCCGGGTCGACCCGGGCCACGTCCGACTGCCCGCCCGGGACGGCCGGGGCCGCGGCGTCGGGCAGCGCGACCGTCTGGCTCTCCGGCCGGGTCTGGGTGGCGTCCCGGCGCTCGGAGACCTGGATCAGCTTCGAGGCCCGGGTCTGGGTGACGAAGTAGCCCTTGACGCTCTTGCGGGTCGAGACCTCGAAGGTCTCCGCGACCTGGTCGCCGCGGCGCACCAGGACCTTGAAGCGGTCCTCGGGCGTGTTGTCGCCGTCCGCGTCGGCGATCTCGACCGAGACGCCGCTGACGCCCGGCTTGGCCGCGATCAGGAAGCCGCCGAGCTCGACCGGCTGGGCCGCGATGGCCTGCGGGCCGCCGCCCTGGGCGGCGGAGCCGCCGCTCGCCGCGGACTCGCCGACGCGCACGATGTACGCGGCGCCGCCGCCGTTGGAGAAGTAGCCGTAGACGGCGTGCGGGAGGTAGGTGCCCTCCGCGAACCCGCCGAAGGTCTGGGTGTACTGGTCCCAGCTGGTGACCAGGGTCGGCTCGTGGAACGGGCCGCCACTGGCGAAGCCCACGAACGCGGCGACGGCGGTGCCGACTCCTTCGATCGGACGAGCACCGGACTGCACCTCCTCCACGTACACGCCCGGGGTGAGGTACGTCGGCATGCTCGCTCCTTCGTTCTGTCACTTCAAGAGAGGGATGACCCCGTCCGGCGGTCCTTCCGGCCGCGGACCTGTGAGGTCCGGACCTTTCGGCGGTGGCCGTGATCAGGGTCGTCCCAGCCTTTCCGGCGGGCCGCCGCGGACGGAAGGTGCGTACGGACCTGGGCGGGGGCAGCGGGACTGCCCTCCGGGGACTCAGGTCCGTACGAGGACTCAGGTCCGTACGAGGGCTCAGGGCCGTACGACCTCGGCGAACCACGGTCCGAACTCGCCCGGCAGGATCAGCCGGCCGAGCTTGCGGTACTCCTGCGCGACGGCCGTCATCAGCTGGAGCATGGTCAGCGCGCCGCCCGCCGCGGCCGCCGCGTAGGCCGCCGACACCGCGCAGGCGCGGATGTTGCCGCCCGCGAGCTCGAACCGGTCCGCGCAGAAGCCGAGGTCGAGATCGGCCGCGCGGGGCAGCCGGGGGCCAAGACAGCGGTCCCACAGGGCAAGCCGCTGGGTGGCGTCGGGCACCGGGAAGTCCGCGATGACATCGATGCGGCGGGTGAACGCCTCGTCCAGATTGGCCCGCAGATTGGTCGTCAGGACCGCGATGCCGTCGAACGACTCCATCCGCTGGAGCAGATACGCCGATTCCACGTTGGCGTGCTTGTCCCGGGCGTCCTTCACCTCCGACCGCTTGCCGAAGATGGCGTCGGCCTCGTCGAACAGCAGCACCGCGTTGACCGACGACGCCTCGGTGAAGATCCGTTCCAGGTTCTTCTCCGTCTCGCCGACGTACTTGTCGACGACCGTGGACAGGTCCACGACGTACAGGTCCATGCCCAGATCGGCCGCGACCACCTCGGCGGACATCGTCTTGCCGGTGCCGGACGACCCCGCGAACAGCGCGATCACCCCGCGCCCGCGTCCGCCGCCCGGCCGCATCCCCCACTGCCCGAGCACCTGGTCGCGGTGCCGGGCGCGGACCGCCAGCTCGCGCAGCTGCCGGTGCGTCGGCGCGGGCAGCACCAGATCGTCCCAGCCGACCGCGGGCTCCACCCGGCGGGCGAGCCGGGCGAGCCCGGCCCCGCTCTGGCCGCGCACGGCGGCGCGCAGGTCGTCCGGCGACACCGGGCGGCCGTCGAGCGCCGCCGCCCGCACGGCGGTGCCCGCCGCGCGCCGCAACTGCCCCGCGTCGAGCCGGTGCGCGGCCACCGACAGCGCCAACGCATCGACGTCCGGGGCGTCTTCGCCGCCCTGACCCGGTGCGCCGCCCGGTCCGGCCGCCGGTCCGGACAGCGCCGTCCCGGTCACCTCCGGTGCGGTGGTGGCCAGTTCCGTCATCGCCCGCTCCAGGGCGTGCCGCCAGCGCGCCGCGTGCCGGTCGGGCGCGGGCGCCGCCGCGGCGAGCGTCACCGGGGTGTCGGCGGCCCAGGCGGGTTCCCAGCCGCCCGTCCCGTACGTCAGGAGCGGTACGCCACGCAGCGCCGCACACACCGTGCGGAGCAGCCGGTCCCGTACCCCCGGCTGGTCGGGCAGTGCTTCGACGGGGCCGAGCAGCACGCCCGCGCCGCTCAGCCGGGCCTCCCGGGCGGCCGTCCTGGCGAGCCCGGCCACCGCCCGCTCGTCCTGGCCGAGCGCGCCCGCGTCCAGCGGCAGCGCCCGCAGCCCGGCGGCGTCGAGGGCCGCCGCGCCGAGGCCGGCCGCGTCACCGCCCCTGGCCCGCAGATGGACGTGCCCGGTCCCGGTGCGCAGCGCGGCGGCGGCCCGGTCCCGTTCGGCCGGATCGACCGCCGGGTCCCGCACGGCCAGGCCGAGCACCTCGGCGAGCCGCGGATCGGGCGCGTCCTGGCCGAGCAGGTGGGCGATGACCCGGTCGGGCACCGCGAGCACCCGCGACAGCGGCGGCCGGTCCGGCTCGGTGACCTCGATCAGACCGCCCGCCACCAGCGGTGCGCCGGGGGAGAGACGGAACCGCGCCGAGGGGATCCCGGCGCGGCCGACGAGTTCGAGGGCGAGGCCCACGGTGGGTCTGCGCCGGGTCAGATCGTCGTTGAGATAGCCGTAGAGCCGTTCGAACCGGCCGTCCAGGTCCGGCGCGAGCGCCACCAGGAGCAGATCCAGGTCCAGCGGCGCGAGCCCGAAGCGGGCGGCGAGCACCGCCGAGGGCGAGCCCGGCGGCGGCGTCGCCGGGGCCAGCGCGGGCAGCGCCGGGTCGTACGGCGGATCGAGCACCCGCTCGACCGCCTCGGGCGTCAGATACTGCCCCCGGTAGGGGTCGTCCGGGTCGGGGTCGACCGCCCGGCGCACCGCCACGGCCTGCCGCACCCGCTCCTCGACGACCCGCAGCCGGTCCCACAGGAACCGGGCCGCCGTCCCGTCGTCGGGGGCGATGCCGCGCTCCGAGGCAGTGTCGGCGGGGTCGGCGGAGTCCTGCGGTACGGGCCCGGCCGGTCGGGCGGCCGGGGTCCGCCGCGCCTTCGGCGCGGTCGGGGTGGTGCTGGTCACGGCTGTCGTCCTCCTCGTCGGCGGCGCGCCGGAGCGGGGCGCCGCTCCCGGGGCGAGCCGAAGCCCTCACCCGGTGCCGGCTGGCTCACCTCGGTGTACCGCAGCCGCCGCCGCTCCTCGCCGTCGCCGTCCGTGCCGGTGCCGCCGTCGGTGCCACTGTCGGTGCCGGGTGCGTCCGGGGCGGACCCGGACCCGTCCCCGTACCCCTGGCCGTCCTCGCCGGGGCCGTACCCGGCGAGCGTGCCGGGCTCCGGACGCACGCCCGGGGTGGAGCGGATGAGCAGGCCCTCGGTGACCGGCCGCGCCGCCTCGGTGGCGACACCGGCCAGCGGCGCGTGCACCCGCAGACCGATCGACGGGCGGAGTTCGCCGCCGAGGCCCGACCAGACGTCGGAGGCGGCGGGCGCGTCCGCGCCCGTGCCGCCGACGTCGACCGGAAGCAGCAGCCCGAGTTCGGCCAGCGTCCCGGTCAGCAGGTGCGGCGGCAGCGAGTCGTACCCCACCAGGGTGGCGAGCACCTGGGAGAGCAGCCGGTGCTCGTCCTGCGGGCGGCCCGCCCACGCGGTGACCAGATAGGTGAGCTCGAACCAGCGGGGCGGGGTGCGGCGGGCGACGACGAAGCCGTCGGCGTCGTACACCTCGCCGCCGCCGCTGCCCCGCCGGGTGTGGTCCTCGCGCAGGTCGTACAGGAACACGCAGACCGTCGGCGCGCTGCGCCGGGCCGCCCAGTCCCGGGTCGGGGCGTCGAAGACCACCTCGACGCCCGACGCCTCGAGACCGGACTCCACGAGCAACGCCCGTATTCCCTCGTCGACTTCATGGATCATCGGCGGGTCACCACGTCCGGCGGCTGGATGGTGCCGGTCACCACGAGGAAGTCGGTCTTCACCGGCGAGAAGCCGGGACCGCTCGCCGTGATGGTGCGCGGGCCCGTCTGGTCCTTGGCGAGGATGAGCAGCTGCCCGATGAACGTGCCGTTCGCGCGCGGCACGGTCGGCGCGGCCGCGGCGGTGATGCCGGGCTGCCAGGTGAAGCGCACCGGCGCACCGGGCGGGAAGTCCTTGCCGCGCACCGAGGTGACGAAGCCGGGCTTGCCGATCGGCGGCACCGCGACGATCCGCGGCTGGAGGATCCGGATGCGCTGCCGCGCGGTGTTGTCGCGCGGGTCGGCGTCGGTGCCGGTGGTGGTCAGCCGGCCGGTGACCTGGCCGGTGAGCGCCCGGTCGGGCCGCAGGATCACCTGGACGACGGCCCGGCCGCCGGGCCGCAGATCGGGCAGCGCGCAGTCGAACGAGGCGTCACAGCCGGGCGGCGGCCCGTCGTGCGGCACGCCCTTCGGCAGGCCGATGCGCAGCCGCAGTCCGGTGGCGAGCGCGTCACGACCGTTGCGGACGGTGTACGTGACGACGACGCGCCCGCCCACGTAACCCGGGTTGGGCTGGGCCGTGACCCGCAGGCCGGGGCCCGCGAGCGGGGCGGGCGGCGGGGGCGGCGGGCTGGTCGGCGGCTGGATCGTCGGGCTCGGGCTCGGCGTGGTCGGCGTCGGTGTCGGCGTGGACGGGCTGGGCGTCGGCTCCGGCGCCTCGCGCACCGGCACCACGGTGCGGCCGGTGTTGTCGGTCGGGTTCGGGTCGAGCACGGCACCCGTCACGGTCCAGTCCACCGGCTGGTCGCCGGGGACGAGGCCGGTGAGGGTGACGTCCACCGGCACCCGGGCGCCGGGCGGCACCACGCCGAGGACGCAGGTCAGGGTCGCCGGGTCGCAGGTCGCGCCGGGCGCGCTGATCCCGGTGACGGTCAGGCCGGCCGGCGGCGCGACGGTCAGCCGGGTGCCGGGCGAGGCCGCCGGGCCGCGGTTGACCACGTCGACCCGGACGGTGCCCGGGGTGCCGACGGTGAACTGCGGGACGGTGGCGGGTGCTTCGACCGCCAGGTCCACGGACTGCTGGAGCGTGGGCTCCTTGTGACGGCCCGGCAGATGGACGGTCAGGTCGCTGGTCGCGCCGTTGGCCAGATCCACCCGCTTGAGCTTCTCCGGGGTGTTGACCGCCCGCGACATCCGGACGCTGACCACCAGACCCTTGCCGTCGGGCAGCCAGGCGGCGTCGCGCGGCTGGAACGGGCCGGGGTTCTCCATCATGTCGCGCTGGCAGACCGCCGCGTCGTCCGGCGCGTCGTCGGGCACGAGCACCCGGCAGCCGCTGCCGTCGAGGGAGGTGACCAGCAGGGCGTTGCGCTCGTCGATCCGGCCGCCGCCGCCCTTGCGGTTCAGCGCGATGGTGGTGCCGTCGGGCGAGAAGGCCGGGCTGTCGTCGATGACGTCACAGGCGCCGGGGCAGATCTTCGAGCTCAGGTCCCGCTGCTCGCCGAGCCGGTCCACCGGCACGGTCCACACGTGCTTGTTGGCGCCGTTGCCGTTGATCACCAGATTGCGGGTGAACGCCAGTGTCGTACCGTCGGACGACCAGGTCGGCTGGGCGTCGCCGCCCACCGGCTGCCCGGCCGGCGGCACGACCTCGCCCTTGATGGCACCGGTCGCCACGTCCGCGATCAGGATCCGGCTGGGGCCCGCGGTCCCGTTGGTCCCGCCGGGCGAGATCCGGGTGAAGGCCAGCGTCTTCCCGTCCGGGGAGAACGTCGGGTCGGTGTCCCAGTCCCGCGGCCCGCGCCCGGCGAGCGGCAGCGCCGCCTCGTTGGTGCCGTCGGCGTCGGCCATCCAGATCCGCATGATCCGCTGGTTCGGCTCGCCCTCGAAGCGGGTCAGCACGATCCGGCGGCCGTCGGGGGTGTAGTTCTGCCGCTCGGTCCACGGGTCGAACCCGGCGGCGGGCTGGAACAGCGGGTCCTTCGCCGGGTCCGTGTTGGTGTCGGCCGCCGGGTCCTCGTTCAGGATCTTCAGATGCAGATCGCGCGGGTCGGTGCCGTCCATCCGCACGTCCTGGAGGGTGACCTCGTTCGGGGTCGCCCCGGTGATCCGCTCGACGACCGTGCTGCCGCCCTCGCGCGGACCCAGCCAGGTGACCTCGCTGATCTCCCGGTTCTCGCTGAGCACCACCGTCGGCACGGCGTCGGAGTGCGCGTCCACCCGGAACACGTGCTGCCAGTCGCCCTCGCAGTTGCACGTGCGGTCCGGGCTGAGGAACAGCACCCCGTCCCCGTCGGGCAGCCACGCTGCCCCGTGGGTCCGCCACTGCGCCTGGGCGCCCGAGAGCAGCTGGCCCCGGTTGACCCCGTCGGTCCACTTCAGCCGCGGACCTTCGGGGCCGGTCGCCGTGTACGCGATGACATCACGGTTCTCGGCGTCGTCCACCGGGTTCCACACCGGCTCCGACGCCGGGCCCTGGGCGGGATCGCTCACCAGGGTGGCCGTACCGCCGCCCATCGCCCGTACGTACACCTGCCGGCCGGCCGCCGCGTCGGCGTCGCTGACGTACGCGATCCGGCCACCCTCCGGCGACACCGTCGGGTGCACCTCGTTCGCGGGGGTGTCGGTCAGCCGGGTGAGTCCGGCGCCGTCGGTGCCGACCCGCCAGATGTCCCGCTGCTTGCCGTCGGGACCGGGCGCGTCGAACAGCACCGAACGGCCGTCCGGCGTCAGCCGGGGGTTCGCCGCGTCGAGACCGCTGGTCAGCCGGTGCACGGCCGAGTCGGCGGTGCGCAGATAGATCTGCGGGTACTTCTCGTCCCGGCGACTGGCGAACACCAACTGATCGCCCAGCGCGGCGGGTTGCACATCCATGTGCGTCGCACCGGCGCCGAAGAACGGCGCGCTGGTGGTGTCCGAGGTGACGGTGCCGAGACTGCGGTGCCGGGTCCCGGCGAACGCGATCCTGGCGTCGGCCGTCGCGGCGGCCAGCGGGCCCGCCTCGGCCACGTCAGGGGCGGAGGCCGCCGTCACCGCGAGGAACGGGACCAACAGCAGCAGAGGCGCCGCGACCCTTCCCCAGCGGTACCGCAGGCCACCGGAGCCACCCGTGCTCATCAGGGTCCACCTCACAGTCAGGCGCGTGTCAGTGCGTTCGGTCCACGTACAACCCGGCCACCCTGCCGCTCCGCGGCCCCGCCGGACAGGTCCCGGCGGCCGCACCCGGGGGAAACACCGGCTGCGCTTTCGGGCAGCCGGCGCCGCCGGGAGGCGGGCCGGGTCCGCCTCCCGGCGCTCAGATCAGACCGTTGCGGAGCGCGAAGCCGACCGCGTGGGTGCGGTTGCGCAGCTGAAGCCGTGTGATGACCTCGTGCAGCACGTTCTTGACGGTCCGTTCGGAGTACGAGGTCTTCCGGGCGATCTCCGCGGTGTCCAGACCCTCCGACACGAGCCGCAGCATCTCCGCCTCGCGCGGCGTGAGCGTCGACAGCGAGGAGGCGTTCGGGTCGAGCGCCGACCGCTGGAGGCTGCCCACGTGGTGCAGCAGCCGGGCCAGCAGATCACCCGGCAGCACCCCCTCGCCCTTCGCGAGCGCCAGCACCAGGCGCAACAGCCGGTCCTGGTCCGCCTCGGCGCGCCGCAGCACCGCCGTCACCCCGCACTCGATGGCCCGCTGCAGCGCGTCCCCCGACTCGAAGGTGCCGACCACCAGGCCCGTACGGGTGCGGGAGTCGTGCCGCAGCCGCCGCAGCAGCGCCACCGTCTCGTCGTCGACGCTGTCCACCGCCACCAGGGACACCTGCGCCCCGTCCGGACGTTCCTCGTCGACCAGTTCTATCTCCGGGCGCTGGCGCAGCTGATGGACGACCCCCACGTGCAGCACCGGGTCCGCGGCGTACACGGCCACGGTCACCCGCCGCCCGGTCGCGGGCTCCCCGGCCCGCCCCGCCCCCACCCCCGTGCCCGTGCCCGCGTGCGCGCCCGCGGTCCGCGCGGACTCCTGGGCGGGCACCCGGGGCACCACGATGCCCGTCGGGGCAGCGGCGCCGTTCGCTTCAGCTCGGATCATGTGTCGTTCCCTGTTTTCGCTGAGATGTGTGGGGGGTAGTAAGAGATGTCTGAGGCCCCAGGAAAGTTCCCGCGCACGGGAGTTGGTGACGCGGAACACGCCCGCCCGGGGCACCGCCGTTGCCCGGGGCGTTGCCCTCGGGTCCATGGCGGCGCGCGGACGACGGCCCATAGCGTCGGGGGGTGACGTCCCCAGCAGCCTCTTCCAGCCCTGGCACGCCCGGACTCGACATCCCGAGGGTGTCGGTGGTGCCGGGCGGCACCGCATCCACCAGCCTGACCGTGCGCAACGACGGAGACATCGTCGAGGCGTACCACCTGGAGGTCGTCGGCGACTGCGCCGCGTGGGCGACGGTGGAACCCGAGCGGATCTCCCTCTACCCCGGCACCTCCGAGACGGTGACCATCACGCTCGCGCCGCCGCGTTCCTCGCAGGTCCGCGCGGGCGACGTGCCCCTCGCCGTCCGGGTGCTGCCCACCGAACACCCCGAAGGCGTACGGGTCCCCGAGACCCTCGTGCACGTCGAGGAGTTCCGCGAGCTGCGCACCGCGGTCACCCCGCGCCGCCGCCGCGGCTGGCTCCGCGGCCGCTACCGGTTCGCCGTCCGCAACGAGGGCAACGCCCCCGTCCAGGTCGCCTTCACCGCGGGACAGGCGGGCGAGGAGCTGAAGTTCGCCTTCACCCCCGCCACCCGGGCACTCGAACCCGGCGAGTCGGCCGAGATCGGACTGCGCGTCCGGGCCGGCCGCCCCGTGTGGTTCGGCACCCCGACCACCTGGCCGTTCACCGTCGAGGTGAGCGAGCCGCGCGACGCCGAGGACTCGGCCCAGGACCCGACGGCCGTCCGGACGCCGCTGGACGTGGAGTTCGTCCAGATCCCGATCTTCCCGAGGTGGCTGCTCGCGCTCCTGGCGGCGCTCCTCGCGCTGATCATCGCCTGGTTCCTGCTGGTGCGCCCCGCGGTGCGCAGCACGGCCAAGGAAGCCGCCGACGAACTCGTCCAGAAGCGTCCGGCGCCCAGCGCGCCGCCGAGCGTCGCACCCCCCGGCAGCACCGATCCCACCAAGCCGGGCGGTTCCGGCGGGGCCGGTTCGGGCGGTGGCAAGGGCTCCGGCGGCGGCAGCGGTTCGGGCTCCGGCGGCACCGGCGACGGCGCGCAGAGCTCGGCGACCATCGACCTGGAGACCTCCGGCGGTAAGACCGAGACCGGTCTCTACACCGTGCCGAAGGACAAGGCGTTCGAGATCACGGACATCGTCGTCGCCAACTTCCAGGGCGACGAAGGCGTGATCACGATCAACTTCGGTGACCGCAAGGTGACGACCATCGCGCTCGAGACCTTCCGCAATCAGGACTACCACTGGGTCACCCCCATCAGGATCGTCGAGAACCAGACCGTGACCATCCAGGTGACCTGCGCGAAGCCGGGCACCCCGGCCACCGGGCGGCAGGCGCAGAAGTGCCACGAGGTCCTGAACGTGAGCGGAGTGCTCAGCGACCTCAGGTGACCGGGTGGCACGGCTAATCCTCGGCGAGATCCGAAGGGGTGCAAGCCGTGCCACGGTCCCACTGTCCGGAAATCGACAGCCGATCATCTAGATGTCTTGTCCCATTTGCGGACGTACGTTCGTAGGTCATCTTGGGTCACCTTGTGCGAAACGGCGGACTTCGGTCCGCCGTTTCGCATGTGCGGCCAAAAAGAGGAAGTCCGAATACCGCGCTTGTGTTCCCGACATCGGGCCGGAGCGGGGGCCGAAACGTGCGGGGCCGGGTGGCCGCGGGACGATCGCCCCACCTCCACCCGGCCCGTGCCGCGAGCGGCCTCCGACCGTCGGTCACGCCACCTGGGTGGGCACCGTGACCGGGGCGCCGGAGGACAGCACACCCCGCGCGTTGGAGAGGTCGACCGAGTTCGGCAGCATCGCCTGCGGCCGCAGCAGGTCCTTCAGCAGGAACCGCATCAGCTCGTCGCCCGACATCCCCTTCAGCCGCGTCGCGAGCTGCGGGTTCACCTGCTCCAGGCGGATGATCTCGACGATCGCCCGCTCCACGAGACCGGGCACGATGTCCGCGCCCATCAGCGTGTTGGAGCGCAGCTTCTCCTTCTTGACCTCGCCCTCCGCGCCGGAACCGTAGGTCATCTCGCTGTACTTGTCGGCGTGCGCCTGGGTCAGCACCAGCGGGATCTGGCCCCGCCGGTCCCCGTCCGCCTCCCCGGACATGGCCTCCCCCATCGCCTCGAAGTCGATGTCGTCGCCCGCCTTGTTCGAGCCGAGCGCGAACTTCCGCATCGGCGCCGTGAACTCCGCCCCGAACCGGTCCTCACGGGTGGGCAGCTGGCTCTGCGTCCGGGCCGGATCGGACGGGTCGGCACGCAGCGTCGGGTACTCGCGCTGGGCGAAGTCGCTCAGCATCAGCCAGCCCTGCGTCATCAACGGCGACTGCGTCAGCGGGATCTCGATCCGGGCGGGCTCCGAACCGCCGAACCGGGTCTCACGGAACGGGCTGTTCGGCACTTCCAGGAAGAAGAAGACGAAGCCCTCATTGGCCAGGACGTGCTTGTCGTACGGCTCCGAGTTGTTGGCCGCGTCCGGGTTCGCCCGCAGCAGCTCGGTCTTCGACTTGATGTTCCCCTGGGCGAGCATCTGCTCGGCCCGCTCCTTGGGCGTGTAGTGGGTGAGCACGCTCTGCCGGAGCGACGTGGCCAGCTTGGACCTGACGTCCGCCACCCAGACCGCGCCACCGCTGCGGTCGTTGATCTCCCGGCCCATGCTGTGCCGGTTCATCTCGGACAGCTCGCGGAAGTAGCTGGCGCCGCGCATCGAGAACGCGACCGCACTGTCCTCCCAGTCCGGGCTGTTCCACAGCATGCCTTTGTCGGTCATCGCCCCGAACGGCGCGCGGGCTCCGGCGGGGAGGCTGTCGTCGCGGTTGATCTGGCCGCGTACGACGGTGAGTTCGGCGTCGACGGCCTGGAGGGCGGCGGTCAGGAAGGGGCGCGTCGCGTCGGTCGCCTCCTCCAGCTCCGGCGCGACCATGTGCTGAAGGACCGTCAGCGCCATCAGGCAGTGCATGGTGTCGCGGTTGCGGTCCTCGTCGTACTCCTTGAACGCCTTGCGGACCTTGTCCATGAGCGGGTCGACCGGTTCCGGCGCGCTGCGGTTCAAGCTGCTTCTGAACCGGTTGAACAGGCCGCCGGCCGGTCGGCCGGCGGGGGCGGTCGCGGCCGCCAGGCCACCAGACGGCCGGCCGGCGGGGGCGGTCGCGGCCGGCAGGGTCGAGGTCAGCTCCTCGTGGCCCTTGCGCTGCACGACGCCCTGCCCGTGACCTGAGCCCGGACCCGAGCCGTGGTCGTGCCCGGCGTGATCATGCCCGGCGTGGTCGCCGCCGGGACCGCAGCCGTCGGCGGACCGCTGGACGGCCGGACCGGACATCACCCGCCGCGCGTTGGCCTCCGCCGCCCGCTCGAACCGGTCGGCGGGATCGCTCACCCGCAGACCGTCACCGCTGTCGGTGCCCGACACCGGACCCTGCCGCTGCTGGATCACATGCGTCAGCTCGTGCGCCAGGGTGTGCTTGTCCCGGCCCCCGTCGGGCAGCACCACATGGTTGCCCGAGGTGTAGGCCCGCGCGCCGAGCTCGTCGGCCGAGCGCTGGGCGGTCGAGCCGGTGTGCACCCGTACGTCGGAGAAGTCCGCGCCGAGCCGGCCCTCCATCTCCGAACGCAGCGACGCGTCGAGCGGCTGCCCCGGCGAACCGAGCACCTGGTGCGCCGTCGACCGCTGCACCGGCGGGTCCTCGCCCGCGCCTCCGCTGCCTTCAGGGGCGCCCGCCGCGCGGCTCCCGGACAGCATCCGGGCCACCGCCGCGTTGCCGACGGCCCGCTGGAGCGCCGCCATCGCCCCCGGCGCAGGGGGCCCGGACTGGGCGAGGGGACCGGGCGCCGCCTCCTCGTCCCGTGGCGCCTTCCCGGCGCGGGCGGAGCCGTCCGCGGGGGCGGCGGCCGGGGCCTTTCGGTGCGCGGGCTTGCGCATGGGTGTCTGCCTCCAGGGGGACGCGGCACTGCGGTACGGATCGCTGACCGTGGATGTGGTGCGTTGCCCTACCTGCCTACCCGTGCCGGGGGCCGGACACCATGCCCGTTCGGGCAGACCTGGGGGAAGAGCCCGCCGCCCGGGTACGGCGTGCCCGCCGCGGCCGGGAAAACGCCTGGCGGCGCGGGCCCGGCGGCGCGCAGACTCGCCGTATGGCTGAAACGGGTGGAGCGTCGGGCGCGTTGTCCGACCGGACGGCGCGGAGCACGGGCGCGGCGGGGATCGCGGAGTTCCGGGCGGCGGTGCTGGCCTGGGCGGCGGGGGAGGGCGCGGCCGGTGCGGGTGCGGGTGCGGGTGCGGGTGCGGGGTCTGGCGTCGGTGCCGATGACGGGGCCGGTGGCCCGGACCACGGGACGACGGCCCGCGAACTGGCCGCCCGGCTCCCGGTCCGTACCGTCGTCCTCCTCGAAGGACCCAGCGACGTGGCGGCGGTCGAGACCCTGGCCGCGCGCCAGGGCCGCGACCTGGCGGCCGAGGGGGTCTGCGTGCTGTCGATGGGCGGCGCGATGAACATCGCCCGTTTCACCCGGCTGCTCGGACCGCCCGGACTCGGGCTGCGCCTCACCGGACTGTGCGACGCGCGCGAGGCCGACTACTACGCGCGCGGCTGGCAGCGGGCGGGCGTGCCGGGGCCCGGCTTCTTCGTCTGCGCGGACGACCTGGAGGACGAGCTCATCCGGGCCCTCGGCGCCGGCCGCGTGACCGAACTCGTCACCGAGCAGGGCGACCTGCGCCCGCTGCGCAGCTTCCTCCGCCAGCCCGAACAGCGGGACCGCGCCCCCGAGCGCCGGCTCCGGCGCTTCCTCGGCACCAAGAAGGGCCGCAAGATCCACTACGGCCGGGTGCTCACCGAGGCCCTCGCCCCGGACCGGATCCCCGCCCCGCTGCGCCAGCTGCTCGCCGCGCTCTGACCGGCCGGTCGGAACGCGGTCGGAACGTGGTCGGAACGTGGTCGGTCAGCGTCCGGCGAACGGCCAGGACTCGATGTCCCGGTAGCGGATCGGGCCGGGGCCGCGCCCGATGTTGCTGCCGACCAGATGCAGCCGGGCGGTCGTCCACGGCGCGCCCGTGAACCCGGCGAGCCCGGCGGCCGACGCCGTCACCGACGACGCGTCGCCCCGCCGGGCCCTGGCCAGTGTGAGATGCGGCCGCAGCGGCCGCTCGGCGAACGGGATCCCATGGCTCCTGACCAACTCGCGCACCTCGCCCGCGAGCGCCCGCAGCGCGTCCACCTCGCCGTCGATCCCGCTCCACAACACCCGCTCGTCGAAGTGCCCGCCGCCGCGCAGGGCCAGCTCCAGCGGCCGCCGCCCCGCCGCGAGCCGGGCGAGCGGCGCCCGCAGCGGCGGCACCACCTCGACGGGCAGCTCCCCGAGGAAGGCCAGCGTGATGTGCCAGTCCTGGATCCGGTTCCACCGCAGCCCCGGATACGCGTCGACGGCCGGCCGCAGGGCATGGGCCAGCTCGTCCTTGGCCGCGTCGGGCGGCGCGAGGGCGATGAAGGCACGGATGGTGGCGGGGGCGGGGGCGGGGGCGGGGGCGGGGGCGGTGGCGGGGAGGGGCGGCTGATCACTCACGCAGGTCTTCGTACCTCATGGCACCCGGCCAGGTCATATCCGGGATCCAGGATCCGATCTACCGGATCCAATCTTCTGGATCCGATCCGCTGGATCCGATCTGCTGGATCCAGGATTCTGGATCCGATCTCCGGGATCGAGGCATGCGGATCCAATATCCCGGAGGTTGGATCCAAGATCCTGGATTCTGGATCCGACACCTCGGATCCGACACCTCGGATCCGACATTCGGGATCCAATGTCTCGGATCCAGCCTCCGGGATATTGGATCCGAGATCCGAGACCCTGGATCCGAGATCCTGGCTCCTGGATCTGCTCACTTCGCTTCGATCCGCCCCAGCGGCTCGCCCGCGGCGGCCATTTCCCCCTGGGCCGTACGCCAAGCCGCGTCCCCCGGGTACAGCGCGCCGCGCAAATACGCCGCCGCGAGCCGGGCCACCGTCTCGGCCCGTTCCGGGTTCTCGTCCGTCGTCTCGGCCACGTCGTAGCCGGAGATCCCGCCGAGCCCGTGCTCCGCGCCGTACACGGTGAGCAGCGCCTTGGGGCCGGGGGAGAAGTGGTACGGGTCGGTGTGCCAGTCGGGGCCGCTGACCGTGAGGTGGGGGGAAGCGTCCCGGTCCCCGGCGACGACCAGGGCCTGGGTCGTCATCGTGGAGAAGTCCGTGGTGAGGAAGAAGGGGTAGTGCTCGGTGGCGAAGGCGCTCAGTGCGTCGCCGCCCCGGCCGGGCGCGGCGAGCAGCACACCGGCCGTGATCCGGGGGTCGGCCAGGTCGACCTCGGTGCCGTCGGACGGATCGGTGAGCCGGGCGCCGAGCAGCAGGCTCGCGGTGTGGCCGCCCATGGAGTGCCCGGCGACCGCCACCCGGCTCCGGTCGAGTCGGCCGCGCAGGTGCGGGACGGCCGCCTCGATGTCGTCGAGCCGGTCGAGGAGCAGGGACATGTCCTCGGCGCGGGTGCGCCACTCCGGTGCGGCGTGCGCGCCCGGGGCGGTGTCGGGGCCGGTGGCCCGGCGCAGCGTGCGGGAGTCCAGGTGGGTGGGCTGGAGGACCACGAAGCCGTGCGCGGCCCAGTGGTCGACGAGCGGGGCGTAGCCGTGGAGCGAGGAGAGGTGGTTCGAGAGGCCGAGGCCGTGCGACAGCAGGACGATCGGCAGCGCGGTCCCGGTGGTCGGGGCGGAGACGCGGACCTGGAGGTCGACCGCGCGGCCGGGGGCGGTGAGCACGACCGGGCTGACGGTGAGGACGGGGGAGGGGTCGGTGGAGGGGGCGGGAGCGGGCGTGACGGTACTCATGGCTGCACTCATGGTGAACGTGCCCTTCTGTGGTGTCCGCCGTCAACGACTCCGGGGCCCACGACTCCGGGCCTACCGGTACGCTGAAAGCGGATCGTCGTTCCATTTACGATACGGAACACTGATCCGTTTAGTCAATCGTGCTCGGAAGGAGACCGTGGTGCCCCCTGCGGACCAGACCAAGGGAGCGTCCGCGCGCAGCAGGCGCGCCGACGCGGTGCGCAATCAGCAGACGCTGCTCGCCGCCGCCGCCGAGGTGTTCGTGACCTCCGGGGTCGACGCTCCGATCCGCGAGATCGCGGCGCACGCGGGCGTCGGACTCGGCACGCTCTACCGGCACTTCCCGACCCGGGCGGATCTGGTCACCGCCGTCTACCGGCACCAGATCGAGGCCGCCGCCGAGGCCGGTCCCCGGCTGCTCGCCGAGGCGGCCTCGCCGTTCGAGGCGCTGTCCCGCTGGGTCGACCTCTTCACCGACTTCCTGGTGACCAAGCACGGACTCGCCGACGCGCTGCGCTCCGACAGCGACCGCTTCGCCGCCCTGCACACCGACTTCCTCGAACGGCTGCTCCCGGTGTGCGGCCAACTCCTCGACGCAGCCGCCGAGTCGGGCGAGATCGAGCCCGGCGTCCAGCCGTACGAGCTGATGCGCGGCATCGGCAACCTCTGCGTCGGCCGCGACACCGACCCGCGCTACGACCCGCGTCGGCTGATCGCCCTGCTCCTCGCGGGCCTGCGCCGCCCGGACGCCCGGTGACGGCCGTCGCCCGATAGCGGCCGGACCGCCCGCACGCCGAAGGGCCCCGCACCCCGCCAGGACGGCGGAGCGCGGGGCCCGATGGTGCGGGTGGTGCGGTGGTGCTTCAGGCGTGCGGGTCGGTCAGTGGTGTGCGCCCGGGGTACGGCGGCGGCGCACCCACCAGATCAGCGCGCCGCCCACCACGGCGAGCGCCGAGGCGACGCCGACGATCAGGCCGACCGGCGTGCTGGAGCCGGTGTGGGCGAGGTCGCCGCCCGGCGGCCGGGTCGGCGGGGTGGTGTGGTCGCCGCCCGGGGTGGTCGGGGCCGGGGTGGACGGGGTGTGGCTCGGCTTCGGGTCGCCCGGACCGGTCGGCGTCGGGGTCGGCTTGGGGCCCGGGGTGGTCGGCTGGTCGGCGCTCGATCCGCCGAGGAACGCGGTGTCACCGTCCCGGTAGGTCACCTCGGTCTGCACCGAGGTCTTCGTGGTCGTGTCGAGGCCCTTGTACTGGGTGGCGAACTGGGTCTTGGTGATGTCCCGCTTCGGCGCCTTGGAGAAGTCCACGCCGCCCATCGACAGGATCCACACCTTGCCGTCGTACACGCGCTCGAACTTGTAGTCGCCGTTCCTGAACGAGTGCACGTACTTGTCGTAGACGGTCTTCTTGTCCCAGTTCTTGTTCTCGTCGCGCAGCGGCCACCGCGTGACGTCGTTGCTGTTGATGATCTTGCGGAAGTCGGTCGCGGCGACCGCGTCCTGCCGCCGGACGTACTCGGCCGCGACCCGCGAGGTGTAGACGCGGCGCAGATCGGCGTACGACGGGTCCTCGTTCACCCGGCGCTCCAGCTCGGGCTGGATCATCTGGAGGATCAGCGCCTCGGCCTGCTTGGTCTGAGCCTCCGTCAGCTTGCAGCCGCCGACGGGCACATCGGGGCCGTGCGGGACCTCCATGTTGACCTTCATCGGCGCGTCCAGGATGTAGATGCCGCCGTCCTGCTCGCGCACCTTCGCGGGCTTCGGCGTGATCCACTGACGGATCACGGGCAGGCACGGCATCCCCTCGGGCGTGCGCGGCGCCGCCCGCCAGAACCGCTCACCGCGCTCGTACTTGTCGGGGTTCATCGCGTCCGCGTAGTCGTGCTTCAGCGTGAGGTCCGCCTCGAGCAGGACACGGCCGGCGTCCGTCTTCGCGAACTCCTTGTCCATCACCACGTCCGGGCGGATCGGGTTGAGGTTCACCCAGAACCGGTCCGGGGTCAGCGCCAGCCAGGTGAAGAAGGAGTCCGAGGCCAGCTGGAGCTTCGCGTTGCCGCCGTAACCCGGGTTGGTGTCCGGGTCCTTCACGTAGTCGGCGCGCATCGAGTAGTCGAGGCCCTTGCCCTTCACCGGCGTGCCGACGTAGTTGATCTCCAGGGTGGAGAAGTCGATGCCGCCGGGACCGCGCCCGAAGTAGCCGCCGCCGTTGTTCTGGTTGTAGATCGCCTGGATGCGGCGGGCCTCGGCGGGCGTCTTGCCGGAGCGCAGCGCCTGGTCGACCAGCGGGCCGCGGCCGCCCTTGAGCGGATCGGCGTTGAAGCGCTTGTCGTAGTTGGTGTAGACGTTCGGCTTCTGGGTGCGCTCGATCGCGTTGGACCGCCGCTCGTTGACCCCGGCCTGGGTGCGCGAGGTGCCGCGGTCGCGCCGCAGGTCCTCGTCGAACTTCCGGATCGCCTCCTTGGTGGAGTTCTCCGTCCGGGCGCCGGTCAGATAGCGGAAGGTCGACTTCGGCTTCTCCTTGGCGATCTGCCGGTCCGCCTTCAGCTGATCGTTCTCGATCTTGCCGTTGGACTTCATCTCGACCTTGCGCTCCGTCGCCCGGTTGTGGGCGTCGATCACGCGGTACCGCTTCTCGCCGGTCTCCGGGTCGGTGTACTCCATGGTGTCCTGGCACCACCAGTCGGGCCCGACCATGTTGTACTTCTTGACCATCCGCGCCTCGAACGCCTCACCGCGCGCCGGGTTCCCGTGGTTCCCGATGTAGCGCACGTCGAGGAAGCGCTGGAACTCCTTGAAGCCGCGGGAGCTGTCGTACTGGCTGTTGTACCGGGCGTAGATCTCCATCACCCGGTCGGCCGGGTTCTGCGACTTCTCGAACTTCCGCTGCCAGGCGCGGTAGTCCTTGCCCGCCGCGTCCCGCTGCTTCTGGGTGGGCGGCAGCACCCCGTCGTACGCCTTCGCCGGATTGTCGTACGTGTAGTTCTCGTCGGTCGGCCAGGCGTCGTACGGCAGGTTGTCCGGCGGGCCCGAATTCGCGGGCGTCGACGGGAACTTGCGCCCGAGGAACTTCTCGTCGCAGCGCACCGGCTTGACGTTCGGCGGCTTCGCCGCCGCGGCCTCGTCCAGGGCCGGCAGGCCGGTCAGGGTGGTCGCGGCGGCGGCCGTGAAGGCGATCGCGAGACGGCCCCACACCTGCCTGACCCGACCGCCCCGGCTGCCCCGGCGTATGAGTGTGCTCACTGGTTTCTCCCCCTGGGAACCCAGTAGATGACATGGGAGGTGCGCGGCGCGAGTGGGCTCCGAGGTCAACTGGTCGTCGAACGCCGCTAGTTGCGTACCCTAGGGGGGACGTGACGGGGCGCCCCCCGGTTCCGGTGGTGTGTCCCCGTCAACTTTGCAGGATTTTCACATGTCATCTGCATACGCGGCCGAGCCCTCGGTAGGGCTCTCGGTCGGGCTTCGGCCGCGCCCTCAGTCGATCCAGGTCTCCTCCAGGTCGCCCGCGGTCCGTCCGTCCCGCCGCACCCGGAACACCGAGAGCGTGCGCCCGGTCCGCAGTAGCGGACTCACGCTCCGCAGCGCCGCCCTGGCCAGCCCCGCCCAGTCCAGATCACCCGGCTCGGCGTCCAAGTCGACGCCCCGCTCCTCCAGTTCATCGGCGCCCACGCCGAACGCGACGGCGATCTCACGCGGCGCGCCCGCCAGGTCCCAGTCGCCCTCACCGGCCCAGCCCGACGCGAACAGGCGCGTACCGTCCGGGTGGTGGATCACCTGGGTGTGATGGGTCGCGTGCTGGTCGACGGTCGCCGAGCCGATGACCACGGCCGCCGGGTGACGCCGGGAGACCTCCTCCGCCAGGTTTGCGAGGGGGAACTCCCCGCCCGGGTACGCTAGAGCCGGATCGTTGATCTCGGTCAGCCCGCCCCAGCACCCGATCCCGACCAGATCGAGATCGGCCCGGGTGCCGAACGGCATCCGCTCCACCGCCTCGATCCGGCTCACCTCGCCGAGCACACCGGCCACCGTCCCGAGCGCCTCGGCCACCTCCCGGGCCCGCACCGGATCGTGGTCCGGCAGCACGTCCGCCCCGGCGGGGAACGGCGGTTCGACGACCGTGAGCCGGAACTCCCCGTACCGCGCGAGCTCCCGCTCCGCCGAATGCCTCCAGATGCCCTCGGCACCGTCCTGGCCCATCGCGCCACCTCCGTAGATCGCCTCGCCGCGCCACGCTACCGGGCCTGTTCGACCCGTTCACGCGACCCGTTCGTGCGGCCGGTTCATTCGACGGGGGTATTCGAACGCGGGGTCGGGGTGTCGTCCGTTCGGGTCGGCGGGTCCCCAACCGTCCGAACGGGCGCCTAGCGTACGGACCAGCCGCGCCGACCGCCGCGGCCACACGAGGAGGGGAACCCGTGACGTCGCCCTGCCACCCCAAGTACGCACCCGCCGGCGATGTGGGCGGAGCGCTCTTCCTGATCGACTCCCGGCTGAAGGCCATCTACGACGGCAGGACCGAGCTGGCCGCCGAGGAACGCGAACTGGTCGCCCAGTTCACCGCCTCTCTCGACGCCGACGGCGTCGAGGACCTGCTCGACGGCGCCTGCACCATCATCTTCATGTTCATGAAGTGGCTGCGGCTGGCCTACGAGGACCACGACAAGGACGTCATCGAGGGCGTCCTGCCCGGCTTCGTCGCCTCGCTCAGCGTCATGACCCGGAACATCAAGCCGGAGACCATCCCCACCATGTCCGGCATGGTCATCGCCGCCGGACTCGACCTGAGCCCCAGCCTGTGGCGCAAGCAGTTCGGCACGTGGACCCCCAGCGAGATGACCACCCTGGAGGCCACCGCCTTCCTGCTCGCCGAACACATCAACCGGCTCACCGACGACCAGGACTACGCCACCCGTCTGATCAGCGAGGCCCTGGCCGGGGCCCTCGACGGGGTCGAGGACGAGGACGGGGACGGGTGAAGGGGGCGAGTGAACGGGCCCGGTCGGCGGGGGTGCCCCAGGGTGTCCCGTACACCGCGAAAAGTTGTCCGAAAGTCATCTGAGGCGCCCTGATGTGATGATCAATCTGGACAAGCCACACACACCGGTATAGCCGCCTTGACCCCACTTCACGGACCCTGCATCGTTCCCGACCGTATGCCCGCCGAAGGACCGGCGGGCCCGTGCGAGGGGACACTCGAACCGCATGTCAGACATATCCGCGAGACGCCGGCCCGGCCGGCCGTCCCGCGTACGCACCAAGGGCGTCATCGGCCGGGGAATGGTGGCCGTCGCCGCCGCGCTCGGCCTCGGCATGAGCGCCGTACCGCTCGCCGCCGCCGTGACGCCTGCCGCACCGAACAACCCCGGCGGCCCCGCCGCCACCAGCGCTCCGGCCACCCCGAGTGCCCAGGCCCCCGGCACGCCCCGCACCGCGGGACAGCCCCCCGAGGGCGCGGACGACGCCACCGCCCGGGCCGTCCAGGAAGCCCTGCGCAAGGCCAAGGCCACCGGCAAGCAGGTCACCGTCGACGCCCTGACGACCGACACCTCCGAGACGGTCGCCAACCCCGACGGCCACCGCCTCACCACCCGCAGCCACGCCCAGTCCGTCCGGGTCAGGCGCGACGGCCGCTGGCACACCCTGGACACCACCCTCGCCGCGGGACCCGGCGGCACCGTCGTCCCCAAGGTGACCGGCTCCCGGCTGGTCCTCTCCGGCGGCGGCACCGGCCCGCTCGCCACCATCACCACCGACGACGGCAAGCGGTTCGCCGTCACCGCCCCCTTCGCCCTGCCGAAGCCCACCCTGCGCGGCGCCACCGCCACGTACGCGGAGGTGCTGCCCGACGTCGACCTGAAGGTCACCGCCCTCGCCGACGGCGGCTGGCGCGAGGTCGTCGTGGTCAGGACGGCGAAGGCCGCGGCCGACCCCCGGCTGGCGGAACTGCGCTTCCCGGTCCGCACGGACGGCCTGACGCTTTCCGCCGACCGCGCGGGCAACATCGCCCTCAAGGACGCGCACGGCAAGGCCCGGATGCACGCCCCCACCCCGTTCCAGTGGGACTCCAGCTACGCCGCCCCGGCCTCGCGCTGGACCAAGGCCGCCCCCGCCGCCGCGCCCGCCGTCGCCCCGGCGTCCGCGGGCGTCCGGTCCTCCGACGAACAGCCCGGTGACGGCGCCAACGTCTCCACCATGAAGGTCGCCGCGACCGCGGACGCCATCGTCCTCACCCCCGACCCGAAGACCTTCGGCAAGGGCGCGGGACCCTGGTACCTCGACCCGACCTTCGGCGCCGAGGCCAAGCGCCAGGTCAACGCCCAGGTGCAGGAGAACCACAAGACGACGTCGAACGTCAACACGCTCTCCAGCCTCGGCATCGGCTACTGCGGCTACTCCGACTGCACCGGATACGGGCGCTACCGCTCGTACTACCAGCTCGGCATCCCCTCGGTGCTGTTCGCCGACGGCTCCCGCGGCACCGCCCAGATCGCCAAGGCGACCCTCGTCGCCCAGGTCGTCAGCTCCGCCGCGCCCGGCACCAACAAGCCGATCGGCCTCTACCACACCCCGCCGATCCCCGGCGGCGCCACCTGGAACAGCCAGCCCTGCGGCGAAGGCTCGCTGATGGCCGGCTGCACCAAGGTCGGCACCGCCTGGATCACCGGCAACGGCAACATCTACTACGACGTCACCTCCTACCTGCAGTCCGCGGCGAACGGCAAGTGGGGCAACTGGACCGTCGGCTTCGCCCCCGACAACGAGATGGAGAAGTACTACCGGGCCCACCTCGGCGCCGACCCGTCCGTCGTCATCGAGTACGACATCGCGCCGACCATCTGGTACCCGCGCACCGTCCCCACCCCCGGCTTCGCCGACAGCGGCAACACCAGCGAGTGCCAGACCCCCGGCGGCAACGCCTGGGACAACCCGGGCTGGATCGGCGCCAACCAGTACGTCAAGCTCCGGGTCAACACCTGGTCGCCCACCGGATTCAACCAGCTCTACACGAAGTTCCACGTCTGGGACGACAACGACCCCAACTGGGGCGTCTACCAGGACGTCGGCCCGACCGGCAGCTACGGCGAGGTCGACTACTGGGCCGACCGGCTCGCCGACGGCCACCAGTACGGCTGGAACGCCCAGGTCAGCGACGGCTGGCTGGCCTCGGGCGGCACCGCCTGGTGCTACTTCCGGATCGACAAGACGGCCCCGGTCGTCACCGTCCGCTCCACCGACTTCCCGGCCAGCGGCACCCTCAACGTCAAGCCCAAGCTGAAGATCAACGAGACCGGCAGCTTCACGGTCGACGTCACCGACCCCGCGCCCGGCGCCGGCCTGCGCGCCTCGGGACCGGCCTGCGTCCGCTGGAGCACCGACCCCACCCCGGTCACCGGCTGGAAGTGCGGCGACCCCAACG
Organism: Streptomyces sp. NPDC090025; assembly: GCF_044748125.1. Lineage (NCBI taxonomy): Bacteria > Bacillati > Actinomycetota > Actinomycetes > Kitasatosporales > Streptomycetaceae > Streptomyces > Streptomyces sp. NPDC090025. Next base: position 154,464 of record NZ_JBIVFL010000005.1, on the reverse strand, counting down.
TCATCCGCGGCTCGGGCGGCAGCTTCTCCTACACCCCGCGCCTGTGGGGCACCAACATCCTGTTCGTCCAGGCCATGGACGTCGCGGGCAACTACAGCCAGCCCTTCCCGTACACCTTCTACGTCCCCTGGGACCCGAAGACCGGCCAGGCCGTCCCCGGTGACCTGAACCAGGACGGGCGCGGCGACATCCTGAAGCCGGACGCGGCGGGCAACCTGCTGCACATGACGGCGGACAACGATCCGACCCTCGCCCAGGCCGCCCTGCTCGGCCTCGCCCCGCAGGGCACCAACTGGAACGACGTCCAGACCACCCACCGGGGCGCGCTGCGCTCCATGGGCGTCGACGACGTCTTCGCGCACACCACCGCCAACCCGGCGCTCAAGGGGAACCTGTACCTCTACCCCAACAAGGGCGACGGCACCTTCCGCACCTACACCACCGTCGACAAGCCCACCACTTGGGCCGCCGTCGACGGCACCCCGCTCGACGGACCGCCCGCCTCCTGGGTGTCCGACTGGTCGGAGGCCACCCAGATCCTCGCGCTCGGCGCGCCCAAGGCGATACTGAACGACTTCGACGGCGACCTCGCCGCCGACCAGACCGCGGTCCTCGCGGTGGAGCGCGGCAACCTGTGGCTCTACCGCTCCAACAGCATCAACACCCTCGACGGTGACGCCGTGCTGGTCTCCGGCACCGGCAACTGGGACGGCTTCGAGCTGATCAACCCGGGCTCGGCGAGCGGCAAGGCACAGCCCACGCTGTGGACCCGCAGCCGCGCGGACGGCACGGTCCGCTCGTACCCGATCGGCACCCGCCCGGACGGCCGGCTCGACCTGACCGGTCTGGCCGACCCGCTGGCGCCCGCGCCGATCCTCACCGGGATGACGACGGACGCGTACCCGAGGATCGGCTCGGTCGGTGACGCCACCAAGGACGGCCTCGCCGACCTGTGGGCCGTCTCGGCCGGTACGGAGACGCTGAAGTTCTGGCGCGGCACCACCGCCCAGGGCGCCCCGGCGGGCGCGGTCACCGGCTTCGCGGCCCCGGCCGAGCTCGGCGACACCACGGCGCCGGTCGACCGGATGCGGCTCGCCACGCAGGCGGGCGGCAAGACGCCGGACGCGTACGGCAAGTTCGCGGGCACCGTGAAGGGCGGCGTGTCCTTCACCGACGACACCGTCAACGGCGCTCCGGCGAAGGTCGCGACCTTCAACGGCACGGACGGCGTCATCGAGTCCGACGGCCTGAAGGTCGACCCGACCAAGTCCTTCTCGATCTCGCTGTGGACCAAGGCCGACGCGCTGACCGACGGCGTGGTCATCAGCCAGGACAACAACGAGGCCAGCGGCTTCATGGTGTGGCCCGCCACGATGGGCAACGGCTACGTCAACTGGCACCTCGGCATGGCCACCGCCGACAACGGCGGCTGGCCGTACGACACCACGGACGTGCGCAGCAGCGCGGCCCGCGTCCAGGTCGGCGTCTGGACCAAGCTGACCGTCAGCTACAACGCGACGACCGGCCAGATGGCCCTGTACGTCAACGACGCGCTGGCCTCCTCCGGCTTCCACCAGACGAAGCTGGCGGCGGCGGGCTCGCTGGTGCTCGGCCGCTACAAGTACCAGGGCCGGGCGAACAACTTCTACAACGGCTCGATCGCCGACGTCGTCGTCCGCGACCAGTCGGTCGACCCGGCCGGCACCACCGGCCCGATCGCCTCCGACGAGGTCGCGGGCAGCTGCCTCGACCTGAGCGGCGGCGTCGCCGAAACGGGTCGCCCGGTCCAGATGTACACCTGCAACGGCACCCCGGCGCAGGCGTGGACGGGCATGCCCGACGGCAGCCTCCAGATCAAGACCTACTGCCTGGACGCCCCGGGCGCGGGCCCGTGGGGCAACGGCACGGCCCTCCAGATCTGGTACTGCCACGGCGGCCCCAACCAGAAGTTCATCTTCCGGGCGGACGGCTCGCTGTACCACCCGGCGTCGGGCCGGTGTGTGGACGCGCCGGGCGGGAACACGCTCCAGCTGTGGGACTGCAACCAGACGCGGCCGCAGCGGCTGCATGTGGTGCCGGTGACGTGAGCGGTGCGCTGAGCGCGTGAGCGTGTGAAAGCGTGAGCGTGTGAAGCAGAAGGGGCCGGAGGTATCGATGGATACCTCCGGCTCTTTCGCGTACCTCGGCCGATGCGGGCGCCCGGGTGCCGGTCCTGGTCGTTCTAGTCCTCGTCGAAGGCGGCCGGAGGCAGATCGGGAGCCTCGTCGAGACCGGCAGCGCGCAGCCAGCGCGCCACCTCGTCGCCGTGTGCCCCGGAGGCGGTGGCACGGACCACCGCTTCCGCGTCCTGCGGGGCTTCCGAGCCGGCACGGCAGACCAGTCGAAGCGGCCACCTCGGTGCCTCTCCCGGGCCCTTGTCGAACGGCTCCCAGTTCCACGGCACCGAGAACGCCCACACCCGTCCCTCGGCGTCGGCCACCTCGTCACCGTCCTCCAGGAACGCGTAGGGACGGTGGACGAGCTCCGACTCGATCGGCTCGGCACCCGCAGGGTCCAAGGTGAAGCCGATCTCTTCGGCCCAGGGCGAGATCGCCACCCCTTGAGCCACCAGCGAGACGTAGACGTGCGGTCGGGGAGTCCAGCCGACGTCCAACGGTTCCGGGAACTCGTCGACATCGACGACGTAGGCGGCGGTTCCGGGAATTCCGACCTCACACATTCGCCCGGGTGCGAGCAAGGTGTCGGGAGAAGTGACGCAGAACGGCTCCTCGTTCCAGTCGGGGGCGTTCGGGGTACGCGGGATGACGCGCACGCCGTTCCACCGCATCATCGACTGGGGATCGATCTCGGTCCACGGCCACCGCATGGACACGGACTCCTCGGTCACCTCTGTGACCAGTGCCTCGCGGGACACGCATCGGAGGGACACGATGTCTCCGACACGAGCGACGGCGAGCGCGCCCGCGCGGTCACGGCCAGAGGTTGTTGCACCCACGAGACGGTCCCATTTCGATCGATAGCGTTGTGGCACGACCTCAGTACCGCAGAGGCATGGGATCCGTCAACGACAGATCGGCCCGTAGGCGATGCCGACGGGCCGATCTCTTTCGCTACACGGTCAGTGGACTGACGTCACCAACGCATGCTCTTCACCCGGTGGGTCTTCTTCCCGTTGCCCGGTTGAACCTTCCCGAACGGGGCTCCACCCGTCGCGAAGACGAGCGCACCGCAGATCTTCCGGCAGATGTTGCGTGACGCGCCACCCTGGACGGGGGTGGCCTTGAGAAGGCTGGCGCCGAAGATCACTCGCTGCTCGGCGTGCAGGTCTCCTGGCACCATGTCGGCATCGATGTGGATCTCATCGGGAGCCAGAGCGGTGATCTGCGCGGGGGTCAGCCCTTGAGCACCGTTGCCTGCCACGAGCCTTCGCGCACCCACGCCGGGAACCTCGACGTCCAGCACCGCCGTCGTGTGGACATCGAAATCGGCCTGGCTCGGTTCCGCGTCGTTGATCTCCTTCGCGCGGATGGCCTGGACCTCGTCGGCACCCGGGCCACAGTTGTGGACCAGGACCGGCGCGTCCCCCGCCAGCACGTAATACGTGTGCAGGCGGTTCACCGTGAGGTCGTACGTGACGACGGCCTCGTGGTAGTTGCGGACCCGTGTGACGGTGATCAGCGTGCCGTCGGGGGTCCGCAGCCTGCTGCCGGCCTCGAGCTCGCTGGCGTCGGTCCACCGGCGTGCCGTGGCATCCCAGAACGGGTGGTGCCACGTCGTGGTGAGAGCGCTGGACCCGCCCGCGTCGGACGTCAGGGAGAGATCGGTGAACTCCTTGTCGTCCGGCGTGGTGATCAGCTGCTCGACGGTCTCAGCGCGTGTCAGACCGGTCTGCGGGTCGGTCGCGAGGACCAGGTCGCCCTTCTCGACCTCTTCGATCGCCTTGGTGGTGCCGTCGGCAAGCTGGACCGGCGTACCGGCGGGGAAGCTGTGCGGTGCCTTGATGGGACACGACCCGGCATTGTCCGCCGATCTGGCCGCGTCCTCAGCGGCTTGCCTCTCGGCCTGTACCGCCGCGGATTCTGCCGACGCCGCCTCGTCAGCGGTCTTGCGGGCGACGACAAGTGCTTCTTCGGCCTGCTTGGAGATGCGTTGAGCGCTGCGAATGGCGTCGTAGGCCTTCTCGCCCTCCTTCCAGAGCTTGAAGGCCTTGATGCCGACCTTCACGGCCTTGAAGACCTTCGACCACGGCACGAAGTTCAGGGCCGTGTTCACACAGCCCATCACGTCGCCCTTGGTGAAGCAGTCACGCGCGTCGTTGAAGCCGATCAGGTCGCCGACGACGTCGACGATCTTGCTCATCAGTTCTTCGCGTTGCTGCTTCGCCCTCGCCAGGGCCTCATCGGCGGCCTGCTTCTGGCGCAGGGCCTCCGCCGCCGCGGCCTGCTTGGCCGCGTTGTCATTCTTGGCCTGGTTGGTGGCCGGGGTGCTACCCGTGCTGGTCGGGGTGTCGTCACCGGTGCCCGTACCGGTGTCGCTGTTCTTGTTGAAGTAGGCGTTCCAGGCTGCCGCGCTCATGCACCGGCCGCTGCCGTCATCTGCGGGGATGCAGGTGCCGGTGGGGTCGGAGTAGTCGACCGGGTTGTTGTTCGCGTACGCGTAGCCGTTCCAGGACTGCGGGTCGCTCTCGTTGAAGACCGGATCCAATGACAGGAAACGGCCCGTCAGTGGGTCGTACTGCCGGGCGCCCAGAGTGGTGAAGCCGGTGCCCTCGATCGTGCCCCCGACGAAGCCCTGGCTGCCGGCCCAGTCCCCGGCGCCGGGCTGAGTGCCGCGGCCGTTGCCGAAGGGGTCGGAGGGGCGCCGGGTGGAAGCCAGAGTGCCCGCTTCGAACTGGACGCCGTTGGTGCCATGAGGGTCGGACGCCTGGTAGACCAGCCTGGCAGAGCCGCCCTTGGTGACGCGGGTGACAGAGAGGCCGCCAGGCGCGGGGTAGGTACGGGTATCGGTGAGGGTGCCGGTCCCCTTGTCGAGGGTTATCTCGTCCGAACCGAGGAAGAGCGTGACCGCGGTCCCGGTGCGTCGGATGAGCTGGTTGCCCCCGCTGTCGTAGACGTAGCTCGTCGTACCGGCAGTGGCAGTGTCCTGCACGGAATCGATCTGACCCTCGATGTTCCAGTTCAGCCGCTTCGTACCGGAGCCATCGGTGATCGATGTGGTGTTTCCGGAGGCGTCGTACTGGTACGAGGCCTTCTTCACCTCACCGCCGACGGTCGTCGTCGAAGCCGCGAGCGCATGCGGGCCGCCCGTGCCACCGCCCGTGTCGGGGGCGCTGGTCGGGGTGTTCCGACCGGTCGCGAAGGTCTGGTCGACCGTCTGGTCCTTGGCCGTCGCGCCGGCCGGGTCATGCCGGACCAGCTTGGTGCGGTTGCCGGTCAGGTCGTAGCCGTACGACTGCCAGTACGGGGCCGGGCCGCCGACCCGTACCGACGCGTTGCCCGACGTCGGCTCGTTGGGGTTGTTGCAGCCGCCGATGCCCGAGACCGAAGGCGCGGGCGCCGTGCTGGTGCCACCCTTGTCCGTCCAGGCGGCGGACAGCCGGCCCAGGTAGTCGTACGTGAAGCACTGCGTGTCGACCGCGGTGCCGTCCTGCACGGTGCTCGCCGAGGTGAGCGAGCCCGCCTTGTTGTAGGTGTACGAGGTGAGGTCGACGTGCGTGGTGTCACTGGTCTGCTTGTCCAGCGTGGACTGAACGACCCGCCCCGTGCCCGCGTCGTAGAGCTGGGTGGAGACCACCTGGGTGCCCCACGGGCCCACCGTCGTGCGGGTCGGCCGCCCGAAGGCGTCGTACTGCACGTCCGTGACCAGCGCCGACTTGCCGCTGGAGCCGATGAAATTACCGTCGACGTCGTAGGAGTTGGTCAGCCGCTCGGCGGTCAGGCCAGCCCCGGAGATCGCGGGCAGCGTCGTGGTCTTGGGCAGCCCGAGGACCGGGGTGTACGTCACCGAGGAGGTGTACGTACCAGCGAGGGCACCCTCGCTGGCCGGGATCGTCATCGACATGCCGGTCGGCCGGTAGCCGATGTCGTAGCCGTTGACGGTGGACTTGTAGGCGACTCCGTTGACGAAGCGGGTGGCCGAGTCCGGCTTGCCCTTCTTCTTGGTGTCGTACGTCCACTCGAGGGTCTTCTTCGCCGGATTGCTGGTGTCTGTGCCGTCATAAGCGGCGGTCTGGCGGCCGAGGAGATCGTAGGTGAAGCTGATCGCCTTGCCCCGCGCGTCCGTTGTCGTCACGGCGCGGCCGAGCGCGTCGTACGTGGTCCGGGACTCACCTGCGTCGGGGTCGGAATTGCTCGTAGGCTGTCCGAGCAGGTCGTAGCCGTATCGCCATTCGTTGCCCGAAGAGTCCTTGCGCAGGACCACTCGTCCCGCGGCGTCGAAGGACTGGAGCGTCGTGTCGTACGCGCCGTCGAGGGTGGCCGCCTTGTACTGGCGAACCTCGGTGGTCCGCCCCAACCCGTCTGTGAAGGTCGAGGACGCGGAACCGCCGGGCGGCGGGATGACGTCGACCCGGTCGGCACCGGCATAGACAGTGGAATCGCGCCACTGCTCCTGGCCGTACGACATGAACTTGGAGACGGTGACCCGGCCGAGGCCGTCGTACTCGTTCCACGTCTGCGCCGGGATCTGCGCGTCCTGCGGATCGAAGACCGTCGCCGTCGGACCCGAGTCGTCGTTGAAGTACGACGGGGTCGTCTTCACCTGACGGCCCTGCGAGTCGAAGATCGCGTCCGAGATCAGCCGGCCGACCGAACCGAACGGCGGCATCGCCTGGGTCTGCCGGATCCGGCCGAAGCCGTCGTGGATCTGGATGCTGGTGCCGTAGCTGCCGTCCTCGCGGATGTTCTGCGTGGTGATGGCGGCCGGAGCGTTGCGCTCCAGCTTCAGGTCGTACGCGAACTTCTGGTGCGGGCTCTGCGTGGCCTTGTCCCGGCCCGGCTTCCACACCGCCACCAGGCGGCCGACGGAGTCGTACTCCTCGTCCGTCGCGTGCCCGTTCTCGTCGACCGCGCGCGTGGGCAGGCCGCGGCCCGGGTCCATCGTCGTGGTCGAGGACCAGCCCAGCGGGTTGGTCACGGTCAGCGAGGTCGGCAGCGCGCCCTCGGACGGCGTGTAGGCCGTCCGGGTCTCCGTGCCGTCCCGATGGGATGCGTCCGTGTTGTTCGGGTCGACGGTCGAGATCTGGCGGCCGTACTTGTCGTACGCCGTCTTCACCGTCGTGCGGTAGCGCGCCGTACCGTCCGCGTCGTACGACGCAAGAATCTCGTTCGACGTCTGCAGCGCCCGCCCGCCGACGGTGCCCAGCGGCTGGTCGTCGAACAGCATCCGGGTGTCCGCGATCGTGTTGCCCGCGTTCGGCGTCTGCCCGCACGTGCCCGCCAGCGTCAGGACCCGCTGCGGCAGCTCCACCAGCATGGCGTTCGTGCCCGTGGCGTACGTGGTCTCCGTGCACTGGCGCTGCTCGGGCTTGGTGACGTCACCGAAGACGTCGACCTTCAGCACCCGGCCCGCGTGCGTGCGGTCGGTGTCGTAGACGACCTCGCGCTTGGTCTCCCGCCAGGTGCCGTCGGCGAGCCGCGCCCGCTCCCGGACCTGCTGGGTGTTGACGAAGCGGGCGGTGACCTTCGGGACACCGGAGACCGACGGGGTGTGGGTGACCGTCGGCTCCGAGCGGTACGGGGTGCTCAGCTCACCGCTGAGGACCTTGGCGTCCGGCGCGACCGACTCGAAGGTCTGGGTCTCGCGGACGAAGCCCGCGTACTCCTCCTCGTCGGTGATCGTGCCGCCCCAGCTGTCGGGGACCTGACCGCCCATGCCGCGCAGGAAGGTCACGACCGACTTGCTCTTCGGGCCGTCGGCGAGGGTGCCGTTGCCGGTGGTCGTGGTGACCGTGGCGTAGCCGCGGAAGTTGTCCCAGGTACGGGTCTCCTCGTCGGCGAACTCCGAGTCGTTGCGGTGCCAGGCGGCGCCGCCGCCGTACGCGTACTCGGTGATCCGGCCCACGCCGGAGGTCACCTTCGACTCCTGGCTGATCGAGCCGACCAGGTACTTGTTGAACCAGTCGATCGACGGCTTGGTGTTGGTCGGGGAGCCGGGCTTCACCCACTTGACCGGCATGCAGGGCATCGCGTTGGTCTCGGGCGAGGCGGGCATGGTGCCCCGCTGCCGCGAGCACTCCGCGTCCTTGTAGCCGATGTTGATCTGGCCGCCGGTCTCGGTGACGATCGCCGACATCCGCGGCCGGTAGAACCGCAGCGCCGTCGTCGTGACCTCGTCCACCCGGTTGGGCAGCTGCATGTCGGTGAAGGTCACCGGCGGCAGCGTGGTCGGCGTCCCGCCGTTGGAGCCGGTCCGCTGGATCGAGGCGAGCCACAGCGTGGGGCTGCCGGTGCCGTCCTCGGGGTACGACCAGCGGTGGGTGAGCGCCCAGCTGTCGACCGTGCGATAGCCGCCGCCGACCAGCACCTCGGTCTTCACCTCGGCGAGCCGCCGGGAGGTCCAGAAGGTCGGGCCGTACACCGTGCAGGTGCCGGTGGCCGCGCACGCCTGGTCGAGCGGGGAGTCCTTCCAGCGGGACTTGTTGGCGAGCGTCCGGTCGGCGTCCTCGCAGTCCGACGCCGCCTCGAGGCAGCGTTCGGCGGCCGTGAACGTCATCACCACGGCGGGCTTCAGCGTGCCCTTCGCGGCGACCTGCTCGGGCAGCCGCTGGCCGTAGGAGACCGTGTGCGGCAGCGAGTAGCGCTCGTACTTGGTGAGCGAGCCGGTGCCGTTGTTCTGGCCGCCGCCGCGCGCGTAGTAGTTGGTCTCAGGGGTGTACGTGTACGAGATCAGGTTGCCGTGGAGGTCGACGATGTGGTCGAGGTTCCACTGCCAGCCCATCTGGCACCAGGACCCGGCGCCCTTGGACGCGTTGTAGCAGGGGTCACCGGCCTTCGGGTGGTACACCGGGACGGTCGACACGGACTGGGTGGCCGGGTCGCTGCCGTCGCCGCCGGGCAGGTGGTTGGCGCCGAACCAGTACTCGGTGCCGTCGGTCGTGGTGACCTTGAAGCCCTCGCCGTTCCAGGCCCCGTTGTTGAGACCGGTCAGCGGCGTGATCTTGGTGCCGTCGTCGCCCTGGAGGCGCAGCTCGCCGGTCTGGTCGTCCTTGACGACCTGGCCGGAGTGCCCCGCGAGGTTCAGGGAGAGGAACTGGCCCGCCCAGCACTCGTCGCCGGACATGTCGATGCCCGACTTGAGGCACGGCGTGTACTGCCGCGAGATGAAGCCGGGGTGGTAGTTCCAGCCCTCACCGAGCCACGACGACTGCGAGTTGGAGGCAGCGGTCATGCCGTCGACGGTGGAGGAGTCGTAGCCCAGCATGGCGCTGGGCGCGGCCCCGCCGATCGAGGTCGGCAGCGACAGGGTGTAGCTGTAGGTGAAGTTGCCGGAGTTGGAGCCCGCGCTCCACGACGCCGAGGGGGAGATCGGGGTCGCGGCGAACGAACCGCCGGAGCCCGAGGGGGCAGGCTCGGCGCCGAGCAGCATGACGCCCGCACCTGCCTGCTGCGGGGCGGCGGCGAGCGAACGGGCGGCGGGGGCGCCGGAGGCCCCGGACGTCCCGGACTTCGCCGTCGCGGCCGGGGCGGCCGGAGCGGCGGCGGGCAGCGTGATGTCGGCCGTCAGCTTGCCGGTGACCGGGTCCACGCTGGACACGACGGGGGTACGGGTGCGGCAGGCGGCCTTCGCCGGGGTGGTCAGCGCACAGGCGGGCATGGCCACGAGCCGGGCCCGGTCGTGCCAGCCGCCGGTGCCCTCCAGGGTCTTGACGTCGAGCTCGACCCGGACGGAACGCCCGTCCGCGGTGGCGGGCGAGGCGCCGCGCACACTGATCAGGTTGCCGAACGCGCCCGCGGCCTTGGAGGCGGCGGCGTCGTGCACGGTGACGCTGACCGCGGCGCTGCCGCTGCCGGCACCGGCGGGGCCGGTGGCCTTCCTGGCGGTGCGGCGCGGGGCACCCAGGTCGGCGACGGCGACGGGCAGTTCGCCCGCGCGGGTCACGGCCGGCTTACGGCCGCCGGTCGCCTTCGCGGCGGGGGCGGCGGCCGAGGCGGAGGCGGCGGGGGTGGGCGCGGGCAGCGTGACGGTGGCGGAACCCGTCGGCACCACCGGTCGCCGCTGGAAGCGCCAACGGGCGCCGTCCTTCGTGCCGGACGAGGGCGAAGTGCCGAGCTGGCCGGGGTCGTCGGTGCCCTCGACCGACCTGGTCTTCGTCAGCTTGGTGTTCGGCGGGGTCCACGCCTTCGGGTGCGGGCCCGCAGCGGCGTCCGCCACGGGGACGGTCACCAGGGAAAGGAGGACGGCGAGCACCGCGGTCAGGACCACGGCTATGGATCTTTCCCTGCGTCTCGACCACAGGGGTGGGTGGGCGTACCAGGCCCTCATGTCGGCTCCAAGAACTTTGAGGCAGCACAAAACAACGCCCGTCCCGAAGGGGGCGGGCGTCATCGCGCGCAGCGCGCGATCAAGCGCACCTTATGGACGAACATGCGTCCAACACCACGTGCTACCAGGCGATTTGACGTCGGCTTTACTTTGCCGAAAGAGGTGAATGGAGGGATATCGCGGGAATGGGAGGGGTTGGTGTGCCCGCCCGGCGCGCCGCCCCGGCGCCCCGCCCCGGCACCGCTCGGGCACCGGGGCGGGCACACCCCTCCTCCTGCTACCGCTGTCGCTACCGGTCCTACCGGCTACCGCACCACGTCCACGAACACCGGGTTCGTGTACAGCCAGGTGTCCACCCACGGGTCGCCGTCGCCCGGCTCGTGACGGATCGGGCCGTGCGGGTCGACCGCCGCGCCGAGCGGGCCGGGGCCGTTGCGGCGGCCGTCGCTGCCGCGCAGCCGGACGTAGCAGGACTCCTCCATCCGGCCCAGCGGGATCCGCAGCGTGAACCGGCCGGTGCGGCCCGACACATCCGCGGTGTGCACCACCCGGGTGTCCGGGGCGCGCCAGGAGTCACGGTCGGCCGCCGGGCCGGTCACCGCGCCGCGGATGACGTCCAGGTGGGCGAGCCGGGGCAGCTCGCCGTGCTGGTTGGGGCGGGACGCGGTGTCCACGGTGACCGTCAGCGTGACGTGCTCACCGCGCCGCACCCGCAGCCGGCCGCCCAGCGTCCGGCCGCGCCCGTCGTGGTCATGGGTGCGGGCCACCCGCACCTCGACCCCGTCGACCAGCTGGCCGTGGTCGACCCAGACCCGCCCGGCGCGCATCCCGGCCATCACGTCCCGGTAGCCGTACCGGGTGACACCGACGTGCGTCCGGCTGAACTGTCCCGGCCACAGGTCGCTGCCCGGCTGCGGCTCGGTGGTGTTCACCGGGTCCGGCAGCCGGCCGGTGTTGTCGAAGTTCTGGCCCGGCAGCCAGTCGCCGTTGCGCCAGGTGTCGAACACCACCCGGTGCACGTCCGAGTTGGACGTGATCGAGAACAGCTTGCCCTCGGCGAGCATCGCGTCCCACAGACCGCCGACCGTCGCCGTCGCCCAGTCGAAGCCGCCGTACGTCACGTACGCGTCCAGCGGATAGCCCGCGAACGAGTTCGCCGACGGGCTGTTCTCGTACTCGCCGCGGATGCTGCGCGCGCCCCGGCCCGGATGCGCGGCGCCCTGCGAACCCGGCGCGCCCTCCATGCCGATCATCACGCCGGGCGCCGCGTCGCGCCACGCCCGCATCTCGTGCGGCGAGTTGATGCCGAGCCGCAGCGGGTGGTTGGCCAGGACCAGGACGTCGTCGACGTAGCCGCAGCGCCGCTGGTGGTCCAGCCAGCGCAGGGCCGCCACCGCGTGCGCCTCGTTGCGCGGGGTGTCCGGATGGTCCGGGGCGCCCGCCGTGTAGCCGAGCAGCTTCCCGTCGTACGCCTGCTCGAAGCGGGTGAGCAGGTCGACCTCGTGGCGCCCGGGCGGGGAGAACACGGTGGCGTGCTCGGCGCCCGGGATGTACCACTCCAGGCCCTGGAAGATCAGCATCCGCGGGTTCGCCCGGCGTGCCTTGAGGATCTCCCGGTGCTCCGCCGCCGCGCCCCCGGCCGCGTGGTGGCCGATGTTGCTGTGCTCGGTGAGCACCATCCAGTCCAGGCCGTAGCGCGAGGCGGCGGTCGCGAGCTGCGCGAAGGTGTACTTGGCGTCGTGGCTGTACACCGAGTGGATGTGGTGGTCGCCCACCAGATAGCCGAGCCGCGGGTCGTTCCCGCCGAGGCGGTGGCCGTGCGCGGCGGCGGGCGTGGCGGCGGCTCCGAGCCCGGCGGCCGCACCGGCGAACGCGGCGCCGTAGAGCCCGGCGCGGCGCAGCAGGCCGCGGCGGCTCATGCCCTGCGGGTCGAGGGCGTCGGCGGGGACATCGGGATCGGCCCACTGCGGCAGCGGGTGAGGGCTCTGCACGGTTTCTGTCTCCTGGAAGGGGTGGAAGGGGATCGGGAATGCGGGGGAGAGGGAGGTACGGGGGTACGGGTACGGGGCGAGGCCCCGTGGCCGGGCCCGGCGCGGGGCGTGGGCGGCGCGGTGGCGGACCGCCCGTACCCCGGTCGAAGGCGCGGCGCCTAGCGCGCGTTCATGAACTGGCCCACCGGCAGGGCCCGTCCGCACACCCGCACATCGCCGATCCAGCCGCGGAACAGCTGGTCGAGGCCGCCGCCGTACTCATAGCCGCCGAGCAGCCACGAAAGACCCAGCGTGGTCAGGCCGTTGACCTTGGTGGCCGGGTTGCGGGCGACCGGGCAGCCCTCGACGTACAGCGTGGTGTGCCGTCCGTCGTTGACGACGGCCGTGTGCCACCAGGTGTCGAGCGGCAGCTCATGGCTCCAACTGGTCACCAGGCTCTTCTGGTTGAGCGGTGCCACCGCCCACTGCAGGGCGTGGCCGTCGGAGAGCGACAGGGTGCCGACCGGCTCGACCGGGTCGCCCTCCTTCCCGGCGGCGGCCAGCGTGCCCTGGCGGCTGAGGATCGCCGACCAGGCGTTGCGCGCGCTCGTCCAGTCCGCGGGCAGTTTGAAGAAGGCCTCGACGGTGAAGCCCGAGCGGAAGGTCGCCGCGTCGAGCGGCGCGCCCTTGACGGTCTTGAGGTATCCGCCGCGCAGCGGCGGCCTGCCGCCGTCGAAGTACAGGCTGCCGTGGCCCGGCTGGTCGGCGTGGTGCTGCGCAGACCAGCGCAGCGCGTCCGCGCCGCTGCCCGGCACGGCGGCCCGCACCAGGTCGTTGCCGTGCCCGGACAGGTCCGGCACCCGCAGGTTCGCGTCGGCGGCGGCGCCGTCCGGGCGGCCGCCGTCGAAGCGCCAGTACGCGAGGGTGCCGGGCACCAGCATCCGTGCGGCCGGGCGCGGGCGGCGCGGGGCGACCGGGGCGAAGCCCGCGAAGCGGCGCTCGAAGTCGATCGGCACGGAGAACGCGTTCTGCGGGTCGGTGAGTTCGACCTCGTGCCGTTCCATGGCGTTGAGTTCGCCGCGGGCGGCCTTGGCGAGCAGCCAGGGGGAGAAGGTGGACACGTCGATGGTGTCGCGGGCCAGGTCGAAGCGGTAGAGGCGGATCATCGCGCTGCCGCCGAAGAACCGGTCCTGGTAGTTGGTGATGTGCAGGTGCACGTCGTTGCCCGCGGCGTTGCGGCGGACGGTCCGACCGGCGGGCCAGTAGTGGCCGTTGAGGGTGAGGAAGATCTGGTCGTGGTCGGCGATCAGCTCGTCCCACAGGTGCTTTCCGTGGTCGGAGAGCTCCGCCTCCGCGCCCGCGTGGTCGGCGTACACCAGGTCGTGGACGGTCAGGACGACCGGGGTGTCCGGGTGCCGGGCGATGACCTGGCGGGCCCAGGCGATCCCGGCCGCCGACGGCCGCCAGTCCATCGCGAGCACCAGCCAGCGGCGGCCCGCCGCGCGGAACAGGTGGGCGGTGTTGTAGCCGTCCTTGGAGGCTCCGGCGAAGGTGTCGAGGCCGCGCATCCGCTTCGGGCCGAGCGCGTCGAGGTAGGGGCTGGGGCCGCGCTGGTCGTCGGTGCGGGAGTCGATGTCGTGGTTGCCCGCGAGCACGCTGTACCCGGCGCCGCGCCGGTCGAGGATCCCGAACGCCTCGCCGATCGGGGCGAGTTCCTCGGAGCGGCCGTTCTCGGTGAGATCGCCGAGGTGGGAGAGGAAGACGATGTTCTGGTCGCGGGCATGGTCGAGGACGTAGCGCAGCGCGGCCTCGACGGGCTCCTTCCGGATACTGGCGCCGTCGAAGAGGTACTGGGTGTCGGGCATCACCGCGAGGGTGAAGCGCAGGCTGTCGGTGTCCGGGCGGTGCCCGTGGCCGTGCCCGCTTCCGTGGTCCTGGCCGCGACGGGCCGTGCTGGCAACGTTGTCGGCCCCGTCGGCCGCGGTCGCGGCCGAGGCGGCCCCCGCACCCGCGACCCCCACGACCCCGGCGGTGGCGGTCGCGGCGGCGACCCCGGCCGCGCGCAGTACCGTGCGCCGGTCCGTACCCGCGGAGCCCGAACCCGTAGAGCCCGAACCCGTAGAACCCGATTCCGAACCCGTAGAACTGGACATGCGTTCTCCCGCCCCCTCGTGCGATGTGACGACCGCACGCTATGCGGGGCGCCCGCGCGACCGGGTCCCCACGGTGGCAACACCGGAAGAAGAGTGCGTGAACGGGGCGGAAGGGGCACCGCGCCCCTCCCGCCCCGCCCCGCGGCCGTACTAGAAGCGGGTCCGGATCGCGTCGATGTCCGGGGCCGCCGCCGAGGAGTTGTCGAACGCCACGGCGTTCGCGCCCTTGCGCAGCGGCAGGGTCACGGTCACCGTGCCGGTTTTCGTGTAGCCGCCGGTGGGTGCGAAGTCGACCGTCCTGACGGTCTTTCCGTTGACGGAGATCCGCGCCCGCTGGGTGGTGGTCTCGCCGTTGGTGTAGGCGATGGTCAGCTCCCGGGTGCCCGCCTTCGGGGCCCGGACGCCGTTGACGGTGAGCGTGGAGCCGTTGCCGATGTGGCCGACGCGGGCGCTGCCGGAGCAGGGCGCGCAGTCGAGGACGGCGGCCTTGCCGCTGCGGGCGTTGGCGGTGGCCTCGGCCTGGTAGGTGGTCACCCCGGCACCGGCCGAGAACCAGTGGTTGCCGCCGCCGAGCACCCACACCGACACGTTGTCGACGCCGAGCCCGCGGACCAGGGCCAGCTTGCTGTCGAGGGCCTGCTGGTCCACGTAGTTGTAGAAGGTGTCGCCGACCCGCCAGCGGATCTCGCCGGACTCCGGGTCGCGCCGGGACTCCATCACCTTCGGGTCGGCGGAGAAGCCGGGCGCCTTGCGCATGTCGGCGTAGGTGAGGTTGCCGACGATGTTCTGACACTTCTCGGTCGCGGTGTACGCCTCCGAGGGCAGGCCCGCGACGAAGCGGTGGCGCTGGTCCTGCGGGATCTCGGCGAGCGCGCCCTCGATGAGGTACGTGGCCCACTGGTAAGGCGCGAAGGCGATGCAGGTGTCGCCGACGGGCGACTGGTACTCCAGGTCGTAGGCCATCATGACCACTTCGTCGGCCCCGGCGGCGAGCACGTCGCCGTAGTGGAACGCGGTGTCGATGTCCGGCGGGCCCTCGACCTGGAGCCCCAGGCCCTTGGCGTGCAGGCCGGCCGCGAGCTCGCGGATGAAGGTCATGAAATTGGTGTGGTCGGTGGCCGACCAGTCCCAGTAGTTCTCGAAGTCGACGTCGACACCGGTGAAGCCGATGTTCTTGGCGAGGGTCGCCAGGGTGTTGACGGCGGCGGTCCGCTTGGTCTTGCTGCCGGTGAGCTTGCGCTCGCTGGCCAGGTCGGCGAGGGACACGGTCATGTACTGCTTGGCCGACCACGCCTTGACGTCGTTGGCGTTGGCGACGCTGTAGCCGTTGCAGGCGTAGTCCGGGTTGGAGGCGTCCATCCGGACCGCGTCGCCCTTGGCGTTGATCGTGTAGTACTCGGGCTTCAGCGCGCCCTGCTTGACCCGGCCGTCGTGGTACTCGGCCTTGGCGGAACAGGTGGTGCTGCCGGCCGGGCCGGGGTACAGCCACTCCTGGTAGAAGACCCCGGCGGGGGCGGCGGCCGCGGCGGCGGTCCGCGACGAGCCCTGCGCCCGGGCCTGGTTGCGTGCCTCGGCCTTGACGTCACCGGTGCCCGACGCCATGGTTTGGGGGACCACGACGACGGAGCCGAGCACGATTCCGGCCATGGCGCAGCGGACTATGAGACGTGACATGCGCCCTCCTGGGCGTCTGGGGGGAGCCGCGTCCGGGGACGCGGCACAAGGGAGGGTCAGCTCTTCGAGAAGTACGGGTCGGTGGTGACCGTGTCGGCGCCGGGGATGTTGGCCGTGGCGTCCCACAGCCCTCCGCGCCGCCCGCCGGAGAGTTTCAGCCGGGTCGTGATCCGGTAGCGGTCGCCGCGGTAGACCGCCCGGGTGTACTCCACGATCCGTCCGGAGGCGTCCTCGGTGGTCCGCTCGAGCAGGAGCGCCGGGAAGTACAGCGGCACTCCGAGCAGGTCCGATTCCTCCTCGCCGGTAACGGTCGGTTCGATGCTCTGGACCGCCTCGTCGACCTCGATCCCGTACCGGGCCGCGAGCAACTGGTAAAACGAATGCTTTTCCAGATCGCGCGCGGTCAGTCCGGGGACGAGCTCGTCGGGGACGTGCACCGTGTCGATGGAGATGGGTTCTCCGTCGGCCAGGCGCAGCCGGGTGATGCAGACGACCTGGGCGGCCGGGGTCAGCCGCATTCTGCGGCCGAGCCTGGCCCCGGCGTCGAACCGGACCAGATCGAGGGTCCTGCTGGTCCAGACTCCGTCCACACGTCCGGGGGATTTGCCCAGTTCCTGGGCGATTTTCGGCTCGGCGACGAACATGCCGCTGCCGTGCCGACGGACGAGCAGACCGTCCCGTACGAGTCCGTCCACCGCTGCCCGTACGGTCGGCCGGGACACCCCGAGTTCCTCGCAGAGCTGACGCTCCGAAGGGACCGGGGCGCCGGGCGACAGCGACTCGATCAGGTCGAGGAGATGCTCCCTGATCTGCTGCCGCTTGGGTGAACGATCCGTACTGGTCACCTAACCACTTCCCACGTTTTTCTCTTGAAGCCGTTGACTGCGCCGCAAGACTGGCGCAAACTCGCCGCACTGGTCAAGCAGTTGGACAACTGGTTAAGTTCTCGCACTGACCAGTCCTCGTCCGGACCACGGAGCGCCCGCTCCGTCCGGTGCCGACTCCCCGGTCGAACCCCCGTCGACCCGGCGCCCGCCCTCCTCCTCCCCTCGCTTGGAGATCCCATCATGCATCGCCCCCTGCGCGCCGCCGCGACGGCACTCGCCCTGGTCACGGCGCTCACCACCGCCCTGACCTCCTGCACCTCCACCGCGGGCTCCTCGGGGCCGGACAAGAGCGCGTCCGAGGCCGACACCACCCCCGTCACGCTCACCTTCTGGCACGCCTTCAAGGACGACCGGGAGATCGCCGCCGTCGCCTCGGCGATCGACGCGTTCCACAAGAAGTACCCGTACATCACCGTGAAGGCGGTCAAGGGGCAGGACGACAGCAAGATCAACCAGTCGCTGCGCGGCGGCACCGCGCCCGATGTGGCGGCCTCCTTCAACGCGGGCAACGTCGGCGGCTGGTGTTCCTCCGGCGGATTCCAGGACCTCACCCCGTACCTGACCGCCGACCAGGTCGACCTGGCGCAGATCCCCAAGGCCGTCCAGGACTACACCGCGTTCGACGGCAAGCGCTGCACCATGCCGTGGCTCGCCGACGCCTTCGGCCTCTACTACAACAAGAAGCTGTTCGCCGAGGCCGGCATCACCGCCCCGCCGAAGACCATGACCGAGCTCGCCGAGGCCACCAAGAAGCTCACCCGCCTCAAGGCCGACAAGTCCATCGACGTCGCCGGGTTCATGCCCTACATGGGCGGCTACGAGATGCTCCCCGAACACCTCGTGCCCAGCTTCGGCGGCACCTGGCTGAAGCCCGACGGAAAGTCCAACACCGCCGCCGACCCCGCCTTCAGCGCCGCCCTGACCTGGCAGAAGGACCTCGTCGACTGGTTCGGCGCCGACAAGCTCAAGCGCTTCAAGGACAGCATGCCCGACGAGTTCACCGCCGAGAACGCCTTCCACACCGGCAAGCTCGCCATGATGGTCGACGGCGAATGGCGCAACGCCTTCATCAAGAACGAGAAGCCCGACCTCGACTACGCCACCGCCCCCATGCCGGTCGCCGACGACAAGCCCGAGCTGTACGGCTCCGGATTCGTCGGCGGCAACGTCATCGGCATCCCGCGCGGCAGCAAGCACACCGGCGCCGCCTGGAAGCTGGTCAAATTCCTCACCACCGACCCCGACGCGCTCGCCATCATGTCCAACGTCACCGGCAACGTGCCGACCACCCTGGACGGGCTCAAGTCGCCCAAGCTGACCCTGGCGAACGACCCCAGGATGAAGGTCTTCTACGACATCTTCAAGCACCCGAAGACGTCCTCCACCCCCGCCAGCGCCGACGGTGCCGCCTACATCACCAACTTCCTGCCGTTCGCGGAGAAGTGGCAGCTCGGCCAGGTCCCCGACCTGAAGGCGGGCCTCGCCCAGCTCGACCGCCAGAACGACGCCTCGCTCGACCTGGGCCGGTGACCCATGGCCATGGCGCCGCCGCTCCGCGGCCGGCTGCGGATCCTCGGGTTCCTCTCCCCGTGGCTCGTCGGCTTCGCGGTCTTCCTGCTCTACCCGCTGGTCACGACGGTCTACCTGTCGTTCACCAACGCCAACCTGCTCCAGCCCGCCGAATGGGTGGGCCCGCGCAACTACGTCCACATGTTCACCGAGGACCCGTACGTCGGTAAGTCGGCGCTCAACACCCTCTGGATGATCGCCATCATGGTGCCCACCCAGGTCCTGTTCGCCCTCGGCGTCGCCATGGTCCTGGTCCGGCTCAAGTCCGGCGCCGGTTTCTACCACACCCTGTTCTACCTGCCCTCGCTCGCCCCGCCGGTCGCCGCCACCGTCGCCTTCGTCTTCATGTTCAACCCCGGCACCGGACCGGTGAACACCATCCTCGGCGCCCTCGGCATCGAAGGCCCCGACTGGTTCAACTCGCCCGCCTGGTCCAAGCCCGCCCTCACCCTGCTGTCCCTCTGGGGCATCGGCAACGTCATGGTGATCTTCCTCGCCGCGCTGCTCGACGTCCCCGCCGAGCTGTACGAGGCCGCCGCCCTCGACGGCGCCGGACCCTGGTACCGGTTCCGCTACGTCACCCTGCCCGCCATCTCCCCGGTCCTGCTGTTCTCCGCGGTCACCGGCGTCATCGGCGCCCTGCAGTACTTCACCCAGGCCATGGTCGCCGCCGAAGCCGCCGGCGGCATCCACTCCGGCGCCAACCCCGGCTACCCCGAGGGCTCCACCCTCACCGTGCCGCAGTGGATCTACCGCACCGGCTTCACCCAGTTCCACATGGGCTACGCCTGCGCCCTCGCCGTCGTCCTGTTCGTGGTGTCCATGACCGTCACCGTGGTGCTGCTGCGCCGCTCGTCCGGCTTCCAGCCCCAGGAGGGCGCATGACCCTGACCGCCGCCCGGCTGCCGCACTCCGCCCGGCGCGCCGCCCGCACCAAGGCCGTCGCCCGCCGCCGTCTGGTCTGGATCGCCGACCACTGCGTGGCCCTCGCCCTCGCCATCATGTTCATGGCCCCGCTGGTGTTCGTCGTCCTCACCTCCCTGATGACCGACCAGCAGGCCAACACCTCCGACCTGTGGCCCCGCGACTGGCAGTGGTCCAACTTCGCCACCGTGCTCTCCGACGCGCCCATGGTCACCTGGTTCCGCAACACCCTGGTGTACGCGGCGCTCAGCACCGTCCTGGTGGTCTGCTCCAGCCTGCCCGTCGCCTACGCCCTGGCCAGGTTCCGCTTCCGCGGCGCCAACCTGTCCTTCCTGGCCGTCATCACCATGATGATGCTGCCGCCCCAGGTCCTCATCGTCCCGCTCTACATCCTGTGGGCCAACCTCGGCCTCACCGGCACGCTCTGGCCGCTCGTCGTCCCCTGCCTCTTCGGCGACGCCTTCGCGATCTTCCTGCTCCGGCAGTTCCTCCTCACCATCCCGCAGTCCTACCTCGACGCCGCCCGCGTCGACGGCTGCGGCGAGATCCGGCTGCTGCTGCGGGTCGTGGTGCCGATGATGCGGCCCGCGCTCTCCGCCGTCGCCCTCTTCCAGTTCTTCGCCGCCTGGAACGACTACTTCGGCCCGCTGATCTACACCGGCGAGGTCCCCGACCACTGGACGCTCGCCATCGGCCTCGCGTCCTTCAAGACCGTGCACGCCGTCCACTGGAACCTGACCATGGCCGCGACCCTGCTCGCCATGGCCCCCGTGATCGTCGTCTTCTTCTTCGCCCAGAAATCCTTCATCGAGGGCGTCACACTGACAGGAGTCAAAGGTTGAAACTGGCCATCGTCGGCGGTGGGTCCACCTACACCCCCGAACTCGTCGACGGATTCGCCCGGTTGCGCGACACACTGCCGCTGGACGAACTCGTCCTCATCGACCCCGACGCCGAACGGCTGCGCCTCGTCGGCGACTTCGGCAGACGCATCCTCGCCAAGCAGGGCCACCCCGCCCGGCTCACCGTCACCTCCGACCTCGACGCCGGAGTCCACGGCGCCGACGCCGTCCTGCTCCAGCTCCGCATCGGCGGCCAGGCCGCCCGGCACACCGACGAGACCATCCCGCTCGACTGCGGCTGCATCGGCCAGGAGACCACCGGCGCCGGCGGCTTCGCCAAGGCCCTGCGCACCGTCCCCACCGTCCTCGACATCGCCGACCGCGTCGCCCGGCACGCCCCCGACGCCTGGCTCGTCGACTTCACCAACCCGGTCGGCATCGTCACCCGCGCCCTCCTCGACGCCGGCCACAAGGCCGTCGGCCTGTGCAACGTGGCCCGCGGCCTTCAGCACACCATCGGCGACTGGTACGGCGTCACCGCCGACCGCGTCCAGCTCGACCACATCGGCCTCAACCACCTCACCTGGGTGCGCCGTGCCGTCCTCGACGGCGTCGACCTGCTGCCCGAGATCCTCGACAAGCACGGCGAGGCCCTCGCCCGCCGCTGCCGCCTCCCCGTCGACATGATCCGCGACCTCGGCGTCGCCCCCTCCTACTACCTCACCTACTACTACGGCCACGACGAGGTCCTCGCCGAACAGCGCGGCGCCGAGTCCCGCGCCCACGCCGTCGCCGCCATCGAACGCGAACTCCTGGAGATGTACGCCGACCCCGCCCTCGACACCAAGCCCGCCCTGCTCGAACAGCGCGGCGGCGCCTACTACTCGGAAGCCGCCGTCAACCTCATCGCGGGCCTCCTCGAATGCCGCGGCCCGCTCCAGGACGTCCCCCAGATCGTCAACGTCCGCAACAACGGCGTCCTGCCCTTCCTGTCCGACGACGCCGTCATCGAGGCCCCCGCCCACGTCAGCTCCCGGGGCGCCGTCGCGCTCCCCGCCGCACCGCTGCACCCGCTCTACGCCGGACTCGTCGCCCATGTCTCCGCCTACGAGGAACTGGCCCTCGAAGCCGCCCTGCACGGCGGCTTCGGCCGCGTCGAACAGGCCCTGCTCGCCCACCCGTTGATCGGCCAGGCGACCACCGCCCGCAAGCTCGCCGCCGACCTCGTCGCCGCCAACCGCGACCACCTGCCCTGGGCGCGCGGATGAGCACCGAACGAGAGCTGTACGGGTTCGCCGACGCCTGCCTGCTGCCCGGCTTCACCGGCCACACCGCACCCGACTGGGTGCGGCGCCGGATCGCCGAGGGCCTCGGCGGCGTCGCGCTCTACCACGACAACGTCACCGGCATCGGACAACTCGCCCAGCTCACCTCCGAGTTGCGCGGCGAGCGGGTCGACGTGCTGATCGCCATCGACGAGGAGGGCGGCGACGTCACCCGGCTCGAGATCGCCCGGGGCAGCTCCTGGCCCGGCAACCACGCCCTCGGCCGGGTCGACGACACCGACCTCACCCGGCAGGTCGCCGCCGGCATCGGCCGCACCCTCGCCGAGACCGGCGTCAACCTCAACTTCGGCCCGGTCGCCGACGTCAACACCACCGCCGCCAACCCGGTCATCGGCGTCCGCTCCTTCGGCACCGACCCGCTGCGGGTGGCCGCCCACACCGCCGCCTACGTCGAAGGACTCCAGTCCACCGGGGTCGCCGCCTGCGCCAAGCACTTCCCGGGCCACGGCAACACCGTCGTCGACTCCCACCACGACCTGCCCGTCGTCCACGACGACGCGGCCGTCTTCGAGAGCACCGCCTTCCCGCCCTTCCGGGCCGCCATCGAGGCCGGAGTGCGCTCCGTCATGACCGCGCACATCACGGTCCCCGCCTACGACACCGTCCCCGCCACCCTCAGCGCCCCCATCCTCACCGGGCTGCTCCGTGAACACCTCGGCCACACCGGCGTGGTGATCACCGACTCCCTGGAGATGGAGGCCGTCAACAGCACCGTCGGCATCGTCGAAGGCGGCGTACGCGCCCTCATCGCGGGCGCCGACCTGCTCTGCACCGGCACCCGCGACGGCGAACAACGCGTCATCGCCCTGCGCGAGGCCCTCGTCGCCGCCGTCCGCGACGGACGGCTCCCCGAGACCCGCCTCGCCGAGGCCGCCGAACGCGTCCGCGCGCTGAGCCGGTGGACCGCCCGCTCCACCGGCCGCGGCGCCGACACCGCACTCGGGCTCGCCGCCGCCCGGCGCGCCGTGCACGCCGTCGGCATCACCCCGCTCACCGCACCCCCGCTCGTCATCGAACTCGGCGACGAACCCAACCCGGCCGTCGGCCGCACCCACTGGGGCCTCGGCCAGACCCTCCAGGAGGCACTGCCCACCACCACCGTCCGCAGCTACCACGGCCCGGACGACAACCCGCTCGACGAACTGAGGCACACCGGACCCGGCACCCCGCTGGTCGTCGCCGTCCGCGATCGCCACCGTCACCCGTGGATCGCCGCCGCCGTCGACGAGCTGGTCGCCGCCCGCCCCGACACCGTCCTGGTCGAGATGGGCCTGCCGCACGGCACCCCGCCCGCCCGGCACTACATCCACACCCAGGGCGCCGCCCGGGTCTGCGCCCAGGCCGCCGTCGAGCTGCTGCTCGGCCGCCCGACGAGCTGACCCGCAGGGCCGTACGGTCCCCGGAAGGCCCGGACCGACCCCCCGCGGTCCGGACGCGCCCTTCCGGACGGCGGCCGGGCCCCGGGGCATCATCGCCCCGGGGCCCGGCCGTACCTTGTCCTGCGGCGGTACTAGCCGGCCGCCACCGCCTCCAGCGGGCTCAGCGCCGCCGCCCGGCGGGCCGGGACCGCCGCCGCGACCGCGCCTATCGCGAGCGACAGCAGACAGATCAGCAGCAGCGTGCCCCAGGGCAGACGGAACGCGTACTGGTCGAGCGCGCCGTTCGCCAGCGAACCGACCGCCCACGCCCCGAAAAGACCGCCCGCGAGCCCCAGCAGCGTGCCGAACGCGGCCACCGTCACCGCCTCCAGGCGGATCATCCGCCGCACCCCCGCCCGGTCCATGCCGAGCGCCCGCAGCGCGCCGATCTCCCGGGTCCGCTCCGCCACCGACATCGCAAGCGTGTTGACGATGCCGAGCGCGCCGATCACCACACCGATGCCGAGCATCCCGTACATCACGTTCAGCAGATCACCCATCGTCCCGGCCGCCGCACGCACCAGCTGGTCCCGGTCCTGCACCGTCACCAGCGGGCTGTCGCCGACCGCCGTCCGCAGCCGCGCCGCGAGCTCCGGCGACACCGCCCCGCCGTCCGTGCGCACCAGGACCCGCTGCACGGACCCGGGCAGGAACGCCTGCCGCGCCACCTCCTCGCGGGCGCCCAGCGCGTCACGCGCCACCGGGTTGTCCCGGTAGACACCCACCACGGTGTACGGGGTGGGCTCCTGGCCGCGCCCGAGGGCCAGCTTCAGCTGCCCGCCGGTCGACACCCCGGTCTCCCTGGCCAGCGTGCTGGACACCGCGACCTTCCCCGGGGCGAGGGCGGCGGCCGAGCCGCTGACGAAGTCGAGCGTCATCACCTGGTCCACGGTGGCCGGGTCGACGCCGGAGATCTCCCGCACGCCGCCCCCGGTGAACACGGTGGAGTCGGTGACGGCGCTCGCCGTCCGGACCCCGGCCGTGTCCGCCACCCGGCGCACCGCGGCCGGATCGATCGCGGTGGTGGTGGACCGGCTGCCGATCACATAGTCGGCGCCGAGCCCGGCCGCCGCCTGCCGGTCGAGCGCCTGCCCGGTGGAGTGGCCGATGACGGCGAGCCCGGCGACGAGCGCCGTGGTGACGAGCAGCGTCGCGGCGGTCGCGGCGGTACGACGCGGGTCGCGCAGCGCGTTCTCCCGGGCCAGTTTCCCGCTGACCCCGAAGCGACCGGAGCGACCAGAGCGACCGGAGTGACCGGAGCGCCGCCCCGTGACCCGCCCGGCCAGCCGGATCACCGGCCCCGCGAGCAGCGGCGCGAGCGCGACCAGCGCGGCGACCAGCAGTCCGCAGCCGAGCATGGCGCTCTGGAGGTTCTCCTCCGAGGCGTCCCGCGCCCCCGACAGCGACACCAGCCAGCCCGCGCTGAGCACGAGCAGCACCCCGCCGATCACTCCTCGGGCCTTCAACCCGCCTGCGGGTGACGCCTGTTCGGCCGTACGCAGCGCTTCGAGCGGCGCGACCCGGGCCGCCCGCCGGGACGGCAGCCACGCGGCGAGCACCGTCACGCCGACGCCCACCCCGAGCGCCGCGACGACCGCCGTCGGCCCGATCACCAGCGGCCCGCGGGGGAGTTGCCCCCCGCCGCCGTCCAACAGGCCCGGCAGCACGGCCGCGACACCGAGACCGAGCACGAACCCGGCGGCCGACGCGACCAGCCCCACGATCAGCGCCTCCAGGAGCACCGAACGGGACACCTGACGACGCGAGGCGCCGATCGCGCGCAGCAGCGCGATCTCCCGGGTGCGGCGGGCGACGACCATGGTGAAGGTGTTGACGATGAGGAACGAGCCGATGAAGAGCGCGACCCCCGCGAACACCATCGGCACCTTCTCGTAGCCCCGGGTCAGGGTGTCCACCAGGATCGCCTGCTGCGCGGCCTGCGCGGCACCCGTGGTGGCCTCCGCCCGGTCGGCCGGGAGCACGGCGCCGACCCGGTCGGCCAGTTCGTACGGGCTGGTGCCGGGCGCGGCCGTCAGATCGATGCCCGTGTAGTGACCGGGCGTCGCGAACAGCCGCTGCGCCGTGGCGACGTCGAACAGGGCGAGGGTGCCGCCCGCCGTGACCCGGGTGTCGTCGGTGGTGACGAGACCGACAAGCCGCATCCGCAGCACCGGCCCGTCGGTGGCCAGGGTGACCGTGTCACCGACCTTCAGGCCGCCCGCCTCGGCCGTGCCCCGGTCGACGAGGAGCTCCCCGGCGCCGTGCGGCGCCCGCCCCTCGACCAGCGGATACCGGCGGTCCTCGCCGTCCTTGCCGGGCACGTACGCCCCGGCCTGGTTGGACCAGGCCCGGTCGGCGCGCAGCGGGTCGCCGTCGGCCCCGTTCAGGACGGCCGAGCCGTCGGCCGACGGCCGTACCGCCGCCACCCCCGGCACGGCGGCGAGCTCGCGCACGAGCGAGTCGGTGAGCACGTCCCGCGGCGGTGCGCCGCCCGGCGACTTCCCCGGCGGCGGCTCCTTGGCGGTCACGGTGACCGCGATGTCGGCGAAGCTCTTCGACGCGGCGGCCCGATGGGCGGCGGCGGTGGAGTCGGCGAAGACCAGGGTGCCGCTGACGAACGCGACGCCGAGACAGACGGCGAGCACGGTCATCAGCAGACGGGCCTTGTGCGCGAGGACGTTGCGCAGGGCTGTTTTCAGCATGACGGGCTTTCCAGGCGGGGGAGTTGGCGTGGTGGAGGGGGAGCGGGCGCGGCCGCCGCTCAGACGAGGCCGCCGGTCCGCGCGCCGTCGCCGGGACGGCCGCCGTCACCGGCCCTGGCGCCGAGGTGCTTCATCAGCTCCAGGACCCGGTCGGGCGTCGGCCGGGCCATCTCGTCCACCGGCCGCCCGTCGGCGAGGAACACCACGCGGTCGGCGTACCCGGCGGCCACCGGGTCGTGGGTGACCATGACGACGGTCTGGCCGAGCTCGCGCACCGAGTCGCGCAGGAAGCCCAGGACCTCCGCCCCGGACCGGGAGTCGAGGTTGCCGGTGGGCTCGTCGCCGAACACGATCGCGGGGCGGGCGGCGAGCGCGCGGGCGACCGCCACCCGCTGCTGCTGGCCGCCGGACAGCTGCGCGGGCCGGTGCCCGAGCCGGTCCGCGAGACCGACCATCGACACCACCCGGTCCAGCCACCGCCGGTCCGGCGCCCGCCCCGCGATGTCCATCGGCAGCGTGATGTTCTCCAGGGCGGTCAGTGTCGGCAGCAGGTTGAACGCCTGGAACACGAACCCGACGCGGTCGCGCCGCAGCCGGGTCAGCTGCCGGTCGTTCAGCGTGCTCAGTTCGGTGCTGCCGATCCGTACCGACCCCGAGGTCGGCGTGTCGAGCCCGGCCACACAGTGCAGCAGCGTCGACTTGCCGCAGCCCGAGGGGCCCATGATCGCGGTGAACTCGCCCTCCCGGAACGCGATGTCGACCTGGTCGAGGGCCACCACCCGGGTGTCGCCCGAGCCGTACACCTTGGTCAGGCCGCTGGTGGCGGCCGCGATGCCGGGGGTGGCGAGCGAGGTGGGGGCGGGCGGACCCGCGGGGCGGACGGTCATCGGGACTCCTCTTCGGTGCGGCGCTCAAGGTTGCGGAAAGCGCACTTCAGAGGGTGTCCGGCGGACGTATCGGGCGCTGGGCGACGATGTATCGGGCCGCGCTCCGGCGTGTAGCGGTTCTGTATGCGGCGGATCCGACGGGTACGGGGCGGCCCCGGGCCCGGCGGTCCGGCGGGCTCAGCCGGCCGGCAGCCGGAGGGTGGCGACGGCGCCGCCGTCGGGCGCGTTGCCGAGCCGCAGCGTGGCACCGAGCAGCCGGGCCTGCCCGAACGCGATGGTCAGCCCGAGCCCGTGCCCGGCGCCGCGCTCCGCCGCGCCCGTGTGGAAGCGGCGCGGCCCGTGCGCGAGCAGGTCCTCGGGGAAGCCGGGCCCGTGGTCGCGGACGGCGACGGTCGCCCCGTCGACGGTGACCTGGACCGGCGCCGTGCCGTGCCGGTGGGCGTTGACGACGAGGTTGGCGACGATCCGCTCAAGGCGGCGAGGATCGGTCTCCAGGGTGAAGGGCTCCCCAGGGCCGGAGCCGGGCCCGGCTCCGGCTCCGGCGACGATGACCTCGGTGTCGTGTCCGGTACGGGCCACGGCCTCGGCGACGACCTCGGCGAGCGGCACCCGGGTCCACACCGCCTGCTCCGCCCCCGCCTCAAGCCGCGAGATCTCCAGCAGGTCCTCGACGAGCCCGCGCAGATCCCGGACCCGGGCCCGGATCAGATCCTCCGTCGCCCCCGGCGGCAGCAGATCGACGGCGGCGAGCAGCCCGCCCACCGGGGTGCGCAGCTCGTGCGCCACATCGGCGGTGAACTGCCGCTCGATGCGCAGCCGTTGGGACAGGCTGTCGGCCATCCGGTCGACGGTGGCGGCGATCTCGGCGACCTCGTCCCGGCCTTCGGTGGGTCCGGTACGGGCGTCGAGGTCACCGGCGGAGATCCGGCTCGCGGTCTCCGACACCTGCCGCAGCCGCCGGGCGACGAGCCCCGCCCCGTACACCGTGACGGGCACGGCGGCGCCGAGCGCGAGCAGCGAGGCGACGGTCATCGTCATGTCGAGCCGGCCGAGGGTGTGCAGCTCGGAGCTCATGTTGACGCGGACGGCGAGCACCGGGCTGCCCGGGCCCGCGGTGCGCTGGGCGGCCCAGTAGCTCGGGCCCACGTTGCCCTCGACCCGGCCGTCGTACGCGGTGTGCCGGGCGGCGTCGCGCGGCGCCCGCAGCGCGGCGGGCAGCTCGACGGGGTCGAGCTCGGCGCCGTCGGCGAGGGTGCCGGTGCGCCGGTAGACGTCCATGGCGGAGTAGACGCTGTTGAAGGCGGCGGCCTGGGCGCGGTCACGGATGTCGTTCGCGGTCCAGAGATGGACCAGGACACCGACGGCGGTCGCCACGAGGGCGGCCGTGAGCGCGGCGAGGGCGGCGATCTTCCAGCGCAGCGACGGCCGCTGGGACCAGGGGGAGGGGAACCCGCGCACCGGACTCAGCGCCGGAACTTGTAGCCGAAGCCGCGGACGGTCTCGATGCGGTCCCGGCCCAGCTTGCGCCGCAGCCGCTGCACGCACAGATCGACGACCCGGCTGTCCCCGTCCCAGCCGTACTCCCACACGTCCCGCAGCAGCCGGTGCCGCTCCAGGACCACGCCCGGGTGGGCGGCGAACTCAAGGAGGAGCTTCAGCTCGGTGGGGGTGAGGGCGACGAGCGCGCCGTCCAGGGTGACCTCCATGCCCGCGGTGTCGATCCGCAGACCGCCGAAGTCGAGCACATCGGGAACGTCGGGAACGCCGGGCTCCGGCCGGGGCCCGGCGGCCGGGTCCGCGCCGGGCGCGTAGGTCGCCCGCCGGAGCAGCGAGCGGATCCGGGCGACGAGGACATAGGTGTCGACGGGCTTGACCACGTAGTCGTCGGCCCCCGCCTCCAGGCCCGCGACCACGTCGAGGCCGTCGCCGCGCGCGGACATCATCAGCACCGGCACCAGGCTGGTCTCGCGGACCCGGCGGCACAGCCCGATGCCGTCGAGACCCGGCAGCATCACATCGAGGACCAGCAGGTCGAAGGGCTCGTCGCGGAAGAGCTCCAGCCCCTCGAGACCGTCGGCGGCCGCCCGCATCTCGTACCCGTACCGTTCGAGCGCCACCGTGAACGAGTGCCGCATCAGCTCGTCGTCCTCGACGAGCAGGACCCGTACCGCGCTGGGCGGGGTGGCGGCCTGGGCGGCGGAAACGGACACGGGGATTCCTCCGGACGGCGGGACGGTACGGCTGCGTGGGCGGGTGGGGCGGATCACGGGGTCCGCACCGGAACGATACGGCAGAGATCGGACACGGCCGGGCAGGCGAACACGCCCGGCCCCGATCGACGGCGGACCGAGCCCCGGCTGATACGGACCGGATACAAACACGGCCGCGACCGGGCCCACGAGCCCCCGACCGCGGTCGCTTCACCGCAGCGGCTGGTACGTGAGCGCGGCCCTGTGGTGGCCCCGGTGAACGCGATCTGCCGGTGGGTCATCGACGGCTACGCGCTCGCGCTCGCCGGACTGCTCGCTGGAGCCGCCGTCCTCCTGTCGACCGGACGCGCCCGGCCCGTACGCCCGTTCCGGCGACGGACGCCACCCACCGGGCGACGGCGGGACGTTGACCCGGATGCCGACGGACGACGGCCGGGGTGCCCACCGCGCCCCGGCCGTTCACTCAACATTCTGTTGACAGTCGGGTGCCGTCCCGCTCACGATGACCCGGCCCGCGCATCCCGGCTGATCAGCACGGAGGGCTCCCGTCGGACGCCCGGCACGGACACCCGTGCCCCGTACCCGATGAACACAGAGAGAACCACGGCACGTGCGCACCATCTCGACCCACATCGACATCGACGCCACCCCCGACCGGGTCTGGGCGGCCCTGGTCGACCTCGACCACTACGGCGACTGGAACCCCTTCATCCGCGAGGCCGCCGGTGAGGTGGCCGTCGGCGCCCGGCTGACGCTGCGGATGTTCCCCGCCGGCGGCCGCCCGATGACCTTCAAGCCCCGCGTCCTCGCCGCCCGCGAGAACACCGAACTCCGCTGGATCGGCCACCTCCTCGTGCCCGGCGTCTTCGACGGCGAGCACATCTTCACCCTCACCGAGATCCCGGGCTCCGACGGCCGCCCTGCCACCCGCCTCACCCAGAGCGAGAACTTCAAGGGCGTCCTCGTGCCGTTCCTCGGCAAGATGCTCCAGGGCACGGAACGCGACTTCCAGGCCCTGAACGAGGCCCTGCGCGCCCACCTCGCCCCCACCGGGTGACCGTCCGGGTGACCGACCGGCGATGACGCCTACCGGTGCAGGTGAGCCAGCACCTCGTCGGCCACGGGGTAGGGACGCTCGTCCGGCAGCAGCCGCCGGGCGGCGTCCAGCTCCCCTTCCCGTACCTGGGCGTGAACGGCGTGGGCGAGGGGAGTGACATCGGTGACGGACACGATCCACTCGTCGGCATAGCGCCGCGCGGCCTCCCCGCCGAGCCCGAGCTGCAACGACCGATGGCCGAGCGGCCGCAGCCGCAGATCCCGCTCGGGGTCCCACTGCACCCGCGTCGGCGCCCGCCTCAGCTCACGCTGCCACGCGGCACGGTCGGCGTGGACGCCCTGCTCGTAGTGGGACAGACACGCGTTCCGCAGCGCCCACTCGAAGCCCTCCCGGCTGATCTCGACGGCGAGGACGCGCTCCTGCCCTTCCTTGGTGGCCCACCCGCAGCGGTACATCATCCACAGGAACGAGGGCTTGATCCAGGTCATCCGGTCGCGCTTCCAGGCGGCGGGGAAGCGCCCGTCCCGGGCGGCCGGGAGCGCGATCGCGGGCGCGTACGCCTGGTAGACGGTGAGGGTGGAGTCGGTGTGAAGGGCTCTGATCTGGTGCTGAGGTTCTGCCACGGGACCAGAGTGGTCATCGGGCTTCGCGTACGCAATCGGTTTTGCCGGGTGTGCGGCAGGAAGGGGAACCACGCGTACGCCATGACGGCTCACCGTTCCGTCTCCCGTTCCGTCTCCCGGGCCGCCCGCCTGGGCGGCCCGCCGCGCGTCCCGCAGGGCGCGCTCCGCGCCCCGTACCTCGGCGGTCGCCGCCGAAGCGGCACCCGACGCCGCCCGGCTCGCCTCGCGGGCCAGCCGCAGATCGTTCTCAACGCCGTGTACGCGGTCGGCGGCCGTGTCCGCCGCCGCCCGGGCCCGGGTCGCGGTGTCCCGGGCGGCGGCCAGTTCGCGCTCCCGGCGGGTGACTTCGGCGTCCGCCTCGGCCGCCGCCGCACGTGCCTTCGGCGCCGGTTCGGGCGCGGATGCCGTCCCCGATGCGGGCACGGGCTTCGCGACGGGCAGCACGTCCGGTGTGACGGTGTCGAAGTCGACCGCCGCGTCGGGCGACTTCACCAGCCGCCCCCGCACCCACACCTCGGCCACGTCCGGCCGGGCCAGGACCGTGTGCAGGATCTGCTCGACCTCCTGGCGTACCGAGCCGCCGACCCGCTGACCGGCGTCCTCGGCAAGACCGCCCGCCGTCCGGGCCAGCGCGGCGAGGAGCTGCCGCTGCCGCTGGTTCGCCGCCCTGAGCTTCTCGCCGTCCAGCGTGCGATGCGCCTCCCGCAGGGAAGCGCCCAGCTCCAGCAACCGCTGGGCCTCCTCCGGCCGCCGCAACGCGATCAGGTTAGCCGCCCAGGCCGCGACCGAGGGCCGCCGCAGCGCCCCGATGGCCTTCACCGCCGCCGGATCCCCGGCCCGCCGCGCCTCCGCGACGTACGCGTCCCGCGCCGCCACGAACTCGGCCGGCCGCACCCCGTACAACGCATCGGCGATCCGCTCGACATCCACCACCCCACTCTGCACCGCCCCGGCCCACCGACCACCCCAACGCGCCCGGCACCCGGCCTCGTGCGTCAGCCGTACGTCAGAACGTCGGCCCGACGGTGGCCCGTGCGACCAGGGCGCGGGCCGCGACCCGCAGCCGCGCCGCCCAGGTCGCCTCGTCGAGCCCCACGGTGTACGCGACACAGCACGCGCACGGCGGGAGCAGCTCCAGGAACGCCCGCTCCTCAGCGGTCTCGACCACCAGATCCGACCATTCGTCCGACGCCACCTCGGCGAGCTCCACCTCCCCGGCGGCGCATCGCGCGGCCAGCCGGCGCAGCGCGTACCGCCGGGCCGTGGGCCGGTCGGGCAGTACGATCGCCAGTTCCTCAAGAGCCCGCTCGAACGTGTCGCGGATGTCCCGGGGGTCCGCCCGGCGCGAGAACCCGGCGAGCTCGCACAGGGCGGGCGTGTCGATGCCGTCGGCGAGTGCCCGGGCAGCGGTCATCGGCAGGTCCTCGGGGCGCACCTGATCCACCCGATACCGCCACGCGGTCTCCAGCAGGGGTGGATACGCGTCGCGGACGCGGTGGTCGGGGGCGGGGGTGCCGTCTGTCGCTGCCATGGTGATCACGATGCCAGCACGGCTCGCGACAGCGTCCGGATTTTCGGCGCCGGGCGTCTCGAGTAGTGTCTGGCGGCGATGAATCTGATCGAGAGGGAGATCGCCCGCCAGGACTGGCAGTCCATGCGGTGCGGCTGCGGCGACACGGCGGAGCACCTCGCCGGAGACCTCCGCCAGCTGGCGGGCCGAGGCCCGGAGCAGCGCCCCGTCCACGTCAGTCTGGAGGAGCACGTCTGGTCCCCGGCGACGCTCTGGGAACCCGCCCCGGCCGTGACGTCCGTCGCGCTGGCCGCCCTCGCGGACGAGCTGGCCCCGCTGGCCCGCGGATGGTTCCTCGAACTCCTCCAGCGCATGGTCGCCGGAGAGCACACGGAACGCGCGGAACATTGCCAGGCCATCGCCGCGCAGGGCATCTGGCTCCTCTACGAAGAGGTGATGTCGCGTCGGTCGCCCGCCGATGCCGGTGACGCCTTCGAGATCCTGACCGTGATCGAGCCGGACCGGGCCCGTCTGCAACGGGTTCGCGAGATCGCGGCCGAGTGGCTGCCCGTCTGCTGCCGGACCGGCCTGTGCGACGACGAGTTCGAAGCGCCCGGCCGGGCGTGAACGGGCAGCCGTCCTGGTGGCACGGCGGTCGGCCACCTCTCGACGAACCCTCCGACGCCCGGACCGATACGGAGCACGCGTAGCCTCTTGGACCATGTGCTACCACGCGTTCAACGGCGCCTTCCGGCACTACGTGTGCGTCGCGTGCCGGCTCTCCTTCAAGAGCAGCGCGTGGCCGATCCGGAAGCGCGTCTGCCCGGGCTGCCGTGAGCGGCTCGTCTTCGCCGGTTACGACTTCGCCGCGCCCCGGCGACGCGACACGAAGGCATGGTCCGTCGTCGCCACCGTCCTCGCGGAGGGGCTGACCTACGACCACCGCCCGGGCTGCGGCTGCTCCCCGCTCCCCTCGTACCGCCCCCGGACCCGAGCCCAGGTGCGCGTCCGCCGACGCGCGGCCGACCGGCTGGGCGTGCCCCTGTCGGTGACCCTCGCCCGCCGCGACGCCTTCACCCCGGAGCGCCGCGACGAACAGCTCTCCTCGCCGCCGGAAGCCACGTGAGGATCCGGATTCCCTAAGGCTGCCGCACCAACCCGCCATGATCCGAGGTGACGGGGCGGCTGTACGGTCGGTCTTCGCGCCCCCGCGGATCACGCCGCGCGGCGGGCGGCGGCGGGCTCCGGACACCCCGCCCACCCCTACGCTGGCCCCGTGCTCCTCCACGTCAACACACCCTTCTGGGCCGTGCTCGCCGTGCTTCTCGTGCTCGCCGCCGGTGTCGTCGCGCTCGCGCGGCTCGGGCGGGCCCGGGACACCCTCGTCGCCGGCGGGCGGGCCGCCGTGCAGCTCGTGCTGGTGTCGCTGGTCATCGGGTGGGTGGTCAGGTCGCCCGGGCTGCTCGTCGGTTTCCTGCTGCTGATGTACGGGGTGGCCACCCGTACCGCCGGGCGGCGGATCGTCCCGGCGCCCGGGCCCGCCTGGGGGTGGGCGGCGCTGCCGATCGGGGTCGCCGTCGGGCCCGTCGTCCTCGCGCTGCTGCTGACCGGACTGGTGCCGGTCCGCGGGGTCGCGCTGATCCCGGTCACCGGGATCCTGATCGGCGGGGCGCTCACTGCCACCGTGCTCGGCGGGCGGCGCGCGCTCGACGAGCTCGCCGCGCGGCGCGGGGAGGTCGAGGCCGGGCTCGCCCTCGGCCTGCCGGAACGCGAGGCCCGCCTCGAAATCGCCCGGAAACCGGCGTCGGACGCCCTGCTGCCCGGCATGGACCAGACCCGCACGGTCGGCCTCGTCACCCTGCCCGGCGCGTTCGTCGGGATGCTGCTCGGCGGCGCGTCCCCGCTCCACGCGGGCGCCGTCCAGCTCTTCGTCCTCGTGGCCCTGCTCCTCGTCCAGGCCGTGGCCGTCGCCGTCACGCTCGAACTGGTCGCCAGGGGCCGCCTGGTACGGCCCGTCGGGTGACGGCCGCCCGGGCCGCCGGGGGACACTGCTCCGTACGACAGCCAGCAGCAGCACCGGCACCAGCACGCGTACACGTGCCACCGACGACGGGACGGGACCGCACCAGTGACAGCCACGACCGGCACGCGACTGATCGACGACACGGAACGCCGGGCCCGCGCGGCCCGGCGCCACGGCCTCGCGCCGCAGCACCGGCTGGCGGACGCCGTCACCGCGACCGGAGCGATGACGGTGCTGCACTCCACCGAACCGGCCACGCCCTATCTCTCGCTCCACGCGCGCGTGGACGACTTCACCCGCGCCGACCTGGCGGACGCCCTCTACGACGCGAAAACCCTCGTCAAACAACTCGCGATGCGCCGCACCCTGTTCGTGTTCCCGCGCGGCACGCTCCCCGCGGCCCTCGGCAGCGCGTCCGCACGCGTCGCCCAGCAGGAACACGCCCGGCTGGTCAAGGACGTCGAGAGCGGCGAGATCGCCGCGGACGGCGCCGCCTGGCTGGCCGCCGCCCGCGACGCCGTCCTCGGCCATCTCTCCGGCGGCGCCGAACTCAGCGCCAAGGAACTGCGCGAGGCCCTCGACGAGCTCGCCGGACAGATCTCCTTCTACGAGCACAAGCCCTACGGCCAGGTCCTCCACGTCGCCCCGCGCGTCCTCACCTGGCTCGCGGCCGGCGGCGAGCTGGTGCGCGGCCACAACGCCGGGCACTGGCGGATCACCCGGCCCCTGTGGACCCGGATGGACGACTGGCTCGGCACGCCCGTCGCCCCCAGCGGCCCCGCCGAGGGATACGCCGACCTCGTCGCCCGCTATCTGCGCACCTTCGGGCCGGTGACCGAACGGGACCTGGTGTGGTGGTTCGGCGCCACCAAGAGCGCGATGCGCACGGCACTCGCCGACGTCGCCGCCGCACCGGTGCGCCTCGAACGGGACCAGACCGGCTGGGTGCTGCCCGACGACGTGGACCCCGAGCCCGCCGTCGAACCGTGGGCCGCGCTGCTGCCCGCGCTCGACCCCACCCCCATGGGCTGGAAGGACCGTGACTTCTACCTCGCCCCGGAATTCGCGTCCGCGATCTACGACCGCGCGGGCAACTGCGGCACCACCGCCTGGTGGGACGGCCGGATCATCGGCGCGTACGTCCTCGACGACGACGCCCGGGTCGAGCTCGTCCTCCCCGACGACCCGGGCCGCCCCGCGCGCGCCGCGCTGACGAAGGAGGCGGCGCGGCTCGAGAAGTGGCTGGACGGCGAGAAGGTCAACTCCCTGTACAAGTCGCCCCTCACCACCTGGGACCGCTGAGTCGCGTGATGGACCGGATGGATGGGGCGGTCCGGGCAGTCCGTCAGCAGACCGGTCCCGGGGTGCCCGCCACCGCCGCGAGCAGGTCGCGGATCAGGTCGAAGTCGATCGCCTCGGGCTTGCGGAAGCGGATGCAGCCCTTGCCCATGTCCTGACCCGCGAGCCGCTCGGCGAACGCCTCCGCGACATCCGAACGCATCAGATAGAACGAGATGTACTACTTCTGATGCGCGAACGCGATCTCGGCCGTGCCGTCGCGGGTGTACGCGGGCATCCCGTACGCCATGACCTCGGTGTGCCGGGACCCGGCGGCCCCGACCAGCTCCGCCCGGCACAGCTCGCGCAGCCGGACCAGGGCCGGCACCCGCGGCCCGGAGAGGGCGGCGAGGTAGGCGTCGACGTCGGGCGCGGGGGACTGGACCATGCCGTCGAGTGTAGGCCGCGGCCATCGGCCCGGGCCGGTGCCACGATCGCGCCGCGCTCCGTTCCATCGACGCCCCGGGGCCGTACGCCTCGGCCGCGCTCCCCTCCGTCGAAGCCCCCCGGGCCGTACGACCCGGGCCGGAAGCCCCGCCTCCGACCGCTCTCCGACGGTCGGAGGACCCGACCTTGCCGCCCCACCCCACCCCCACATGTGGTGTCGCCGCATGGCACCCCGCGCCATATGTAGTGTGTGCGAGGCCGATACGGCGAGACGCCCCCGACACCTCGGGGCGCCCTCGCCGTACCCCAGGGAACCCGGTGCGAACCCGGGACTGCCCCGCAACGGTGAGCGCGCCCCGCGCGCGAGTCCGACCCCTGCGGCCGAACCGAACACTTCCGTGCCGAGCCTCGTGGGAGGGCCGCCGTGACCACTGTCGACGCCGTCGAAACCGTGACCGAGTACCTGCAGCGCCGGGACTGGCGGGTGAACGCCAACGCCAACCAGGGCTACTCGCTCGGCGGCCTGATCCTCAACGCCGCCGGGAAGATCACCGCGAACTACTGGCTGGAAGAGGTCTACCCACCCGCCGTCTCCGCCGCCCACCGCGACGGCGACCTCCACCTCCACGACCTCGACGTCCTCGCCGGGTACTGCGCGGGCTGGTCGCTGCGCACCCTGCTCACCGAGGGCTTCAACGGGGTGCCGGGACAGATCGACTCCGCGCCGCCGCGCCATCTGTCCTCCGCCGTCGGGCAGATCGTCAACTTCCTCGGCACCCTGCAGAACGAATGGGCGGGCGCCCAGGCGTTCTCCTCCTTCGACACCTACCTCGCGCCCTACGTACGGGCCGACCGGCTCACGTACCCGCAGGTCCGCCAGTGCGTGCAGGAACTGGTCCACAACCTCAACGTGCCGTCCCGCTGGGGCACCCAGACCCCCTTCACCAACCTCACCTTCGACTGGGTCTGCCCCGACGACCTGCGCGACGAACAGCCCGTGATCGCCGGAACCCCCTGCGACTTCACCTACGGCGAGCTCCAGGCCGAGATGGACCTCATCAACCGCGCGTACATCGAGGTCATGACCGAGGGCGACGCCAGCGGCCGGGTCTTCACCTTCCCCATCCCCACCTACAACATCACCCCCGGCTTCGACTGGGCGGGCGAGAACGCCGACCGGCTGTTCGCGATGACCGCGAAGTACGGACTGCCGTACTTCCAGAACTTCCTCAACAGCGACCTCGCCCCGCACATGATCCGCTCCATGTGCTGCCGCCTCCAGCTCGACCTCACCGAGCTGCTCAAGCGGGGCAACGGACTCTTCGGCAGCGCCGAACAGACCGGCTCCCTCGGCGTCGTCACCCTCAACTGCGCCCGCCTCGGACACCTTCACCCCGGCGACGAGGACGCGCTGCTCGCCGCCGTCGACCGGCTGTGCGAACTCGCCAGGGACAGCCTGGAGATCAAGCGCACCACCGTCCAGGGGCTCATCGACGACGGCCTGCTGCCCTACACCCGGCGCTACCTCGGCACCCTGCGCAACCACTTCTCCACCATCGGCGTCAACGGCGTCAACGAGATGATCCGCAACTTCAGCGGGGACACCGAGGATGTCACCACCCCGGCCGGACACGCCCTGGCCGTACGGCTCCTCGACCGCGTCCGCGCCCTGATGACCCGCTTCCAGGAGGAGACGGGACACCTCTACAACCTGGAGGCCACCCCCGCCGAAGGCACCACCTACCGCTTCGCCAAGGAGGACCGGCGGCGCTTCCCCGGCATCCTCCAGGCGGGCACCGACGCCCACCCCTACTACACCAACTCCAGCCAGCTCCCCGTCGGTTGGACCGACGACCCGTTCGAGGCGCTGGAGCGGCAGGACGAACTCCAGACCAAGTACACCGGCGGCACCGTCCTCCACCTCTACACCGCCGAACGCATCCCCACCGCCGAGGCGTGCCGGCGGCTCGTCCGCCGCGCCCTGGAGAACTTCCGGCTGCCCTACCTCACCGTCACCCCCACCTTCTCGATCTGCGCCGACCACGGCTACCTCGTCGGCGAGCAGCCGCAGTGCCCGGCCTGCGGGGCGGAGTGCGAGGTGTGGACGCGGGTGATGGGCTACCACCGCCCGGTGTCCTCCTTCAACATCGGCAAGCGGGGCGAGCACGCCGAACGCGTCCCGTTCGACCCGGCCCGCGCCATGAACGACGTGGCCGTGGGCGCGGGCGCGAGCGCCGGTGGCGCGGCGTGATCCGGATCGGCGGCTGGTCCAAGCTCTCCACCTGCGACTGGCCGGAACACCTCGTCACCACCGTGTTCTGCCAGGGCTGCCCCTGGCGCTGCGGCTACTGCCACAATCCGGAACTCCTCGCGCCGCGCGGCCACGCCCCGGTCGACTGGGCCGAGGTGCGGGCCCACGCGGAGCGCCGTGCCGGACTCCTCGACGGCGTGGTGTTCTCCGGCGGCGAGCCGCTGCTCCAGCGTGAACTGCCCGCCGCCGCGCGGGAGATACGGGACCTCGGTCTCGGCGTCGGGCTGCACACCGGCGGTGCTTTCCCGCGCCGCCTCGCCCGGCTGCTCGACGCCGGTCTCGTCGACTGGGTCGGCTTCGACGTGAAGGCGCCGCCGAGCCGGTACGAAAGGGTCACCGGGCTCGGCCACGCGGCCGCCTCGGCGGAACGCGGCCTGCGCCTGCTGCTCGCCTCGGGCGTCCCGTACCAGCTGCGCACCACGGTCGACCCCGGGCTGCTCGACGGCCGGGCGATGCGCGACCTGGACGCCTGGCTCGACTCGCTGGGCGCCGCGCCGACCGTACGCCAGACGATGCGGCCGCCGGCCGCCTGACCCCGGAGCGGCTACCCGGGGCGCGGGGCCGAGTTCGCCCGCCGCCTCGCCCCCCGCCGCCAGGCCATCCGCGCGGTCGGCCGGATGACGGCGCGGACGGCCTGACGGCCTGACGGGCGCCGCCGGGCGCCGCCGGGTGACGGCGGGTGACGGCGGGTGACGGCGGCGTGCGGTGGGCCTCCGTACGGCCTCGTGGCGCGGCCGTACGGGAACGCCGTCTCACCTGGGGCGGACCAGCCCGCTCTCGTACGCGAAGATCACGGCCTGCGTCCGGTCGCGCAGGCCCAGCTTCGCGAGGACCTTCCCGAGGTGCTTCTTCACGGTCGGCTCGGCCAGTCCGATCGCCTCGGCGATCTCCGCGTTGGTCAGTCCCCGGGCCACCTGTACGAGCACCTCGCGCTCGCGCGGCGTCAGCGGCCCGAGCCCCTCATCGACGGCCGTCCCACCCGTCCCACCGGCCGCAGGGAGCTGGTGGGCGAACTGCTCGAGCAGCCGTCGGGTGATCCGCGGCGACACCACGGCGTCGCCGCTCGCCACCTCGCGGATCGCCGTGAGCAGTTCCCGCGGGCGGGTGTTCTTCAGGAGGAAGCCGGCGGCCCCGGCCCGGAGCGCGTCGAAGGCGTACGCGTCCAGGTCGAAGGTGGTGAGGACCAGCACCCGGCTCTCCGGCGACTCCTGGAGGACCCGGCGGGTCGCCTCGATGCCGTCCGTGCCCGGCATCCGGACGTCCATCAGGACGACGTCCGGCCGCAGGCGGCGGGCCAGCCGGACGGCGCTCTCGCCGTCCGCCGCCTCGCCGACCGGCTCCATGTCGGGCTCGGCGCGCAGGATCATCCCGAACGCCACGCGCAGCAGTTCCTCGTCGTCGACGAGGAGCACCCGGACGGTCATACGGGACCGTCCACCAGGTCGTCCGCCAAGTCGTCGTCCGCCAAGTCGTCCGTGAGGTCGTCCGTCAGGTCGAGCCGCGTGAACACCCGCCAGCCCCCACCGGGCAGCGGCCCGGCGTCGAGCACCCCGCCGTACACGGCGGCCCGCTGCCGCATCCCGGTGAGCCCGCGGCCCTGCCGGGGGCCGGGCGCGGAACCGCCCGGACCGGCCGCCGCCGAGCGGCCGTCGTCGGTCACCTCGACCGTCACGGCGCCCGGCAGGCAGTGCACGCGCACCTCGGCCCGGGTACCGGCGGGGGCGTGGTTGAGGGTGTTGGTCAGGGACTCCTGCACGATCCGGTACGTGGTGAGCTGGGCGGCGGCCGGAACCGGTACGGCGGCCGGTGCACGGCGCAACGTCAGCCGCGTCGGCATCCCGACCGCCCGCATCCGCTCGCACAACGCCGCCAACTCGCCGAGACCGGGCAGCGGTTCCCGCACCGGGCCTGCCCCGCCCGAGCCGCCCGGACCGCCCGGCCCGCCGCCCCCGGCGGAATCCGTGGCGCCCCCGTTCCCGTCCCCATCCTCGTCCCCGCCCTCCTCCTGGAGCAGGCCGAGCGCCCGCCGCATGTCGGTCAGCGCCTGGCGCCCCGTCTCGGCGATCCTCGCCTGCACGGCGGTGGCGTCGTCCGGGCGGGCGTGCACGACCGCGTCGGCGAGCGCGACGACCACGGACAGGCTGTGCGTGACGCTGTCGTGCAACTCCCGGGCGATCCTGGCCCGTTCCGCCGCCGCCGCGAGCCGGGCCGCCCGGTCCCGCTCCCGCTCCAGGTGCGCCACCCGCTCCTGCCGCGCGGCGCGCCGGATCCGTACGTTCGCGCCGATCAGCGCACTCGCCGTGACGGCGGCGGTCAGCGCACCGGCCGCCGCCGGGAACCGGCCGTCGGGCGCCCACCGCGCCGCCGACGCCACCGCACCCGCCGTCAGGACGAGCCCGGCCGCCACCGCCCACCGCCACGGGGAACGCGCGGCGACGGTGCCGAGGGCCACCAGCAGCGCCGCGTCGGCGGGCAGTTGCAGCCCGAGCAGCCCTTGTACGCAGGCGACTGCGGTGATCACCCCGAACACGGTGAGCGGCGCCCGGCGCCGCCAGACCAGCGGCAGGACGAGCGCCGCCTGGAGCACGATCCCGGTGGCGCCCGCGAGCCTGCCCGGCCCGAAGGTCAGCGCGAAGAGCGCGGCCGCGAGGGCCGCGTCCTGGACGACGGCGGGCACGCGGGACGCCCGTACGAGCAGCCGCTCCGGCCACGGCCTCGGCGTGCTCCGGCCCGCCCGGAGCATGGGGTCGTCCGTCATGGTGTCCGTCCTCGCGGTGCGCGCGATGAGAAGGGGGATGTGCGGAGTGGGGGTATGCGCGGGGGAGTGCCCCCACTGCCACGCTACGGCCCCCGGCCCGGTGGGCCGGCTCCTCCTCGCGGAGGATCCGAGGGTGCGGCGGGCGACCTGCGGACACCGGGCGGCTCGTCCCCGCGCACGGCGCGCCGCCCGCCGGGCCGCTGCGACGCTTCCGATGTACCCCGTCGCCGCCGGGCCGAGGAGCCTCCCCATGCCGCATGTCGACCGCCGAACGCTGCTGCGCCTGGGCGCGGCCGCCGCACTCGCCCCGATGATCGCCGCCCGTGCCGGTGCCGCCGCTGCCCAGGGCCGTACGCCGTCGGTCCGGGCGGGCCGTACCCCGACAGGCCCCGCTGGCCCGGCAGGTCCGGGCCTGAGGGGCTTGGCCCTGTCACTGCCCGCGCCCACCGGCCGCCACCGCACGCTCGGCACCGTCGAGTTGCACCTGATCGACCGGACCCGGCGCGACCCGCTGGTCCCGGCGAAGCCGTACCGGGAGCTGATGATCAGCATCTGGTACCCGGCGGAACGGGCGGCTGGACATCCGGTCGCGCCGTGGCTCCCGGCGGGCGCCGCCGCGGACTGGGACGCGCACACCGCGCCCGGTCTGACCGTCGCCACCGGGGCCGTCGACTGGGCGGGGCTGCGCGGCCACGCCCGGGACGACGCGCCGGTCGACCGCCGCGCCGGGCGCCTGCCGGTGCTGCTGTTCTCGTCCGGCGACGGCGGCAGCCGGGCGCTCGGCACCACCCTCGTCGAGGAACTGGCGAGCCACGGCTACGCGGTCGTCACCGTCGACGCCACCTACGAGGCCGATCAGGTCGAATTCCCCGGCGGGCGGGTCGAACGGGCGCTGCCGCTGCCGCCCGACCTCACCCCGGAGGTCATCGCCGCCCTCCTGGACCAGCACTCCCGAGCCCGCCTCGCCGACGGGCACTTCGTCCTCGACCGGATCGCGGACCTGGCCGAAGGCCGCCACCCCGGCGCCGACCCCGGCGTGGACCCTGGCACGGCTCCTGACCTGGCCCCCGGCACCCCCGTCCGTCCGCTGCCCGCCGGACTGGCCGACGCCCTCGACCTGGGCCGGGTCGGCGTCCTCGGTCAGTCGCTCGGCGGCTCCGTCGCCGCCGCGCTCGCGCACGAGATCCCCGGCATCGCCGCCGCCGCGAACCTCGACGGCGCCTTCGTCGGCCCGATCGCCCCTACCGGTCTCGACAAGCCGTTGCTGCTGCTCACCTCCGAGCTCAACACCTTCTCCACCGAACCCAGTTGGGGTACCTTCTGGGCGGCGTCGGCAGCCACCGGCTGGCGGCGGGCGCTGCGGCTGCGCGGCTCCCGGCACGGTTCCTACACCGACCTGCAGGTCCTGCTGCCCGCCCTCGCCGCGCACCTGCCGGTCCCGGCGGCCCCCGAACTGGTCGGCACGATCGACCCCCGCCGCTCCCTCGCGGCCCAACGCGCCGCCCTCACGGCCTTCTTCGACCTCCATCTGAAGCACCGCCGAACCTCCTTCTTCGCGAACCCGACCGCCCGCCACCCGGACCTGGAGGTCCTGCGCGGGTGACGGGCGGTCGGACAGCGAGGGGGACCGGGGCCGGGTCGGGGCCGGGGGCGGGGTCAGAAGTTGAAGACCTCGCCGGTCGCCACGTACATCTCGCACGGATTGGCGTACGAGTGGCTCCAGTTGACGCGACGGCCCTCGGAGATGCCCCGGGCGGTGACCGAGACCGGGTCCTGGACGGCGGCGCAGCGGGTGCCGGGGCGGCCGGGCAGCCGGTCGAAGTCGCCGTCGGCGGCGTCGAGGTCGGTGCATGCCTCGTCGCGGTGCGGGTGGTCGGGCTTCTTGACGCCGGGGCAGTCGAGCCAGAGGGTGCTGGTCTCGTGCTGGCCCGCGACGAGGTGGTCGACGGACAACTGGACGTGTCCGGCCTTGGTGGCGGGGTCGGCCGAGGCCGGAGCGGGAGCGGGGGCCGTGGCGGCGGTCGCGGCGGATCCGGTGAGGGCGGCGCCGGTGAGCAGCGCCGCCCCGGCGAGCAGGGTGATGACCTTGTTCATGCCGGGCCCAACGCCGGAACCGGCACCCGGGTCACCGCACTCGATCGTGGCACGGGCCGCACCCGCGTCCCCCGACCCGCCCACCTGGACCACCCTCACCGCTACGACCCGCGCGGGCCCCCGCCCCCTGGGCCGTACTCCCGGCGTACTCCCGGCGTACGGCCCGGTCACGCGTCCGGCAGGGCGATCGCGACCTTGCCGACCACCGCGCCGTCGAGCAGCCGCCGTACCGCCGTCGCCGTCTCCGTCAGCGGATGGACGCTGTCCACCACCGGCCGCAGGGTGCCCGCGTCGAGCAGCGCGGTCAGGTCGAGCAGCCCGTCGGCGTGCTCGGAGGAGACGAAGGTGCCCAGGTGCTGCCCGGTGAACGGGGCGAGCAGCAGGGCGCGGAGCTGCCGGTCGGTGCCGCCGAGCCAGACGCCGTCCGTCTCGCCGCCGGTGATCACGAGCCTGCCCTGCGGGGCGAGCGCGCGGCGCAGCTCGCGGAGCGGGCGCTGCCCGGCGATGTCGATGATCACGTCGTAGCGCTGCGGCTCGGCCAGGCAGTCCTCGCGTGTGTGGTCGACGACGCGGTCGGCGCCGAGCGCCCGTACCGCGTCGAGTTTCGCCGTCCGGGCGACCGCCGTGACCTCGGCGCCGTACGCGTGCGCGAGCTGTACGGCGAAGCTGCCCACGCCGCCCGAGGCCCCGGTGACGAGAACGCGCGCGCTCGCCGTGACCTTGCCGTGGTCGCGGACCGCCTGGAGCGCCGTCAGGCCGCTGACCGGCACGGTCGCGGCCGCCTCGAAGCTGAGCCCGGCGGGCTTGGGCGCGATCCGGTCCGGCCGGGCGACGACGTACTCGGCGAAGGCGGCCGACGCCGTGCCGTACACCGCGTCGCCGGGCGCGAACCCGGTCACCTCGGCCCCGACGGCCTCGACGACCCCGGCGAGGCTGCGGCCCGGGTTGGGCTGCCGGGGCCGGCGCAGTCCGCTCACCGGCCGTACCGCGTACGGCAGTCCGGCCATCAGATGCCAGGTCCCCCGGTCCACGCTCGCGGCCCGCACCCGCACCAGGACCTCCTCGGGCCCGATCCCGGGCCGGGGGAGCCGTCCCGGCCGCAGTACGGCCGCCGGGTCGGTTCCGTAACGCTCCTGGACGACGGCCGCCATGGTCCCCGTGCCGCACGTGTCCTGCGCGCCCGGTGTGTCCCGTCTGTCCTGTCTGTCCTGCGTGTTCCGCATGGTCCTGCTCCCGGTTCCGGGCCCGCCGCTTACACCGTAAGTGCTTACGCTGTAAGTATCGGCTTACGGCGTAAGCTCGTCAACGCCGCAGGTGACGGCAGCCGCAGGTGACAGCAACGGAAGGGCCCCGCACCGTGACGCGTCGTACGACCCTCACCCGCCATCGGGTGCTCCTCGCCGCCGTCGAGCTCGCCGACGCCGGGGGCCTGGAGACGCTGAGCATGCGCAAGCTCGGGGAGGCCGTCGGCGTCGAGGCGATGTCCCTCTACAACCACGTGGCCAACAAGGAGGACCTGCTCGACGGCATGGTCGACCTGGTCTTCGCCGAGGTCGAACTC
Organism: Streptomyces sp. NPDC090025; assembly: GCF_044748125.1. Classification (NCBI taxonomy): domain Bacteria; kingdom Bacillati; phylum Actinomycetota; class Actinomycetes; order Kitasatosporales; family Streptomycetaceae; genus Streptomyces; species Streptomyces sp. NPDC090025. The sequence goes on along the minus strand of NZ_JBIVFL010000005.1, from coordinate 109,738 downwards.
CCCGCGCCCGGCGACGACTGGCGCACCGCGATGCGGCGAAGGGCCTGCTCCATGCGGCAGGCGCTGGCGCGCCACCGCTGGGCGATCGGCCTGATGGAGTCCCGCGCGACCCCGGGCCCGGCGACCCTGCGGCACCATGACGCGGTCCTCGGCTGTCTGCGCCGGGGCGGCTTCTCACTCACCCTGACCGCCCACGCCGTGTCGCTCCTCGACAGCTACATCTACGGCTTCGCCCTCCAGGAGAAGGCGCTCCCCTTCGAGGGCCCGCAGGAGACGGCCGACGTGGCCGAGGCCATCATGAGCGGCTTCGATGACGGCGCCTACCCGTACCTGACCGAGATCGCGACCGCCCATGTGCTGCGCCCCGGATACGCGTACGGCGACGAGTTCGTGTTCGGCCTCGACCTGGTCCTGGACGGCCTGCGCCGGGCCGCAGAGCGGACGACGCCGACCGGTCCGCCCGGTCCGGCCGACCCCGCGACGGACCCCGGGACCGGCCACGCGCCGGACTGAGCCCCGCCCGGACGCGGCGGGTTCAGGGCAGCGCCAGTACGCAGAACTCGTGTCCCTCCGGGTCGGCCAGGCACGTCCACGACACGTCGCCCTGCCCGATGTCCAGGTCGGTCGCGCCCAGCCCGCGCAGCCGGTCCGCCTCCGCCGCCTCCCCGCCGGATGCGCGGGGCAGCAGATCGAGGTGCACCCGGTCCGGCGCGGTCCGCCCGTCGGACGTACGGACGAACCGGAGGTACGGGCCGCCGCGCGGCGACCTCAACGACGTACCGGCATCGGTGACTTCACCCACCGTCCAGTCGATCGCCGCGCCCCAGAACCGGGCCATCGCGCGAGGTTCCGCGCAGTCGACGACGACCGCGGCGAGCGGCCCGGTGTCCTTACGGCCGTCACACGGTTCCAGCACACAGAACTCGTTGCCCTCCGGATCGGCGAGGACCGTCCACGGCACCTCGCCCTGCCCGACGTCCGCGTGCGTCGCGCCGAGCGCCAGCAGCCGGTCCACCAACTCCGCCCGGTGCGCGGCCGAACGGGTGGCCAGATCCAGATGCGTGCGGTTCTTCACCGCCGTCTTCCCCGCCGGGACCGGGACCACGTCGATGCCGACGGTCACCGGATCCGGCCAGACGATGCCGCCCGAGGCGTTGCGCGGAGCGACGTACACGGTGACGCCCGCGTCGTGCGCCTGCCAGCCGAGCGCCGCCGCCCAGAACTCCCCTACCGCTGTGGGGTCGACGGCCTTGATGTTCACCTGAGCGGGACGCAGCACCATGGTGCCGATGCTACCGAGGGGAACTTGCGGGCGCTGAGGTGTGGGTGAGGGGTGGGCGCCGGCGCCCACCCGGATCGCCCCACCGCCTTCTTCGCGGCAACAACCGCAACACGCTCGCCGCGCTCCGCGCGGTCCGAGCGGTCCACGCGAATCCGGGCCACGGCGCGGGGGTGGAGTTCGCGGGCTTCGACGCCGGGGACCGCCGCCGATGCCGGTCCCGCCGCCGGTTCCCACCCCGCTCCGGGCCGGGTCTCGACCGTGCCGGTCACGGTGAAGGAGTACGGCGGCTGACACCCCCGACCCGTCAGAGCCCGCCCCGTCCCCGCCCCCGGCCGGAGAACCGATCGCAAGCGATCACAACAAGCCCACCTTCCGCCACTTCCAGCGTTCTTCGGTCGAAGCGGGAGAACGGGCCGTACTGATCCGTCTAGGAGTCGCAAAGGCGCGCACCCCACGCGCTGCCTCCCGACAAGACGGAGAACGCCTCTTATGACGTCGTCACTGGACTGGGCCGGGCTCGTCCCGGCCCTCGCGGCCGCCGTGCAGGTCACGGCCGCCGCGGCGCAGGTGTACTGGGACCGGCGGCGGCTCGCGGCGGCCCCGGCGGCCGTCACGGTGGGCGTCGCCGTACGGACGTGCGGCGCCGATCCCCGTACGCCGCTGCCGACGGCCGAGCCCACGGTCTCGGTGACGGTCCGGGTGGTCACGGGCTCCGGCGTGGACCCGCACACGGCGGCGGACCCGCATGCGCACGCGGCCCCGCACGCCGCCGGAGTGGCGGTGCCGGCGCCGGGAGTACGGGAGAAGGAGCACGGTTCGTGGTAGCGGGTGAGGCATCCCACCGGTCGCCCGCCGCACCGGAACCCGGCCTCCTTCAGCGGCTGGTCGATGCCTACGAGACCTTCCTGAAGGCGGAGACGACCATCCTGCACCGCAAGACCGGCGGCGCACTGTCCTGGCAGGCGTGCCAGGACGTGGCGGACGAGGCGTTCCTGCGGGTGTCGGACAAGGTCAGGTCCGGCGAGCTCGGGCCCGACACCAATCTGCCCGCGTATCTCCGGGCGACCTCGCGCAATCTGGCGAAGGACGTCCTCAGGCGGCAGAACCGGCTCGCCCCGCTGGACGAGACCGCGCTGCTCGCGCCGGTACCGGCGCGCGGGGAGCCGTTCGAGGCCATCGACCCGATGGACGAGCTGGTGATGCCCGCGATCGACGCCATGCCGCGGACCAGGCGGCGGAAGGTCGTGCAGTTCCAGAGCCAGGGCCTCGACGACGCACAGATCGCCCGGACCCTGGGCATAAGTACCGATCGGGTCCACAAGGAACGGCATGCCGCCCTGAAGGAGCTGCGCAGGGACCTCGGCGCACACATCCGGGACGGACACCGCAAGACGACACGACACGGGGAGAAGGACAGGTGACGGATGTGAGCCTCAACGAGGGCAGTGACGGCCGCCCGCCGGAGGCGCAGGCCGAGCTGCTGACGCTCGTGACCCGGCTCTCGGGGCCACCGGACTTCTGGGACCGCCCCGACGGCGACTTCGGCCCCCTGACCCACCTGTACGACCTGGACCCCGCCGAGCGCGCGGAGGCCAACTCGCACTACCGGCTCGGCTCCAAGGCCCTCGACCGGCACGAACTGGCCACCGCCGCCGACTGGCTCGGCCGGGCGGCCTCCGCCGGACACCCGGGGGCGCTGTTCCGGCTCACCCTGGTGGTGCTGAGGGCGGGCGCCGACTGGGAGGACGAGGCGTGGTTCCTCATCGAGGAGGCCGCCCGGCACGGCCACGGCGACGCGGCCGCGCTGCTCGCCGAGGCCCGCTCGGACCGCGTGGTTCCGGCCGTACGGGAACCGGTGCAGGACCCGGTGTTCCTGGCCGAGATCCGCCGCGCCCTCGACGCCCCCGCCCACCAGCCGCCCGCCCACCAACCCCCCGTACGCCAGCCGTCCGTACCTCAGGCGTCCCTACCTCAGCCGTCCACTCCCGCGTCGGCGGCCCCTCAGCCTCCTGTACGGCAGACCCCGGCCGGCCCGATGCCCGCGCACCCGGCCCCCGCGCTGCGGACGACCGGCGGGGCGGAGTCGCCTCCCACGGCGAACTCCCTCCCCACGGCGAAGCCGCTCGCCACGGCGGAGCTGCCGACCGGACCCGCGACCCCGGAGGACTCCGCCGACCCCGCCCCGTACCCGAGGCGCGGACTCGTCCTCGTCCCGCCCCCCGTACTGCCCCGGGACTACGGCCCCGCGCCGCGCCCCGAGGCCGTACCGGACCTGGAACGGCCCCGGCTCACCGCGCTCGCCGGGGGGCTGACCCTCGACGTACCGGACCTCGGACCGGCCCCCGCGCGGACGGCGGGAACGGGCGGCGGACACCGGCTCGTCCTCGGCGCCGCACCCGCGCCCGCACCGCCATCAACGCCGCTCCCGGGAGCGGCACGGGCACCGGGGGGAGGCGGGGAGCAGTGGTGGGCGGCGAGTGCCCTGCGGCCCGCGATCCTCACCGACATGGCCCGGCACAGCAATGCCCCCGCCGTCGTCCCGGCCCGCTGGCAGCTCACCCAGCGCGCCCGGGACATGCTGATGCTCATCCACACCTCCGACGGCATCGACACCCGCGCCCTCGCCCGCCGGGCCCGGATGCCGGTGGACGACGCGGCCCGGATGCTCGCCTGGCTGGCCAGGGAGCACTTCGTGGAGTCCCGCGACACCGTGCACTTCGCCGGACCGCTGCTGTCCCTCGCCGTCGGCGGCGACCCGGCACGGGCCCTGCTCACCGAGAGCCTGGCCGGGCTGCGGGACGAACTGGGGGCGGCGGTCTACATCAGCAGCTACGCGGACGGCGAGATCGCGGTACGGGCGTCCTCGTCGAGCGCGACGGCGCCACCGGTCGACGAGTGGGCGCCCTTCCCGGACACCGCCCACGCGAGCGCGGTCGGCAAGAGCCTGCTGGCCCAACTGGACTTCACCGCCCGGATGGACCACCTCACCCGGCACCCCTCGGTGGCGCTCACCGAACGCACCATCACCAACCGCCGCGCCCTCATCGAGACCCTGGACGCGCCCGGGCCGCACGCCGCCCAGTTCGACCTCCTGGAGTACTCGGACCAGGACCTCTGCGTCGCCTACTCGCTCGGCCTGCCCGGCCGCGCCTCCAGCATCGCGCTCTCCCTCCCGGCCGGTCAGCACAAACGGCTGGTCGCCGCCGCCGAGACGCTGAGCCGCCGGGCGACCGGGCTGCTCCTCGTCAACCTCCTCGCCGAACAGACCCCGGCCACGTCCGCCCCGGCGCCCCGCGCCCCGGGTGCGCAGAGCAAAAATGTTGGTTTCCGCGAAGTGGGGTAGGGCAGAAGGTCGCGCCTCCCCATGGGGCACGGCGCGGCCCGCACCACCCCACAAGCAACACAGCAAGCCGACAAGCCGACAAGCCGACACATCAGCAAGCAAGCAAGCAAGCAAGGAACGGAACGTCTCTGATGACCCTCGACCGTCGAGCCTCCCTCATGGCGCTCACCGGCCTGGCCGCCGTCCCGCTCCTCGGGTGCGCCACCTCCACCTCCCGTACCCCGACCGCCACCCGCAGCACCCCCACCTCCCCGCCCACCGGCCCCGGCGCACGCCCGAACCCCGCCTTAGCGGAACTGGAGACCCGCTTCGGCGCCCGGCTCGGGGTCCACGCCGTCGACACCGGCAGCGGGCGGGTGGTGGCGCACCGGGCCGACGAGCGGTTCGCGTTCGCGTCGACGTACAAGGCGCTGGCGGCGGGAGCGGTGCTGCGGCGGAACTCGCTCGCGGGGCTCGGGCGGATCATCCGCTACCGCCGCGAGGACCTGGTCGCCCACTCGCCGGTCACCGAGCGGCACGTCGACACCGGGATGAGCCTGCGCGCGCTGTGCGACGCGGCCGTCCGGTACAGCGACAACACCGCGGGGAACCTGATCGTGGACTCCCTCGGCGGGCCCCGGGGGTTCCAGGCCGAGCTCGCCAAGATCGGCGACCGCACCACCCGCGCGGACCGGTACGAGACCGAGCTCAACGAGGCCGTGCCGGGCGACCCGCGCGACACCAGCACGCCCAGGGCGCTCGCCACCTCGCTCCGCGCGTACGGCCTCGGCGACGCGCTCGGCACCGACGAGCGCGCGGTCCTCGTCGACTGGCTCCGGCGCAACACCACCGGCGACGCCACCATCAGGGCCGGGCTCCCGAAGACCTGGCGGGTGGGGGACAAGACGGGCACCGCCAGTTACGGCACCCGGAACGACATCGCCATCGCCTGGCCCCCGAAGGCCCCGCCCGTCGTCATGGCGATCCTCACCACCCACGCGGCGAAGGACGCCACGCCCGACGACCGGCTCGTCGCCGAGGCCGCCCGGGCCGTCGCCGAGCAGCTCGCCTAGCGGACGCGAGCGGGACGCCGAGCGGGGCACTGAGCGACGGATTCGGATGGTCAAAGTCCGGTCATTCCGGTCGTATTGACGACCCTGGCCGCCGATGGGACTCTCATCGGCGGCATCGGCGCATTCGGCCGCCGATGATCTCCAAGGAATGCTCCAAGGAGAGCTCGAAGGAGAGGTTCCCCGTGGCCTTACCCGAAGGGTCCGAGAGGGCGTCAGCCGCATCGGACCGACGGACCTTCCTCACCCGCTCACTCGGCGTCGCGGCCGGAGTCACCGGCACCGTGGTGACCGCCGCCGCGTTCGCCGCACCGGCGTCCGCCACCTCCACCGGATCCAACCGAATCCAGTCGACGCAGGACGCGTGGCGCTTCTGCACCAAGTGCTACACCCTCTACTACTGGGGCTATCCCACCGACGGCGTCTGCCCGGCCGGTGGCGCCCACAGCGCGCAGGGCTTCAACTTCATCCTGCCGTACGACGTCCCCGAGACCCCCAACCAGCAGCGCAACTGGCGCTTCTGCACCAAGTGCTTCTCCATGTACTTCTGGGGCTATCCGACGGACGGTGTCTGTCCGGCGGGCGGCGCCCACACCGCACAGGGCTTCAACTTCTGTCTCCCGCACGACATCTCGGAGACGTCGACCCGACAGGCCAACTGGCGGTTCTGCACCAAGTGCTTCGTGATGTTCTACTACGGCTACCCGACGAACGGCCGCTGCGCGGCGGGCAACGCCCACAGCGCCCAGGGCTACAACTTCGTCCTCTCGCACTACTGAGCCCACGGCACCGCCTCACCGGTCCCGGGAGCCCCGTCCTCCCGGGACCACCCGCCCACCCGTCAGCCGTTCGGGTGAAGCGCCCTAGGCAGCGGCCGACCCCGGCCGGGACCATGGCCGGGTGGCTGGAGTCAAGGAAGCAGAGCGACGTGAGAAGGCCCCGCAGCCGGTACGGAACGCAGGGGCCGCGGACCGGGTGAACGAGACGGCGGGCGGCACCGCCGGGACGCCGACGATAGGGCCCGACCAACTGGCCGAGCTGGGCGGAGTCGCGGGCAACCGGGCGGTGGAAGGCCATCTGGCCCGGGGCGGCGGCCCGCTGGGGCCCGTCCAGTCCCTCACCACCGCCTCGCTCGACGCGCGCTACCGGGCCGCGCTGGCCACGGCCCGTACCACCGGCGAGTGGGGCCGGGTCGCCGAACTGCTCAACGGCTTCAGTCCCGACGACATCAAGCTGCGCCTTTCCGCGCTGACGCCGGAGGAGATCGGCTATCTGCGCGGCGCCGCGCTCGGGCACGTGGGCGTCGGCCCCGACTCGCAGCTCGCCCGGCTGACCGCCCCGGACGGCAAGGACGGCAAGGACGGCGGTCAGGACGGCAAGACCGGCAGCACGCAGGAGTCCTCTTCCGGGGAGCGGCGGGAACTCGGCCTGGCCGCCATGACGGGCTGGCAGCGGGTGGCCCTGGCGTACGAACGCGCCAGCGTCCTGAACTCGGCCATCGCCCAGTTACGGAGCATGATCACACCCGAGGCCCTGGCCAAGGCCATCATCGCGTTCGCCGTCACCACACTGGCCCTCGCCCTCACCCCGGTCGGTTGGACCGCCGGCATCGTGCTCGGGCTGACGGCCCTCTTCCTCGCCAGTTCGGTCCTGAAGGCGACGAATCACCTGATCGGCTTCGCGGCGGCCCGCAATGCCACCACCGAACCGGAGATCGACGCCGCCGCCAAGGAGTTCGGCGACGGCGTGGCCGCCCTCGGGATCGACGCGATCATGTTCCTCGTGTTCCGGCGGGCCACCCGTGGCCTCGGCGGTCCCGGCGCCGGGGCGGCCCCGCCGCCCGGACCGCCGGCCCCCGGGATGGTGATGTTGGGCATCGGGGGCGGCGGCGAGGCCGTCGCCGTCGCCGCCGAGACCATCCCGGCGACCGTCGTCAGGGGTGCCCAACTCGGTGGGGCGGCCACCCTCGGCTACCTGGAGGCCCGGGGGCGAGGGGGTGGCGGTGGCCAGGATCCCCGGTACAAGGAGACCAATCGCGACCGGCGGAAGCAGCTCGAACCCGACCAGCGCAAGCAGCGGATCAGCGACGGCTCCAAGCTGGAGCTTGAGGACTCGCCCCAGCTGAGGGCCCGGATGCCTGCGGCGCAGCGGCGCAGGGCCTTCATGAACTGGCTGCTGAAGAACCACGAAGCCGCCTACGTCCACGAGCACGTCCGGCCCGGATCCCGGCTCATGTACCGCTTCGCCGAACAGTTCGAGGCGGAAGAGCTCGGGATCGGGCAGGACTACGACCCCGACACGTCATTCGACGGCGAGAACTGATTCCTCCGGCGGTTCCGGCTGCTCCGGCTCCTCCGCGAGCAGTTCCTGCAACACCTGAGCCGCCCCGCTGATCCGCAGCATCGTCTCGCGCAGCACCGACTCCTGCCGCAGGAGTGCCCGCAGTCGGTCCTCGCCCTCCGCGTACTCCCGCCGCAGTTCGGCGAGCCGGGCGCGCAGCCGACGCCCGGCCGGGTCGCCCCCGGCCGCACCGCCATCCCCGGCCGGGCCGTACTTCCCGGCCGGGGGCTGGGCGGCGATCGTCCGCTGGGCGGTGTCGATGGTGGTCATGACGCTTCCTCCTGGTCGGTCCGCACCGCGAAGCGGGCGACGGCCCGATCCGCCGACATCCCGTGTACGGCGGGATGCAGATAACTGTCGTATTCGTCGCCGGACTTGTCCTCCTCGACCGTGATCCGATGGGCCTCGGCCCAGGCGTCCTTCCGTACCCCGGTGACCTGCCAGCAGACCGTGACGCCGGGCCGGTCCGAGCGCACGGCGAAGGTGTTGTCGGCGATCTCGCGGACGACCGCGACCGCCGCGAGATCGCCGACCGGCGTCAGCTGGTAGCGGAAGTCGCGGTTCAGGGCGTCGAAGTAGTCCGGAAGGGTGACGGTCGCCTCGCCCGAGTCGTCCGTCACCACCGTCCCGGCGTACAGGTTCAGCATCTCGGGCGACTCGACGAACGAGTGCGAGAGATATTTCCCCGCCGGGTCGAGCGGGTGGTCGATGGTGAAGCCGCCGCCGCCCTTGCTGATGTGGCCGTCCACGTACAGATCGCCGGTGACGCTCACGATGCCCTCGAAGCGGCCCGCGAGGAATCCGCCCGAGGCGATGATCCCGGTGTTGCCCCGGGAGACGATGCCGACGTGCTGGGCGTTGACGTTGAGACCGCCCTCGTTGACGTTCATGCTCAGGCCCCAGCCGATGCCGACGCCGTACAGGCCCACCCGGTCGTTGTCGAGCATCCCGACGAAGGCGCGATGGCCCGCCTCGTTCTGGTGGAACCAGATGCCCGCCGTGTCGTCCGCGCCCTTGCGCACCCGCATCCGCCCCGACACGTCGAGCGTGTCGCCCTCGCGGCCGATGCCGACGCTCACCCGGTCGATGCCGGACCAGAGCGCGGCGTGCCCGTCGTGCGCGTACCAGACCCAGCGCTCACCGGCCCGAGGATCGTCCACCACGTCACGGACGTTCCGGTCGGCGAACGAGAAGCCGCCGCCCGGGCCGCCGCTGTGCACCTCGTTGGGGCCCTCCACGTGCAGGACCCGACGCGCCACCTGGGCGATGCCGATGCCCACGTAGCCGTCCTGCCCGACGGTGATCCGGTCCGTCCCGGCGTCCACGTCGGCGAGGTGCAGCCGCCCGTCGGCGCCCGTGTAGAGACCGTACGTGCGCAGCCCGCCCCGGTTCTCCAGCTGGAGCCCCGAGCCCCAGCCCGCACCCGAGGACGACAGCCGCAGCGCGAGATCGTTGGTGGCGCCGCGCTCGACGTGCAGACCGGCCGACGGGCTGGCGGTGCCGAGGCCGGCGTTCCCGCTGTCCGCGGCGATCTTCAGCGCGGTGCGCGCGGCTCCGCCGCCCGGCACCGCCTGGGTCATCTCGAAGTCGCCGGTGGCGGTGGCGGCCAGTTCCACCGCCACCACCTGGTCCACCCGCAGCCCTGCCGAGGTGTCGGTGGCCGTCGGGCGGCGCAGTTCGAGACGCTGGACGTGGGCGCCGACGGTGCGGCGGCTGCCGGGGGCCAGGCCGGTCACCGCGCCGCTGTCGTCGACGGTGACCCGCGCGAGCACCACCTGGGTGCCGGTGTCCGGGACGGCGCTCTCCGCCAGCAGCCGCAGCCAGGGCGTGTGCAGCAGGATGCTGGCGTCGTCCGCGCCGAGCACCTCGCGCCAGGTGATCGTGAGCAGCCGGTTCCCGGCGGGGCCGGTGGAGGCCAGGGTCACCCCGTCCTGCCCGACCGGCACCGTCGCGATGTTGTGGATGGAGGTGGGGTCCGCGTTCGGGTCGACGATCGCGAACGAGCCCTTGCCCAGGGCGACCAGCCGCCCGAGCGAGTCGAGCGCCGCGCCGGTCGCGATGGCCAGCCCGCTCTGCCCGCGCTGCGCGGTGACCCGCAGCCCGTCGGTCACGCCCCAGGTGTACAGGCTCGCCTCGCGGGCCTGCTCCAGCGGGATCAGATAGCCCTCGATGTCCCGCATGCAGTCGGCGTGACTGGTCGGATCGTTCAGCGGGGTGGGCGGATTGCTGCCCAGGTCCCAGTGCTGGGCGCGCATCAGTGCCATGTCGTACGCAACTCCTCTGAAGGGGAGGGGGAGAGGGGGAGGGATGGTCATTTCACGAGCACGGCCAGGACGTGCGCGGGCTTGTTCTGTTCGACCAGGGTGTGGATCGCGCCGATGGTCTGGTTGCGGGCCTTGGCGCGCTGCGCCGCGTCCTGCGGCAGCCGTCCGTCCGTGAAGTGCACGACGACGTCGAGCCGGTACGGCTGGAGCCGGGGCAGGTAGGTGTTCTGGCCGGTGCCGTCCGGCACGCCGTAGTCGCTGATCACGAGCCGCCCGCCGGTCGCGGTCAGCCCGGTCGGGCAGACGAACGAGCCCGGCACGGTCAGCGGAACCGGCACCGGCGGGCGCCCGCCCGCGCCGGTCGCGATCCGGTGGACCACGGCCGGTTCGGCGACCTTCAGGGTGAACGTGCTGCCGGTCGACGGCTGGAGCGGCTTGAGCCCGGCATCGAGCACGTACAGCGTCGTCCCGTCCCGGTCGAGGGCCAGTGCGGTCGGCGCGACGAGCGGATTGGCCGCGGGCAGCAGCGGGGCCTCGGTCCAACCCCCGGCCGCGCGGCTCACGGTGACCACGTTCCCGGGGAACTCCGCCGGGCCCGCCGGGCGTTGCTTCCCCCCGTCGCCGACCAGCAGCGAACCGTCCGGCCGGACCAGCAGCGACAGCGGCTCGACGACCGTGGTCAGCGTCGTCGGTGCCGTGGACAGCGGGGCGGTCTTCACCGTGAGCACCTTGGCCGCCGCCGTCGACGGCGGCGGCACCCCCCGGTCCAGGACCAGCAGATCGCCGTTGGTGTCGACCGCCATGGCCACCGGGTACAGCGCGGTGCCCGAGGTGCCGATGGTGCCGAGCTGGGTGAGGGGCGCGGTGTACGGGGCGTCCGCCGTGTAGAGCCGCCCGGACCTGTCCAGGGCGTACAGGGTCTCCGGCCGGCCGTCGTGCGCCGGGCTGACGGCGACGGCGACCACCCGGGTCAGCGCGGTGGCCCCCGCCGCGAGGGCCAGCGGGGTCGGCCGGGGCGGCGCGCCGGTCATCGCGTACCCGCCGTTGGCGTCGAGGTGCCAGACCCGGCTGGGCAGCACCGGGGTGACCCCGTCGGGGGTGCCCGCGTCGCCCAGGAACAGACTGCCGTCCCCGGCCGCCGCCACACAGGTGGGCCGCATCAGGCCCTCCGCCCACAGCCGGTCGCCGGGCGCGAGGACCGGGCCCTGGGTGACCAGGGCCGTGACCTGGCTGCCCCGCTCCGTCGTGCCGGGCGTCAGGGTGAGCACCCGGCTGCCGTCGTCCAGGGCGATCCGGGGCCGGGTGCTGCCCACCGTGTACAGGTCGAGCAGGGTGTTCAGGCCGCCCCGCAGCCCCCGCATCCCGTAGGTGCGGGCGATCTCGGAGGTGACCTTGCGCCGCTGGTACGCGTCCCACAGGTGCTGGCCGTCGAGGGTCGGGAACTCCAGGGCCACCCAGGACGCCAGCCAGGGCAGGAACTCCTCCGGCGTCCGCCAGGGGTCGAACAGCAGCTCCAGGGAGGCGATCCGGTCGGCGATCGCCGGATGGGTGTGGTCGCCGTGGGGGACGGCGACGTCGTCAGCGATCCCGGTGAGGATCTTCTCGAAGATGCGCAGCGCCGCGCCGAGCGAGAAGCCGCTCGGCTCCGGCGCCCGCTCCCAGAGCACCGGCGGGAGGTGGCGCAGATAGCTGCTCAGCTCCGGTGGAGCCGGTGATGCCGCCGGTGCGGCCGGTGGAAGGGTGGTCATCGGGTCGTGCGCTCCCTCTCATGGGCCATGTCCAGGTGCTCTGTTCGAGTTGCGGGTGCGAGGCCCCCGAGGCCCGCGGTCAGGCCCCGTCGGCCGTCACGCCTCGGTGACCACCGGCTGCCCGATCTCGTGCGCCGACTCGTCCGCCGCGCAGACCAGTTCATAGTCCGCGAGCTGCACCGAGGCCCCGAACGGGCTGAGCCGCGCGGGCCGTTCGCGGTCCTGGTCGTAGTTGTCCGGGGTGCCGCCCGGGTTGAGCGGCGGCAGGTGGTAGTACGGGATCCCCGGCCGTACCGCCAGGGAAGCGAGGTAGCCGATCTCCTCGGCGGGGCGCACCGCGTGGAACAGCTCCGAGGTCAGCACGTGCTGTCCGACCCGCCAGCCGGTGCCCTGCGGACCGCCGTGCACCGGATGCAGATAGGCGCCGATCCGGGCGAGGAGGTCCTTCCGCACCTGGGCCGCGTCCACCCCCGCGTCGACGGCCTGCTTCCACACCACCAGGTCCGCCTTGACGGCGATCGGCAGATAGCGCGGTCCGTGCACCTCGAGACGGGCCGTGAGGTCACGGCGCGGGTCCAGCCGGGCGCGGACCGCGCGCAGGGTGTCGGGGGTCGGCTCGGGGCGCGGGGTGCCGGGACCCTGGTCGGGGACGACGATCACATGGACGCTGCCCGGGGCGCGGACGATCCCCGCGAAGCTCCACGGGTCGCCCGTCCTCCACGCGGGCGGGGTCAGCACGCTGTCGGCGGTCTGCAGACGTGGCCCGAGGCAGCGGCTGATCCGGATGCCCGGTGTCTCCAGGGCCAGGAACTCGTAGTCGTCGACGGTGACCGCCCGGTCGCGGATCTTGAGCTGCTCGGGCGCCCGGCGCAGCGTCTCCTCGACCGCCTCCTCGTCGACCCCGTCGACCCCCGGGCCAGGGTTGGTCACCCGGGTGATGCCGACCGGCGTCGAACCGTCCGGCAGCGTGCCGAGGACGGTGACCTGGTCGGGGGCGACATTGCCGCCCGCCGCCGCCCCCACATGGCGGTAGCGCAGCGCCCGTACCGGACTGCCCTGCGGCGGCACGGTGCCGTGGCCGCGCCCGGTGCGCTCGTCATGGTCGCCGAACCGCACCTCGCCGGTCACCGGGTCGGCGCGGTACACCTCACCGGGCCCGTCCGGGAGTTCCCGTACGGACGTCCAGGTCCGCCAGTCCGGCGGGTCGCCCGCCCCGACCTGCACCACGAGTCCGCCCAGCGGGTCGGCGCCGGCCGCCGGGCCGCCGTACAGCGGGCGTTCGCGCAGCGCGAAGGTCTGCAGCGGTTCGCCGGTGCTGATGCCGAGGAGTTCGGGGGACCGGACGGTGGGCGCCGAGTGCGCCTGCGCCGCGTTGAACAGCAGCCGGTCGAGGCCCGCGGTGAGCGGCGCCGTGGAGGTGTTGGCGATCCGCAGGCCGAGCCACCAGCGCGGCTCGGTGGCCGCCCGCCCGGGAACGCGCGGGGTGACGCCGGTCCAGGCGGCGCCGGTCTGCCCGGGCGGGTTCGTCGGGCGCTGCGCGGCCCAGTCCGCGGGCGGCGTGAGCCGTACGGTCCCGTCGTGCCGCAGCGACTCCGTGCCGTCCACCGCCCCCGGCACGGCGGGCCAGCCGGTCGGCGCGAGGGCACCCTGTCCGTACACCCAGGTCAGCGTCGCCGGGGCGGGGCTCACCTCGGGCAGCGGCTGGTGCAGCCTGAGCCGCAGCAGCAGCTCCGCGCTCGTCGCCCGGTCGAAGCCCAGGCACAGCTGGAGTGTCTGGCCGGGCGGCACGGTGAGGTCCCGGCGGCCGGTCGGCGGACCCACCACGGTCTCGGTGACCACGTCGTACGCGGCGGAGGCGGTGCCCGACGGGTACGGGCCGACCAGCACCGCGTCGCGCAGGTTCACCGGCAGCACGGTCAGGGCCTCGTCGGTCTCGAACACGACCGGCTGCTCGCCCTCCCGCGCGGCGGTCTGCGCCTGCGTGCCCGCGGGCAGCGCGACCGGACCCGTGCCGGAGGTGAAGGTGAGGAAGGTACGGGCCGGGGTGGCGGGGTCGCGGGTGATGCCGAGCAGGTTCACGAACGCCAGATAGTGCTTGTCCGGCACCCGGTTGAGCCGGTACACGACCCCCTCGGCCAGCCACGCGAACAGCTCGATGAGGGTGATGCCGATGTCGCTGGGGTTGTGGTCGGTCCAGCCCGGCGCGTACCGGGGGATCAGGGCCCGCATCTCGTCGACGAGGTCCTGCCAGGTGCGGTCGTCCAGATTGGGCGGGAGGATGCGGCCCCGCTCCGAGGGGTAGGTCATCGTGGCTGCTCCAGGGCGAACGGGTGGTCGAGACGGTGGAGTTCTCCGGTGGAGCGCAGCCGGTACGCGATGCCGATCAGGAGCAGCCCGCCGACGAGGTCGTTGTCCACGGTCACCTCGACCAGCTCGATCCGCGGCTCCCACTCCCGCAGGCCCACCTCCACGTGGTAGCGGGCGAGGTTGGCGGTGGCCGCGTTGTTCGGCGCGAACACCAGGGACTTGAGGTTGCAGCCGAAGCGCGGGCGCATGACCCGCTCGCCGTACTGGGTGCCGAGGATGATCCGGATCGACTCCTCGACCTTCCGGGGCCCCGCCGATTCGGCGAGCCCGAGGGTGCCGGGCCGGACCGGGAACGCGAGGCCGCGGCCGTGGAGTTCGGGCACCGCGTCCTGGCTCATCGCAGACCCTCCTTCGCGGCGGCCGTCAGCCGGGTCTGCGCGGCCTTCCCGAACAGCTTCTGCTGCGGGGTGACACCCTCCACCGAGCCGTCGGTGTCGCCGGCGAGCGAGCCGAGCAGCACCGGCGCGCCACCGGCCCTGAGCTTCGCCGCCTCGCCCTTCGGGGCGACCCGGGTGACGTGCTGGCACGGCTTCGGCGGCGGGCTGCCGCCCGACGGCGGCACGCACCCCGAGATGAGCGCGGACGCCGCGGTGAGGTCGGCGGCGCGCAGCACCGGCTGCCCGCCGACCTTGAGTTTCGCGTCGCTCGCCGGGGACATGGTGGGCACCTGCGGCGGATGCCCGCAGCCGATGGTGCTCCCGGTGGTCAGTACCTGCTCCATCGCCGCCCCCGCTCCGTCGCCGTGCTCGTGGCCGTACTTGTGTCCGTGTCCGTGTCCGTGCCCGTGCCCGTGGCCGTGATCGTGGTCCTGGTCCTGGACCTGGACCTGGTCGCGCGCCCGCGTGTGCTCGTCGTCGTCCCGTGGGATCCGCTATGTGACATCGACCTTGTCCGCGGTCATCGTGATCTTCGTACTGCCCCCGGCGGCCTCCAGCGTGAGCGTGCCGCCCGCCTTCACCGTGAGGTCGCCGCCCGCCTCGACGCTGATCGAGCCGTCCGTGGCGCGGAGGCTGACGCGGCTGCCGGAGCCGTCCTCGATCACCAGCGAGGACCCGTCCTCGCTGTCGTCGAAGGTGATGGTGTGCCCGGCCCGGCTGCGGATCACCCGGACCGCGTTGCGGCCGTCCGCGTTCCGTACCGGCGGGCGCTGCTCGGCCGTCCACAGCGCGCCCAGCACGTACGGCCGGGACAGATCGCCGTTCTCGAACGCCACGAGCACCTGGTCGCCGAGCTCGGGCAGTGCGTAGAACCCGGCGTCCTGGCCCGCCATCGGACGGGCGCACGGCGCCCAGCCGGTGACGAACGTCTCGGACAGCTGCGGCAGCGACACCTTCACCCGGCCGAGCGGGAGCCGCGGCGGCCGGTCGCCGAGCTCGTGGTTCTCCGCGACGACACCGACCATCACCCCGTGGAACCGCTCCTGCGCCTGCGGCGGCGGTTCCTCGGTCATCTGCTTGCGCAGCAGCCCGAGCAGACTCGACTGGCCCCGCTGGGTGATGGAGAACTCGGTGGTGAAACCGCCGCCGTCCAGCCGGTGGGTGATCTTGCGGGCCCGGTAGGTGCCGCCGAACCTGCGGCCCACGCCCCGGATCTCGACATGGTCGCCCGCCGTCAGCTCCGGCAGCCCGACGCACGACCCCCGGCCCTCGTACATGCCCTCCAGGAGCTCGGTGAGCAGCGACCGGGCGAGCAGCGCCGCGTCCAGCGGATTGCCGACGGCGGCGGCCTGCCGCGGCCGGCCCGCCTTGCGGACCAGACCCGCGAGCAGGTGCACGGCCTGGTCGCCGAGCCGCTCCATGATGTCCGGCAGGTCGAAGTCGGCGGCGAGGACCGTGCTGTGGACGGTCTGCGCCAGCTCCTGGTTGTAGTCCCGCACCACCTGGAGCCCGGCGAGCCCCGACGCGGAGATCCGCGGCGCGAACTCGATCAGACTGCGCCCCCACTCCAGGATCACGGCCGAGGTCCGGGGCCGGGGCAGATGAAAGTGCAGCCGGTCCCACTCCACGTACACGTCGAAGCCGTACTTGCGGGCCCTGGCCTTGAGGAAGGCCATGTCGCTCTCCGCCTTCGGAATGGTCTCCGGCAGGCCGGGCGTCGGGTCCACCACCGGGATCAGACCGTTCTCGGCGGCGATCTTCGCGGCCAGCAGGGCGTCGTTGACCAGCGGATACGCGGTGGGCTCGGGCTGGGTGCGGCGCATCCGGTACGACTTGTCGTAGCCCGCCACCCGGACGGTGGGCGGTCCCTCGGACGGGAACGACGGCTCGATGGCGGCGATCTCGCCGAGGAACGCGGGCCGCAGATCGTTGCCGTAGCCCAGGTGGATCTCCACGGTCCTGCCCACGTCGAGCAGCGGCGAGTCGAGCAGCGTGTTGTCGGCGTTGCGCAGCACCAGGGTGAACGACCCGGCCAGATCGAGATCGGTCTCGACGGTGAGACTGAGCATCTGGTCGGTCACGTCGGCGGCCAGCGCGACCCCGGAGATCCGGATGTCGCAGCGCGGCGCGTACGAGACGGGCTGGGTCACCTGCGGCCCCCGTCCGCGACCGGGACGACCACCGGCACCCCGACCGGCAGGCCGATCGGGTCCTCGGTGTCGTTGAGCAGGGCGATCTCGCGCCAGCGCGCCGGATCGCCGAGATAGCGGTCGGCGAGCCCGCTCAGGGTGTCCCCGGCCGCGGTGATGTGCACGGTCGCCGCACCGCCCGCCACCGCCGAGGCGCCGGGCCGGGCGGCGGGCCCGGGCCGGGTGCCGGAGTCCGCGCCGAGCAGCGCGGACACCGCGCCGGAGACCGTCGGCGAGGCGGCGAAGAGCCCGCTGCGCACCTGCACGTCGACCCGCACGTACTCCTGGAGCCGGACGGACAGGGTGCAGCGCACCGGGGTGCCGTCCGGCCCGAACATGGTGAACCGCTGGCCCGCGTCGGTCAGCACGCACTCGAAGTGGAACCGCCCGTGCAGGAACAGCAGCACCGGCGGCCCCTGGGTGAGCGGGTCCTTGTCGAGCAGCCCGGTGAGCGGCGCCGTGTACCGGCGCACGTCCTCGACCGGATCGGCGCCGTACGTGTCGAAGAACAGCTCCATCGACAGCGACCGCGCCTTGCCCCGGACGTACTGCACGGGCGGCGCGTTGAGCCCGGGGATGGCGAGCTCGGCGAAGTTGTTGCCCTGGTCGAGCTTCAGTTCCTCCGGGTTGTACATGACGGGAAACCCCTCACCCGTCGAGGTGTTCACGATCAACGCCTTGTCGAGGGACGGCACATCATCCTCCGCGTTCGAACTCGCTGCGCAGCCGGTGCATCAGATCGCGCACCAGCTCGTCGCGCAGCCGCTCAAGGCCGGGTGCTGCCCCGGCCGATGGGTGCCCGCCGCCCAGCTCGCGCCCGACCGGTGCGGCGGCGACGTGCGGCGCCCCGTGCCCGCCGCTCCCCGGCCCGGACGCCGGTGCCGGTACGACGGCCGGCGCATGGGGGTGCGGGTGCGGGACCGGGTGGCGATGGCCGCCGTCGTACGGGGCCGTCGCCGGCTCTTCGGGACCGCGCAGCGCCGCGCCCTCCCGGGCCAGCGCCCGGTCCTCCTCGTCCGCCCGCCCACCGCCGGTCGCCCGCCGCCAGTCGGCGCCGGGTGCGAGCAACGCCTCCACGTGGGTGGCCTCGTGCGCGAGCAGCGCGAAACCGCGCGGCTCACGCGGCGCGAACCGGCCCGCGCGGAAGTGCACATCGCGGCCGACCGTCACCGCGTCCGCCCGGTGCGCCCGGGCCCGGGTGTCCGCCGCCGCGTCGTCGTGCACCCGCAGCAGATCCGCGGCGGGCCCCACCACATCGCGCAGCCGGGCCCGTACGTCGTCGGGCAACGGCCGCCCCTCGACGGCGGGAGCCGCGCCGCCGAGGGGGGACAGCGGGTCCTCGCCGGGGAGGCCGAGGCCGTCGTACGGGCCGACTCCGGGACCGCCGTCGGGACCGTGGTACGGGGCTTCGCCCGGGTCGTGGTGCCGCTCCTGGTGCGGGTCCTGGTACGGCCCCGGCCCCGGCCCCGAGTCCGCGCCCGGGTACGGGGCTTCGCCCGGGAACCGTCCGGGCCGCACCTGGCCGCGCCGGGGTTCCCGGCCCGCACCGTCCGTCGGCTCCACCCGGCGGAAACGCTCCTGGAACGGCGCCGGGAGCGCCGCCGCGTGCGTGGTGAGGGAGCGCAGTGGGCCCGCCCAGGGAAAGCCGATCCGGGTCCTGGCGGCGAGCGCGCGGCCCTGCGCGTCGAGCCGGGTGCCCAGGGTGGGCCCCAGGTCCTGGCCACTGCCGGAACCGGAACCGGAACCGGGGCCTGAGCCGGTCCCGGGCGCTGCGTCGTGGTCGGTCAATGTTCCTCCGCGGTCAGCCCGTCGGCGATCTCGCGCACCCAGCGACGCCGTTGGGCGTGGTCGAGCGCCATCACCTCGGTGAGGGTCCAGTGGACGTGCCGTCCGAGGAATGCCACCTCCTGGTGAACCCGGTCCAGGGGGTAGCCCGTCATCCCCCCAGCGGCGCCACCTCCGCCAGGTGCTCGGCGCCGCAGCCGGGGCAGCGGACCAGGACCTCGGACTCGGCGAGCCCGTTGATCCGGTTGTAGAGCCGCTGGAGATGGGCGAGGTCCTCCGAGAACAGGCCCTCGATCACCTTCGGGTTGACGTCGGGGACCGTGCCGAGCCGGGTCACCACCCGGGCCAGCACGATGACGATCAGATAGGCGGGCCAGTTGCGCACCCGCGGGTCCTTCAGCGGATAGATCTCGTCCGCCGCCGTGGCCAGCCGCATCACCCCGTGCCGGTGCAGGTCCCCGGCGGCGTCCACGTACCCCTTGGGCAGCTCGAACTCGACCTCGGTCGTCAGCATCCGCCGCTCACGCCCTAGCCAGGCCCTCGTGCGCGAGCACCAGGGTGTCGATGGCGAGGTCGGTGCCCTTGGTGGAGAAGTGCGAGCCCTCCCACTTCACCGGCCATGCCTGGACGAAGTTCCAGCGGGTGACCTCGGTGCGGTTGGCCAGGTCGTACACGATGACCGAGCCGTTCTTGCGGAGCACGTTCCCGTCGATCACCAACTGCCGCCAGTCCCAGAGCTCCGTCGAGTCCGTCAGCCCCCATTTGAGAGTGATGTCGCTGAAACTCGTCCGTCCGGGGAGCTTGCGCACCGTGGTGTTGTCGCCGCCCTCCCTGGTCTCGATGACCTCCGTGGTCGAGCCGAGACCGCTGCACTCCAGGAAGCTGCCCTGGGCGATGCCCTCCAGCTCCACCAGGAAGTTGAAATTGCGGTACGGATCGACACGCTGACCTGTCTGAGGCATCCCCGGGCTCCCTTCAGCCCTCGTTCACGCGCGCGCCGTCGGCCCACAGGCCGAGGCGCACCACCACGTGCTCGGCGGGTGACGTCGGTGCCACCCCGATCTCCACGACGACCTGTCCCAGGGCCCGTACCGCGGGCGGGTTCAGCTCCTCGTCGACCTTCACGTAGAACGCCTCCCCGGCCGTCCGGCCGAACAGGGCGCCCGACTGCCAGACGCGCGTCAGGAACTCGGTGATCGACCGTTCGAGGCCCTTCCACAGCGCCGTGTTGTTCGGCTCGAACACCGCCCAGCGCAGCCCCTGGAGGAGCGAGGTCTCGATGTACGAGACGAGGCGCCGGACGTTGACGTACCGCCAGGCGGCCTGGTCGGAGAGGGTCCGGGCGCCCCACACCAGCGGCGCGCGCCCGGGGAAGCGGCGGATCGCGTTGATCCCGGCCTGGTTGAGCTTGCCGTGCTCGGCGTCGTTGACCGCGTACGCCAGGTCGAGCGCCCCGCGCACCGGCTCGTTGGCCGGGGCCTTGTGCACCCCGCGCCCGCTGTCGGTGCGGGCGATCACCCCGGCGATGTGCCCGGACGGCGGGACGGTGAGGACCGGCGAGGCCGCCCCGGTCGTCGGGTTGGTGACCTTGAGCCACGGCCAGTACAGCGCGGCGTAGGCCCCGTCGGCGGAGACCAGCGCACCGCGCTGGGCCTGCAGCGGGCTGTCCGGGGCCAGCGGCGCCGAGTCCTGGGCGCCGTCGAGGACCGCGAACCGGTCCTTCAGAGCGGCGCAGTGGTCGCGCACCAGGAGCTGGACGGCGGGGTCGACCACGCCGGGCAGGCACACCAGGCTCACGTCCGGGAACCGCGTCAACTGATTGAGGCCCGCTTCCAGGTCCGCGGCCGTGTTCCTGACCGGCACCACATAGGCGACCGAGCCGCCGTTGCCGAAGAAGCCGCGGACCGCGTGCGGCAGGAACCCCGGGTCCGCGTAGCCGCCGAACGCGTCCGTGTACGCCGTCCAGCTGGTGACCGGCACGGGCTTGCCGATGGCGGCGTCGGCGACCTGCCGGGCCGGGATGCCGATGAGCGCGGCGGCGCCCGTCCCGGCTCCCGCGATCGGCCCGGCGGGGCTGATCTCCTCGATGTGGACGCCCGGGGACTTGTCCTCGTAGCTGATGGTCACCGGCTCCTCCTTCCTTCCGTGCTGGCGTGCGGACCGGACCCCGGGGGTCGGGGTACCGGCGGTTCGGGCGGCGGCCCGGGCCCGTCATGGCTCGGGCAGGATCAGGTCGTGCACCTGGCTGTCGGCCGCGTAGCGCACCTCCCGGCGCACCTCGGGGCGGCCGGCCGGCCGGGCGAGCAGCGTGTAGGTACCGAAGTCCAGCCCGTCGAAGGCGAATCCGCCGTGCCGGTCGGTGAGGGTCTCCCGGTCCGGCGCCACCAGCGCCACCGGGACGTCCGGCACCGGCACAAGGCCCGTGCCGAGGACCAGGCCGGTCAGCGCGGGACGGCTCAGCGAGGTGGGGGCCAGGCGCAGCCCGGAGACCGCCGGCTGCTCCACGGGCTGGGTCGGCAGCCGCAGGCCGACGGTGGCGGTGAAGAAGAACGCGGGCCGGGGCGCCACCCCGAGCGCGGTCCAGAAGTCGCCGAGCCGCTGCCCCTCCTTGACCCGGGCCACCTCGGTCGTCACCGGGAACAGCGACGGCGGCATCCTCAGTTCGCCCTGCAGGAAGCGCTCCGCGACCACCGGGAAGCTCCGCAGCCACAGCAGCGCGAGACCGAGCAGCCGGTGCTCCTCCTCGGCCCGCAGTCCGCCCTCCTTGGTCGACCAGGTGGTGACCAGATAGGTGCAGTCGAGCCGCATCGGCGCCTCCCGGAACAGGAAGCCGCCCCCGGCGGTGTGCTCGCGCACCGGGGTGTCGTCGCGCAGGTCCCGGTTCTCCGCCACCTCGTGGAGGAACAGGTTCACCGTCGCCTGGTCGGGCCGGAAGTCCTTGTCCGGCGAGGTGAAACTGACCTCCGCCGACCGCACCTCGGCCGGTGCCCCGGAGTCCGCGAGGAGCGCCTTGAGCGTGGCGTCCAGGTCCTGGAACATCGCCGCCTCCTCTCCTTCGCGTCATGAGAGCTCCCGGGGCGCGGCCTGGATCCCGGGCGCGACCTTGCCCGCCTTCTCGTACTCCCGGCGGGTGGCGGCGAGCAGGTGCGCCGTCCCGATCGGGGTGCCCGCGACGGCCGCCAGGTGCGCCGCGTGCAGGGTGATGTTGCGGATGCCGCCGCCGGACACCCGGAAGCCGGTGGCGAGCGCGTCGAGGTCGATGCCGGGGGCGAGCGGCGCCCCGGGCGGCAGCGCCCGCTCCCACAGCCGGCGGCGCTCGGCCTCCTCGGGGAAGGGGAAGTCGACGACGAACTGGAGCCGCCGGATGAACGCGGGGTCGAGCTGCCCGCGCAGATTGGTGGTCAGCACGGCCAGCCCGTCGTACTGCTCCATCCGCTGGAGCAGATAGGCGATCTCGGTGTTGGCGTACCGGTCGTGCGCGTCGCGGACCTCGGTGCGCTTGCCGAACAGGGCCTCCGCCTCGTCGAAGAGGAGCACGGCGTCGGTCTCGTCGGCGGCGCTGAAGATCCGTTCCAGGTTTTTCTCGGTCTCGCCGACGTAGCGGCTGATGACGGTGGACAGGTCGACGGCGAAGAGTTCGAGCCCGAGCTCGCGGGCGATCACCTCGGCGGCCATCGTCTTGCCGGTGCCCGGCGGGCCCGCGAACAGCGCGGTGACCCCCTTGCCGTGCGGGAAGGACCGGGCGAAGCCCCAGTCGTCCATGACCGTCCGCCGGTGGGTGATGCGCTCGCACAGCTCGCGCAGCGGCGTCAGGGACGTGTCGGGGAGCACCAGGTCGTCCCAGCCGCGGGCCGGGACGACCGGGCGGGCCAGCGCGGCGAGGCCGGGGGCGCTCTGGATCCGGGCGGCGGCGAACAGCTCCGGGCGGGTCAGCCGGGCCCCGGTGCCGTCCGCCGCGGCGAGCGCGGTCACCACGGCGTCCTCGATCTGCCCGGGGCCGAGCCGGAACCGGTCGGCGACCTCGTCGACGGCGGCCCGCCCGGCGGTGGCGCCGTGCGCCGTCAGGGTCCGCTCCCACAGGCTCCGGCGCCAACCGGCGCCGCCGCGCGTGAGGGTGACCGTCCGCAGGCCGAGCGGACAGCCCGGCACCGGTGTCCACGCGCGCGTGGAGGCGAGGACGACGTCCCCGGGGTGGCGGGCGAGTGCGGTGGCGAGGGTGTGCGGGTGGGCGACGGCCTCCGGGTCCCGTACGTGGACCAGGGCGGACCGCAAGGACGCGGCCCGCAGGATCAGGGCGAGCGTCTCGGCCAGCTCGTCCGCCGCCTCGGGCAGCCGGTCGGCGGGCACCGTCAGGAGCGAGAGGCCGAGCCGGGCCGCGAGGGCGCGGGCCGCCCGGTGCCGCCCGCTGTTGCGCGGCCCGTGCAGGTGGAGCCGCAGCGGCCGGTGCAGGTCACCGTCGGTGAGCTGCCGGGCGAGCGGGGCCAGGTCCGGATGGACCGGCCGCTCGGCGTCCTCGGCCGTCGGGGTGGCGAGGCGGCAGTACGGGAGCAGCCGCCGGTCGAGGCGCGGACGGCCGAGCAGCAGGTCGGTGATCTGCTCGTCCGGCACCAGGAAGTGGGCGAGCAGCGGTGGCGCCACGGCCCCCGGGGCGGCGACCAGGCGCAGCACCCGCCGGGCGACGAGCGGGGCGTCCGCCCCGAACAGGGCACGGGCGGCGAGCCGTTCGGCGCCGGTCGCGGTCAGCAGGTCGAGCGCGAGCGCGACGGTCGGACGTCTGCGGCTGACGTCGTCCTGGAGATAGCCGAAGATCCGCTCGTACCGCAGGTCCAGCTCGGGGGCGAGGGCGAGCAGCACCATGTCGAGCTCGATGCCGGACAGCGCGTACGTCTCGGCGAGCCAGTCCCAGCCGGGCCCCTCGTCGGTGATCTCCCGCCAGGACGGCGCGCACATCGGCCCGTCGGCGGTGGGCCGGGCGAACAGCGGCTCGCCCGCCGGGGCGCCGAAGGCGCGGTCCACCTGCTCGGCGCTGAGGTAGAGCCCCCGGAAGGGATCGCCCTGGGCCTCCGTGCCCCACCGCTCCCTGGCGCCCTCGACCGCGCGGCCGAGCAGCCCGTCGAGCCGCGCGAACGCCCGGCGCAGCAGGCCGTACGCGGCGGTCGTGGGGTCGTCGGGGGCGGCACCGGCACCGGGGCCGGGCGCGGGCAGGGAGTGGGTCAGGGCTTCGGACACATGGGTTCCTCTGTGACGAGATGTCACCGAGCGTAGCCATCGGTCCGGGTGGGTCGATTCGCGTACCCCGAGTACTCGGACACAAACCCATCGATCGGGTCCGCTGGGGGTGCGGTGCCAGGAGGGGCGCGATCATCGGGCGCGGGCGCCCCGGCGCGCCCCTCCCGGAGGGGTCGGCGGACTCCGGTCTCAGATGCCGAGGGTGGTGAAGAACCGGCACCGGAGCGGCGCCGCGTGCTCGGGGTCGAGCCGGGTCAGCACGAGCTGGGCGACATGGGGGTCGACGGCGAGTCCGAGATGGCCCGCCGAGTCCAGCCCGCAGGCGTCCTGGAGCACGATGTTGGTGACGTTCGGACCGGTGAGCAGGCCGCTGGTGTACGGCGTGACCACCGTGTCGAACCGGCTGACGATCGAGGTGTACGTCGGTCCCGGCACCGCGACGGGTCCGTCGTTCAGCTTCGCGAGGAACGCGGAGCCGGGCAGGTAGTCCGAGCAGGCGGCGCAGCCGACCCCGGTGAGCAGGCCGTCCAGCTTGAGCGCGGCGGCCAGGGACGCGAGCCCGTTCAGGGTGGTGCCGCGGAAGTTGGAGCCGAAGCCGACGAAGTCGTCGACGACGGCGGCGCCGCCCAGGTACTTCAGGTAGTAGGCCGGGACGGTGGTGCCCTCGGAGTGTCCGACGATGTCGACCTTCGCCGCGCCGGTCGCCGCGCGCACCCGGTCGACGAACCGGCCGAGCTCGGCGGCGCTGTCCGCCATCGGGGCGAGCCCGCCGGCCAGACCGCCCAGGACCGTCTTGCCGTACGTCTGGGAGTACACGCAGTAACCGGCGGCGGTCAGCGTGGGCGCCAGGGTGAGGAAGTTGTCGACGCCGTTCGCGCCGAGGCCATGGACGAGGACCACCGGCTCCGGGTGCGCGGCGCTCGGCCGGCAGGACCAGTCGTTCCAGCCCGAACTCGACGACCCGGCCGAGCCGGTGGGGGACATGGCGGGGGTGGCGGCGGCCGCGGTGCCCGCCGTCGTGGTGACCAGTGCGGACAGCAGTGCGGCGGTCAGGAACGTGCGGAGCTTGCCCATGCGGCGACTCCTTGGTCGGAGGTGTTCGCGGGTGATCGCGGATGTTCGCGGGTGGGTTACCCGGAAGTAGAGCACGGGCACCCACTCGAAACAAGGCTCCTTTTCCAAAGAAAGGAGCCTGTTCCGAAGTGGGCGGACCGATGCCCGCGCGCACCTGCCGACATTCACTGATGAATCGTCAGGAAGCGGTGGACAGACCCTTGCTGATGACCCGGTAGAAACGGGCGAGGGCATCCTCGACATAGGCGCGGTCCGCCCCCGCGGGCTCCGCGTCCACCAGCCAGTCGGCGATGATGTCGAAGAACCCGCCGATCAGACCCATCGCGATCACATGGGTCCCGGCCCGGCCCGGGCCGTCGTCGGCCGCCGTCCCGAGCCGCCGCCAGACCGACTCCACGAACCCGGCCGCCCAACGCCGGTTGGCCCGCCGATGGGCCTCGGCCAGCGGGGTGACCGCCCGGCCCTCGCCGAACGTCACCCGGGCCACCCGTACATCACGGACGAACGCGTCCGCGAACGCCCGGATCAGCGCCCCGGTCACCGCGGCCTCGTCCGGCTCGTCGGCCGCCTCGGCGAGCACCAGGTCCAGCCGCGCCGCGACATCGGCCACGATCCGGTCGAGCAGCGCCAGATACAGCGCCTCCTTGCCGGTGAAGGACTCGTAGAAGCTCTTCGTGCCGACGAACGCCCGCTTGCAGACCTGCTCGATGGACGTGTCCTGGTACCCCTGCGTGGCGAACAGCTCCAGGGCCGCGTCGAGCAGGTCCGTCCGGCGCCGGGCCCGCCGCTCGTCGGCGTCGAGCCCCCGGATCCGCCGCCCCGCCGCGCCCTCGCCGTCCACCCCTGTACCGACCATCCGCCCAACATACCGCCGACCCCGGCCCGTTGATCGGCGGACCGGGGCCGGGCGGCCGAGCCGCCGGGTCAGACCACCCCGAAGGCGGCCGCGGCCGCCCCCACCAGGCCCGCGTCGGTACCCATCCGGGCCGGGGCGACCCGTACGTCACGGGTGAACGACAGGGTGGCGTAGCGGGCCAGCTCGGCGCGCAGCGGGTCGAAGAGCAGCGGGCCCGCCTTGGCCACACCGCCGCCGATCACCGCCACCTCCAGCTCGACCAGGGCCGCCGTCGCGGCCACCGAAGCGGCCACCGCCCGGGCCGCCCGGTGGAAGGCCGCCACCGGCACCGGCTCGCCCCGCCCGGCCGCCGCCGCTACCGACGCGGCCCCGGCGGCCGCGCCCTCCGGCGGGGTCCAGCCGTGCGCCAGGGCGTACCGGACGATGCTCGGACCGCTGGCGATCCGCTCCACGCAGCCCCGCCCGCCGCACGGGCACTCCTCGCCGTCCAGATCGACGCTGATGTGACCGATGTGGCCCGCGTTGCCGCTGGGGCCCGGGTAGAGGCGGCCGTCGAGGACCAGGCCGCCCCCGACGCCGGTGGAGACCACCATGCAGAGCGCGTTGGCGTGTCCGTGGGCGGCGCCCTGCCAGGACTCGGCGGCGGCCACCGCCACGCCGTCGCCGATCAGCCGGGCCGGCAGCCCGCCTGCTGCCTCGCGGACCCCGGCGACCAGTGGGAAGTCGCGCCAGGAGGGAATGTTGACGGGGCTGACGGTGCCCGCCACGGCGTCCACCGGGCCCGCGCTGCCGACGCCGACGCGGTCCACCCGGGCCCAGTCGGGCCGCGCCCGCAGCTCGGCCAGCACTTCCTGGACCGCGCCGAGCACCGCCGCCGCGGACTCGCGGGCGGGAGTGGGCCGGAGCGCCCGGGCGAGCAGGGTGCCGGAGGCGTCGACGAGCGCGCCCGCGATCTTCGTACCGCCGATGTCGATCGCGGCGACGAGCCGCCCGGCGGCGGGGGAGGAGGTGGCGGCGGGGGAGTCGGCGGAGGTGGTGGGCCTGGTCACGGGGTGGTCTTCTCCTGGTCGGGCGTGCGGGGCTCGGGGACGGCGAGCGTTTCGGGTGCGTCGGGTGCGTCGGGTGCGTCGGGTGCGTCGGGTGCGTCGGGGAGTGCGGCGGACGGTGGCGGCGGTCCGTGCGCGGGGTGCGGTGGCGGCGGCGCGGTGCTCTCGCGGGGCTGGAGGACCGGCACCGGGTCCTGGACCTGGCGGGGTTCGCCGCCGTCGAGCAGGGCGAGCAGCTGACGGGCCGCGCGGTGGCCGAACACGTCCGCCTTGCGGGCGAGCGCGGTCAGTTGGGGGTGCAGGGTGCGGCAGATGACCGAGTCCTCCCACGAGACCACCGACAGGTCGCGCGGGATGACCATGCCCCGCTCGGCCGCCACGCTCACCGCGGCGACCGCCATCACCTCGTTGTCGCAGATCAGCGCGGTCGGCGGGGTGTCGGACGAGAACAGCCTGCGGGCCGCCTTGGCGCCCTGGCGGTCGGTGAAGTCGGTGGTGACCGAGACCACCTCCAGGTGCAGCCGGCGGGCGGCCACCCGCAGCGAGGCGATCCGGCGGGCGGTGTGGGCGAAGCCCGGGGCGCCCGCGATATGGCCGATCCTGCGGTGCCCGAGGCCGTACAGATGGTGGACGATCAGGTTCATCGCGCCGGAGTCGTCGGCCCAGATGTTGGAGAGCCGGGCCTGGCGGGGGAGCGGCGGGCCGCCGGGGGTGCCCGGGGCCTCCATGCCGCCGATGATCACGGCGGGCAGGCCGAGCACGGCGAGGGTCTCGGGGCGCGGGTCGCAGACCCGGGGGTCGACCACGATCACCCCGTCCACCCGGCCCTCGGCCCACCAGCGGCGGTAGAGCTCGCACTCGGCCCG
This sequence comes from Streptomyces sp. NPDC090025, assembly GCF_044748125.1. Lineage (NCBI taxonomy): Bacteria > Bacillati > Actinomycetota > Actinomycetes > Kitasatosporales > Streptomycetaceae > Streptomyces > Streptomyces sp. NPDC090025. The sequence continues at coordinate 81,923 of NZ_JBIVFL010000005.1, read as the reverse complement.
GATGTCGTCGACCATCTGGAACACCAGGGCCTGGTCGCGCGGGGCGAGGGTGGCCTGGATGCCGGAGACGAGCTGGAGGAAGAACGACTCCACGCCCAGGTTGTCGGTGGGCCGGGCGAGCACCATCCCGATCGCGCCCGAGCCCTCCCCGGACAGTGCCCGGGCGGCCGAGTTGGGCCGCCAGCCGAGCCGTTCGGCGACCCGGACGATCCGGCGCCGAGTGGCGTCGGAGACCCCCGGGCGGTCGTTGAGGGCGAAGGAGACCGCGCTCGCGGACACGCCCGCCTCTCTGGCCACGTCCTTCATGGTCGGGCGCCGGGGCGGCGCTTCGTCGCGCGGCCCGGCGTGGTTCTCGCTCATACCGCGATCCTAACGCCATTCCGGCGATGTAAATCGGTTTAGCGAAGAGCAACTAATGCGCCGCAGCAAGTCCCGAGCAATTCAGGGCTTTAGTCCCGAACAGTTGCTCTGACCTGCGGTTTCATCGAAATAGCTGCCTTATTTGGCGTTGACGCCAGGAGAAATGGAAGTGCATTGTGTCGGCAACGTCATGGACGACGCGAAGGAGCCAGTCATGTCCATTCATCGCAGCGCCGCGATTCGGACCGTCATCGGCCTCGGGGCCGCCCTCTCGCTCACCACCATCGCCGCGTGCGGTGGCGGCGGCGGGGGTGGCGGATCCTCGACCGACGCGAAGATCGATGGCGAGATCAAGTTCCAGACCTGGAACCTCCGGGCGAAGTTCAAGGACTACTTCGAGGGTCTGATCGCGGACTTCGAGAAGGCGAACCCGGGCGCCAAGGTCACCTGGGTGGACCAGCCGGCCGACAACTACGCCGACAAGCTGAGCGCCGACGCCTCCGCCGGATCCCTCCCCGACGTGGTCAACCTCTCCCCGGACCTCGCCTTCCCGCTCGCCAAGGCCGACACGCTGCTCAACCTGGAGAAGGACCCGGTCGCCGCCAAGTTCAAGCCCGAGTACCTCGAAGGCGCCTGGAAGGGCTTCGAGATGCCGGGCATGGGCGGCACGTACGCCTTCCCCTGGTACCTGAACAGCGGACCGCTCTTCTACAACAAGACGATGTTCCGCGAGGCCGGACTCGACGAGAACAAGCCGCCCAAGACCTTCGACGAACTCTTCACCGACGCCGACAAGCTCGCCGCCAAGGGCAAGGCCACCCTCGGACAGCCGCCCACCATCGAGGACTTCGGCCGCTACGGCGTCGAGGCGATGGACACGGCCGGTGAGAAGTTCACCCTCAACAGCGAGAAGGGCGTCGAACTCCTCACCAAGTACAAGGAGTTGTACGACAAGAACGGCCTGCACAAGCAGACCCTGACGCTGAAGGACGACTCCACCGGGACCAAGTTCCTCCAGCAGGAGATCGCCATGAACCCGGGCAGCGCCCACGACCTCGACAAGTTCAAGTCCGAGGCCCCGTCGCTGTACGAGAACATCGGCATCACCGACGTCCCGACCAACACCGGCAAGCAGAACATGTATCTGCAGGGCCTCGCGGTCAACTCGAAGAGCAAGAGCGCCTCGACCGCCGTCGCCTTCGCCCACTTCGTCACCGACCAGAAGAACCAGGAGGACTTCGGCCACAAGGTCGCCGTCTTCCCGTCCACCAAGGGCTCCCTCGACAAGGACTACTGGAGCAAGCCGGACGGCACCGAGGAGGGCCGCATCCGGGTCGCCTCGGCGAAGATGCTGCCGACCGCCGTCAACTACACGCCGGTGCTGTTCAGCGACGAGATGAAGACGATCCTGCGCAACGAGATCGCCAAGTGCTTCCAGGGCAAGGCCGACCCCAAGGCGGCCCTGGACAGCGCCGTCGACCAGATGAACAAGCTCCTCCAGCAGCACTGATCCGGCGAGTCCACCATGAGCACCTCGACCGAACCCGTACCCGCCGCGGTGGCCGCCCCCGGCGACCGCCCGCGCGCCACCGCCCGAGGCGGCCGGCGCGCGGGCCGCCGGGCCTCCGCCCGGCGGACCCACCGGCCGCTCAGCCCCTGGCTGTTCCTGGCGCCCGGCCTGCTGATCACCCTGGCGTTCAACCTCTACCCGTTCTTCGCCACCGTCTGGAAGTCCTTCACCGACGCCCGCACCCTCACCACCGGCGAGTTCGTCGGCCTCGACAACTTCACCGCGCTGCTCCAGGACGACCAGTTCTGGGTCGCCCTGCGCAACAGCGCCCTGTACGTCGTGGTCGTCGTCCCCTGCATGGTCTTCCTGCCGCTGCTGCTGGCCCTCCTGGTCCAGAAGCACATCCCCGGCATCGCCTTCTTCCGGTCCGCGTACTACACCCCGGTGGTCGCGTCGGTCGTGGTCGTCGCCCTGATGTGGGTGTGGATGCTGGACGACCGCGGCCTCGTCAACGGCGTGCTGCAGATGCTCGGCATCGACCCGGTGCCGTTCCTCTCCAACCCATGGCTGCTGCTGCTCAGCGCGATGGCCCTGACGGTGTGGAAGGGACTCGGCTACTACATGATCATCTATCTGGCCGCGCTCGCCAACGTGCCCCGTGAGCTCCACGAGGCCGCCGAGGTCGACGGCGCGGGCCCGATCCGCCGCTTCGTGTCGATCACGATGCCCGGGGTCCGCTCCACGATGGTCCTGGTCGGGGCGCTCTCCTCGGTCGCCGCCTTCAAGGTGTTCTCCGAGGTGTACATGATCGCCGGGCCCACCGGCGGCCCCGGCGGCGAGGACACCACCCTCGTCATGCTCATCCAGCGCGTCGGCACCGGCCTGCAGGGCCGCACCGGCTACGCCTCCGCGATGTCGATCGTGCTGTTCGTCCTGACCCTGCTGCTGATGCTCTTCGTGCTGCGGGCCGACCGGAAGGACAAGGACTGATGGCCGTCACCACCGAAACCCCCGCCGCACCCGGCGGCTCCGGAACCCCCGTGATCCGGCCGATCCGCCCGGCGAAGCCGCGCCGCCGCCGCGGCCGCAGCCCGCTCTGGCGCAGGATCCTGCGGTACGGGCTCCTCACCCTGATGCTGCTGATCATGATCGGGCCGTTCCTCTGGCAGCTCTCCACCTCCCTCAAGGGCCCCACCGAGGACATCTTCACCTCACCGCCCCGGCTGTTCCCCGAGCACCCGACCCTGAAGAACTACGCGGGCGTCGCCGACATCATCCCGGTCTGGGACTACATCCTGAACTCGCTGAAGGTCGCCGTCACCAGCGTCCTCACCAACGTGCTCGGCGCCGCGATGGCCGGCTACGCGCTCTCCCGGCTCCGCTTCAAGGGCCGCGGCGCCGCCGGAGTGGTGTTCATCCTGGCGCTCCTGGTGCCGATGGAAGCGATCATGATCGCCCAGTTCGCCACCATGCGCAGCTTCGACCTCAACAACACCCTGGTCGCCGTCGTGCTCCCCGGCTGCATCGGCGCGATGAACGTCCTCCTCATGCGCAACGCCTTCAACAACATCCCGTACGAGATCGAGGAGGCCGCCATCGTCGACGGGGCCAACGTCTGGCAGCGGTTCAGCCGGGTCGCGCTCCCCGCCGTCAAGGGCACCCTCGCCGTCGTCGCCATCTTCGCCTTCATGGGCGCCTGGGACGACTTCCTGTGGCCGCTGATCGTGCTCTCCGACTCCAGCAACTTCACCCTGACCGTCGGACTGAACTTCCTGCACGGCACCTTCGCCAGCAACCAGCGGGTGATCGCCGCGGGCACCATCATCGCCGTCGCCCCGCTGATCGTGATGTTCGCCTGCCTGCAGCGGTTCTTCTTCAAGGGCGTCGGTGAAGGCGCCGTCAAGGGCTGAGCCCGCCCCCCCTCCCGAACCACGACCTTGGAGCACCTCGCCATGACAGCCCCGCGCTTCGGCGTCAACTACACGCCCAGCCAGGGATGGTTCCACCACTGGCTCGACTACGACCCAGGCGCGGTCCGCGCCGATCTGGACGGGATCGCGGAACTCGGTCTCGACCACATCCGGGTGTTCCCGCTCTGGCCGTATTTCCAGCCGAACCGGAACCTGATCCGGCCGCGTGCGGTCGAGCACCTGGTCGACCTCGTGGACGCCGCCGCTGAGCGGGGTCTGGACGTCAATGTCGACGGCCTTCAGGGGCATCTGTCGAGCTTCGACTTCCTGCCCGCCTGGACCCGCACCTGGCACCGCAGGAACCTGTTCACCGACCCGGACGTGATCGAAGGGCAGGCCGCCTACCTCCGGACGCTGGCCGAAGCTCTGACCGACCGGCCCACCTTCCTCGGCATGACCGTCGGCAACGAGATCAACCAGTTCTCGGCCGGCCCGCACCCCGACCCCGACCGGGCCACCCCCGACGAGATCGACGCCTGGCTGACCCGGATGCTCGCCGCCTGCGAGACGGGCGCCCCCGGCCGCCCGCACCTGCACGCCGAGTACGACGCCTGCTGGTACCAGGACGACATGCCCTTCACCCCGGCCCAGGCCGCCCGGCACGGCGCCCTCACCGCCGTCCACTCCTGGGTCTTCAACGGCACCGCCCAGCGCCACGGCCGCACCGGCACCGCCACCGAGCACCACGCCGCCTACCTGGTCGAACTCTCCAAGGCATGGGCCGAAGACCCGCACCGCCCCGTCTGGCTCCAGGAGGTCGGCGCCCCCGCCCCGCACGTACCGCCGGAGCACGCCGCCGCGTTCACCGACGCCACCGTCACCCACGTCCTGGACTGCCCCGACCTGTGGGGCGTCACCTGGTGGTGCTCCCACGACGTGTCCCGCGACCTCGCCGACTTCCCCGAACTCGAATACGGCCTCGGCCTGTTCACCAACGACCGGCGCCCCAAGGACACCGCGCGGGTGCTCGCCCGGCACGCCCGGGAGACCAGGGAAGCGGTACGGGGCCGGGCCCCCGCGCCCCGTACCACCGCGCTCGTCGTCGACGGGGACCCGGCCCGCCGCTCGGCCTGCGCACCCGGCGGCCCGGTGTTCGAGGCGTACTTCCGGCTCACCGCCGACGGCGCCCGCCCCACCACCGTCCTCGCCGACCGCGCCACCGACCCCGGCCACCTCGCCGCCCGCGGCATCACCGAACTCGTCACCCCCGACCAGGTCCGCTGACCCCGGACCAGGCCGCCCGACCCCCGGCCGGATCGCCTGATCCGATCCGGCCGGGCACCCCACCCCGTCGCCCCCGACCACCACCCGCCCCCGACACCGACCCGCCCCCGCACCCCGACCGCACCCCACCCCGCGAATCCCAAGGAGCACCCCTCATGCATGACGACCGCGCCCTTGTCGAAGCCCGGCTCAAGCGCGTCCTCGACGAGCGCCTGCGGCCCGCCGTGTACCCGGCGTCGGTGCCGCTGGACGTCGCCGTGTGGAACGCGCCCGGCGAGCCCGTGCCCGTCGAGGAGGGCCTGGCCGCCACCCCGCACCCGGTCGCGGTCGGCGACGCCTGGGGCGCCCCCTGGGGCACCAGCTGGTTCCGGGTGACCGGGACCGTACCGGCCGAGTGGGCCGGGAAGACCGTCGAGGCGATCCTCGACCTCGGCTTCGACGAGAACATGCCGGGCTTCCAGTGCGAGGGCCTCGTCTACCGGCCCGACGGCACCCCGGTGAAGGGCCTCAACCCGCGCAACCAGTGGGTGCGCGTCGGCGCCCCCGTCGAAGGCGGCGAGGAGATCACGCTGCACATCGAGGCCGCCTCCAACCCCGTCATCCTCGACTACCACCCCTTCCTGCCCACCCAGCTCGGCGACAAGCACACCGCGGGCACCGACCCCCAGTACAAGATCACCAGGATGGACCTCGCCGTCTTCGACGAGGAGGTGTGGCAGCTCGTCATCGACCTGGAGGTGCTCGGCGAGCTGATGGCCGAACTGCCGGTGGAGAGTGCCCGCCGCTGGGCCGTGCTGCGCGCCGTCGACCGCGCCCTGGACGCCGTCGACCTCCAGAACGTCGGCGCCACCGCGCCGGCCGCCCGCGCCGAACTCGCCGAGGTCCTCGCCTCGCCCGCCGAACCCTCCGCCCACCGGATCAGCGCCGTCGGCCACGCCCACATCGACTCCGCCTGGCTGTGGCCGCTGCGCGAGACCGTCCGCAAGGTCGCCCGCACCACCTCCAACATGACCGCGCTCCTCGACGACGAACCGGACTTCGTGTTCGCCATGTCCCAGGCCCAGCAGTGGGCCTGGATCAAGGAGCACCGCCCCGAAGTGTGGACGAAGGTCGTCAAGGCGGTCGCCGACGGCCGCTTCGTCCCCTCCGGCGGCATGTGGGTCGAGGCCGACACCAACATGCCGGGCTCCGAGGCGATGGCCCGTCAGTTCGTGCACGGCAAGCGGTTCTTCCTCGACGAGTTCGGCGTCGACAACGAAGAGGCCTGGCTGCCCGACACCTTCGGCTTCGCCGCCGGCCTCCCGCAGATCATCAAGGCCGCCGGCTCCAAGTGGCTGCTCACCCAGAAGATCTCCTGGTCGCAGACGAACAAGTTCCCCCACCACACCTTCCAGTGGGAAGGCATCGACGGCACCCGGATCTTCACCCACTTCCCGCCCGTCGACACCTACAACTGCTCCATGAAGGGCAGCGAGATCGCCCACGCGGCCCGCAACTTCAAGGACAAGGGCGTGGCCCGCCACTCGCTCGCCCCGACCGGCTGGGGCGACGGTGGCGGCGGCACCACCCGCGAGATGATCGCCAAGGCCGGGCGGATGCGCGACCTCGAAGGCAGCCCGCAGGTCGTCTGGGAGACCCCCGAGGAATTCTTCACCAAGGCCGAGGCCGAGTACGCCCACCCGCCCGTCTGGGTCGGCGAGCTCTACCTGGAACTCCACCGCGCCACCCTGACCAGCCAGGCCAAGACCAAGCAGGGCAACCGCAGGAGCGAACACCTGCTCCGCGAGGCCGAGTTGTGGGCGGCGACCGCCGCCGTCCGGGTGCCGGGACACCCGTACCCGTACCAGGACCTCGACCGCATCTGGAAGACCGTCCTGCTCCACCAGTTCCACGACATCCTGCCCGGCTCCTGCATCGCCTGGGTGCACCGCGAGGCCGAGCGGACGTACGAGGCCGTCGCCGCCGAACTCACCGCCATCATCGACGACGCCCAGCGCGCCCTGGCGGGAGCGGGCGCCGAGCGGCTGGTCTTCAACGCGGCCCCGCACCCCCGGCACGGCATCCCGGCGGGCGGCGCCGCCGTCCCCGGCACCGACGCCCCGTCCCGGCTCACCGTGCGCAACGGCGGCGGATACGTCCTCGACAACGGGCTGCTCCGGGTCGAGATCGACGACCGGGGCCTGGTCGTCTCCGCGTACGACCTGGTCGGCGAGCGCGAGACGGTGGCGCCCGGCACGGCCGCCAACCTGCTCCAGATCCACCCCGACTTCCCCAACATGTGGGACGCCTGGGACGTCGATGCCTTCTACCGCAACACCGTCACCGACCTCGTCGACGCCGACCAGGTGACCCCCGGCGAAGGCGCCTCGGTCCACATCGTCCGCTCGTTCGGCGACTCCCGGGTCAGCCAGACCCTGACCCTCGCCCCCGGCTCCGGCCGCCTCGACATCGACACCGAGGTCGACTGGCACGAGACCGAGAAGTTCCTCAAGCTGGCCTTCCCGTTCGACGTGCACGCCGAACGGTACGCGTCCGAGACCCAGTTCGGGCACTTCCACCGCCCCACCCACACCAACACCAGCTGGGAGGCCGCCAAGTTCGAGGCGTGCAACCACCGCTTCGTCCACCTGGAGGAACCTGGCTGGGGCGTCGCGCTCGTCACCGACTCCACGTACGGCCATGACGTGACCCGTACCGTCCGCGCCGACGACGGCGGAACCACCACCACCGTCCGGGTCTCCCTGCTGCGCGCCCCCCGCTTCCCCGACCCCGAGACCGACCAGGGCCTGCACCGCTTCCACCACGCCCTGGTGCCGGGCGCCGCCATCGGCGACGCGGTCCGCGAGGGCTACCGGGTCAACCTGCCGGAGCGCGCCGTGCAGGGCGCGGGACCGGTCGCCCCGCTGGTCGAGCTCGGCTCCGACGCGGTCGTCGTCACCGCGGTGAAGCTCGCCGACGACGGCAGCGGCGACGTCGTCGTCCGCTTCCACGAGGCCCACGGCGCCCGCGCCCGCACCACCCTCACCCCCGGCTTCCCCACCACCACGGTCACCGAGACCGACCTGCTGGAACGCCCCCTTTCCGAGCCGGCCCCGACCGGCGACCCGATCCCCGTCGCCCTCCGCCCCTTCGAGCTCCGCACCCTCCGCTTCACCCGCCCGTAGCGGCCGGACAACGCTGCCCGCCCGCCGTCCGACGGCGGGCGGGCAGATTATGTGGTGCGGGGGTGTGAGGGGCGGTGAGTGCGCGGTGAGCGGCCGGTGAGCGCCGCTCGCGAGCATGAGGACATCGAAAGGCCGCACGGGATCCCACCGGATGCCGGGCGGACCACCCCATGCGAAGGAGTACGACCATGACGCTCACCCCGCAGACCCCGCAGACCCCGCAGACCCCGCAGACCCCGCAGACCCCGCAGGCCGCCCCGACCGACCGGGCCACCCCCGGCGCGCTCGCCGTCCCGCCCGGCCCGCTCACCGGGAAGACCGCGCTGGTGACCGGCGGCTCGCGAGGCATCGGACGGGCGGTCGCACTGCGGCTCGCCGCCGACGGGGCCTTCGTCGTCGTCCACTACGGCGGCAACGCCGAGGCCGCCCACGAAACCGTCGCCCGCATCGAGTGGGAGGGCGGTCGCGCGGTCGCCGTCGGCGCCCGGTTCGGCGAGGCCGGAGCCGTCGACCGGCTGTTCGAAGGACTTGCCGCGCACGGCGTCGACCGGCTGGACATCCTGGTGAACAACGCGGGCATCGGCTCGGGGAATTCGATCGGACACGTCAGCGCCGAGGAGTTCGCCCGGCTGATCGACATCAACGTCACCACCCCCTTCTTCGTCATCCAGCGGGCCCTCGGGCTCCTCAACGACGGCGGCCGGATCATCAACATGGGCTCCACGGCCAGCCGTTTCGCCGTCGCCACCCAGATCGGCTACACCGTGAGCAAGGCCGCCCTCGAATCGATGGGCCCCTCGCTCGCCAACGAGCTGGGCGCACGCGGCATCACGGTCAACACCGTCGCCCCCGGCGCCATCCGCACCGACCTCACGGCCGGATACACCGCCATCCCCGAGGTGGTCTCCGCCCTGGAGTCGATCACCGCCCTCGGCCGTCTCGGCGAGCCCGAGGACGTCGCCGACGTGGTCGGATTCCTCGCCGGCCCGCAGGGCCGCTGGGTGTCAGGGCAGACCGTCGACGTCTCCGGCGGCACCTACCTCGGGCCGCTCCCGGTGGCGTGATCTAATCACCGGCGTGCGTTTCGGAATCCTCGGAGAGACTCAGGCGTGGCACCACGACGGCACCGAGGTGGCGTTGGGCGGCCCCGCGCGGCGCGCGCTCCTCGCGCTGCTCCTGATCAGGCCCGGCACGGTCGTGTCGGCGGACCTGCTCGCCGAGGAGATCGAGCCGGGCGGCACCGTTTCCGCCCACGCCGTGCAGTCCCAGGTGTCCCGGCTGCGCGCGGTCCTGCCGCCCGGGGCGGGCATCGAACGGGTCGGTGCCGGATACCGGCTCCTGCTCGCGGCGGACGCGGCGGATGCGACTGACGCCGCCGGGGGCACCGACGCCTCCGACGGCCTGACCGGCCTGACCGACCCGGCTCACCCGGACCCCGCGCGGCGCGGCGAACTCGCCGTCGACGCCGTCCGGTTCGAGCTGCTCGCCGCCGAAGGGCGGACGGCCCTGCGGGACGGCGACGCGGTACGGGCCGCCGCCCTGCTGCGCCGGTCCCTCGGCCTCTGGCGCGGTCCCGCCCTCACCGGACTCCCCGACAGCGGCACGGCCAGGACCGCCGCCGCCCGCCTCGAAGAACTCCGGCTCGCCACCCTGGAGTACCGGGTCGAAGCCGAACTGCGCTCCGGCGACCCCCGCTCCCTCGTACCCGAACTCCGCGCACTGGTCGCCGCCCACCCGCTGCGCGAACGACTCGCCGCCCTGCTCATCCGCGCCCTGTTCGCCCAGGGCGGGCAGGCCGAGGCACTCGTCGTGTACGAGGCGACCCGCCGTCACCTGGCCGACGAACTCGGCGCCGACCCCTCCGCCGAACTCACCTCCCTGTACGGCGAATTGCTCGACGGTGGTACGGAGCAGGGCACCCCGGCGCCCGCCGCGCCGCCCGCGCCGCTCACCAGCTTCATCGGCCGCGAGACCGACACCACCGAGGTCGCCGCCCTGCTGCGGACGGCCCGCCTCGTCTGCCTCAGCGGTCCCGGCGGCGTCGGCAAGACCCGCCTCTCGGCCGAACTCGCGAACGTCGCCGTCGCCGCGGGCGACGACGTCTGCTTCGTCGAACTGGCCGCGCTGCGCGACGGATCCGGCGCCGCGCACCTGCTGCTCGGAGCCCTCGGACTGCGCGAGAACGGCCTCCAGATGGCCGACGGCGAGCGGTCCCCGCTGGACCGGCTGATCACCGCTCTCGCCGACCGCCCACTGCTGATCGTCCTCGACAACTGCGAACACGTCGTCGACGAGGCCGCCACCCTGGCCGCCCGCCTCCTCACCGCCTGCCCCCGGCTGCGGATCCTGGCCACCAGCCGCGAACCCCTCGGCGTCATCGGCGAACACGTCTGGCCCGTGCGCCCGTTGGACGAGGCGGCGGCCGTACGGCTCTTCGAGGACCGGGCCCGCGCGGTACGCCGCGAACCCACGCCCGGCCACGGCGCCGGAGCAGGGCGCGACGGCGGCTCCGACGCGGACGCCGTGCGCCGGATCTGCGCCGCCCTCGACGGACTCCCGCTCGCGATCGAACTCGTCGCCGCCCGACTGCGCACCCTCGACCTCGCCGAACTGGCCACCCGCCTCGACGACCTGCTCGCCGTCACCGCCCGCGGCAGCCGCGGCTCGGCCGAGCGGCACCGTACGCTCCGCTCCGTCGTCGCCTGGAGCTGGGCACTCCTCTCCGCCGACGAACAGCGCGCGGCCCGCCGCTTCGCCGTCTTCGCGGGCGGTGCCACCGCCCGGTCCGCCCGCGAGGTGTGCGCCATGGACGGCGACACCCTGGAATCCCTCGTCGACAAGTCGATCCTGGAACCGGCCGGCGGCGGCCGCCACCGGATGCTGGAGACGATCCGCGCGTACGCCGCCGAGCGCCTCGACGAGTCCGGCGAGACCGCGGCCACCGAGCGGCTGCACGCCGCACATCTGCGGGCCCTGCTCGACGAGGCCGGACGCCATCTGCTCGGGACGGCGCAGCTGGACTGGCTGCCCAGGACCGCCGCCGAGGACGCCGACCTGGCCGCCGCCCTGCGCCGCGCGCTCGCCGCCCACGACCACGACACCGCCTTCGGACTCCTCGCCACCGCCGCGACCGGCCTGTGGATCCGCGGCGCCGCCGCCACCGCCGCCGCCCACGCGGTGACCCTGCTCGACACGGTGGGGGACGGGTACGCGGACCCGGGCGACCCGGTGCGGGGCGAGGAGTACGCCGTGTGCGTGCTGCTCGCCGCCGCCGCGCCCGCAGGACAGCCGGTCTGGCGCCGCCACCGGGCCTCCGCCCAACGGGCGTTGGAGACCGCCTGGCCCGGCGACCGCGCCGGCCGCCACCCCGCCGCCCTGCTGCTCTGGATGATGCGCAACGCCGCCGAACCCGACGCCGAGGCGGCCTACACGCTGGTGTCCGGCCAGCGGCAGTGCCCCGACCCGTGGGCCCGGTCGGCCGCCGCCTACGTCTCCGCGTTCGGTCCCCTCGGCGGCGGCGACCCCGACGGCGCCGCGCTCGCCTTCCAGGCCGCCGCCGACGGCTTCGACGCGCTCGGCGACCGCTGGGGCGCGGCACTCGCCCTGGACGCCCTCGCCGGACTCGCCGGGGGCCGCGGACAGCGCGCCGAGGCCCTCGCCCTCATCGACCGGGCGCTCGCCCGCACCGCCGAGCTCGGCGCCCACGAGGACTCCGCCGACCTGCTCGTCAACCGCGGCGACCAGCACATCGGCCACGACCCGGAACTCGCCAGGGCCGACTACACGGAGGCCGCCGCCCTCGCCCGTACCGGCGGCGGATCGGCGGGCCTCGGCGCCGCGCTGCGCGGACTCGGCGACCTCGCAGTGCTCGACGCCGACCTCGACGAGGCCCGCAGGCTCTACACCGAGGCCCTGGAGCGGATCGACCCGCACTGGGTCAAGAGCCTCGGCAACCGGATTGGTGCGCTCGCCGGACTCGGCCGGGTCGCCGAAGCGCGCGGCGACACCGCGGCCGCCCGCGAGCACTACCGCCAGGTCGCCGCGTCCGCCGCGCCGCTCGGCCCCCGGCTGCCGGAGACCCTGCGCATGATGGGGCTGCCGGAGGCGACGGTGGAGGCGGTCCTGCGGGCCGAGGGATGACAGGGCCGAGCCTGTGGCACGGAGCCGTGGTGCGGGGGATCGGTGAGGGGCGGTGAGCCGGGGGTGAGCGACCGGTGAGCGGTCCCCGACAAGCTCTGTTCCATGACGAAGACGCAGCACACCACGGCCCGGTCCACCGCCACCAACAGCCCCTCCACCACCGGCACGTTCACCCCCGGCACCGCCCCCGCCCGGCAGCTCTCGGTCCTCATCTCCGGCGCCTCCGTCGCCGGACCCGCGCTCGCCCACTGGCTGCACCGCCACGGCTTCCGCCCGACGATCGTCGAGCGCGCCTCCACCCTCCGCGAGGGCGGCTACGCGGTCGACTTCCGCGGCGCGGCACACCTCAAGGTGCTGCGGGAGATGGGCATCCTGGACGCCATCCAGAACGCCCGCACCGGCACCGGCTCGATGTCGTACGTCAACTCCGCGGGCAAGCCCGTCGCGAAGCTCCCCGCGGACCTCTTCGCCGGAGACGTCGAGATCCTCCGCGGCGACCTCGCCCGCATCCTGTACGACGAGACCAGCCCGTACACCGAATACCTCTTCGGCGACTCCCTCACCTCGATCAGCGAGGACGCGGACGGTGTCGACGTCACCTTCGAACGGCACGCGCCGCGCCGCTTCGACCTGGTCATCGGCGCCGACGGACTCCACTCCACCACCCGGCGCCTCGCGTTCGGCCCCGAGGAGCGGTTCGTGAAGCACCTCGGCGTCTACTGCGCCATCTTCACCACCGCCAACCACCTCGGCCTCGACCACACCGGCCACGCCTACCGCACCGCGAACCGCATGGTCGCCATGTACAGCGCCCGCCACAACACCGAGGCCAAGGCCGTGTTCTACTTCGGCTCCCCGGACCTCGACCTGGACCGCCGCGACGTCACCCGCCAACAGGCCGTCCTCACCGCGTAGTTCGCCGGACTCGGCTGGGAGAGCGACCGGCTGCTCCAGGACATGCGGCACGCCCCCGACTTCTACTTCGACTCCGTCAGCCAGGTCCGCATGGACCGCTGGTCGCGCGGCCGGGTCGCGCTCCTCGGCGACGCCGCCTCCTGCCCGTCCTCACTGTCCGGCATGGGCTCCGGCCTCGCCCTGGTCGGCGCCTACGTCCTGGCGGGCGAACTCGCCGCCGCCCACGGCGACCACACCGTCGCCTTCGCCCGCTACGAGCAGGAGATGCGGGCGTACGCGGAGGGCTGCCAGAAGATGGGCGACGGCGTCGCCGGACTCATGGTCCCCAGCAGCCGCTTCGTCGCGAGCGCCCTGAACCGCTACTACAAGGTCATGCCCTACCTCCCCGGCAAGAACATGGCCGCGAAGATCGCCCGCAAGGCCGCCGAGAACATCAACCTGCGCGACTACCCGACGGCATGACCCGCCCCGGGGGTACGGCCGAGGGCCGCGACACGCGCCGCGGCCCTCGACATCCCGAACTACCCATCTACGGCTACGGCTTCGGCCAGCCGCCGTACGGCACCGTGATGAACTCCATGAAGTGCCCGGCCGGGTCGAGGAAGTAGACCCCGCGCCCGCCGTCGTTGTGGTTGATCTCGCCCCGCCGCTTCTGCTGCGGGTCGGCGTAGTGCTCGATCCCCTGCGCCACGATCCGCTCGTACGCCGCGCTGAACTCCTCCTCGGAGATCAGGAAGGCGTAGTGCTGCGGAGTGATGGTGTCGTCGGGCGAAGTGGCGAAGTCGAGCGTGACGCCGTTGTCGAGCGCGACGGCGATGAACGGACCCCACTCGCTGGTGATCTCCAGGCCGAGGAGCTCGGTGAAGAAGCGGGCGGACTCCCGGTTGTCCCGGGCGTGGACGATGGTGTGGTTCAACTGAACGGACAAGGAATGCCTCCAGAGGCATCTCCTGACACCTCCATGCCTCACCCGGTCGGTGACCGGCACGCGATGTCGCCGAAGATCTTACCCCGTGCCGCCGTTCACCTGTCCAGGGACGGGTTCCGCGGCGGGTTCGTGACCCTGGTCGAGGAGCGAGCGCTCCGCCCGCCAGCGGGCGGGCGGAGCACCCCGTCGGGCTTTCTCCTCCGACCCCCGTCGGCGGCTCAGCCGTCCCGCTCCCGCCCCCGTTCCTGGGCGTGGAGCCGGGCCGCCTGGCGGGTGAGGTGGTCGCGCTCCGGCAGGTTCGGGGCCTTGCGGGCGGCCTCCGTGTACAGGCGGGCCGCCGTGGTCGGGTCGCCGGCGCGTTCGTGGAGGTACGCGGCGACCGCGGCGTGCCGGGGCAGCGCCGCGTCCAGTGGGGCGAGGGCCGCGAGACCCGCGCGGGGGCCGTCCGCCTCGCCGACCGCGACCGCGCGGTTGAGCCGGACCACCGGGCTGTCGGTCAGGCGGACCAGCTCGTCGTACCACTCCACGATCTGCACCCAGTCGGTCTCGGCGGCGGTCGGCGCGTCCGCGTGCAGCGCGGCGATCGCCGCCTGCGCTTGGAACTCGCCGAGCCGGTCGCGGGCGAGCGCCCCTTGAAGGATGCCGACACCCTCCGCGATCAGCGTGGTGTCCCAGCGGCCCCGGTCCTGCTCGGCGAGCGGCACCAGACCGCCGTCGGCGGCGGTACGGGCGGACCGCCGGGCATGGTGCAGCAGCATCAGGGCGAGCAGCCCCGCCGCCTCCGGGTGGTCGACGGCCGCCGCGAGCCGCCGGGTGAGCCGGATCGCCTCCGCCGCGAGGTCGACATCACCGGAGTACCCCTCGTTGAAGACCAGGTAGAGGACCCGCAGCACGGTCGCGACATCGCCCGGCCGGTCCAGGCGCACACCGGAGACCGTCCGCTTGGCCCGGCTGATCCGCTGCGCCATCGTCGCCTCGGGCACCAGGTACGCGCGGGCGATCTGGCGGGTGGTGAGCCCGCCGACCGCCCGCAGCGTCAGCGCCACCGCGGACGACGGCGTCAGCGACGGATGTGCGCACAGGAAGTACAGCTGGAGGCTGTCGTCGACGCCGGACGCGGGCCCGGGCGCCGGTTCCTCCTCCAGCAGCTCCTCCCGGCGGCGGCGAGCCGTGTCCGACCGCCGGGCGTCCAGGAACTTGCGCCAGGCGGCCGTGACCAGCCACCCCTTCGCGTCCCTCGGCGGATCGGCGGGCCACACCCGCAGCGCCTCGACCAGCGCGTCCTGCACGGCGTCCTCGGCCGCCGCGAAGTCGGCTCCGCGGCGGACGAGGACGGCGAGGACGCCCGGCGTGAGATCGCGGAGCAGGGCCTCGTCCATGGGTACGGTCCCTCCGGGACGCTCGGTGGGTACGGTCACTCCGTGACGGTCGGCGCGGCACCGTAGAACGGGCGCAGCTCCAGCCACTCGTGGATCGGCTTCCCGCCCGCCCCCGGCGCGGCCGACAGCTCACCGGCCAGCTCGACCGCCCGCTCGTAGCTGTCGACGTCGATCACCATCCACCCGGCGATCAGGTCCTTCGTCTCGGCGAACGGCCCGTCCGTCACCGGCGGCCGGCCCTCCCCGTCGTACCGGACCCAGGTCCCCTCCGGGGCGAGCGCCTGGCCCTCGACGAACTCCCCGGTCTTCTCCAGGCGCGCCGCGAAATCGTTCATGTAGCCCATGTGCGCCGAGATCTCCTCCGGCGTCCACCGGTCCATCGGCACGTTGTTCACCGGGTCCGGAGCGCCGCGGTAGTGCTTGAGAAGCAGGTACTTGGCCATGATCTTCCTCCTCGCTGGAGCGACCCATTCTGGTCGCCTTCACACCGGGGACGGAGCGAGCCACGGGTTCTCGACATCACCGCCGAAAATTTTTTTCCGGAGGGGCGTCGTGGCGCGGACGATCCGGGGTTGTCCGGCCGTGGCGGGGCGATGACCTGCCGTCGTGCCCGGGGCGCGGGCGGCCAAACGGCGGCCGCTGGAAAAGTCGCTGTAGACCGGGCGGTCCCGGCCGCGACCGGCGGCCAGGACGCCGCCAAGCCGCGTCACGTGGTGATCGAGCCGCGCCGGGTGGCCGACGGGAGCACGCCCGCCGCACCACGGCCACGGGCCCGCGCACGGCCTGTCCGAAAGGGAGCGGCGGAGGCGTGGCGTCCGCCGGGGCCGGGCCCCGACTGTTAGGGTGGGCAGCCCTGATCTTTCGACGAGGAGCACGGACATGGTGGTGGACGACGACATCTCCGGGTGACACCCGGACCCGGCGGACCACCGGCAGCGCGGGACGACGCGCGCCGGAGTGGTCTCCTCGTCGTCCCCTTCTCCTTCTGCTCCCGTTCTCGCCGTCCGTCCTTCCGACGGGCCGTCCCGCCTTCCGTCTCCCCGCCGCTGTCGCCGCGCGACCGGCCACCGCTCCGCCCCCGCCATGTGCCGTCTCCGTGGTGCGGTCCGCCGAGCGGTGCGTCCGCCGTCGCGCGCACGCCGCCGGGGCCGGGGCCCGGGGCGCCCGTCCTCCCGTACCGAGAGGTCACCCCATGTCCGACGCCTCCGTCGTCTGCTCGAACCTGTCCTTCGCCTGGCCCGACGACACCCCCGTCTTCCAGGACCTGTCCTTCACCGTCGGACCCGGCCGCACCGGCCTGGTCGCGCCCAACGGCAGCGGCAAGAGCACCCTGCTCCGGCTGATCGCCGGTGAGCTGCGCCCGGCCACCGGCAGCGTCCTGGTCGACGGCACGCTCGGTCACCTGCCGCAGAACCTGCCGCTCGCCACCGGCCTCACCGTCGCCCAGGTCCTCGGCGTCGACGGGATCATCCGGGCCATCGACGCCGTCGAGGCCGGTGACGTCGACGAACGGCACTTCACCACGATCGGCGACGACTGGGACATCGAGGACCGCACCCGGGCCCAGCTCGACCGGCTCGGTCTCGGCGGACTCGCCCTCGACCGTCCGCTCGACAGCCTCAGCGGCGGACAGATCGTCACCCTCGGCCTCGCCGCCCAACTGCTCCGCCGTCCCGACGTGTTGCTCCTCGACGAGCCCACCAACAACCTCGACACCGATGCCCGGCACCACCTCTACGACGTGCTCGGCGACTTCACCGGCTGCCTGCTCCTTGTCAGCCACGACCGCGCGCTGCTCGACCGGGTCGACCGGATCGCCGAACTCGACCGTGGTCAACTCCGGCTCTACGGCGGCACGTTCACCGAGTACGAGGAGGCGGTCCAGGCCGAGCGCGAGGTCGCCGAGAAGAACGTCCGCAACGCCGAGCAGGAACTCAAGCGGGAGAAGCGGGAGATGCAGCAGGCCCGTGAGCGCGCCGAGCGGCGCCAGAGCAACGCCTCGCGGAACCTGAAGAGCGCCGGACTGCCCAAGATCTTCGCGGGCACCATGAAGCGCGGCGCCGAGGAGTCCGCCGGACGGTCCGGGCAGCTGCACGCCGCCCGGGTCGGCGACGCGAAGGCCCGCCTCGACGAGGCCGAGCGCGCGGTCCGCCAGGACCAGCGGATCACCCTAGACCTGCCCGACACCCGGGTGCCCGCGGGCCGCACCCTGTTCCTCGGCGAGGAGCTTCGGGTCCGGCTCGGCGACCGCGAGGTGTTCGCCGCACCCGGCGCGGACCTCACCGTGCGCGGCCCCGAACGGATCGCCCTGACCGGCCCCAACGGGGCCGGAAAGAGCACCCTGTTGCGCCTGGTCGACGGCGCCCTCACCGCCGACACGGGCCGGCTCACCCGGGCCGACGGGCGGATCGCCTATCTCTCCCAGCGGCTCGACCTGCTCGACCCGGACCGCACCGTCGCCCAGAACTTCGCCGACTACGCCCCCGAACGCCCCGAGGCCGAGCGGCTCACCCTCCTGGCCCGCTTCCTCTTCCGGGGCGCCCGCGCCCACCTCCCCGTCGGCGTGCTCTCCGGCGGTGAACGGCTGCGGGCCACCCTCGCCTGCGTGCTGTGCGCCGAACCCGCCCCCCACCTGCTGCTCCTGGACGAGCCCACCAACAACCTCGACCTGGTGAGCGTCGGCCAACTGGCCGGTGCCCTCGACTCGTACCAGGGCGCCTTCCTCGTCGTCAGCCACGACGAGCGCTTCCTGCGCGAGATCGGCGTGAACCGCTGGCTGCGGCTCGCCGACGGCGTCCTCGCGGAGACCGGCGCGCCGGGGGAGTGACGGCGACGGCGTGACGGCGCGGGGCCGTCAGCGTCTCGTCGTCGGCGAGAGCACCACCGGCGACGAGGCGCCCGCCGCCACCAGGCGCGGCGCGCCCGTACCGTCGGCCGGAACGCTCCACACCCCGGAGCCGGTCCCGGCGCCGTAGCCGTACGCGACGGTGTCAGGACCCGTCCAGACGGCCTGGTCGTCGACCGAACGGGTCTCGGCCAGCGGGTGCTCGCGCAGGGTGGCGAGATCGAGGACGTGCAGCCGCCACGGGGCACGGGCGTCGTCGGAGACCTTCTTCTTGTACGCGACGCGGGCGCCGTCCGGCGACAGCGACGGGCACTCCACGTTCTCCTTCAGGGCCCGCGCCGACCACTTCCGCAGATCGCCCTCGACGAGATGGGTGCGTCCCTGGGTGGCGACCGTCGCGTAGAAGCGGTTGTCGTCGGCGGCGAAGCTGACACCCCAGTAGTTGACGTCGGGGGCGTGGTGGCGGCGCCCGTCCAGGGTGAGCGGGATCTGCTCGATGCTCTTGATCAGATAGCCGGTGCGCAGATCGAGGATCGACGTCCGGGTGGCGAATGTCGCGGTGTTGTACGAGTCGCCGGTCACGAACGTCGTCCAGGCGAGCACCTGCCCCGACGCCGACACCCGGGCCCGGTTCGGGATCCCGGGCAGGCTCATGCGCTGCCGCTCGCGCAGCGCCCGGTCGAGGACGATGACATAGGTGCGGGCCGGGATGCCGGGCCGCAGCTGGAGACAGAGCGCCGTGGGCCCGGCAGCGTGGAACCGGTCGCAGCGGGGCCCGCCCACCTCCCGGGACCCGGGGGCGGTGGGGTCCTGCCGGGCGACCCGCCCGCTGCCGGTGTCCCGGAACCAGAGGGCGCCGGGGGCGCCGGAGTCGAGTGTGAAGCCCGGGTCGGCGGCCGTACGGGCAGTGTCGCCGGGGCCGCCGGGTTGGTGCGCGGCAGCCCGCAGGGTGTAGGCGGTGGCGCCGCCGCCGAGCAGCAGGATGCCGATGACGAGCGCCCACAGTCGGCGGCGGCTCGGGCTGCCGGTCATGAGGGTTCCTTTCCAGGGTCGGGTGCGGACTCGGACTCGGATACGGATACGGATACGGATACGGATACGGATACGGGGGCGGGGGCGGGCTCTGGTACGGGGGCGGGGTCGGCCGGGAGCAGCCGGGGCGCGCAGCACAGGGCGACGGCGAGCCCCGCGAGGGCGACGAGCAGGGCGGGCTCCGGCCCCCACAGCGTCCAGGCCGCGCCGAACCCGGCCGCGGCCGCCACCTTGGCGAGGGCCTGCGCCGTCTGCACGACCGCGAGCCCGGCCGCCCGTCCGCCGGGCGGCAGCAGGGGTCCGGCCAGCGCCATCAGGACCCCGTCGGTGGTCGCGTAGAAGACGCCGAGCAGCGCCGGGACCGCCACCAGGAGCACCGGTCCGGGGACCGGCGGGGCGAGGAGCAGGACGAGGGCGGCGAGTTGGGCCCCGTGCCCGTACAGGAAGGGACGCCGGGGGCCGATCCGGTCGGCGAGCCGTCCGGCGGGCATCGCGAGCAGCAGATAGCCGGCCGCCGCGCCGAGCGGCAGGAGCGGGAACCAGGTGGCGTCGAGGCCGGTGCGCCGCTGGAGCAGGAGGTAGAGGAACGCGTCGCCGACGGTCGCCGCGCCGAGGACGGCCGCGCCGAGCGCGACCCGGCGCAGCGCCGGGATCCGCAGCGGCGCCCACGGACGCAGGGGCGCACGGCGACTCGTGCCGGGACGGTGTCGCGGGGCGGGCGCGCGGCGGCCGCCGGGGACCAGGACCACCAGGAGCAGCACCCCGAGCAGCCCGCAGGCGAAACTGACGACGAACACGGCGTCGTACGCGTCGGCCGTCGCCCACAGCAGTGCGAACGCGGCCAGCGGGCCGAGCAGCGCGCCCGTGGTGTCCATGGCGCGGTGCACGCCGAACGCCCGGCCGAGGCCGTCGGGCGGGCTGTCCAGGGTGATCAGGGCGTCGCGCGGCGCGGTCCTGATGCCCTTGCCGAGCCGGTCGGCGGCGAGCGCGGTGGCGACGAGCCCGCTCGCGGCACCCGAACCGCCCGCACCCGCGCCGCCCACGCCCGCGAGCAGCAGGCCGAGCCGCGAGCAGGCCGACAGGGCGTAGCCGAGCCCGGCGACCGCCTTGTGGCGTCCTGCGCGGTCCGCGAGATGGCCGCCGAGGAGCCGGACCAGCGCGGTGGCCCCGTTGAACAGACCGTCCAGAAAACCGAACTGAAGAGGCGTCAGGCCGAGCCCGAACATCAGATAGAGCGGCAGGACGGCGGTGACCATCTCCGAGGAGATGTCCGTCACCAGACTGACCGAGCCGAGCGCGAGAACGGTGGCGGAGACCCGCCGCCGCGCCCCCGGGGTGGGGGCGGGCGGCGCGTCCCGGCGACCGGTGGTCGCGAGATACATCAGTGGCAGGTGTAGGTCGGGCCGGTGTCCTTGACCTGACCGTCCGTGCCGACGTAACTCCAGCCGTACGTGGTGTCGGTGAAGTCCAGCTTCAGGACGCCGTACGAACCGCTGATCCGCTTCTGGCTGTTGGGCTGCACCGTCTCGATGGGGTACGGCTCGGCGCCGCCCATGCCGCCGACGATCTCCACGATGCCGTCGGGGGTGGCCCGGCCGTTCGGGTCCTGCGGGGCGAACCGCTCGTAGTGGTGGTCGTGCCCGTTGAGGATCAGGTCCGCCTTGGCGGCGTACAGGATCTGCCAGACCGGCCGGGACACCGGGTCGTTGCCGTGCCCGCCGGAGGAGTACAGCGGGTGGTGGAAGTAGGCGGCCAGGCAGCCCTTGGTGGAGCGGGCCAGGTCGTCCTTCAGCCACTGGATCTGGGCGGGGTCGTCGAAGGAGTTGGAGTCGAGCGCGACGAAGTGCCAGTTCCCCTCGTCGTAGCTGTAGTAGGGCTTGCCCTGCGGATAGGCGATCGCGCCGAAGTACGACTTGTACCCGGCGAGCGACCCGGCCGGGTCGTAGGTCTCGTGATTCCCCGGCGCGGGACGGGTCTTGGCCTTGAACGCGCCCCAGGTCCTGTCGTAGTAGTTCCGGAAGTCCGCCAGCCGGGCGTCGTCGTACTGGTTGTCGCCCATCGTCAGATAGAACTTCGGGTTGAGGCGCTGCGCCTGGGCGGCGGTCTTCGGGTGCGCGCAGGCGCTGTCGGACGCGGTGCACTGGGCCGCGATGTCACCGGCGGCGACGACGGTGAACGCGCCGGTCGGCGGTCCGGTGGTGGGGGGTGTGGTCGGCGGGGTCGTCGGGGGAGTCGGCGGCGTGGAGCCGTCCGGCGTCCAGGCCCCGTAGACCTCCACCTCGAACAGCGAGTAGCCGTACGAGGTGCCCCGGGCGGTCCCGTACACGCGGACGTGCCGGCCCTTCCCGGTCAGGCCGGTCCAGTCGTCGGTGCCGCCGTTGCCCGCGCTCTCGGTGGCGAGCCGGGTCCAGGTGGAGCCGTCGGCGGAGATCTCGACCCGGTACGCCTTGGCGTACGCGGCCTCCCAGCTGAGCCGGACCCGGGAGACGGTCGCATTCGCGCCGAGGTCGACCCGGATCCACTGCGGATCCGAACCTTCGGCGCTGGCCCAGCGGGTGGTGGCGCTGCCGTCGAAGGCGTTGCCGGGGGCGAACCCCGTGGCCTCGTTCGACGACGCGGTGGCGGGCTTCCCCCGCGAGAGCAGCGGATCGGCGGCGGCGGCCCGCCCGGCGCCGGTGGTGGCGACGAGCACCCCGCCGACGAGCAGCAGGAGCGCGGCGAGCACGACGGAGAGGGTGGATGTGGTGGAGGTGCGGCGTGGTGGGGCGGAGGCGTACAGGCGCATACCTGTCAACTCCCTGTTCGGGGACGGCGAGAGCTGGACTCCGGAACCGCGCACCACGAGCCGCGCCCCGTCATGACGGGGCGTGCGGGTGGTGCGCGGCGGCCGGGTCAGAGCTCTCGCTGAGCGCGTCACACCCGCGTGGGTGCCGCGCCGAGCCGCCGCCGGGGATGCTAGCGGACGGAGCGGCTCCCTGTCATGACTCACGTCAAAGGGCTCTGGGGGGAGGGTGGTTGAGGGACCCGGGAGGGTCGGTTCAGGTACTCGAACCGACTCGGCCGACCACGGGCGGCTTCCTCGCCTACGGCTGCGGGACCTCGACGACGAAGAACAGGAAGCAGACCTTCGTCGACAGATCACGGAAGCCGTCCGGGAACAACTCCCTTGCCGCCGGGTCGGGTTGCGGCTCGCTCAGGGTGACGATCCGGAAGCCCGCGGCGTTGAACGCGTCGATCATCGCGTGCAGGGGCTTGCGCCAGAACCTCATCGGCGTCGACCGGCCGCCGAGCCACCAGTCGAACTCGTAGCTGGTGGTCGCGAAGTAGTCGGGGCGAGGGTCCTGGATCGCGTACGCCACGAAGGGGTGGTCCACCGAGACGATCAGCCAGCCGCCGGGCCGCAGCACACGCCGGAACTCGGCGAGCGTCGGCCCCCAGTCCTCCAGGTAGTGCAGGACCAGCGACGCGAGGACGTCGTCGAACGAAGCGTCCTCGAAGGGCAGCGGCTCGCGCAGGTCGCCCACCTGGAGAGACGCCCCGGCTCCGAGGCGCTCCCCGGCCAGGGCCAGCATCCCGGCGCTGGAGTCGATGCCGGTGACGGCGGCGCCCCGGCCGAGCAGGGCGGCGGTGAGCGCCCCCGCGCCGCAGCCCGCGTCCAGGATCCGGCGGCCGGTCACCTCCCCGGCGAGTGCGAGCATCGCGGGGCGCTCGTAGTGGGCGTTGATGAGGTTGTTCTCGTTCTCCTCGGTGTACGCCACGGCGAACCGGTCGTAGTCGTTCGCGGTGACCGGTATGGCGGAGGCGCCGTCCGTGCGGTCCGGCTGATCCGTGCGGTCCGGGTGATCCGTGCGGTCCGAGTGGTGTGGTCCGTCTGAGTGATCCATCGGCGCAGCCTAACCGGCGCGCGCTGCCCTGATCGGGCCGCGCGGCACGGCGTGTCGAGGTCCCGCGAAGCCGCCCAATGTCCGCACACCACCCGCGAGTTCGGCTCAGGCGGGCGCGATGCCCGCCTCCGCCGCCGCCTTGATCCGGGCGCCGAAGGCACCGGCGTCCTTGCGGGCGGCGCTCAGAGCCAGGCCGACCAGGAGCTTCCCCACGCCGTGGCCCTCCAGCTCGTTGAAGATCCGGACCCGGGTCGTCCCGTCGGGCAGCGCCTCCAGGTCGTAGCCGCCCTCGCGCGACGTCACGCTGTTCTTGGAGACCTCGGTCCAGCGGAGCTTCGTCGGCGCGTCGAGCGCGGTGATCCGGATCTCCCGCGACGTCTTCATCCCGGCATCCTTGACCGTGCTCCGGAAGACCGTGCCGACGGCGGTCGCGGTGGCCGGATCGCGGGTGATCTCCAGGACCCGGGGGCTGAACTCGGGATCGTGGCGGCCGTCGGAGAGATAGGCGAACACGGCGTCGACCGGCCGGTCGATCACGACCGTCGCCTCGAACTGTCCTGACATGGGCCCTCCCAGGGGCATCCGCGTGGGGCCTTCCCGCGCCGCACCGGACCGCTGTCGCACCGGCACCGCGACCCTATGGGAGCCCCGCCCCGCCCGCGCGGCGGGCGCCGCCGGCCGGGGGCCGGGTGCGCGCTTCAGGGGCGGGGCCGGGGGCCAGCGGCCGGGTCGGCCGGGGCGAGATCGGTCGTGACGTGCGGGGCGAGGGCGCGCAGGAAGTCCGGGGCGTCGAACAGGGCGCCCGCCGGGGTGACGCCGACCGCGCGGGTGCGGCCGTCGAGGACGCGGGCGAGGGCCTCCACCACGAGCGGCGCGGTCACCGCGTAGATGTCCTGGCCGTGGGCCGTGGCACGGCGCTCCTCGCCGCCGGAGCGGACGACCACATCGACCACGAAGGTCTGGTCCGACCGGCCGTGGGTGGCATCGGTGCTCCCGGCGGCGGTCGGCGCGGGCGTGTCCGGAGAGACGACGTCACGGGCCGCCCCACTGGTCATGTACGTGGTCACATCGGGGATCGCCAGATGCTGCGGGACCGTCACCACGTCGGCCATCGTGAACTCCCCGATCACCGGCCTGCGCCCCAGCGGCTCCGGGAACGCCCACTCCAGGGTGGGCGCCGCGTCGGTACGGCGCTCCCACCGGCCGCCGCGGAAGCGCAGCCGGTGGTCGCCGCGCCGCTCGCGCGAGACCGCGCCGGAGAGCCGGGTGCCGGCGGTGGGGTGCCAGTGGCTGAGCCCGTACGCGATGTGGGCCTCGTCCGCCCCGGTCCAGTCGCTCATCGCCGCCGTGACCAGGAGATCGCCCAGGCCGCCGAAGAAGGCCATGGCCGGGACGACGAGTGCCCCCGCGTCCCGGGCCCGCTCCGCGAAGTGCGCGAAGGTGTCGAGGTTGGCCTCGATCTCGGCGGCCACGTCCAGGTAGGGGATCCCGGCGCGGAGCGCCGCCTCGATCAACGGACCGGTGGTCGCCGCGAACGGACCGGCGCAGTTGATCACCGCCGCCGTGCCCGCCAGCGCGCGGTCGAGCGAGTTCGGGTCGTCGACGGAGGCGGTACGGGCCGCCAGGCCGGTGGCACCGGCCAACTCGGCCAGCGCGCTCGCGTCGCGGCCGGACAGGACGGGCCGGAAGCCGCGCGCGACCAGCTCCGCGACCACGAACCGCCCGGTGTGCCCGTACGCCCCGAACACCGCCACCTCCACCGCGACCGGCGCCGCCGATTCCGCCGATTCCGCTGCTGTCGCTGTCGCTGTCGCTGTCGCCGTCGCCGTCGTCCGTCCCGGTCCCATCGACCCGTCCACCGCCATGAGAAACGCTCCCGTGCCCTCGTACGCCCACGTCAGGCGCCCTGTGCGGCCCGACACGGACCATCCTGGCCGGGAACGCCACCCCCGCACGAGAGTCGGAAACGACATGCGGCGTACAGTTTCGGACATGCCCTCTGCCGTGCCCTCTGCTGTGCCGTCCGTCGCGCCGTCCGTCGCGCTCGCCGTCACCGACGGCATGCTCCACTACGAGCTGTCGGTCGCCGTCGAGCTCTTCGGCTCGGACCTGACCCACCTCGTCGACCCCTGGTACGACTTCGCGCTCTGCGGACCGGGACCCGTCCGCGTCGGCCGGTTCCGGCTCGACCCCGACCACGGGCTCGACCACCTCGCCCGGGCCGACACCGTGATCGTGCCCGGCTGGGCCGACACCGACCGGGAACCGCCCGCCGAACTGGTGGAGGCGGTGCGCGCGGCCCACGCGGCGGGCGCCCGGGTGGCCTCGCTGTGCACCGGCGCGTTCGTCCTCGGCGCCGCTGGTCTGCTCGACGGGCGGCGGGCGACCACCCACTGGGCGCACACCCGGGAACTGGCCCGCCGCAATCCCGAGGCCACCGTGGACCCGGACGTCCTCTATGTCGACAACGGGGACGTCCTCACCTCGGCGGGCAAGGCCGCCGCCATGGACCTGTGCCTGCACCTCGTGCGGCTCGACCACGGCTCGGCCGTCGCCAACAAGATCGCCCGCCGCCTGGTGATCCCACCCCACCGGGACGGCGGCCAGGCCCAGTTCATCGCCACCCCGCTGCCCGCCCCGGGCGACCACCCCCTCGCCGCGCTCTTCCCCTGGGCGCTCCAGCGCCTCGACCGGCCGCTGAGCGTCGAGGACCTGGCCCGCCGGGCCGGGATGAGTTCACGCCATCTCGCCCGCCACTTCAAGCACCTCACCGGCACCACGCCGCTCCAGTGGCTGCACACCCAGCGCATCCGCCGCGCCCAGGAACTCCTGGAGACCACGGACGCGACGGTCGACACCATCGCAGAGGCGGCAGGCATGGGCACCGCCACCACCCTGCGCCGTCACTTCCACCGCTCGGTCGGCGTCCCGCCGGACACCTACCGGCGCACCTTCCGCCCGGAGAGCCGGGTGGAGAGCCGCGTGGAGAGTCGCGTCGAGAGCCGCGTGGAGACCGCTTAGGGACGCGGACGTCAGGTGGCGAGCGTCGCCACCGGGTCCACCCCGTACGTATGGGCGTAGCCGTTCTCCGTGCCCACCAGGAGGTCGACGACGGTGAAGTAGCGGTCCCAGAAGGGGGTTTCACGCAGCGCGTCGATCAACAGGCGGTAGGCCGCGTGGTCGTCGGCCTCCCAGACCCACACGTCGGTGACGCGCGCGGAGTAGAACTCCGTGTCGTAGAAGCGGGACCTGACCCCTCGGGTGCGGGCCTCGATCACCGGGACGATCTCGGTGGTGAAGGCGTGGATGCGTGCGGCCACGGTCATCGCCAGCCACTCGGGCGAGGTCTTGACCAGCATGAACGCGGTGACGGGCGGCTCGGTCGGGTCAGCGGACATCGGTGGCCTCCGGGGCGGGGTGCAGGACGGCGGGCGCGAGGGTCGTGGTGCACCACCGTGCGAAGGTCGTGCCCGGGACCGGGACGGATGACGGGACCGGGGCCGTGGGCGGCGGGCAATGGGTCGTCCCGGGCGCCACCGCGTCGAGCCCGTGGTCCTTGGCGTGCTTCATCTCGACCATGGCCGCCACGAACGCCGGGTCCAGGCCGTACCCGAGCAGTTCGGCCCGCAGCTCGTCGAGCGACTGGCGCCGGTAGCGCACCGGGCGGCCGCACCGCTCGGTCATGACCCGGGCCAGGTCCTCCGGCGACAGCTCCTCGGGGCCGACCACCGGCACGCTGCCGACCCCGCCCCAGGAGCGGTCCAGGAGCAGCCGGGCCGCCGTCGCGGCGATGTCGGCGACGGCCACCCGGGGTACCCGCAGGTCCGGGGCGGCCGTGTCGGTGAAGACGCCGTGCTCGCGGATTGCGTCGGCCTCGTCCAGGAGGTTCTCGTAGAAGGAGGGGCAGGCCAGGGCGCGGTAGGCGACCCCGGATCCGGCGATCAGGTCGTCCACGGCGAGCGTGGCCGTGACCAGACCGGCGCGCGCGGCGTACGGGGTGCCGCGGCCGAGCGCCGAGACGCCGACGACATGCCCGACGCCGTGCGCGGCGAACGCCCGTACGGCCGGCCGGGTGAAGCCGCGGTAGGCGGCGACCGGCGGCATCGAGCCGTCCGGCGGCACCAGCCAGAACACGGCGTCGGCCCCGGCGAACGCCCGGTCGACGGTCGCCGGGTCACCGTGCGAACCGGTGACCACCTCGACCCGTTCGCGTACGTCGTCCGGGAGCCGGTCCGGATCGCGGACGACGACGCGCAGCGACTCGCCGTGCGCGGGTGCCGCTTCGATGAGGAGGGGAAGCAGGGAGCGCCCGATGTTCCCGGTGGGCGCGGTGATGACGATCATGAAAACCTCGCGGTCCGTTCCACTCTGGTGTTCCGCTCTCGTCCGGTCCGATTCCGTCTGTTCCGGACGCCTCAGGTCCCGCCCGGTGCTGTCCGTGGCGGGCGATTGCGCACCTCCATCGTGCGAACCCCAACCCCTTTGCCACAATGGGAACTTCGGCAACTGATCCTTGCCCGGATCGGAATGACGCTGATGAGGAGCCCATGAACAGCCCCAGCCCCGGCCCGAGCCTCAGCCCCAACCCGAGCCTCAGCCCCAACCCGAGCCTCAGCCCCGCCCCGAACCCGGAACACCACGCCCGTCCCGACTCCGGTCTCGACGCCAACCTCGCCGTCGCCCTCGACGCCCTCCTCGCCGAACAGAGCGTCACCAAGGCAGCCGAGCGGCTGCGCACCTCACCGGCCGCGATGAGCCGTACCCTGGCGCGGCTGCGCCGGGTGCTCCAGGATCCGTTGCTGGTACGGGCCGGGCAGGCGATGGTCCCGACGCCCCGCGCCGAGGCGCTGCGTGACGAGGCCGCCGCGGTGGTGCGCGGGCTCGCGGCGCTGCTCACGCCGAGCGGCGGCACCGATCTCGCCGCGCTGCGGCGCACCTTCACCGTGCAGGCCACCGACCTGGTCGGCGCGGCGCTCGCGCCCGGGCTGCTCGGTCTCGCCCGGCGGCAGGCGCCGGGCGTCACCCTGCGGGTGCTGGGGGAGGAGTGGGAGGCGGGCCCGGCGCTGCGCGAGGGCCGGATCGATCTGGAGGTCGGGGCGGTCGACCACGTCGACCCGGAGACGCGGGTGGAGGAGCTGGTCACGCTACGGATGGCGGCCGCGGTCCGGTCCGGACACCCGCTCACCGAGGGGCCGTTGACCGCCGCCCGGCTCGCCGCCGCCGACCATGTGGCGGTCAGCCGCCGGGGCCGCTTCACCGGCCCGCTCGACGCCGCCCTCGCGGAGCGGGGGCTCAGCCGTCGCGTCGGCGCGGTCCTGCCGGGGCACCTGGCGGCCATGGCGCTCGCCGCGGTCGGCGACGTCGTCTGCCTGGTGCCCACCGCCCGGCCGGGCGAACCCGCCTCCCCGCTCGACGAGGCCGCGCGCGCCCTGGGCCTGCGCCTGCTCGACGTACCCGTGCCGCTGCCCCCGCTGACGATCGCGATGGCCTGGCATCCCCGGCACACCGCCGACGGGGCGCACCGGTGGCTGCGCGCGGCGGTACGGCGGGTGCTCCGCCCCGACGGGTCGGCCGACCCGGCCGGTCTGGGAGGGCCGGACGGACTGGGAGGGCCGGACGGACTGGGAGGGCCGGACGGTCCGGCCGGCGCCTCGGGGCGTCAGAGCTAGCGCGCGCCACCCGCGCCCCCTCCGCGTCACCCGCGCCCCCGCCCTCTCCGTACCGGCCACCCCGCCGCCCTCACGGAACCAGCCACTCCGACGGGCGCCATTCGCGCCCCCGGCCCTGCCCGGTCCGGGCGGCTCCGCCCGGCCGCCTCGCTGCCCGGTCGACCGCGCTCACCCCGCACGCCCACCACCGCGTCGCCGCCGTTCGGGGTCCGGATCACGCCATCCCCGTACGGTGCCCCGCACTCGCCTTCCAGGGGTCGGGGTCCACCCCTATGCTCCTGCGTCGGAGATCGGGTTACCGCCGGTAAAGGGGTTGAGGCATGGACCGTACGGGCAGCTCACGGCGCACCTTCGTGGCGGGCGCCGCCGCCGCGACCGGGGCGGCCGCGGTAGGGGCGGTCGGGCTCGCCGCCGCACCGGCCGAAGCGGCCGAACCGCGGCAGGCGCCGTCCGTGGCCGTGCTCGGCGGCGGGGTCGCGGGCCTCACCGCCGCGCATGAACTGGCCGAACGCGGCTTCCGCGTCACCGTCTACGAGCGCCGGGCGCTCGGCGGCAAGGCCCGCTCGATGGACGTGCCGGACAGCGCGCGCGGCGGCAGAAGAGCCCTCCCGGCCGAGCACGGCTTCCGCTTCATCCCGGGCATCTACCACAACCTCCCCGACACCATGCGGCGCATCCCGTTCCCCGGGAACCCCGACGGCGTCTGGGGCAATCTGGTCGCCCCCGCCGAGATGTCCTTCGCCCGCACCGGCCGCGAGGACCTGCGCATCCCGCT
This sequence comes from Streptomyces sp. NPDC090025, assembly GCF_044748125.1. Classification (NCBI taxonomy): domain Bacteria; kingdom Bacillati; phylum Actinomycetota; class Actinomycetes; order Kitasatosporales; family Streptomycetaceae; genus Streptomyces; species Streptomyces sp. NPDC090025. Next base: position 52,128 of record NZ_JBIVFL010000005.1, on the reverse strand, counting down.
GCCGTGGCCGGGGCACCGCCCGGCCGAGCTCACCCTGGACGAGATCCGCGCCGCCCTCGCCGGGCTGCTCGACACCGCCCGCTCCATCCCGCTCCACGAGGCCGCGTACTTCGTCGACCGCTTCCTCGTCTTCCTGACCAGCTGCGACGAGCGGCGCAACGACACCTGGGAGCGGACGCCCTGGTGGGAGTTCCTGCGGGCCGCGCGGATGAGCTACGACTACCAGCGCATCCTCGCCGTCGGCCTGACCCGCAACATCGTCGCCACCAAGGCCGAGGAGGCCAGCACCCGCACGGTCGCCACCCTGCTTGAGGCGTTCGCCTTCAACGCCCTGGGCCGGGGCGCCGACGGGCCCCTTGACCGGATCCTCAACCTGCCCACCAACGAGGCGTGGATCGACCCCTGGGTCACCCATCTCGCCTCCCTCGGCGTCGAGTTCAAGGTGGGCTGGACCGTGCGCGAGGTGACGTACGACGCCGGGGCCGGGCGGATCGGCGCGGTCGCCGTCGAGGACCCGCAGGGCGTACGGCGTACCGTGACCGCCGACCACTACGTCTCCGCGATGCCGGTCGAGCACGCCCGGCGCACCTGGACGGCCGCCCTGCGCGCCGCGGACCCGCAACTGGCGCGCTGCGACGCGCTGGAGACCGACTGGATGACGGGCATCCAGTTCTACCTCACCGAACGCGCCCCGCTGCTCGCCGGACACGCCAACTGCATCGACTCGCCCTGGTCCCTGACGGCCATTCAGCAGGCCCGGCACTGGCCGGCCCGCGACTTCGCCGCCGACTACGGGGACGGCGCCGTCGTCGACTGCCTGTCGGTGGACATCTCGGAGTGGGACAGGCCCGGGATCCTGTACGGGAAGACCGCCAAGCAGTGCACCCGTACCGAGGTCGCCCGCGAGGTGTGGGCGCAGCTGAAGGCGGCGTTCAACGACACCGGGCGGACCGTCCTGAAGGACGGCGCGCTGCACTCCTGGTTCCTCGACCCGGGCGTCGACGGCCTCGGCACGCCGAACCCCACCAACGAGGACCAGCTCCTCGTCCACCCGGTCGGCACCTTCCACAACCGGCCGAAGGCCGCCACCAGGATCCCGAACTTCTTCCTCGCGGGCGACTACGTGGCCGTCGACATCGACCTCGCCACCATGGAGGGCGCCAACGCCTCCGCCCGGCAGGCCGTCAACGCCCTGCTCGACCGCACCGGTTCCACCGCCGCCCGCTGCACGGTCCAGCCGCTCTTCCGGCCGCCGGAGCTGGAGGGCCTCAAGCGCCACGACCGGCTGCGCTACCGCCTGGGCCTGCCCAACGCCCTCGACCTCGGCTGAGGTGCTGGGGAGGGCGGAGGCGGTGCTGCGCACCCGGTGGACGCTGCCCTGCCCCGCGAGAAACGCCCCGCACCGCCGGGACCAAGGTCCCTGATGGACGCTGTCCGGCCGGTTCCCGTCTCCGGGCGCGTGGGCTCAGCCGCAGGACCCGCCCGGCGTCGGTGCGTGAGCGGCCGCCCGGTACAGCACGCACCGGCGCAGTGGCCCTTCGGGCACGGTCGGGTCCTCGAAGTCGTCGGCCGGATCCCGGGTCATGCCGATCCGGCGCATCACCGCCTGGGAGCGGACGTTGTCGACGGTCGTCGACGCGACGACCTCCGAGAGGCCGAGGGTCTCGAAGCCGAACGCCAGGCAGGCCAGGGCTGCTTCGGTGGCATAACCGTGGCCCCACGCCGCACGCCTCAACCGCCACCCGATGTCCACCCCCGAGAACGGCATCCCCTCGTCCACCCGGTCCAGGCCGGCCCGGCCGAGGAACTCACCGGTCTCCCGCGCTTCGAGCGCCCACCACCCGAAGCCGCGCTCGTCGAACGCGGCCCGCATGAGTGCCACCGTGGCATCGCTCTGCTCCCGCGTGAGCAATTCTCCCAGGTGTTCCCGGACTTCGGGGTCGGCGTTCATCGCCGCCCACGGTTCGAGGTCGGACTCCTGCCAGCGGCGCAGCAGGAGACGGTCGGTACGCAGTTCTGACATGCCGGCCAGCCAACGCCCTCACCGGCGGAGTTGTCGATCGCATTTCCGCTCAGGGCCGCACCAGCAGGTCGATCACCCCCGTCAGGTCCTCGTCCGGGCTGCCGCCCTCGGTAAGGCGGCGTCGCATCAACGCGAAGTAGGGCGTGAGCAGTTCAGGGCTGACGCCCTGCCCCTCGGCGGTGCTCAGGAAGGTCGGCGTGCCAGCCACCTGCATGGCGAGGGGTGACACCGTGCCCCGGGTGTAGTCGCCGTCGCGCAGCTGTGCGGCGGTCTGGTGGACCGAAGGGGCCATCGCCGTCAGCCAGTCGGCGAGCAGCGGGGCGAACGCCGTGGGGTCGATGTCCTCCTGGCGGATCAGCGCGAAGGCGTGCGCCGCCCCGGCAAACATCCCGTACATCGCGCTCAGCAGGGCCACGTCGTGCAGCGCCGCGAAACCGGGGTCCGCTCCGACGTACGTCGTGCCGACCGGGACGGCCAGAACCGCTTGGTGCCGCTCGAACAGCGCGCGCGAGCCGCTGTAGAAGACGTAACCCCCGGCCTCCGGCACCCCGACCATGGGCGGGACCGCCATGATCCCGCCGTCCAGGTAGCGGGCACCGCGCTCGCGGGCCCATTCGGCCCGGGCCCGGGCCTCCGCAGGGGTGCTCGTGGTCAGGTTCACCAGGTCCTTGCCTGTGAGGTCGGCGTCGGCGAGTGCCTCGGCCACCGAGGCGTCGTCCAGGAGGCAGAGGACGACCAGGGAGTTCGCCGCGACCGCCGCCGCGGCGGAGTCCGCGACCCGCGCCCCCTCGGCGGTGAGCGCCGTGGCGCGGGCCGGAGTGCGGTTCCAGACGGTGAGCGGATGGCCGGCGGCGAGCCAGGCACGGGCAAGGGCGGTACCCATCGAGCCGAGGCCCAGGAGGCTGACGGAGGTCTTCTCGGGGGTGTGTCCCCCAGGGGTCGTTGTCATGTCGACCAGGCTCTCCGCAGGCTCCGTGATGATCAAGTACGCACTTCGGAGTAGGCGGTTACCCTGGGGTGAGTGAGCAGGTCAGCGGGGGTGCACGGGTGCACCCACCGGCCTGCGGGACGGCGGGCGGGACCGCCGGGAGGGAGCGGGGAACATGGCGACGGTCAACCGGCCCGGCACGCCGGACGGACACGTCTGCGGGATCGACACCGCGATGGAGGTGATCGGCGGGAAATGGAAGGTGCTGATCCTCTGGGCGCTCCACGAGCACCCGTGCCGCCGCTTCGGCGAGCTGCGCCGACTGCTGCCCGGCATCACCGAGAAGGTCCTCGCCTCGCACCTGCGCGAGATGGAGGCGGACGGCGTCGTCGACCGTGTCTCGTACGACGAGGTGCCGCCGCGCGTCGAGTACGCGCTGACGCCGGACGGCGCTCGCCTCAACGCCGCCCTCGCGCCGCTGGCCGCGTGGGGCCGGGAGCGCGCCGGGGCCCGTGACGCGGGGGCGGCGCCGGACGTGGCGGAAGCGGTGGGCGGCCGGTAGGCGGTGGCCGGTACGGCCCTGTGGCGGAGGCCATCGGTCCACGTCCCCGTGATCGACCGAGGCCGAAATCCCCCTGGAACAAGGGTGCTTGGGGACGTAACCTCGGGAGCCCCTGTCGTCCCACCGAACCCGTCGAAGCGGCCGAGCCGCGTCCGGATCCGGCAGGGGTGCGGACAGGGGGGCGGACAGGGGTACGGGCAGGGGCAGGGCGACACGGCGGTGCGGAGGTCTCGTGCGGATCACCCTTGAGGTCAGCGGCCCGGACGGCCGGGACACGGGTGCGGAAACCCTCGACCTGCGCGAGTGGCTGCGCGGTGAGCCCGCGCTCCGCGACCGGGTGGGCCGCGCTCCGACGCCGGTCCCCGAACCGGGTGCCATGGGCGGGCTCGGCGAACTCGTCGCGCTGCTCCTGGAACCCGGCGGCCTCACGGTGACCCTGGCGGCCGGTGTGGTGGCCTGGCTGCAGACCCGGCGCGGCAGCCAGACCGTGACCATCACCCGCCCCGACGGCACTCAGGTCGTCGTGACCTCGGACGGGGTACGGGGTCTCACCCCCGAGAGCAGCGGCGACGTCGCGGAGCGGGTCGCCCGGGCACTGGAGGCGGGCCCCGCACGGCCGGCTCCGGGACCGGCTCCGGCACCGGAACCGGGGCCTGTACCAGGACCGGCGCCTGCACCGGAGCTCCCCGGCGACCCGGGCGATGCCGGTCCCACCGACCCCACCGATCGCACAGGGCCCACCGATTCCGCCGGACCCGCGGCGCCGACCGCGCCGGACGGCCGCTGAACCATGGCCGGGGCGTGGGGGGATCTCGCCGGGGCCGACTGTCACGCCGTCGTCGTCGGCACCGGGCGGCAAGGGGGCGCGGACGGCTGCGGATCCGGGGCCGGGGCCGGTTCCGGGGCCGGACCCGCTGCGCGGCTCGCCGACCTGCCGAGCGCCGCCCGCTCCGCCCGCGAGCTCGCGCGGGTGCTGCGCGACCACTGCGGCATGGCCGGGCGGGTGACCGAGCTCATCGACCCCGAGGGACCGACACAGGTGCTCGCCGCCGTGCGGGCCGCGGTCGACCGGGCCCAGGGCGGCGCCGTCCTGTTCTGCTTCGTGGGGCACGGGCTGCTCGGCCCCGGCCGACAGCTGTATCTGGCCACCGCCGCCACGGCGACCGCCGACGACACCGTCACCGCCGTCCCGTACGCCGAGATCCGCCATCTGCTCGGTGACGCGGCGGCCCGCACCGTCGTCGTCCTCGACTGCTGCTTCTCCGGCCGGGCCCAGGCCGCCCGGAGCGAGATCCCGCGCGATCCGTACGCCTCCGCCCGCCCCGACGGCAGTTTCCTGCTCGCCTCCGCCACCCACTACGCGGCCTCGTTCGCCCCAGTCGGACAGGAACACACCCTCTTCTCGGGCGAGTTGATCCGCGTACTGACCGCGGGCGATCCGGGCGGGCCGCGCTGGCTCACCCTGCTCGACCTCTACCGGATCCTCGACCGGCGCTTCCAGGGCGGCCCCGCCCGCCCCTTCGCCGACGGCGTCGGCCGGGCCGCCGACCTCGTCGTCACCCGCAACCCCGGATACGCGGACCCCGCACCCGACGACCCCGCCCCACCGGACGACCCCGACGCACCCGCCGCGCCCGTCGACACCGGGCCCTGCCCGTACCCCGGAATGCGTCCCTTCCTGCCCGAGCAGCGCCATCTCTTCTTCGGACGGGAGGAGTTGACCCGCAGCCTGCTCGACCGGGTGTGGTCCGAGCGGGGGAGCGGGCCCGTCGTCCTGGTGGGCGCGTCCGGCGCGGGCAAGTCGTCGCTGCTGCGGGCCGGGCTCGTGGCGGGTCTCGAAGAGCGGGATACGGGGCGGGTGTTGCTGGTGCCGGGGCCGGGCGCGCGGCCCTTCCGTGCTCTGGTGGAGCAGTGGGCGGCGGCGGTCCACCGGCCGTTCGCCGAGGTCGAACGGGAGCTGGGCGCAGGCCGGTTCGACGGCGAAGGACGGCCGGACGTCCTCATCGTCGACCAACTGGAGGAGATCTTCACCGCCTGCACGGACACCGAGGAGCGCGAGCTGTTCGTCCGCGCGCTCGCGGGCGCCGACCCGGCCACCGGCCCCCGTATCGTGCTCGGCCTGCGCGCCGACTTCTACGGCCCGTGCCTGCGGGAGCCCCGCCTCGCCCGGATCGTACGGACCGGCCAGTTCACCGTGACGGCCATGACCGACGACGAACTGCGCACCGCGATCGAGCGCCCCGCCGCACACGCCGGGCTGCGCCTCGAAACGGGACTCGCCGAGCACATGCTGCGCGAACTGCGGCAGGAGACGGCGGGCGAGGGCGGCGCGGCGGCCCTGCCGTTCCTGGCGCACGTCCTCCAGCAGACCTGGACCCGGCGGCGCGGCACCCTGCTCACCTTCACCGGGTACGAGGCGTCCGGCGGCATCCGGCGCTCGGTGGCCCGGGTCGCCGACGCACTCCACGACGCCCTCGAACCCGCCGGGCGGGACCGCCTGCGCGCTCTTCTGCTGCGCATGGTGACGCTCGTCGACGCCGACGGAAGCGCGGCCCGCCGCCGACTACCCGTCCCCGCCCTGATTCCGCCCTCGGCCCAGGCCCAGGCCCAGGCCCCGACCCTGTCCCCGGACCTGCGCGCAGCCGCAACCCCCGCCCCGGACGCCGCCCCGTCCCCATCCCCGTCCCCGGCCCCGACCTCCCCCCACCTCACCGACCGTGACCTGCTCGAACTCCTCGTCGCCGCACGTCTCGTCGTGCTCGACCGGGGCGAGGCCCAGCTCTGCCACGACTCGCTCCTCCACGGCTGGCCACGGCTGCGTGACTGGATCCGGGAGGACCGGCTCCGCCTGCTGCTCCAACGCCGGGTCGGCGACGCCGCCGACACGTGGCACGAGGCGGGCCGCCCCGACAGCGGCCTCTATCGCGGTGACCAACTCGCCGCCGCCCGGGCCCTGCTGGCCGGTGAGGCCATCGGCGGCGGCGCGGGACTGCGTACCGTCGAGCAGGACTTCCTGCGGGCCAGCGGGCGGGCCGAGACCGCAGCACGCCGCGTCCGTACGGTCGTCACCGCCCTGGTCGCCGTGCTCGCGGTCCTCGCCGGGACCTTCGCCGTGGCCGCACGCTCCTCCCAACGGGACGCCGAGGCCCGGGAGACCGTCCTCATCGCCAACCGGCTGGCCGCCCAGGCCGACACGATGCGCCCGCACGACCCGCAGACCGCGCTGCGGCTCAGCCTCGCCGCGTACCGCACCGCGCAGACCGGCGAGACGCGCTCCAGCCTGTACGCCGCGTACACCACGCGGGCCCAGGTCGACCTGCCGGGCGACGTACGGCGCGCGGTCGTCGCCCTCGCGTACCGGGCCGACGGCAAGGTCCTGGCCACCAGCCAGGCCGGTGGCCGGATCCAGCTCTGGGACGTCACACGGCCGAACGTCCCCCGCTCCGGCGCGGTCCTGTCGGACGTGCGTGACTCCGCGCCGATCGCCTTCCACCCCCGCGACCCGCTGCTCGCCACCCTCACCCAGGGCGAACTCGCCCTCTGGAACACCGCCGACCCCGCGAAGCCGCGCCGCGTCGGACGGCTGACGCTGTCCCGTGGTGCCGCGCGGGCGCTCGCCTTCTCGCCCGACGGCCGCACGCTGGCCGGCGGCAGCGCGGACGGGCGGCTCCGGCTCTGGGACGTGTCCGACCCGACGGCCCCGCGCGAACTCGTCGACCGGCAGGTCGCCGCAACCGATCTCGTCGCGGTCTCCTTCAGCCACGACGGACGCTTCCTGGCGACCGGCAACGGCATCTCGGGCAGCGGTGATGGAGACAACGGCGGTGGAGGCGACGGCAGTTCGGCGGACCGCCCCGCCAGGGCCGCGTCCGCCCGTGGCGGCACCCCCGCGCAGGTGCGGATCTGGGACGTCCGTACCCTCACCGCGCCCGCCCTCCGGAGCACCGCCACCGCCACCTCCGTCATGGCGGTCGCCTTCCACCCCGCCCGCCCGCTGCTGGTCGCGACCGGCGGCGGGAACGCGATGGCCTGGTGGCGGGTCGGGGCCGACGGACGCCTCGACCGGATCAAGGGCTCGGACACGTTCGACGACACCTGGTCGTACGGCGACGGGCTGCCGTCGCTCAGCTTCCGCCCCGACGGCGAGCTGCTCGCCGCCGCCGACTCCAGCGCGAGCGGAGGCGGTGGCCGTACTCGCGCGGTCGGCGGCGGCGCGGATCCGGAACTCCTCGCCTCCACCGCCGAACGCGGCCTTGTGCCCGGCGGTGAACCGGTGCGGGCGGTGGCCTACAGCCCCGACGGCGGGTACCTCGCGGTGGGCGACGTCGGCGGGAACGTGCGGCTGTGGCCCGGCGAGGCACCCGCGCTCGGGCTGCCCGGCACCGTGGAGTCCCCGCCGCCCGGCACCCGCGCGGTCAGCCGCGACGGCCGGTACGTCGTCACCGGCGAGGACCGGCCCGACAGCGGCGCCACCGGCCGGGTGTCCCGGGTGTGGGACCTGAAGCCCGCCGACACCGGCAAGGGCACCGCGCCCCGGCTGCGGTTCACCGCCCCGGCCGGCTGGGAGGCGAAGGCGTTCCTGCCCGGCCGGGACCGGCCCCTGCTGCTCGGCCACCGGTGGCGGGGCGGCCAGGACCACGCCTTCCGGATGTGGGACCTCGGCGGCGCGGGACCCCCGGTCCCCGGCCCCGAGATACCGGTGCGGGGACAGGACGTGGAGACCGCCTTCTCCCCCGACGGCACGCTCCTCGCCGTCGCGGCCTCGCCCGGCGACCGCGCGGAGCTCTGGGACGTACGGGACCCCCGCAGGCCGCTGCGGCGCGGCACCGTCACGGCGGCGCCCGCCGCGCTGTCCGCCACGATGCTCTTCGTGGGCCCGCGCGTCCTGGCGACCACGGAGGCCCTCGACCCCGACGGCGCCCACGACGACCTGCGGCTCTGGGACCTGACCGATCCCGCGCGGCCGGTACGGCTCGACCGGCCGCTGCGGGACGCCGCGGCCGGATCGGCGGCCTACCTGCCCGCGAGCGGCAGCCTCATCACCGACCACGTCGGCGACCGGGCGGACGTCTGGGACCTCACCGACCCGCGCCGCCCCAGGATCGCCCGTACCCTCGCCGCCGCTCCCGGCGGCTACACCCCGGTCACCGACGGCCACGGCGGCACCCTTCTCGCCACCGCGCTCGCGGACGGCACCGTACGGCTCCTCGACCCGCGCACCGGGAAGCCGGTGCACACCATGCGCTTCGACCGCCGGATCACGAGCGTCGAGTCCCACGGAGGCGGCGCCGGGGAGCGGGCCCGGGTGCTCACCGCAAGCCCCTTGCGCATGTGGGACGTCGCTCAGGACGGCCGGTGGGTGACGCCCGCGGTGGTGACCCTGACGACGGCCAAGAGGGTGACCCTGCCCGCGAACAGCCCGTTCCTCCTGATGGAGCCGGACAGAGACAACGCCCGCGGCACGTCGTACACCTACCTCCTGGACCGCGACACCGACGCGGTCCACCGGCGGATGTGCGCGACCCACCCGCTCGCCGTGGACCCCGACCAATGGCGGTCGCTCTTCCCCGATCTGGCCCCCCGGCCCTCGTGCTGACGCCCGCCCGCTCCCTCCCCGGGACTGCCCCCCCCGCACTGCCCCCGGGTCTGCCCTTCCGGGCGGCGACGGCCGGTCCGGCCGCCCGTCAGGATGCCGGGCGGAACGCGAAGGCCACCGTCGTACGGCGGGTTCGGGGGAAGGGAGTGAGTGATGCGCCGTTCGGCTCGTGACTCCGCACAGACACAGGACGAGGCCCGTACGCGGGACCGCGCCGTCCCGGGACCCGTCGCGGGATCCATGACGGGACCCATCACGGGATCCGGGGCGGAGCCCACCGGTCTGCTTGCCTTGCAGCGGAGCGCGGGGAACGCCGCCGTCACCGCCGTGATCCAGCGCATGGAGGCGGCGGGCGACAAGCGCAAGCGGGAGAATTCCCCGGGCAGGGAGGGCGAGGAGAAGCGGCTTGCCGCGACGTCGTCGTCCAGCGAATCGGAGGAGTCCGCATCGGAGGAGTCCGCATCGTCGGATTCCGAATCGGAGGAGTCCGAGGCCGAGGAGTACTCCTCGGAGGAGGAACTCGTGGAGCCGTTCCCGCCGGAGAACGTGGGGTGGCTGCGGGAACAGCAGTCCAAAACGGTCAGGCTCCTTGAGAGGATGGACGAGCAGGGTGCCGACGAAAGCGTCGTCGAGCTCGCCGAGAGCAAGCACAGGATCCTCACCCTCCTGGTCGGTCTCGCCCCGATGCGGTCGGCGGAATCGCTGCGCGAGGCCATCCGGCTGGTCGGCGCGGAACCGGACGGCAAGGTCAAGACCTCCTATCTGGCCCGGCTCAAGGACCAGCTCGACTATCTCGCCGAGGCGTTCCCCGACGCGGGCCCGCCGACCACCGAGACCGTCGAGGCCCTGTGGCCGCGGCTCCAGCAGGCGTTCGCCAATGTGACCGGCGAGGTCGGCCAGGACGGCTGCGAGTACCGCGCGCACGCCATCTGCCTCGCCATCGCCGATGCCGACCCGACGCTCGCCAGCCACCACCTCGCCAAGCAGTGGGCCACCCCGCCCGGCGGACGGCTGCACGCGGAGCACCAGTGGAACCACCATGTGGCGGCCTCGGTCACCACCACCGACGGCGTCCTGGTCATCGACCCGATCTTCTCCCGTACGGGTCCCCTCACCCTGAGCCGATGGGCCGAGCTGGTGCAGGTGGACCCGGACGAGAGCGTGCACCAGGTGGGCTGGGGATTCCTCGGCAAGCCGAACGAGGACGGCAGCCCTGAGATGGGCAGCGCGCTGGAGTACGTGCCCCGCGACTGACCCCGCGACCTGCCCCGCATCCGGTCCCGCGACCGGCCCCGAGATCGACTCCGCCTCCGGCCCGCATCCGGCCCCGACTAATGCCCCCTCCGTCGGGTGCGGAACTGCCGTCCCGCTGTGCGCGTCCTGCCGTGTGTAGTAAACAAGCCACAGCAACAAGCCCCGAGCTGTAGCGGGTCGGCCCACGGCACGGCACGGCGCGGGCGCGCGTACATGTACGCGTACGGGAACGGGAGGGGCCGTGGGAGGACCGGGCACCGCGTTGGCCGAGCGCATCGCCGAACGCAGGCGGGGCGGGGACGACCCCCGCGAACTCGTCGGTGAGATGCGGCGTTCGGTGCTCCTCGTGCCGATCGCCGACGGCGGTCTGTGGTCCGTGCGGGCGGGCGGTGTCCGCTGGATCTGCGGGTTCACCGACCGGGCCGCGCTCGCCCGCTTCGCGCTCCGCCACGGGCCGGGCGACCACCCCTGGGACTTCGCGGCGCTGCTCGGCGCGCGGATCGTCGACGAGATCGTGCCGTCGCTGGGGGAGCCCGCCGGGCTCGCCGTCGACATCGCCACCGAGGACGGCTCGATGTTCTTCCCACCGGTCGTCGGCATCGTGCCGGACGAGGCCGCCGTGGACCGAGTGGAGGAGCACCCCGGGGGACCGACGAACCGACGAACCGATGAACCGGTGGACCGAGGGACGGAGCGCCCCGATGGGCGATGACGGCGCGGAACTCCATTTCGACAAAGCCTCCGTCGAGAAGTTCACCAAGGGCGTGGGCGCCACCATCGACGCGCTCGGTGATCTCGGCGGCTCCACCGGATCGGTGATGGGCAAGGGCTTCTCCGAACTCGCGATGACCGGGATGGAGGCCGGACACCACGGGCTCTCGGTGGACTTCGAGGACTTCTGCGAGCGCTGGGAATGGGGCGTGCGGGCTCTCGTACGGGACGCCAGCCAGCTCGCCAACCGGCTCGGGCTCGCCGCCGGCACCCAGTGGGAGCACGACCAGTACATCGAGGGCACGCTCAAGGTCGGCGCCAACTCCCTGATGGGCGGCAACCCGCACGCGAGCGAGGACGAGATCGCCCGGCAGGACTGGGGCGACATCTTCACCCCCGACGCCCTCGACCCGGACTGGAGCCCCCAGTCGTTCGAGAAGGCCGGTCAGGACATGGGCCAGACCTGGAAGGACACCGGCCGCACCCTGCTCACCGAGGGCAACGGCGGCCGCCAGTCGCGGATCCTCAACGAACTCCTGGGCGTCGACCAGGACACCTTCGACCGTGCCGTCGACGACACCTTCGGCCCGTCGCCGCAGGAGCGGGCGGCACGACAGGACCGCCCCGAGGGGAACTGATCGTGGGAATCGGCGACTTCATCAGCGACATCACGCCCGACGTCATCGAGGACGCGGTCGAGGACGGTGTCGAATGGGTCGGCAACCGGGTCGAGGACGTCGGCAACTGGACCGCCGACCGGCTGGAGGACGTCGGCTGGGAGTCCGGCGCGGACTGGGTGCGCGAGCAGTCCAGGTCGCTCGCCAACCGGATGGGCGCCGAGGTCGGCGAGATGGACCTCGGGCAGACCGAGGACAAGACGAAACTGATCTACGGCAGCGCGTCCAAGATCAACGCGACCGCCGACAAGCTCCGCGCCTTCGAGGCGGCCTTCGAGAGCGCGGGCACCGGCATCAAGGGCCTGGGCTCCACCGACCTGAAGGGCGCGACCGCCGAGGCCCTGCGGACGGCGGTCGCCACCCAGCCGCCCAAGTGGTTCGCCGCCTCCGACGCCACCGCCAAGGCGCTCGGCGCCCTGGAGTCCTTCGCCGACACCGTCACCTGGGCGCAGGACCAGGCACAGACCGCCATCGACAAGTGGAAGCAGGGCACCAAGGCGTCCGAGGGCGCAGCGGAGGCCCAGCGCAAGCGGGTCGACGACTACAACAAGGCCGTCGACCACTACAACGCCCAGCCGTCCGACAAGCGCGACCCGAAGACCCTGCCGCCGCGCCCGGCCGCGACCTTCGACGACCCCGGCAAGCAGCTGATGAAGGAGGCGCAGGACATCCTCGCCGAGGCCCGCAGGCAGCGGAACTCGGCGGCGGAGACCGCGCGTTCGGCAGTCCGCGCCGCCCGTGACATGGCGCCGAAGAAGCCCTCGTACGCCGAGCAGGTGCGCGACGGCGCCGAGGAATTCCAGCTCATGGGCGACCACTTCGGCGGCGGCATCATCAAGGGCACCGCGGGCATCCTGAACTTCGTCCGCTCGGTCAACCCGATGGACCCGTACAACCTCACCCACCCGGCCGAGTACGCGACCTCCCTCAACAGCCTCGCCGCCGGACTCGTGGTCGCCGCCAACGACCCTGTGGGCACCGCCACGACGATGGTCAAGGACTTCATGAAGGACCCGTCCGAGGGCGTCGGACGGCTGATCCCCGACCTCGCCCTGACCGTCGCCACCGGCGGTGGCGGCGGCGCCGTGAAGGGCGTCAGGCTCGCCGAGGAGGCGGCCGAGGCGGCCCGTCTGCGGCGGCTGCTCGACGACGCCCCCGACGGCACCCACCGCCGCCCGGACGGCGAGCGTCTCATCGACGACACCGACCCGGTGGACCTCGCCACCGGCCGGATGTTCCTGCCCCAGACCGATGTCGAGATCGCGGGCATCCTGCCGCTGCTGTTCACCCGGCGCACCGAGTCCGGCACCGCGACCGGCCGGTTCCTGGGCGCCGCCTGGTCGTCCACCGTCGACGAGCGGCTGACGGTCGACGCCGCCGGAGTCCTGCACATCACGGCGGACGGACTGCTCGTCCCCTATCCGCACCCCGCGCCGGGCGTGCCGACCGGGCCGGGGCGCGGCCGGATCCGCGCGCGGCTCGCCCGCGAGACCGACGGCGACTACACGATCACCGACCCGCTGACCGGCCTGGTGCGCCGCTTCACGGCCCCGGCCGGTGCCGGACCCGGACCGGCTGTCGGATCCGGTGCCGGACCCGGTACGGCGCCCGGTTCCGCAGCCGGACCCGGTACGACGTCCGGTACGGCCCCCGGCGGTGACGGCACCGCCTGGCTGACCACCGTCACCGAACCCAACGGGCACAGCGTCACCGTCGACCGCGCCGCCGACGGGCTCCCGCTGGCCCTCACCCACTCGGCGGGGCACCAGCTCACCCTCGGCACCGCCGACGGCCGGATCGCCACCCTTGCGCTCACCGGGGCGGGCCCGGGCGGCACGGACCTGCCGCTGATGGCGTACGGCTACCAGGACGGCGAACTCGCCACCGTCACCCGGCCGTCGGGCGCCGTCACCACCTTCCACTACGACGAGCGGCACCGGGTCGTCGACTGGATCGACTCCAACGGCTGCCGCTACGACTACGTGTACGACGACCACGACCGGGTGATCGCCGAGGGCGGCGCCGCGGGCCACATCCAGATCACCCTCGCCTACGGCGGCCCCGACCCCGCCACCGGCCACCGCACGACGGTCCTCACCACGGCGGACGGCCGCGTCACCCGGCATGTCGTCGGACCTGGCTGTCAGATCGTCGCCACCACCGACGCGCTCGGCCACACCACCCGCTTCCGCCACGACCCGGACGGCAACCTGCTGTCCCGCACCGACCCGCTCGGCGCCACCCACACCTTCCACCACGACCAGGACGGCCGGATGACCGCCGCCGTCCGCCCGGACGGCACCGAACTGCGCTTCGAGCGGGACGAGTCCGGATTCCCGGTGCAGGTCGTCGGCCCGGACGGCGGACGCACCCGGTACGCCCACGACGAGCGCGGCAACCGCACCGAGGTCACCGATCCCGCCGGGCGCACCACCCGGTCCCGCTACGACGAGGCGGGCCGGCTCACCTCCGTCACCGACGCCCTCGGCCGCACCACTTGGGTGGTCTGCGACGCGGCGGGGCGTACCGTCGCCGTGACCGACCCGCGCGGCGCGACGACCCGCACCGAGCGCGACGGACTCGGCCGCCCCGTCCGGGTCACCGAACCCACCGGATCCGTCACCGAGTTGGCGTGGACCCCCGACGGACAGCTCGCCCGGCGCACCGCCCCGGACGGCGCCGTCCAGTCCTGGACCTACGACGGCGAGGGCAACTGCCTGAGCCACACCGACGCTTCGGGCGCCGTCACCCGGTACACGTACACCGACTTCGACCTCCCGCTGACCACCACCCGGCCGGACGGCGCCCGGTACACCTTCGAGCACGACCGCGACCTCCGGCTCACCCGGGTGACCAACGCCCAAGGTCTGAGCTGGAGTTACTCGTACGACGCGGTCGGCAACATCGTCTCCGAGACCGACTTCGACGGCCGTACCCTGCACTACCGGGTGGACGCGGCGGGCCGGCTCGCCGAACGCGTCGACGCCCTCGGCGGCACCATCGCCTTCGCCCGCGACCCGCTAGGACAGGTGCTGAGCAAGAACGTCGACGGCCGGATCACCACGTACGCCCACGACCGCGCGGGCCGCCTCCTGGAAGCGGTCGGCCCGGACGGCGAACTCCGCTACCAGTACGACCGCTGCGGGCGGGTGCGCACGGAGCTCGTCGACGGCCGGCCGATCGTCTACGGCTACGACGAGCTCGGCCGCCGGGTCCGCCGCACCACCCCGACCGGCCACGTCACCACGTACCACTACGGCGACGACGGCCTGCCTGTCCGCCTCACCACCGGCGACCGGCAGGTCGAGTTCCACCACGACGCCGCGGGCCGCGAACTCGCCCGCGTCTTCGGCGACACCCTCACCATGACCTCCACCTGGGACGGCGCCGGACGGCTCGACACCCACCAGGTCACCGCGGGCCGCCGGACGGTCACCGGCCGCTCGTACCGCTACCGCGCCGACGGCCGCCTGACGGCGATCACCGAGCACGCCGGGCATGCCGACCACCGCGGGGATGCCGACCAGGCCGGAGGTGCCGGGCACGCAGGGCGCGCCGAGTCCGGCGCGCCGGGCGGCGCTCCCGCCCGCCGTCCCTCCTCCCGCTCCCGTACGTTCGACCTCGACCCGCTCGGCCGGATCACCGCCGTGCACGCCCCCGGCTGGACCGAGCGGTACACCTACGACGACAGCGGCAACCAGACCGACGCGCACTGGCCGGACCGGCACCCCGGCGGCGGGGCCACCGGGCGGCGCGAGTACACCGGGACCCGCGTCACCCGCGCCGGAGGCGTCCGCTTCGAGTACGACGCCCTCGGCCGGGTCACCCTGCGCCAGAAGGCCCGCCCGTCCCGCAAGCCCGACACCTGGCACTACCAGTGGGACACCGAGAACCGCCTCACCGCCGTCACCACCCCCGACGGCACCCGGTGGCGCTACCGCCACGACCCGCTCGGCCGCCGCACCGCCAAGGAGCGCCTCGCCGCCGACGGGCGGACCGTGGCCGAGGAGGTCCGCTTCACCTGGGACGGCCTCACCCTGTGCGAGCAGACCAGCCACCGGCCCGACGACCCGCACAGCGTCGCCCTCACCTGGGACCACCGGGACGTCGTGCCGCTCGCCCAGACGGAACGCGTCCTCACCGCCGACCAGTTCCAGCAGGAGATCGACCGGCGCTTCTTCGCCGTCGTCACCGACCTCACCGGCACCCCGACCGAACTCGTCGACGAGCACGGCACCGTGGCCTGGCACACCCGCAGGACGCTCTGGGGCAGCACCAGTTGGTCCCGCGACAGCGTCGCGTACACACCGCTGCGCTTCCCCGGCCAGTACGACGACCCCGAGACCGGTCTCCACCACAACCTGTTCCGCCACTACGACCCCGAGACCGGCCGCTACACCTCACCCGACCCGCTCGGCCTCGGACCCGCCCCGAACCCCGTCGGCTACGTCGACAACCCGTACGACGGCTGCGACCCGCTGGGTCTCGCGCCCAGGTACACCAAGGAGGAGCGCGAACGGCAGCGCTCCGTGAAGGCGGCGGACGGTGTCATCGACCGGGCCGACGGCGGCCGGTTCCGCAAACACCCCGACTACCACGGCGACACCATGCACGGCTTCACCGACGAACGGGTCCTGGAGATCCTCAAGAACCCCGACGCGGTCTACCAGTCGACCGGCGGCTCCGGGAACCTGATCTTCCGGCAGGGCGAGGACGTCGTCATCACCAAGGGCGCGGGTTCGGAGGCGGGCCAGGCGATCACGGCGTACGGGCCCTCCGGCGTCCTCGGCGATTCCGGAGCGACGGCGGTCGGCAACGGGGCCAAGGCCACCGACGCGGGCCGGCCGATCACCCACGACGACATCGTGCAGGGCAGGATTCCTGGTAAGAACGGCTTCATGCCACCGGCGGTGCAGATCAAATGACGAGCCGGGTCGTGGGACGGGCGGCCCGGCGATCAGCGGGGCCGGCGGTGGACCAACGGCAAGACGAGTGGCAGGACGAGCGGCAAGTCGAGTGGCGGAACGAGTGGCGGGACGAGTGGCGGGACGAGTGGCGGGACACGTGGCGAGGCACGACATGAGAGTGACCCTGGACGACGGCTGGACGGCGACCGTCACGGACGACCCGCTGCCGCTCGCCCCCCGCTTCACGGCCGCCCGCGCCGTGGACGTCGGCCCCTACACCGACCGGGCGGCCCGCGACCGCTTCCTCTCCGCCACCTTCGGCAGCGGGCACTTCCTGTGGGACACGCCCGACATCCTGCGCTTCGACCAGGAGACCCGGCGGCTCGTCGGCTTCGAGTTCCAGCTCCCGTACACCTCCTCGTACGCCGAGACCGCCGACCGGCTCCCGCCGTTGCCGCCGCTGCGCCCGGGCGGCCTCCGGGCCGACGAGGTGCGCGACGGCCGGCTGGAGATGTGCCCGGTGCTCTGCCGCGCGCCGGGGGACGCGGCGCTGATCTGCCTTCGCGACGCGGACGTCCTCGACGCGCCGCCGGACGCCCGGATCGGGATCGCCCCGGACGTGTCGCTGCTCCTGCGGGGCGGGGCGGTGGTCGGCTGGACCCTGACGGACCCGGCCCGCCATCTGACCCCCGACCTCGACCCCGCCGCCCCGGCTGAGCCCGCCGGGTCGACCAGGGCCTTGCTGACCGAGTCCCTCGACCTGGTCACCGGGCCGCTGCTCGACGCGGTCGTGGACGGCGATCCCGCCGCCCTCGCCAGGCTCAGGACGCTCGACGAGGCGCTGCGCGCGGACCGGGACGACCCGGCGCGGGCCGCGGCGCTGCTGGCCCTCGTCGGGGACCTGGCGGAGGACCACGGGGACTGGCGGGGCGAGGACGGGTAGCCGCGAGGACGGGCAGGGCGGAGACGGCAGGGCGGAGACGGCAGGGCGTACGGGCCCGGCGCCCGGGGCTCGGGACGTACCGAGCGCGGGACGTACGGGGCTCGGCGCGCGCCGCCCCGGGCCCCGTACGCACGGCGATCGTCAGAGCTCGGTGTTCGAGCTGTCGGTGTTCGTCGTCCCGTGCACCCGCAGGTCCCCGTTGATCGACACCAGCGCGTCGTTGGTGTGCATGATCCAGTCGACGTTCTTGTTGCGCACCGACAGGTGCCCGTTCGCGTTCACCTTCCCCAGGAACACCGACGCTCCGTCGACGTGCAGGTCGACGGCCATGTTCACCCGCTTCTCGAACTGCGTCGGCGCGTGCACGATGAGCCGCGGCGGACCGACCTGCGCCTCCAGGACGTTCTCGATGTTCAACCCGCCCTTGAGGGTGAGCCGTTCCTCGATCGTCGCCCGCCGCACGTCCAGGTCGTTGAGGTCCGCCTCACCGGCCGTGAGGGTGCCCCAGGTGCGGTCCCCGGCGCCCTGGAAGACGTTCACGCCGTTGGCCGGGAACTCGATCCATCCGTCGGCGGACGTCCGGCCCTGCACCCACTTGGTGTTGACGCCGGTGACGTCCGCCTTCTCGGCGCTGACCGTGCCCCAGTCCCCGCCGTGCTTGCGGACGTTGAGCCCGGCAGGCGAGAAGTCGACCGATCCGGAGTCGGCGGCCCGGCCGGTCACCGACTCGGTCCGTACGTCGTGCACGTCGGCGGTCAGGGCGGTGACCGTCCCGAGCTCGCGGGTCCCGCCGTCGGCCCGTCCGGCGTCGGTCCGGGTGCCTTCGGCCGTGAACGTGATCCGGCCCTTGGCAGCCTCCGCCTCGATCCACGGCGTGCGCGTCCCGCTGCCGAACTCGGGGATCAGCGCGTGGACGGTGGTGGTGAGGAAGGTCCCGTGCCGCGCCTGCCCGGCGACGTTCGTCCCGGCTATCAGGGTGTACGTGCTGCCGCGCCTCGGGAACCGGGCGAGGTCGGCGCCGGAGCCGGAGCCGGAGCCCGAGCCGGAGTTCGGCGGCGGCCACACATAGGACCGGTCGGTCACCGCGGGCCCCTTGTCCGCGGCGGCGACGAGGTCCGTCCGGCCGTCGGGGAACTGGATCCAGTAGTCGAGGTTGTCGGGCCCGTCCCAATGGAGCTCGACCTGCTGGCCCTCGCCGAGGAGGGTGCGCGCGGCGCGGAAGTCGCGCGGGGCCCTCGGGGTGCCCTTGGCCACGGCGAGCGTGGTGCGGCGGGTGTTGGTGCCGTCGTACTCCTCGATCTCCAGGAGGGTCAGTCCGGCCGCCGCCGCGACGCTCAGGTTCTCCAGTTTCAGGACGACCGACTTCTCCGGCCTGAGGGTGAACGAACTGTTCACCAAGGAGATCAGCTCGAAGGCGACCTTGGCCGCGTTCCAGCCGAAGCTCACCGCCCCGTTGGGCTTGTCGGCCTGGTTGAACTTGTGCACGACGTAGCTCGCCGCGACGTTCTCGGGGGAGGGGGTGAGATCGTTCGTGCCGTCGCCGACGGCCGGTCGCAGCGCGATGCTCTCCACGCTGACGGACTTGACGCCGGGGTTGGAGGCGATCACGTAGACCGCCCCGATGGACGGCGCCCCGGGCCGGGACGCCTGGAGGTCGGTGGGATTCACGACGAGTTCGTAGTGCAGCAAGGACGGCACGGTGGGGTTCTCCCTACCTCGGCGATGCTCACGATGCGGGCACACGGGCGGCGCTGGACGCTCGATGGGGCGGGGGCCGGAGGGCGAGGTCCGGGGCGCGGACCGCCGACGGACCCGCCGACCGTACGTCGCCCCGCCCCGCCCGACCCGACGTTCCCGGCGTCCTGACCCGATCCACCCCCCAGCCTGTCCGGAACCCCGAACAGAACGGCGCGAACCACCCAGAGAGCGCTTGCCCGCGCGCCCCGCGCACTCGTGCGTGCCGTCCGGGGCGCTACGCGGAGCCCGGCATGTCCAGGTCGTCCGCGGTGCCCGCGACCGCCGGTCCGCACCCGTGCGGGAGCCGGGCGACGACCATGGCGACCGAGTCCCGCGGGTTGTCGGCCTCTCCGATGTCCGCCGGTCCTTGAGGCGAGCGGGTCCTCCACCAGGTGACGCGGTACTTCCCGGCCACGGGAGTGACCACGGGCACGTCGTGGGTGTAGGGGAAACCGGTGCAGCGGCTGAACGTCAGCGACCTGTGACTGTGGAAGGGGAACAGGGCGCGAAGCCGTGGCTGGGCGTAGCAGGCCTCGATGAGGTCGTGGTCGACGTGCGGCGCCGTGGACCGGCGGTAGATCTCCCACTTGGCCTCGACCGCGGTGCCGCGTTCATGAGCCTCGGCGAGCGGCCCGTATCGGACGTACGGGCAGGCGGATCGCAGATCCGCCAAGCCGCCCCCGGACTGCCAGACCCCCATGGCCGTGGCAGCCTCGTTCACGGTGGTTGCCGAGCCCTTGGCCATCGCGACACCGCGTTCCCAGAAACTCACGAGGAAGCAGCGGTCCTGGATGCCCAGGTGAACGGTCGTCGTCCGGCGGCCTGTGTCCGCCCGTGCCTCCGATCGCCTTCCTCTCGGCGCTGCTTCGGGGAGCACGTCCCACCCGTATCCGGACAGGTGAAGGGCCCGCTGAAGGGCGCCCTGGAGGGTGCCGTCCCGGCCGAGTTCAGGATAGAGACCGTCCAGGTCCGGGACAGATCGAGACGTCACGCTTTGCCTTTCGGTCGCTGCCGCCGGTCGTGAACGGCTCTTGGCGGCTCCCTGCCGCCCGCTCCCCGCTGCCTGCTGTGCGGGACCGACGATGACCAGCAGCGTGGCTGTCGCGGATATTCCGGGCCGCCCCGCCGCCCTGACGGAGCGTGAGGCCCGCCAGGGCGGGCACACCTCCGGAGCAGTCAGAAATCGGCCTTGCGCCGTACAGGCGAGGACATCGATCCAATTGCCCCGATATGTCCCACCTGTGCGGCAGCCTGACCGGACGGCAGTGTCGCGGAACGGCACCGCCTCGGAAGGGGAAGGGACTCGACCATGTTCCACGCGACGACCTACGCGCTGCTTCCCGCGCTCGCCCTCGGCCTCCTCGGCGGACCACCCCCCGCGCACCGCGCGGCCACGTTCTACGACGGACAGGCCCGGCACACCAAAGCCCTCTTCAGCGTCAAGGCGACGAACAACGCGGCCGCGCAGGCGTTCACCACCACCCGCAGGAGCATCAGCCGCGTCAGCGTGTACGTGGCCAGCGGCGCCGCGACCGGCCGGATCACCGTGGAGATCCGCAGGAACAGAACCGACCCGGCGTCCGCCGTCGCCGCCCGCACGCTCTCGCTCGCCTCCCTCGGCGGCGCCGGCGAAGGCTGGCTGGAGTTCCCCGTGAACACCGCCGTCACCCCCGGCACCACCTACTACCTGCACCTCCAGGCCGGCACCACCGAGAACAAGCCGATCGCCTGGTACGGCACGACGTCCACCGTGCCCGGCTCGCTGACCAGCTGGAACTACGACAAGGCGTACTGGGGTGGCTGGCACCCCTACGGCACCCGGCTCGCCTTCCACGTCGAGCCCACCGGCACCGAACGGTGCGGCGAGACCGACCCCTGTTACGTGCCCACCGCCGCGCTCGCCGCCCGTACCTCGGGACTGCTCAGCAACCACACCGCCACCGAAGCCGTCGGACCGGCCTTCACCGTCGGCGCCTCCTACGTCGGCGACAGCAACGTGCTCCGGCTGCCCTCCGGCCGCTGGCGCTACCTGCCCACCGGCGCCCGCACCTCGGTCATCGTCCCCGCCGACGACGCCGGAGCCGTCGCGCAGGCCGCGGAGAACAGCCGCTGGCTCGCCACCGGCACGGTCCCCGGCGGCACCGCCGCCCAACGCGCCACCGCTCGCCGCGCCCTGCTCTCCATGCGCGCGCTGCTCCAGCCCAACGGCGCCTCCGCCGCCGCCTGGTCGCCCGCCTGGATGTACTCCTGGCCCCGCGACGGCGCCTTCGTCGCCGCGGCCTTCGCCGCCACCGGACACGACGCCGAGGCGTACCGCGTCCTCCAGTACGACGCTCGCACCCAGCGCTCCGACGGCACCTGGGAGGCCCGGACCAAGCTCGACGGCAGCGGCCCGCCCGACGCCTGCCCCTGGCAGCTCGACGCCAACGGCTGGGTTCCCTGGGCCACTTGGCAGTGGTACCGGGCCGCCCCCACCGGCGACCGGACCGCCCGGCTCACCGCCCTCTACCCCATGGTCCGCAAGGCCGCCGACCACGCCGCCGCCTCGCTCGGCGCCAACGGACTCCCGCCCGCCTCCCCCGACTACTGGGAGACGCCCACCGCCGCCACCACCATCGGCACCGCCGCCCCGCTCCTCGCCGGACTGAACGCCGCCGCCGACCTCGCCACCACCCTCGGCCACGACATCGACCGCACCCGGTGGACCACCGCCGCCCGCACCCTCTCGGCCGGGATCGCCCGCCACTTCGCCCCGCTCGGCTACCAGCGCACCATCGACGGCCGCCACGGCCGCGACAGCGCCGCCGCCTTCCTGGCCCCGCCCTTCAACCAGGCACCCGCCGACCTCCCGGCCGCCCTCACCGCCACCCAGCAGGCCCTGCGGCAGCCCAACGGCGGCCTCGCCCCCGGCGACGACCCCGGATCCCACTGGGGCAGCTACGCCTGGACCGCCAGCACCAGCTTCTTCGCCGTCGCCTGGGCCCACCTCGGCGAACCCGCCCGCGCGGACGGCGTCCTCGACTGGGTGCTCGCCCAGCGCAACACCCTCGGCGAACTCCCCGAGACGGTCAATGGGGCCGGCCGCCCCGCGGCCGTCGCCCCGCTCGGCTGGACCGGCTCCCTGGTGATCATGGCCCTCGCCGCCCGCCAGGGCGACCCCCTGCCCACCCCGCCGCTCCGCTAGACGCCGTCCGGTGTCCCGCGCGAGGGCCCGTACGGTGCCGCCGACACCGTCCCAGGTGCCGTGACCCACGCCCCGGTTTCCGGTGCGTGCGGCCCACCCGCCATCCTGGGGTGACCGGCGCGGACCGCGCCGGCCGCGCCGCCGCCCCCGCGCGCCCGCGTCCCGCACGCGCGCCGCGGACACCGCGACCCGATAGGGAGCCCCTCGTGGAACAGCACTACGATCTCGTCGTCATCGGCTCGGGATCCGGCAACTCGATCGTCGACGAACGGTTCGCCGACTGGAATGTGGCCTTCGTCGAGAAGGGCATCGGCCCGCTCGACAGCTACGGCGGCACCTGCCTGAACGTCGGCTGCATCCCGACGAAGATGTTCGTCCACACCGCCGACACCGCCCGCGCCCCCGAGCACGGCGCCCGCCTCGGCGTCGACCTCGAACTGCGCGGAGTGGACTGGCCGGCCGTCCGCGACCGGGTCTTCGGCCGCATCGACGCCATCGCGTCCGGCGGCGAGCGCTGGCGGGCGAGCGGCAGCGACAACGTCACCCTGGTCCGCGGCACCGCCCGCTTCACCGGCGAGCGCAGGCTGACCGTGGCGACCGCAGAAGGACCGGTCATGCTCACCGCCGACCGGTTCGTCGTCGCGGCGGGCAGCCGCCCCGTCGTCCCCGACGTCCCCGGTCTCGACGACACGCTCGGCTTCCACACCAGTGACACCGTCATGCGCCTGGAGCGGCTGCCGCGCCGGATGACGATCCTCGGCTCCGGTTTCGTCGCCACCGAACTCGCCCACGTCTTCTCCTCCCTGGGTGTCGCCGTCACCCTGATCGCCCGCGGCGACCTGCTGCTGCGCCACGAGGACATCGACGTCGCGCGCCGCTTCACCGAACTCGCCCAGGAGCAGTGGGACGTCCGGCTGCACCGCAAGCTGCTGCGCGCCGAGCGCACCGCGGACGGCGCGATCCGGCTCGACCTGGAGGGGCCCGACGGGGCCGAGCAGGTCGAGAGCGACGAACTCCTGGTGGCGGTCGGCCGCCGCCCCAACGCCGACCTGGTGGACGCCGCGGCGGGCGGCCTCGCCCTGCACGCCGACGGCCGGATCGTCGTCGACGAGCACCAGGCCACCACCGTGCCCGGCGTCTGGGCGCTCGGCGACATCTCCTCGCCCTGGCAGCTCAAGCACGTCGCCAACCACGAGGCCCGCACCGTCCAGCACAACCTGCTGCACCCCGACGCCCCGCGCTCCTCCGACCACCGCTACGTCCCGCACGCGGTGTTCTCCGAGCCGCGGATCGCGTCCGTGGGCCTCACCGAGCAGGAGGCGCGGGCCGCCGGACGCGCGTACGTGACCGCCACCCGCGACTACGGCGGCATCGCCTACGGCTGGGCCATGGAGGACACCACCGGCTTCGCGAAGCTCCTCGCCGACCCCGCCACCGGCGAACTCCTCGGCGCGCACATCATCGGCCCCGAGGCCCCGACCGTGATCCAGCCGCTGATCCAGGCCATGTCCTTCGGCCTGGACGCCCGCGCGATGGCCACCGGCCAGTACTGGATCCACCCGGCGATGCCCGAGATCGTCGAGAACGCGCTGCTCGGGCTTCCGCTCGACTGATCCGGATCCAATACTTCCCGGATCCCGTATCCAATGTCCGGGATCCAACATCCAACATCCCGGATCCAACATCCCGGATCCAACATCCCGGATCCGATATCCAAGATCCGGGATATTGGATCCGGAGGTCACGCCTCCCGTGCCCCCTCGTACATCGCGGCGACGAGATCGGCGTACGCACCCTCCACCACCGGTCGCTTGACCTTCAGGCTGGGGGTGAGTTCGCCGTGCTCGACGTCGAGATCGCGGGGCAGCACGGCGAACTTCTTCACCGTCTGCCAGCGTTGCAGGTCGGCGTTGACGCGCCGCACATAGCCGTCGACGAGCTCGTGGACCGCTGGGGACGCCACGATCTCGGCGTAGGTGCTCGCCCCGCCGGGCCCGGTGAGGCCCGCTCCGGCGGCCCAGCCCCTGATCGCGGCCTCGTCGAGGGCGATCAGGGCGGTGCAGTAGTTGCGGCCGTCGCCGATGACCAGGACGTTGCTGACGTACGGGCAGAGCGCCTTGAAGCGGCCCTCGATCTCGGTGGGCGCGATGTACTTGCCGCCGGAGGTCTTGAACAGGTCCTTCTTGCGGTCGGTGATCCGGACGTACCCGTGCTCGTCCACCTCGCCGATGTCCCCGGTGCGGAACCAGCCGTCGTCGTCGAGCGCCTCGCGGGTCGCGTCGGGCAGGTTGTGGTAGCCGCGCATGACCCCGGGGCCGCGCAGCAGGATCTCGCCGTCCTCGGCGATCCGGACCTCGGTGCCGGGCAGCGGCTTGCCGACCGTGCCGACCCGGCAGTCGTCGATCGGGTTGACCGTGCAGGCAGCGCTGGTCTCGGTGAGGCCGTACCCCTCCAGGACCTTCACCCCGGCCCCGGCGAAGAAGTACCCGATGTCCGGGGCGAGGGCCGCCGCGCCCGACGCGCTGCCCCGCAGGGCGCCGCCGAAGGCCGCGCGGATCTTGCCGTAGACCAGCCGGTCGGCGACGGCGTGCCGCACCGCGAGGGACAGCGGCACCGAGCGGCGGCCCGTGGCCACCACCCGCTCCTGCCCGGTCCTGGCGTGGTCGCGGGCCACCCGCGCCGCCCACTGGAAGATCTTGTACCTGGCCCCGCCCTCGGCGCGTGCCCGCGCCGCGACGCCGTTGTAGACCTTCTCGAAGACCCGGGGCGCGGAGGCCATGATGGTGGGCCGGACGACGGGCAGATTGCTGACGATCCGGTCGATGCGGCCGTCCACCGCCATGACATGGCCCGACTGCACCTGCCCCGCGACGAGCGCCTTGCCGAAGACATGGGCCAGCGGCAGCCAGACGAACTGCACGTCGTCGGGGAGCACGAGCCCGGTCGCCTCCTGCGCGGCCGCCTGGTACGACCAGCAGTCGTGCACCAGACGCACGCCCTTCGGGCGACCGGTGGTGCCTGAGGTGTAGATCAGGGTGGCCAGCTGCTCGGGTTCGATGGCCCGCACGGTGGCCTCGACGGCGTCCGGGTCGCGCGCCAGCCGCTCGGCCCCGCGCCGTTCGAGCTCGGCGAGCGTCAGTACGTCGAGCCCGTCGACCGCCCCGCCGTCGGAGCTCTCGTCGCCCGCCGGGTCGAACAGGATCGCGTGCCCGAGCCGGGGCAGCTCGCTCTTGTGCGCGGTGACCTTCGCCAGCTGCTCGGCGTTCTCGACGAAGATCGCCCGGCTGTCGGAGTCGGCCAGGATGTACGCCGTCTCGTCGGCGTTGGTGCTCGGATAGATCGCCGTCGCCGCCGCGCCCGCGCACATCACACCCAGATCGGCCAGGATCCACTCCACCCGGGTCGACGACGCGATGGCCACCCGCTCCTCGGACCCGAGCCCCAGATCGAGCAGCCCGGCCGCGATCGCCTTCACCCGCCGCGCGGTCTCGGCCCAGGTCAGCGACCGCCACTCCTCGGCCCCGGCGACCGGAACGGGGTAGCGGTACGCCTCCCGCTCCGGGGTGGCCGCGACCCGGTCGAGGAAGAGATGCGCGATGGAGTGCGGGCGACTGTCGAGCAGGTGCTGCGCGGTGCTCATGGCGACCTCCGGGCCCGGGTGCGACTCATCGGTAACGTACGGGGAAGGTCGAGGTTAAGCGTCAAACCCCTTGCGGGGTAAGGGAGTCGACGGAAGCGGAAGAGTCGCCCTGACATCGCGGTCGTATGTGTGTTCGTCACCGTGTCCGATGAGCGGGGTGTCGATTCACTCGAACGAGCCGTATAGCGGGCGTTTTGTGGTGGGTGGTGAGGGGATGTTGATCGCGGTGCTGAGGTGAGTTGCCTCGGACGCGACAGAAAGGTTCGGGCCATGCCTCAGCAAGGAACGGTGAAGTGGTTCAACGCGGAGAAGGGATTCGGGTTCATCGCCGTCGACGGCGGAGGCCCTGACGTCTTCGTCCATTACAGCTCGATCGTCACCAGCGGATACCGGGCCCTGGACGAGAACCAGCGGGTCGAGTTCGAGGTCACCCAGGGCGACCGCGGCCCCCAGGCGGAGGACGTCCGCCCGCTCTGACCGCCTCCCCCTGGGGCCACCCAGCTGAGAGCACCCAGGCCCGGGTCCACAGCCGCCGACCCGGGCCTGCGGGCCGGGAGGAACGTGACGTCCGCCGCGCGGGCTCGTTTTCCCGGTATGCAGTCCCCTCAGCGCAACGGCCCTCTCGACCGCACGGCCTCCATACCCGCCCCGCGACCGCCCTCCCGGGAAGCGGCCGAGGCCGCGCTCGTGGAGCATTACCCCGACCTGGTACGGCTCGCGCACCTGATCCTGCCCCCGGAACTCGGGCGCCACCGACGGGTGCTCGCCGCGCACGCTCTCGTGCAGCGCGGACTCGGCCGGGCCGACGGCGGTACGGACCGCTCGCCCGGCGCGTCGATCCCCGGGGCCCGATCCGCCGACGGCACCGCGAAGGACGCCGCCGCGGACACCGCGGCCACCGCGCACCACTGGCTGCGCGCCCGTCTCGTGCGCGACGCGCTC
Source organism: Streptomyces sp. NPDC090025 (assembly GCF_044748125.1). Classification (NCBI taxonomy): domain Bacteria; kingdom Bacillati; phylum Actinomycetota; class Actinomycetes; order Kitasatosporales; family Streptomycetaceae; genus Streptomyces; species Streptomyces sp. NPDC090025. The sequence goes on along the minus strand of NZ_JBIVFL010000005.1, from coordinate 25,024 downwards.
CGGCCGCCCATGCGGGTGTCGAAAGGCGTGGCGCTGCCCCGGATGCTGGGGCTGCGGGTGTTTCCCCGGGCCGGTGGCACCGATGAGCTCGCCCTCGACCGGGCACTGGCCGCCGCCACGCCCGAGGCCAGAGCCGCGCTCGCCCTGACCGCCCTGGAAGGGCTCGCCCCCCAAGCCGTCGTCGCACTGCTCCACGGGGCGGGCGTCACCGACCCGGCGCGGGCCGTGGCCCTGGCCGAAAGGCTGCGGGCGGACGGCGGTCCCGGGGTGGGGGAGCTGCTGCTGAGGCCGGAGTTCGATCCCTGCACCGTCCACCTGCGGCCGACCGACCTGCTGCGCCGACGCCGCAGGACCCGCCTCGCGGCGGTCGCGGCGGCCGCCGTCCTGCTGGTGGGGACCGGAGCCGTGGCCGGGGCGCTGGCCGGTTCGTCGACGTCGGCCGCCCCCGACACGGCGGCGGCCGTCCTGTCCGCCGCCGCGCTCACCCCCGTACAGGCACCGGCCGGGCAATGGGCCGACACCTCGCACGTCGACTTCTCCGTCTGGCCCGCCCGTGGCGACCGGGCCGGCGACCAGGCCCTGCTCCGGCGGGCGTCGACCGCGTGGGCGCACGACGCCCGGGACGGCGGAGGGCGGGACGGCGGCGGGCGGCCCCAACTGCTCTACGCGGGCACGGTGGACGGCACGGCGGTCGTCCTGCTCCATACGGGCCACACCCTCGTCCGCTACACCGAGCCCGCCGCGTCCGCGTCCGGGGCGGGCGGCAGCCCGGCCATGGCGCGGACCACGGCCGACGAGGGGAACGTGGTGACGGCCGCCGCCGTCGTCCTCACCCACACCGGCGACCGGACCCGCTACCTCCTCGCCCCCTGGATCGCCCAGGCCGCCACCCGCGACCTGCGCGCGCCCGCGTCGGCCGCGCGGCCCCTGCGGATCGCCGCCGACGGCACCACCGAACCGGTCACCCGCTCCGGGCCGCAGGGCCCGGGACCGGCCGCCGCCACGGCCCCCTGCACCGGGGCCACCGTCCTCCAACTCCGCTCCTCCTCAAAGATCGTGGAGGACCACGCCTTCCTCCTCGCCGACCTGGGCGGCCTCGTCCCGGCCCATCTCAGCTGGACACCCCTGCCCGTGCCGGGCGACCGCGCGCGGCAGCCGCGCGAGGCCGCCGGGCCGCTCGGGCTCGCGGCCTGGGCGCACTCCGCGTGCTCCCTCGCGGGCCTGCGCGACAGCGGGGTCCGCTCCGTCAACCGCTGGGAGTTCGCCGAACAGCCGCTGCCCGGACAGGCCGGGCGCGCCTTGTGGGTGTGCGCCCGCGCCGACGCCTGGGAAGGCGCGGGGCGGGTGGCCGTCACCCTTGAGGTACCTGGCAGGGTCCTGCCCGTGACGACCGTGCGGGACACGGCCGCCTGCGGGCGGTTCGGCCAGGACATCCTGGCCGGGACGTACTGGTCGGCGCCCGGCGGCCCGCGCTACTTCCTCGCGGCGGGCAGTCGGCGGGTGGTGGGCGTCACGGTCACCGGAGCGGTACGCGCGGGCGCGCGCGGGCGGGTGTTCGCCGCACCCGCCGGCCCTCCTGGTACGTCGACGGCGCCGCTCCGCCTCACCGGCACCCTCCCGGACGGCTCGACACTCCCGGGCTGGACGACGCCCGTGGTGGAGGGCGGCGGCTGACCGTACGTACGGGGCGGCGGGCCCGGCCGCCGCCCCGCGCGGCGGGTCAGGCCCGGCGGGCGTGCAGGGCGTGGCCGCCCAACCCGAGCGGACTGTGGCCGATGAGCACCAGGCCGCGGTCGTCGAGCAGCCGGGCGTAATGCTCGGCGGTGCGTTCCCGGCCGCCTGTGTTGCACATCATGTGGAGGTCCCAAGCGGTCGCGAGGGACGGGCTGTTGTCGGGCGGCAGCAGCCGCTCGACGATCAGCAGGTCCGCGTCCGGCGACATCGCGCGGGCGCAGTGCCCCAGGATGTCCCGGCAGCGGTCGTCGTCCCAGTCGTGCAGGACCCGGGAGAGCAGATACACATCGCCGCCGTCCGGCACGTCGGCGAAGTCACCGGCCCGGAAGTCGCAGCGCCCGGCGACCTCGGCGTCGGCATGGGCCAGCCGGGCACGGGCGGCGGCGAGCACCTGCGGGCGCTCCAGGAGGACGCCGCGCAACGCCGGGTGCGCGGTCAGGACATGGGCGAGCAACTGCCCCGTACCACCGGCGATGTCGACGACCGTGCGGGCACGTCCGCCGCCGTGGCCGGAAGCGTGCGCGGCGGCGGTGAGGACCGGATGCGCGGGCAGCGCGTCGAACAGGGCCGCACTGGAGACCATGGACGCATCGAAGACCGCGGCGAGTTCGGCGTCGCGGGCGAAATGGTCGAAGTGGTTCTCGCCGTACAGGTGCTCGAAGCCCGGCTGTCCGCTGCGTACCGTGTGGGCGAGGTGCGCGAACGACTGGTAGAAGGGTCCGCCGTACATCAGCGCCAGCGGGCGCATGGAGCGCGGTGCGTCGGCCCGCAGCAGCGCGCCGAGGTCGGTGACGCGGAACCCGGTCGGGGTCGCACGCACCACGCCGATCATCGCGAGATAGCGCAGCAGGGTCGCCAGGCTCTGCGGATCGGCGCCGACGGCACCGGCCAGCTCCGGCACGCCCGGAGGGAGCGCCGAGGGGGCGGCGGCGGGGGCCGGGTCCGGCGTCTGCGGGGCCGGAACCTGTGGGTCCGGCGTCTGGTGTGCTGCCCGGTCCATGGCCTCGGGCAGCCGCAGCTCGACACAGGCGGCGAGTGCCTGCGTGGTCCAGGCCCCGGTGAGCAGCCACAGCAGGCTCTCCGCCGCCCGGTGCCCGGCCGCACCGGTCGCCCCATCCGCCCCGTCGCCCGCGTGGCTGGCCTCGTCCGGCAGCGGGTGACCGAGGTGCTCGGCCAGGACGTCACGGTGGTCGCCGCCCGCGTACAGCTCGACGCGCCGGTAGGGCGTCTTCGTGGAGTCAGGGGCGGTGAAGTAGAAGACCGTGCCGTCCTCGTGCGGGTTGTAGCCGCCGCCGTCGGGCACGGCGCCGTATCGCGCGAAGCACCCGAGCAGACCGCGCAGCACCAGCGGATCGGGGTGGGTCACGTCGAAGGCGATGTGCGCCTCGTGGTCGTGGCGCCGTTCGGCGGCGGCGACCGCGGACAGCGGTGAGCCCGGGGGCACGGTGAGCGCGAACACCTCGACGACCCGGCGCTCGCCGTCGGCGCCGGTCACGCCGGGACGGAGGATGCGTACATCGAGGTTCCCGGCGGCGAGTCGATGGCGTACGGCGAGCCGGTCGCGCACCACGACGCTGGGCTGCGTCGGCACGTCGTCCGGCAGTCCGCACCCGGCGAGCTGCTCGCGCAGCGCGCGCTCGTCGGGCGGGAAGACGAGGACGGCGGTGTGCGCGAACCTGCACCGATCGGTGAGGGCCCGCAGTTCGGGACCGTCGAGGCCGGGCAGGACCTGGGCGAGCAGGGTGGGCGTGTCGTGTTCCCGGACGAATCCGGCCGCCGCTTCGAGGCGCGAGCGGTCGTCGGGGGCGGTGGCCACCGCCGTCAGGGTGGCGGTGGCCGAGCCGGGTGTTCGGGATGTCAGGGATGTTCGGGCCAGGGTGAGGGAGGGGGGTTGGTCGTGGTGCATTACCTGTCCGTGGGCATGAGGAGGGAGCCCGTGCGGGCGTGATGGGGCTGCGCAGGGGCGTGGGGGAAGGGGAGTTGAGGGGGAGACCCCGGGAAGCGGGGCAGGGGGGCGCGGCCGGGCCCGGTCCGGGGCGGTGCGGGCCGGGGGTGCGGTGGCCCGGGGTGAGGTGGCCCGGGGGTGGTCAGACGCCGACGTAGTTCTCGGCGAACCAGTCCTGCTGCGCGGCCGAGGTGCGCAGCGCGGCGATCCGCGCACGGCGCATGCCCTGCTGGAACGCCGGGTCGCCGTCGGCGTCGGGGTCCTCGTGCAGGAGCCGGATCATCCAGTGGGAGAACTCCTGCGCCCGCCAGATGTGTTCCAGGCATCGCTCCGAGTACTGGTCGAGCCCTTCGGGGTCGCCGTGCACGAGACGATCGGTGAGGGCCCGGGCGAGCGTCGCGGCCTCCAGGACGGCCAGGTTGGCGCCCTTCGCCGCGGACGGGCTGAGGAGCGCCGCCGCGTCGCCGACCAGGAACAGCGAGCCGTGGCGCAGGGGTTCGAGGACGTCGGACTCGAAGTCGACGACGGTGCGCTGGAGTACGGCTCCGCGCCGCAGGGGACCGAACTCGTCGGCGCGCATACGGAGTTCGAGTTCGGCCCAGATCCGGTCGTCGTCCCAGGCGTCGGGGCGGGTGCCGCGCGGGCACTGGAGGTAGTAGCGGGTGATGTCGGCGGAGCGGGCCATGTGTCCGGCGAAGCCGCGCGGGTGGAGGGCGTAGCCGACGGCGTCCAGGCTCGGTGGGGCCTGGGCCAGCAGGCCGAGCCAGGAGACGCCGTGGTCCCGGTGGTGGCGGCGCACCGCATGGGCCGGGAGCGAGCGGCGGCCGGCTCCGTGCCGTCCGTCGCAGGCGGCGACGAACCGGGCCCGCCACCTCCCTGGTCGCCCGTCGGATCTCCGTACGGTCACCGAGGGCGTCGGACCGTCCGCGTCGGTGACGGCCACGGCCTCGGTGTCGCACTCGATCCGGCCGCCCGCGTCGAAGAATTGGGCGAGCAGGTCGTCGACGAGTTCGGCTTGCGGATACACGGTGTGCGGCTCACCGGAGCCGAGTTGACGGTAGTCGAGCCGGAACCTGCCTTCCTCGGTGCGGAATTCGCAGACGCCGTGCTCCCGGCCGTACCGGCGCAGCCCCTCGTCGAGACCGTTGTGCGCGAGGATCCGCACGGTCCCGGGGGCGAGGAAGCCCGCTCGGTGCCGTTGCCGCAGGTCCGCACGGCCGGCCCGCTCCAGGACGACGCAGTCGATCCCGGCGCGGAGCAGCAGGTTCCCCAGCACCAGCCCGGCCGGACCCGCCCCGAGGATCACCACGTCCGCGAAGTCCGCTGTGCGCAAGGCATATTGACTCTCTGTCACAGCGGTGGATCTTAAGCACGCCCGAGAACCTTGATCGTCAACCCTCACCCGAATGCACTACAGAATGCGAAAAGGATTCTTCTCTCGTCGGGAAACGATCAGTTCATCGACCGGTCCTGGCGCTTTCCGACACCGCCGACCGGTGCCGGGGACGCCGGGCCGGAGCGCGAAGGTGCGCGGGCGGCGGTGGGCCGCCCGCGTGCCTTCGCCGCCGGGCCGGATCAGCCCTGCTCGGTGATGTTGACCATCCAGGTGATGCCGAACCGGTCCGTCACCATGCCGAACACATCGCCCCACATCTGCTTCTCCAGGGGCACGGCGACAGTTCCGGCCTGGGCCAGCTTCTCCCAGTAGCCGCGCAGCTCGGCGGCGTCGTCGCCGCTCAGGCTCACCGAGAAGTTGCTCCCGGCCCGGTGCTCCATGCCGGGCGGGTTGTCGGAGCCCATCAGCGTGTAGCCGCTCGGGGTCTCCAGCATCGCGTGCATCAGCTTGTCCGCGTAGCCGGGCGGAGTCTCGGAGCCGAACTCGCCGTACGTGCTGACGTTCAGCGTGCCGCCGAGGACGCTCTTGTAGAACTCCATGGCCTGTCGTGCGTCGCCGTCGAAGCTGATGTACGGGTTGAGGCGGGATGCCAAGGGGTGCTCCCTTCGGGTTGTCGGGCCGGTACGGGGCGCAGCCTAGGGGAGATAGGGGTGATATCTGATGATCCGAGGGGTTCTGTCCCTCGTCCGGACGTCAGGCGACGCCCACCGTGCTGCTCGGCACCCGCAGCGCGTCGGCGATGCCCCGCGCGAGGAACGGGATCCGGTGCGCCGGGACGCCCGCGAGGTTGATCCGGCCCGCCGTGGTGCCGTAGATGCCGAACCTGCGGCGCATCCGCAGCATGGCGTCCGGCGCCAGCGGCAGCATCGAGAACATGCCCTTCTGCAGCGCGAGCGCGCTCCCCAGCCGCTCGTGGCCGAGCCCGCCGAGCCGGGCGGAGAGATCGGCCCGGTGGGACGCGATGCGCAGCCGCATCACGTCGAGCTCGGCGCGCCAGGCCGCCCGCAGGACGTCGTCACCGAGCACGGTGGCGACGACGGCGGCACCGTGGTCCGGGGGCATCGAGTACAGCGCGCGGGCGGCGTTCTGCAGCGCGGTCTCGGCGTTCCGCAGCGTCCGAGCCGAGCCGCCGACGACGATGGCGCAGCCGGTGCGGTCGCTGTAGAGGCCGAAGTTCTTGGAGCAGCTGACCGCGATCAGCACCTCGGGCAGCCGCTCGGCCAGCATCCTGGTGGGCCACAGGTCGGCGTCGAGCCCGTCACCGAGGCCGTGGTAGGCGAGGTCGACGAACGGGACCCAGCCGTTGGCCTCCGCGAGCGAGGCCAGCTCCCGCCAGATCTCGGGGGAGGGGTCGGCCCCGGTGGGGTTGTGGCAGCACCCCTGCAGCAGCACGACATCGCCGGGCCCGGCCTCGCGCAGTCCGTCGAGCAGGGCCGTGGCGTCGGCGGGCGCGGCCGGGTCGAGCCAGCGGAAGGGGCGGACCGTGAGGCCCGCGCCTTCCAGGATCGGCCGGTGATTGACGTACGCGGGGTCGCTGACCCACACGGTCGTGCCGGGGCGCGTCTGCCGTACGAGCTCGGCGAGCAGGCGCAGCGCGCCCGTACCGGCGACGGTCTGCACGGCGACGGCCGCGGGCGCGGGCGTAGACCCGGCCCCGGCCCCGGCCCCGGCCGGGTGTGCGGTCGGGGCGCCGTCGCCGAGGACGGTGGTGAGCATGGCGCGGTTGAAGGCGGTGTTGCCCGAGAGACCCCGGTACTCCTTGGAGGCGGAACGTTCCGCCAGGCGTATCTCGGCCTGCCTGACCGCCGCCATCACCGGGGTCGTCCCGGTGTCGTCGCGGTAGACACCGAGGACCAGGTCGAGGCGTTCGGGGCGGGGGTCGGCGGCGTACTCGGCGGTGAGGTCCCACAGGGGGTCGACGGGCGGGGCGGGCAGCAGCTCAAACATCGGTGGCGACCTCGGGTCGGGACGGACGGGCGGCGTCGGGCCGGGCGGAATCCGGGAGGGTGGCGCGTGCGGAGTCGGGTCGGGCGGAGTCGGGCCGGGCGGAGTCCGGCACGGCGGACGGGGTTCGAAGGGCCCGGCCGGAGGCGGGGCGCGGCGCGCGGTTGGCCAGCACCACCCCGAGGGTGATGAGCGGCACGCCGATCACGACGGGCAGGGTCGGCGACTCGTCGAGCAGCGGTACGGCGAGCAGCACCACGGCCACCGGGCTGAGACTGCCCACCACGGCGCTGCGCTCCGGCCCGAGGCGACGGATCGCGAACGCGTAGAGCAGGCCCGCGCACAGCCCGACGCCCAGACCCTGCACGACGAGGAAGAGCACGATGTCCGAACCCGCCGCGCGGGCGAGCCCGGTGGGCAGCACCCCGGTCAGCGCGAGCAGCGCGACGACCGCGAACGAGGGCAGGCAGAGCAGCCCGATGGAGCCGACGGGGTCGAGCTCCACCTCCCGCAGGCCCACCGTGTAGAACGCCCACAGGCCGCTCGCGACCAGCAGCGTCCCCGTACCGAGCAGCACGTCCCCGTCGAGGGCCGCGGTGTGCCGCCACACCAGGGCCGCGACACCGCCCACGATGAGGGCGAGGCCGACCGCCTGGGTGCCGCGCGGGACGCGCCTGCCGCCCGCGACCATGAGGGCGGAGACGAACAGCGGGACCATGCCGGGCACGATCGCACCGACGAACGCGGCCGACGTGAGGGAGCCGCCGTACATGGCGGCGAGGAAGAACGGCACCCCGGCGCCGCAGACGATCTTCGCGGCGGGCCCGGGCCGCACCCGCGCCAGTCGGCGCCTGCGCCGCCACAGGGCGGGCGCGAGGACCACCAGGGGGACGCCGAAGCGCAGCAGCGCGGCGTCGGCGGGGAGGAGGGTGGAGCCGCTGAGCGCGCGGGCGCTGAGCGCGAAGGCGGCCCAGATGGTGACGGTGAGGGCGAGCGCGCCCATGCCCACGGCGTGCGGGGAGAGACCCCACCGCGAGGCGCGGGCGGCGGGCGCCCACCCGTCCCCGGTCCCCGTCCCTGTATCGGTGTTCGTATCCGTACGCGTACCGGTCGTCGGTGTCGCGGGCACGGTGCGTCCTCCCCCTCGAAGCCCTGCGGGACGGACGGACATGAGGCTCCGGCCCGGAGGGCAACGCTAGGGCTCACGCCGGGGCAGACGATTGCCACTTCTGCCCTCCCGGCATAGCGTGAGGGCAGAATCTGCCAAGATGAGCCGGAGAGAGCCCATGGACGCCGTGGATTTCCAGATCGTCCACGAGTTGCAGGCGGACGGCCGCCTGTCGAACCAGGACCTCGCCGACCGGATCAGGCTCTCCCCGTCGCCCTGTCTGCGCCGGGTGCGCCGCCTGGAGGAGTCGGGTCTGATCGGCGGCTACACGGCCACCGTCGACCAGGTCGCCTTCGGTCTGCCGATCACCGTCTTCGTCAGGATCCGCCTGGAGCGGCACACGGCCGAGGCGGTCAACGTCTTCGAGGAGCACGTCGGTCTCATCGACCACATCCAGGACTGCTACCTCATGGCCGGCAGCAGCGACTACCTGCTCAGGGTCGTCATCGAGAGCCTTGAGGCGTACGAGGTCTTCGTCCGCACCCGTATCCACGCGATCCCCGGCATCGCGTCGATCGAGTCCAGCTTCGCGTTCGGCAGCGTGAAGCAGTCGAGGGTCTATCCGCGCCCGGGCGCTCCGGCACGGACCCGGGGGACGCGGGCGCGCTGAGCCCGGACCGGGGGGACGCGGAAGGGCTGAGCGGGACCGGACCGGCCACGGGGCGCCGGGCCGTGGAGGCCCGTCCTCCGCGGTTCATCCAACCGCCATCGTGTCAACTCCCTGGCAATACCAGGCATCCTCGCGCACGCTCTACCTTCCGATCGCCTCGTCCTGCGACCGAAAGGTTTGTCATGCCCAGTCGGAAGGTCACCTTGGTGGCCCTCGTCGGCGCCCTCGCCACCGGTACCTTGGCCGCGACCGCCCTGACCGGCCTCGCGCCCACCGCCGCCGCGGTCGGCACCACGTTCACGGCGACCGCGGACACGTACGTCGACAGCCAGAACACCGCCACCAACTACGGTGCCTCGCAGCAGATCGGCGTGGACAACAGTCCCGTCAAGCAGATGATGCTGCGCTTCGACGTCTCCGGCCTCACGGCGCCGGTGACCGGAGCCAAGCTCCGGATCCACGTCGACGACGTGTCCGGCGCGGAGGCATCCAACGGCGGCACGTTCCGCGCGATGTCGAACACCGCGTGGTCCGAGACGGCCGTCACCTACGCCAACCGGCCCGCCATCGACGGCGCCACGCTCGGCAGCCTCGGCTCCGTCGCCCGCAACACCTGGTACGAGGTCGACGTGTCCTCGTACGTGAAGGGCAACGGCACTTTCTCCATCGGCGTCACGTCCAGCAGCACCAACGGCGCCGACTACGATTCGCGCGAAACCGGCTCCACCGCACCGCAGTTGGTGATCGAGACGAGTGGCACCCCCACTCCGACCACCGCGCCGCCCACCACCCCGCCCACGACTCCGCCGACGACGCCGCCGACCACCCCGCCGCCGAGCGGCGACCCGGTGCTCGTCGGCGCGGGCGACATCGCCTCATCCGGTTCCGGGGACACCGCGACCGCGAACCTGCTGGACGGCATCCCCGGCACGGTCTTCACCATCGGCGACAACGCCTACCCCAACGGCAGCGCCTCGGACTTCTCCACGTACTACGAGCCGACCTGGGGCCGCCACAAGGCGCGTACCAAGCCGGCGCCGGGCAACCACGAGTACCTCACCTCGGGCGCGTCCGCGTACTACAACTACTTCGGCGCCAACGCGGGCCCCTCGGGCAAGGGTTACTACTCCTACGACCTCGGCAACTGGCACGTGGTCTCGCTGAACTCCGAGACGTCGATGACGGTCGGCTCCGCCCAGGAGACCTGGCTGCGCGCCGACCTCGCGGCGAGCAACAAGCCCTGCACCCTGGCCTACTGGCACAAGCCGCGCTGGACGTCCAGCTCCAGCCACGCGCCTGAGCCCAAGACCGGGCCGCTGGTGCAGGCGCTGTACGACAACAACGCCGAGGTCATCCTGACCGGCCACAACCACCAGTACGAGCGCTTCGCCCCGCAGAACCCCAGCGGGCAGCTCGACACCTCGCGCGGCCTGCGGGAGTTCGTCGCCGGCATGGGCGGCGCGGACCTCTACGGCTTCGGCACCATCCAGCCCAACAGCGAGGCCCGCAACAACAACACCTTCGGCGTCCTGAAGCTCACCCTGCACGCGAACAGCTACGACTGGCAGTTCGTGCCGCAGGCGGGCAAGACGTACAACGACAGCGGTACGGGCACCTGCCACTGACCCTGTCCGTCCGGCCCGGACCCCGCTCGCGCCGCCGCACCGGTCCTCCGGCGGCGGTGCGGGCGGGGTCCCCGGCGGCCCACCCCCGCACCCGGAGGTCGTCACCCCGTGTATCTCTCCACGATCGGCCGCACCGAACGGCCCCCCGCTTCCCCCGACTCACCGGCCGCTTCCCCCGGCTCCGACGGCTCCAGCGGCTCGACCGGTGGCGGCCGACGCGTCCGCCGGCGGCTGGTCGGCGGCAACGTCCTCGCCCTCGGCACGGTCAGCCTGATCACCGACGTGTCCGCCGAGATGGCCACCGCCGTCCTGCCGCTGTACCTGGTCCTCGGGCTGCAGCTCAGCCCCCTCGCGTACGGCGCGCTCGACGGCCTCAACACCGGGGCCACGGCCCTGCTCAGGATCGTCGGCGGCTACGTGGCCGACCGGATGGGCCGCCGGAAGGCGGTGGCCGGGTTCGGGTACGGCCTGTCGGCCCTCGCCAAGCTCGGCCTGCTTGCGGCGGGCGGTTCGATGACGGCCCTCGGCCTCGTCCTGACCGCCGACCGGGCGGGCAAGGGGCTGCGCACCGCGCCCCGGGACGCCCTCATCACCCTCTCCGTCCCCGAACACGCGCTGGGCCGCGCCTTCGGGGTGCACCGCGCGATGGACAGCATCGGTGCGTTCGCGGGACCGCTCGTGGCGCTCGGCGTCCTCACGGCCGCCGCCCAGTCCTTCGAGGCCGTCTTCTTCACGAGCTTCTGCGTGGCCGCCCTGGGCGTGCTCGTGCTGTTCCTGTTCGTCCGCGACCGCACGGATGCGGAGAGCGGCCGGGTGCAGAAGCCTCCGGCGTCGCCCCGACCTGCTTCACCCCGAGCCGCCGCCTCGCCCCGGGCCGCCGTCTCGCCGCGGGCCGTGGGCGGGCTGCTGCGCGAGGCGCCGGTACGCCGTCTCGTGTGCGGCGCCGGCCTTCTCGGACTCGCCACCGTCGGCGACGGGTTCGTCTACCTGCTCCTGCAACGGCGCGAGTCGCTGTCCATCGGCTGGTTCCCGCTCCTGGCCGTCGGGACGAGCCTGTCCTACCTCCTCCTCGCGGCCCCGATCGGCGCGCTCGCCGACCGGATCGGCCGACTGCCGGTGATGCTGGGCGGGTACGGAGTCCTCGCCGTCGTCTACCTGTTGCTCCACGGCCCCCTGGCGGGCCCGGCGCTGCTCGTCACGGTGCTCTTCCTGTACGGGCTGTTCTACGCGTCCACCGAGGGCGTCCTGATGGCCCTCGCGGGCCCCGTCCTGCCGGAGCGGCTGCGCACCACGGGCATCGCCCTGGTGCAGAGCGGTCAGGCCCTCGCGTACCTCGGCTCGTCCCTGCTCTTCGGTCTCGTCTGGCAGGCGTGGGGGCCGGAGGCCGCGAGCCGTGGCGCGGCGGTGGCGGTGGTCGTGGTCGGCACGGCCACGGCGCTGCTGCTCGGCCCGCTGACGCGGTGCGCCGGGCGGACGCAGGGTGCCCCGCCCACCGCGCCAGGTCCGGCGTCCCCCGAGTCCCCCGAGTCCCTGGAATCTCCTGGATCTCCGGAGTCCGAGCCGTCCCCGTCCACCCCGCCGTCCTCGGACGAAAGGTCCGCTTCCTCCTCATGAAGGCCATGAACACCATGAAGGCCATGAACGCCCCCACCCAGCGGACGAAGATCCTCATCACGGTCCTCGCCGCCGCGCTGCTGGCGACGCTGGCGGCCGTCACGGTGATGAGAGCCCGGCAGGGGGCGGAGGCGGCGCCCGCGGCGGGGCCGGTCGCCGGGGGTCCCGCTCCGGCGGGTGCCACGGCCACGTCCGGCGCCCCGGGGGACCGACTGCGGGTGCTGAGCAACGGGCTGCTGTCGACGGTGCCGCTGGCCGACCCGTCGGGGCCGCGCACCGTGACCGAGGCGCGCTGCGACCGCGCGTACACGGCGGGCGGCACCACCGCCTGCCTGACACCCGCGGCGGCCCTCAGCGGCCCGAGGCTCCTCGTGCTCGACGAGAAGCAGCAGACCCGGCGCACCGTCCCGCTGACCGGCCTGCCCAACCGTGCCCGGGTCTCGGCGGACGGCCGCATGGTCGCCTGGACGCTGTTCGTGGGCGGCGACTCGTACGCCGGGGGAGCGTTCTCGACCCGCACCGGCATTCTGGACACGCGCACCGGCCAACTCATCGCCTCTCTTGAGGAGTTCGCGGTGTTCCGGGACGGGCGCCGCTACCGGGCGGCGGACATCAACGTCTGGGGCGTGACCTTCGCCGACGACAACCACTTCTACGCGACCGTCTCCAGCGCCGGTACCCGCTCCCTCGTGCAGGGCGACATCGCGGCCCGTACGCTGCGCACCCTCGCGGACAACGTCGAGTGCCCCTCGCTGTCGCCCGACGGCAAGCGCGTCGCGTTCAAGCAGGCCGTCGACGCCGACCCGGCCAAGGGCTGGCGGCTGACCGTCCTCGACCTGGCCACCCTGCGCCGTACGCCGCTGGCCGAGACCCGCGATGTCGACGACCAGGCGGCCTGGATCGACGACCGGACCGTCGCGTACGGCCTGCAGCGCCCCGACGGCACCAACGACGTGTGGGCGACCCCCGCCGACGGCACGGGTCGCCCACACGTCCTGGTCCCCGGCGCCAACTCCCCCTCGGTGCTTCCGGCTTCGGGCTGAGCGGGTGGGAGTGGGGAGTCCCTGGCTGACAGGCGATCAGAACCAGGCGCCGAAGCGGTAGTACGCGACGAGGTCCTCGCGGTACTGCCGGTCGGCGAGGTGCTTGTCGGAGTGGAACTCCGGTGCCTCCTTGACCTGTTCCTTGGACAGGCCCAGGTGCACGGTCCGCTCCTCGAGGTCCACCCGGGTGACCGCGCTCGCCGGGATCAGCACCTCCTTGCCGAAGATCCAGACGCCGGTGTCCACGACGAGATAGGCGTCGTCGACCTCGTCGGAGTGCCGGTCCACCTTCCCGATGTGGCCGTCGGCCGCCTCGACCCGCCATCCGATGAGGTCGGTGCCCGCCAGGTGCCCGGACTCGGTCGTGTAGGTCCACATGGTGTGCTCGGTCATCGCTGTCGCTCCTTCGCTCGCTCGTGTCCTTCGCCGGGTGGGGCAATGCTCGTCAGAGCCGGTCACGCCGGTCGTCCTCGACGACCGTGGGCGCCGCGGGCGGGACGAGCAGGCGACGGCGCCGCAGGACGCTGGTGTAGACGGCGATCCCGATGATGCCGACCGCCATCAGGATGAGTCCGACCAAGTCCAGGTCGACCCCTTCGAGCTCCCAGTCGGTGGCGAAGGTGAGAATCGCGCCGACGGCGATCAGAATGATGCACAGTCCCAGACCCATGGTTGCTCCCTCCCTTGTGGTTGGACTCCGTCCGCTTACCCGGGGTCCCGGGAAGTACGCGGCCCCGGTTCTCGCGGCCTCGCCACGTGGCCGCCCCGCCCACCCGAGCAGAAGCACCAGGAGCGAACCGCCTCCTGGTGCGCCTTGGCGTCCCTTGGCTGCCCTTGGCGTCCCCGATCCGGGCCGATGCATGGGCCGCCCGGGCGTACCCGCGCATGGGCGGGGGGTCGTGCGGGCAGGCGGTCGCCCCGAGGGGACGTACGAGGACGGTGCGCGGGACGGCGCGGACGGCGACGGCCGGCAGCGGGCGGCGAACGAGGTACGAGGGACGAGGTGAGAGGTGGCGGCGCGCGGCGGAGCGAGGATCGGCGGGGGTGGTGCGGGTGGCCGGGGTGGCGGGCTGTTGGCGCGGCTGCGCCGCGACCCCTTCGCCGTACAGACCGTACGGTCCACGGCGGCGGCCACCCTCAGCTATGTCGTCGCCCTGCGGCTCAGCAGCGAACCGGTTCCCCTGACCGCGCCCCTGACCGCCCTCCTCGTCGTCCAGGTGACGCTCTACTCCACGCTCACCACCAGCCTGCGCCGGGTGAACTCGGTTGTCGTCGGTGTGCTCATCGCCATCGCGTTCAGCGTCGTCGTCGGCCTCTCCTGGTGGAGCCTGGCGCTCGTCATCCTCGCGTCGCTGCTCGTCGGCCGACTGGTCCGGGTCGAGGAGTTCGTACCCGAGGTCGCGATCAGCGCCATGCTCGTCCTCGGCGTGACGCAGGTGTCCGACACGGCCTGGGACCGGGTCCTGGAGACGCTGATCGGGGCGGTCGTCGGCATGGTGTTCAACCTGGTCCTCGCGCCGCCGGTGTGGGTGGACACCGCCGGGGACTCGATCGGCGACCTGGCCCGCCGGATGCGGCTGTTGCTGCTTGACGTGGCGGACGAGTTCACCGGGGCGCCGCCCGTGGCGGAGGCAGCGGCCCGGCTGCACGAGGCCAGGCGGCTCGACAACGACGTCGCGGACGTCGACGGGGCGCTGCGGACCGCCGAGGACAGTTTGCGGTTCAATCCGCGGGTCAAGGAGGGGCTGCTCCACCGGGTGGTGCTGCGGACCGGTCTCGACACCCTGGAGATCTGTGCCGTCGTCCTGCGGGTGCTCGCCCGCACCCTCACCGACCTGGCCAAGCACCGGGCCGGGCAGCGGCTGCTGCCGGGGCGGACCGCGCTCGCCGTCCGGGAGACCGCCCAGTACACCGCGGACGCCCTGGTGAGTTTCGCCGTCCTGGTCACCGCGCGGGGCAGCGCGGACGCCGAGGCGGCGGAGGCCCGGCTGGCGGGCGAACTGCGGGCGGCGCGGGCCTGCCGCGACACCGCCGCCGACCGGCTGCTCGCGCTCGCCCTCGCCGAACCCGGCCGCTGGCAGCTGTACGGCGCGCTGCTCGCCGAGCTCGACCGGATCCTCGACGAGCTCGACCCGGAGCACCGGGGGCGGCGGCTGATGGAGGAGCTGGACCGGCAGGTGCGCGAGCGCCACGACCGGCGCCGCCGTCTGACCCTGCGGGACCGCTGGAGCGCGCCGCGGCCCACCCGTGCCCAGGGGTGAGCCACGGATGAGCCGACGCACGAGCCGAGGCATGCGCCGACGCATGAGCTGTGCGCGGGCAGACGGATGACCGGCCGCGAGCGGGGTACCCGCAGTGCCGGAGAGAGGAGAGCCATGAGCGCCACATCTTCTTCCCCAGGGGCCGGTGCCGGTACGGGCACGGTCACCACGGCCGTACCGGCCCGGCTCGACCGGCTCCCCTGGTCCCGCTGGCACTGGATGATCGTCATCGGCCTCGGCACGGTCTGGATCCTGGACGGTCTCGAGGTCACCATCGTCGGCAACATCGCGGGCCGGCTCGCGGAGGACGGCAGCGGGCTCGACATCACGGCGGCGCAGGTGACGGGCGTCGCCGCCGCGCTGTACGTGGCGGGCGCCTGCTCCGGGGCCCTGTTCTTCGGCTGGCTGACCGACCGCTACGGCCGCAAGAAGCTCTTCATGGTCACCCTGGCCGTCTATCTGGGCGCGACGGCGATGACGGCGCTGTCCTTCGAGTCGTGGTGGTTCTTCCTCTTCCGCTTCCTCACCGGCTTCGGCATCGGCGGCGAGTACGCGGCCATCAACTCGGCGATCGACGAGCTGATCCCGTCCCTCTACCGGGGGCGGGTCGATCTCATCATCAACGGCAGCTACTGGCTCGGCGCCATCGGCGGCGCCCTGCTGTCGATCGTCATGCTCGACACCGACATCTTCCCGGAGGACCTCGGCTGGCGGCTCAGCTTCGCCCTGGGCGTCGTCCTCGGGCTGGTGATCCTGCTGGTGCGCAGGCATGTGCCGGAGAGCCCACGCTGGCAGTTCATCCACGGCCAGGGCGAGGCCGCGGAGGAGCTGGTCGGCTCCGTGGAGCGGGAGATCGAGGCGGAGAAGGGTGCCGAACTCCCGCCGCCCGCCCGTGAGATCACCATCCACCAGCGCAAGAGCATCGGCTTCGGCACCATCGCGAAGACGGTCTTCGCCCGCTACCCGCGCCGGGCCGTCCTCGGGCTCGCCCTGTTCATCGGGCAGGCGTTCCTCTACAACGCGATCACCTTCGGCTTCGGCACCATCCTCATCACCTTCTTCGACGTCCCCACCGGCAGCACCGGCTACTACTTCGCGGTGATCGCGGCGGGCAACTTCCTCGGCCCGCTGCTCCTCGGCCGGCTCTTCGACACCGTCGGACGCCGCATCATGATCACCAGCACCTATCTGCTGTCCGGCCTGCTGCTCTTCGGCACGGCCTGGCTCTTCGGCCGCGGCTCGCTGACGGCGACCACGCTCACGGTCTGCTGGTGCGTGGTGCTGTTCTTCGCCTCGACAGGCGCCTCCAGCGCCTATCTGACCGTCTCCGAGATCTTCCCCATGGAGACCCGCGCGATGGCGATCGCCTTCTTCTACGCCCTGGGCACGGCGGCCGGAGGCATCACAGGACCGCTGGTCTTCGCCGACCTCACCGCCTCGGGGGTGGTCGGGGACACGGTGCTGGCCTTCCAGATCGGCGCGGCGCTGATGTGCGCGGCGGGCATCGTGGCGGCGTTCTTCGCGGTGAAGGCGGAGCGCCGCTCGCTGGAGGACATCGCCGAACCGCTGTCGGCGGTCCGGGAGGGCGAGGCGCCAGAGCGGGGGTGAGCGGGCCGACCAGGGGTGAGCGGGGGCGCGCGTCGGCGCCGTCCAGCCGTGGCGTACGGACCGGACGGCGCCGACGTGCGGACGAAGAGGCCGGTGCGTGGACGAAGAGGCCGGTGTGTGGACGAAGGGGCCGGTGTGTGACGGGGGGTTGACGGGTCCCGGGGGCGGGAAACCACCAGGGGGCCGCCCGCGAGGTGCTCCTGTCCCGCATGTGGCGGACACGGGTCCGCGGGCAGGCGACCGGTACGTTCTGAGAAGGAGTGGGGGAGCTCAGCACATGACCACGGCCGCGTTCACGAACAAGGCGATCCTGACCTATTCGATCGCCTTCATCGGACATCCGGATCTCGTCGGGAAGTTGAACGGCGCCTCGCACGCGGATCCGCGCGGAGGCAACTACTACAAGGACATCCCCGAACCGGGGGACTGGACCGGCACGCTGAGGGGCCGTCAGCACACCAAGGACGCCGAACGCCAGGTGGTGAACCTGCTCGCCGACAGGATCTACACCCACCTGGGCTGCACCGACAACGCCGACTACGCGGCCCGCATCCGCGCGGTCCGCAACGGCACGATCGAGCTGTACTCCGACATGGGCCCGTGTCACTCCTGCCGCTCGGTCATCGCGGACTTCCGCAAGGACTTCCCGGCCCTCACGGTCACGGTCCGCTACGGCAACGTCCTGCGCGGCGGCGGATCGGCGGCGCTGATCGCGGCGGGTGACGGCCTGTTCGGGAGCTATGGTATCGGCGACGCCGTACAGGGCGCGAACGGAGCGTGGGCCAAGACCTACCAGGGCAGCCCGCTGGCCGCGGTCACCGGCACCTTCGACGTCAAGTTCGCCGGGGGAGCGGACGGCAGGCGTTTCACCGGCACCGCGTCCGCCATCGACCGGCAGCCGCACTCCTCGTTCCTGTACCCGGCGCCGAAGACGGCGGCCGTGCCGCTCGACGTGACGACGGCGGTCCTGGACGCGATCGCCCGCCAGCTCGGCGAGCGGCTGCTGCCGACGGAGGTGATGCGCCCGAAGGCGTTCAGGCAGTGGATCGAGGGGGTCGAGCGGGGGACCGTCAGCCTGGTCTGCGAGCGCGGCCCGGTCAGGGACGGCCGGGTGGCGATCGCGGAGTTCCTCAAGGACTTCCCCAAGGTCACCGTCGAGGTGCACTATCCGGGAGCCGCCGCCCAGACCGACGGCGCCGGCTACACCGACGCCGTCGACCAGGGCGACGGGACCTGGCTGAAGACCTTCCGCCCCGCCGCGTAGACCGATGGCCCGGGTGCGCCGCCCGGGGCGGGCTCCGACGCCGCCGCGTGCCGCCCCTCGGGTGCGGCCCGGTCCCGGGGCGCACCCGAGGGACGGCACCGGCCCGCGTGGGCCGGTGGCCGGACCGGCCGCTGCTCGCCGTCCCCGGGGCGCGCGATCAGCCGCTCACCGGCGACCGGCTCAACCGCCCCCGAGAATCCGGGTGACGCCGTATTCGAACCGCTCGCCGAAGGATTCCGGGCCGAGGTGGTCGAGCGCCTGGTGCAGGGCCGGGTGGGAGCCCGCCGAGACCGCCGCCGCGAGTCGGCCGTCGAGCGGCTGCTCCGCCGCGGCCTGTTCCTCCTGGGTGAGCCCGAGGGTGAAGTAACTCAGCGTCCAGGCCGTCCAGGCGGCCTCGCGCTCCCCGAAGCCGCCGTCCAGCAGCGCCCCGACCAGGGCCTCCGCGAACCGCAGGGTGTGCGGCTCGGCCACGTTCGTGCCGACCACGAGGGTGGCGCCGTCGCGGTGCGCGAGGAGGGCGGCGCGGTAGCGGCGGACCAGTTCGCGCACCCGCTCCCGCCAGTGCTCCGGCAGGCCGTCGTACGCGACGCCGCCGATCACGGCGTCCGCCATCAGCTCCAGCATCGATGCCTTGGTCTTCACGTGCCACAGCACCGTGTTCATACGTACCCCGAGGCGATCGGCGACGGCCCGGGTCGACAGGGCGTCGAGCCCCTTCTCGTCCAGGAGTTCCAGCGCGGCGCGGATCACCGTACCGGGGTCCAGGCGGGTGCCGCGGTCCTCGCCCGCTTGATTCTTGGTCATTGACCTAGTCTACTGGGGGCTCACTGTCTTGGTCAGTGACCAAGACTCTTGAGGGAGGCGCCATGGATCAGCACGTCGTCATCGCCGGGGCCGGACCGGTCGGACTCTGGCTCGCCGCGGAACTGCTCAGGGGCGGCGTCGCCGCCACCGTCGTCGAACAGCGCCCCGGCATCGACCAGCGCTCGAAGGCACTCACCGTGCACCCCCGCACCCTCGAGGTGCTGGCCTCGCGCGGCGTCCACCACGCCTTCGTCGCCGAGGGGCTGCGCATCCCGGGCGGCCACTTCGCGATGCTCGACGACCGCCTCGACTTCCGTGACCTGGACACCCCGTTCCCCTTCACCCTCGCCCTGCCGCAGGCCCGTACCGAAGCACTGCTCGAAGCCGAGGCCACCCGCCTCGGCGCGCGGATCGTGCGCGGACACCGGGTCACCGGATTCACCGGGCACCCGGACGGCGTGACCGTGCGCGTCGCTGGACCTGACGGGCCGTACCAGATCCAGGCCGCCTACCTGGTCGGCTGCGACGGCGCCCGCAGCACCGTCCGTACGGCCGCCGGCATCGACTTCCCCGGTACACCCTCCACCGTGCTCGGCTGGCTCGGCGACGTCACCCTCGACGACCCGCCACGGCCGGGCTTCAGCGCCTTCGGCCCCGACGGCGGGCTGCTCGCGGCGCCGATGCCCGACGGCCGCTACCGGATCGTCGGAGTCAGCCCCGACAGCGTCACCACCGAATGGCCCGGCGAGCTCACCCTCGACGAACTGCGCGCCAAGGTCCTGGCCATCACCGGCCGCGACTTCGGCATGCGCGACCCGGTGTGGCTCTCCCGCTTCGGCAACGCCACCCGCCTCGCCGCCCGGTACCGCAGCGGGCGGGTCCTCCTCGCGGGCGACGCCGCCCACCAGCACTTCCCCGCGGGCGGCGTCGGCATGAACGTCGGCATCCAGGACGCCCACAACCTCGGCTGGAAGCTCGCCGCCGTCCTGACCGGCCGCGCCGCCGACGGCCTCCTCGACACCTACCACCACGAACGCCACCCGGTCGGTGCCCAACTCGCCGAGCACAGCCGCGCCCAGACCGGCCTGATGGCCACCTTCACCCCCGAGAAACTGGCCCTGCGCTCCCTCCTCAGCTCCATGGTCGCCGAGCAGCCGGCCTTCAACCGGGCCCTCGCCGAACGCCTCTCCGCACTCGCCGTCAGCTACCCGCCGACCGAACCGGACGCCCACCCCCTCACCGGAACCCGCGCCCCCGACCTCGCCTTCACCGACCCCGAGTCCGGCTCCGACCCCGAGTCCGGCTCCGGCTCCGAGTCCGGCTCCGGCTCCGGGTCCGAATCCGACTCGGGCAGTGGCCTGTTCGGTCTGCTGCGCGCCGACGCCCACCTCCTGCTCGCCCTGACGCCCGACTTCCCGACGTCCGCCGTCCAGAGGCCCGGCCTCACCGTCCGCACCGCCACCCTCCACCGGCCCCCGGCGCCCTGGGCGCCGGTGCGCGCCGCACTGATCCGACCCGACGGGCACGTCGCCTGGGCGACGAACAGGGCGGACGGCGCCGAAGGAGCCGCGGCCGTGCACCGGGCGCTGGCCGGGGCCGCGAGCGGCCTGTGAACGGACCGGCGCCGCACTCCTCGCCACCCGCACCCTCCGGCCGATGACCTCGTGGAGCAGGCCAAGTCCGACATGGCGGGAACGCGGCGCGGCAGAAACGCAGATCGAGGTGGTCATCGCCGACGACCAGCCCTGGGTACGGACCGGCTTCAGCCTGATCCTGGGCGCGCGGCGCGGCATCACCGTGGTCGGCGGGGCGGCCGACGGCGTGGCCCGCGTCGAACCGGCCCGGCGGCTGCGACCCCACGTGGTGCTCGCAGACATCCACATGCCGCCTTGCGTTCCCGCTTGTGCGTTCGGCGGCCGGTCGCTCAGGCGGCGGCGGGCAGGTCGACCGGGTAGGCGGCGCCGCTGTCGGCGGAGGCGGAGACCGCCTGCCAGGCGTTCGCCTCGGCGATCTGGCCGTGGGAGTGGTCGAGGGCCATCCGGACCGCTGCGGCACCGAGCACGAGATGGCTGGGGACGGTGCCGGAGTGCGCGACGCGTACGAGGATCTCGGCGGCGCGGTCGGGGTCGCCGGGGGCCACCATGCCGCCGCGGAGCAGGTCGCTCATCGCGCCGACGGTCGGGCGGTAGTCCTGCGGCACGTCCTCGATCCGCATCGACGAGCCCGCCCAGTCGGTGGCGAAGCCGCCCGGCTCGACGACGAGCCAGCGGATGCCGAGCGGCGCGGTCTCGGCCGCGAGAACCCGGGTGAACCCGTCGACGGCGAACTTGGCGGCCTGGTAGGAGCCGAGTCCGGGGGTGTGCCCGACGCGTCCGCCGATCGAGGAGAACTGGATCACCAGGCCGGAGCCCTGCTTCTTGAGCAGCGGCAGCGCGGCGCGGGAGACGTTGTAGACGCCCCAGAAGTTGGTGTCGAACTGACGGCGGAAGTCGGCGTCGTCCGTGATCTCGACGGGCGACAGGTTGGCGTAACCGGCGTTGTTGACGACCACGCTGATCCCGCCGTACGTCTCGACGCCGGCGGCGAGCGCCGCCTCGGCCGCCGCGGGATCGGTCACGTCCAGGGCGACGGGGAGGACCCGGTCGCCGTAGGTGGCGGCGAGCTCGGCGAGCTGCTCGGGCTTGCGGGCGCTGGCCACGACGTTGTCCCCGGCCTCAAGGGCGGCGACGGCCAGCGAGCGGCCGAAGCCGCGCGAGGAGCCGGTGATGAACCAGGTGCGGGCTTGTGTGCTCATGCCGTCCATGCAACACCTTCCGAGGATGTACCGCAACGGTGTTGCGGTAAGAATCAAAAAGTCGAGTGTTAGCGAAACGGCATAAGCTTGAAGCGATCGAGTCTCCTCCTTAACGCATCGAGGTTGCGATAGGCTTGTATGCTTGCCACGTGACTGATCTGGGATTCGAACGCGCCCGTACGCCCGAGGCCAAGCGCGCCCGGCAGGAGAAGATCCTGGCGGCGGCGGCCCGGCTGGCGACCGCCGGCAGCGTGCGCGAGGTGACCGCGAGCGCCATCGCCGACGAGGTCGGCATGCACAAGTCCGCGATGCTGCGTTACTTCGAGACCCGCGAGGACATCTTCCTGCGGCTCGCGGGCGACGCCTGGACCGAGTGGTCGACGGTGGTACGCGCCGAACTCGACGCCCTCACCACTCGCCCCGGCCCGCCCATCCGCCCGGACCGGGACCGCCCGTCGCACGAGGTCGCCGCCGTCCTCGCCCACTCGCTCGTCTCCCGGCCGCTCTTCTGCGACCTGCTCGCGCACACCCCGCTGAACCTGGAGCGCAACGTCTCCATGGAGCGGGTCAAGGAGTTCAAGACCGTCGCCCTCGCCGAGGTGGCCGCGATCGGCTCCGCCCTCTGCACCGTCACCCCGCTGCTCCTCGACGAGGCCCGCGCCGTCGTCGCCACCGCCACCTCGATGGCCGCCGCGATGTGGCAGATGGCCGCCCCCGGCACCCACCTGCGCGCCTTCTACGAGTCCGAACCCGCACTCGCCCACGCCGTCGTCGACGTCGAACCCCAGCTCACCGACATCCTCGGCGCCCTCATCACCGGCTACGCGGCCCGCCAGACCCGCCCCGAGCCCAACTGACCCTCCGGCTCGCGTCGACGTGCGAGGCTGGGGTCGCTCGGAAGGTGATCTTGCGAACGGTGTACGGGTCTCCCCGAGGGCGGACGACGGGGCGTTCGCGCCCCCGGGTGTCGAGCCGGCCCTCGAGGCGTTCGGCCACCGCGATCCGGCGAGCGGGTGGCAGGCCGAGAAGCATCCGCGCTTCCTCGCCGACGTCACCGGCGACGGCACCCCCGACATCATCGGCTTCGGCGGACCGGGCATGTACGTGGCCCGCAACCTCTACCGCCGCTTCCGTACCCGCTGACGGGGGGCGAGCGGGACGTCCTGGGTGGCGGCCTCCCTGATGGCGAGGTGTCGGCCGCCCCGGGGTCTTCACGCTCCGCTCCTTCGTGGGTACGCTCCGTGCGTCATGGGCGCCAGGTGGAGCCCGGACCAGAGGGGGGATGCTCCGTGATCGAGCAGGCGTACGTTCAGGCCGACGACAAGCCCACGCCGACACTCAAGGACATCAGGGACCGGATCTCGAAGGCGGTCGACGCGACGAAGGACGACGAAGGCATCGACCGCCTCAAGTGCTGGCTGCAGATGCCGGTCGATGCCTCGTTCAAGAAGATGATCGACTCCAAATGCCAGGATCGCGCCACGCGGGTCGGCGGTCTGCTGAGCCCCGGGAAGAGCGGGCTGTTCACCCCCGCCGACCTGGGGTCGGTGCTCGTTCCCGCGACCGCGTGGGCCGGTATCGACGATGCCCTGAAGGCCGAGCGCGCCGTGTACGTCAATGGTCCGGCCGGTCACGTGGGCGGGGGCCAGAGCAACTTCAAGGTCGGCTTCCACGTGATCGTCTTCCTGGCCGTCGGGAAGGACACCGACGACCGCGTCTACTATCTGGGCCTCGACCCGGACACCAGCGCCACGACGGAGTCCCGGAAGGCGTGGGAGGCGCTGGTCGCGGGGAAGCCCGAGACGAAGCCGGAGGAATTCACCGCGGTGAAGAGCCTGGGGGTCATCAAGTCGATGATCCTCGGCGACGCCGGGACCGGCTTCGGCCCGCTGGTCCGCAAGTACTACGTCGACACGACCGTCAAGTTCCCCAGGATCACCCGCATCCCCGTCTGAGCCTGACCACGGGGGTGAGCGGTACTCGGTCAAGCTGATCCGCGTTGCCGGGTGCGCCGATGCCCGTCGCCGAACTCCGGCGACGGGCATTCCGTGTGACGGATCCTCACCTCGGTCTTGTTGCCAGGTCACGGCCATACTAGAGTTTTTGTATGGCCAAAGGTCCGCGTATGACGCTCCAGACGCAGCTGGTGCTGCGCACCCTCCTGGAAACTCCCCTTGAAGCCCGCTACGGCCTCGAACTCTCCGACGCCGCGGGCCTGCCCACCGGCACCATCCACCCGATCCTCGCCCGCCTGGAGAACGCCGGCTGGCTCGAGTCCTTCTGGGAGGACCGGGACCAGATCGAGAAGACCGATCCGCCGCGCCCCCGCCGTCGCTACTACCGCTTCTCGCCCGGCGGCGCCGAGTCGGCCCGACTCGCTCTCGCCCAGGCGTACAACGGCGGTGCCACCTCCGCGCGGCTCCGGCCCGCCACCGGCGGACTGGGGGCGTAGGCGTGTTCAACCATCACGGCAGGTTCGACCTCGGGTGGGTGCACCCCGAAGCCCAGGGCGCCGACCAGGCCGCCGAGTTCATCGCCGAGGAACGGAGCGGCACCCCCTCGGGGTACATCGAGGTGCCGAAGCCCATCCGCTTCTGGGAGACCCGGGTCGTAGCGGTGTCGTCCCCTCGTGCTCGGCTCCGTACCTTCGGCCTCGCCGCACGGTTGCTGCCCGCCCACGATCGTGAGCGCTGGGCGGAGGAGTGGGCGGGGGAGTGGCACGAGGTGAGGGAGCGTCCGCTGCTGACGCGGCTGGCCTTCCTGGCCCGACTCCTCGTCCGTACCGGACCCGCGCTGGCCTGGGTCCTGCGTATGCAGAAGCGCAAGGAGGTCGCATGAGCGGCGTTTTAGGAGTCCTTTCCGTAGCCGCTTTGACCGCCATGGTGGTCCGGTCCAGCAGCGCGCTTGTCGCGACCGCGGTGCAGTGGAGCCAGCGCAAGGACGATGCTCCGTGGGTACGCCCGAACCACCGGGCTGTCCGGCTCGTTGCCCGCCTGACGGGAGCGCGCACCCGCGAGCGGTACGCCGAGGAGTGGGCGGCGGAGTGGCACGACCTGCCGCAGCGACCTCGGCGGATCCGCGCGATGTACCTCCTGCGGATCTCCGCCCGCGCCATCCCGCTAGGCAGTGTCTTCAAAAGATCACCAGTGGTGGATCATGGTGTCGTGATTCGTCGTCATGAACTGTCGGATGCCGAGTGGGAGTTCGTTCGGCC
>NZ_JBIVFL010000004.1:256483-452234 GCF_044748125.1 Streptomyces sp. NPDC090025 | reverse complement strand
GCCGGACGAAGTCCCACTCAGCATCCGTCAGTTCATGTCGACGTATCACGACACCATGGTCCATCAACGGTGATCATTTGAAGACACCGCCTAGCTCTCACCGGTTGTTCTCACCTGTTCTCACAGCTCGCGCGCCGAGACGAGTGTGCCGCGGCTCAGCTCGTAACCGATCGCCCCCGGGGGCAGCCCTGGCGGCACCCGCTGCTCGGCGAGGACCACGGCCGCGCCGCCGGACGGATCGCCGTCGGGGGGCCGGGCGAGGGCGGTGAGCAGGGCGTACGTACGGGCCGCGACGGCCGGGGAGAGGCCGAGGGACGGCTCGTCGACCAGCACCACCCGGGCCGGGGCGAGCAGCGCCCGGGTCAGCGCGAGCATCCGCCGCTCCCCGCCGGACAGCACACCCGCCGGCCGCCCGAGCAGCGGCCCCAGCTCAGGGAACGCGTCGAGCGCCCGCTCCCGGCCGCCCGGCGCGGCGGCGGCCTCCGCCGCGAGCGCCAGGTGCTCGGCGACCGTGAGGCGCGGGTACACCGCCCGCAGATCCGGTACGAGGCAGAGCCCGCGCCGCGCCCGTACGTCGGCGGGCACCCGGGTCACGTCCGCGCCGCCCCAGACCACCCGCCCGGCGGTCAGCGGCACCGTCCCGGCGAGCGCCCCCAGCGCGGTGCTGCGGCCGGAACCGTTGCGGCCCAGGAGCACGGTCACGGTGGCGGCGGGCAGCGCCAGGTCGAGGCCGTGCAGGACCTCCAGGGGGCCGTGGCGGACCCTGGCGGCGCACAGTGCGATCTCGACGCTCATCACTCGGCTCCTCGGGCGCTCATGACACGATCCGGCCCGCTCGTACGGTGTGCGTGGTCCCGGCGGCGCCCGCGACCAGGGCGGCGACCAGGTCCGGGTCGTGCTCGACGAGCAGCACGGTCAGGCCGTCGGCGGCGAGCGCGGTGAGCACCCGGCCGAGCGCGGCGGTCTCGGCGGCGTCCAGACCGGCCGACGGCTCGTCGAGCAGCAGGGTGTGCGGCCGGGCGGCGAGGGCCCGGGCGAGCTCGACCCGGCGCAGGGCGCCGGTGGGCAGCCCGGCGGCCGGGCGGCGGCGGACCGGGCCCGCGAGGCCGAGGAGGCGCAGGGCGCGCTCGACGTCGGCCGGGTCGTTGCCGTCCACCTGGACGTTCTCCTCGACCGTGAGCGACGGGAACACGGCGAGCTGTTGGAAGGTACGGGCGATGCCGAGGCGGGCGCGGGCGTGCGGGGGCAGCCGGGTGATGTCGACGCCGTCGAGGGTGACGCTGCCGGAGGTGGGCCGGGTCGTCCCGGCGAGACAGTCGAAGAGGGAGGTCTTGCCCGCGCCATTGGGGCCGGTGAGGGCAGTGAGGTGGGCGGGGGCGAGGTGGAGGGTGAGGTGGTCGAGGGCGGTGAGGTTGCCGGGGTAGGTGAGGGTGAGGTGGTGGGCGGCGAGGGTGTGAGCGGGTGCCGGTGCCGGTGCCGGTGCGGCTGCGGGGGGCTGCGTGGGGGCGGTGCGTGCGTCGTCGGCCCCGGGCCGGTGGGGGAGCGCCCGGCCTCCGGCCGGGCCGGTCTCCCCACCCGCACCGCCCGTGCGGCTCCGGAGCGCCCGTGCGGGCCTTCCCGTGGAGGGCGCGGGGGCGGCGCCCCCGGCGGGCGGCTCTGTGGGCGAGCCGGGGCGGGCCGTGCGGGCGTCCGCTCTGCCGTCCGCCCTGCCCGAGGCAGCGGGCCCCGTGGGGAAACCGGGGCGCGCGGGGCCTTTCGCCGCCACGGGCGCGGGTGGGCGCGCGGGGTCCTCGGGTCGCACGGACGCCGGGAGGCGGGCCAGCAACCAGGGGAGGAGCGGTGGGACGCGGCCCGTGAAGGTGGCCAGGAGGCCGATCAGGAGCAGCGGGAGGGCCGCCTCGGGGGTCGGGGCCAGCGGGGTCAGGAGGGCCGCCGCCACCACGGGGGTCAGCAGGGTGTCCGCGCCGAGCGTCACGACCGCCGCGAACCACAGCAGTCCGCGCACCGGGTCGAACGCCTCCGGGTCGAAGGCCCGCACCCCCATGCCGAGCAGCGCGCCGCCCAGCGCGGCCAGCGCCGCGCCGAGCGTGAAGGCGAGCAGCTTCAGACGGGTGCCCGGGACGCCCGCCGCCTCCGCGCCCGGCTCGTGGTCCCGCAGCGCGGCCAGCGCGCGGCCGGTGCGGCCCCGGCGGGTGGCGGCGACCAGGAGCAGCGCCCCGGCGAGGACCGCGAGTTCCAGGGCGTAGTAGGCGCGGTCGCCGGTGAAGCCCGCCGGGCGGTCCAGGGCGACGCCCGCCGTGGCGTACGGCTGCGCGAACACGAACCGGCTCACCGCGACCCCCACCGCCAGCGTCGCCAGGGCCAGCGCGAGGCCCCGGCGGCGGATCGCGGGCCACCCGGTGAGCAGCCCGAACACCGCCACGCACGGCACGGCGACGGCGACCGCCACCAGCTCCGGCAGCCCGCCCGCCCCCGCGAGCAGGCCGGTGAGGAGCGCGCCGAGGCCCGCGTACGCCGCCTGGCCGAGCGCGATCCGGCCGCCCCGGCCAGCGACCAGGACCAGCGAGAGCAGGATCACCGCGAACGCCGGGAGCTGGACGGCCGTCGACAGGTCGCCGCCCGCCAGGCCGAGCGGCAGCAGCAGGAGCACGCCGGTGACCGCCCAGACGCCCGGCGGGGTGCGGGGCGCGGCGACCGGCGGGGGCAGCGCGTCGGTGTCGCCGACGCCTGGCCGCGCCAGCGCCGCCACCAGGAGCGCGAGCACGAACAGGTTCGCCCCGGCCGCCTGGACCAGGTCGCCCGCCCAGCCCTCCGGGTGCAGCCGGGTCAGCTGGGCCTGGGCGACGCCGAGGACCAGCGCCGTGCCCACCGCCACCGGCAGGCTGCGCAGCCGGGCCACCACCGCGACCGCGAGCACCTCGACGACCAGGAGCGGCAGACCGTACGGGTCGAGCCGCACGTACGGCGCCAGCAGCACCCCGGTCAGGCCCGCCGTGAACGAGCCGAACGCCCAGCCCGCCGCCGCCACCCGGTCCGCCGGGATGCCGGACAGGACGGCCAGCGGGCGGTTGTCGACCACGGCCCGCAGCCACCGCCCGAACCGGGTCCACCGGGTCACCGCCGCCACCAGGCAGCCCAGCGCGACGACCACCGCGAGCTGCGCCCACGGGTCGTCGCCGAGCAGCACCGGGGCGTCGTCCTTGGCCCCGCCGCCCCACAGCGCCACCGCCGCGCCGACGAGCAGCACGAACACGCCGATGCCCGCCACCAGCGTCCGCGCCTGGCCCGCGCCCGCCCGGGCGAGCAGCCGGAACACCGCCCGGTCCAGGAGCAGGCCGAGGCCCGGCGCGCACACCAGCAGGGTGACGAGCGCGCCGACCGGCAGCGGCCAGCCCCAGCCGGTCACGAACTGCCGGAACAGATAGGCGCAGACCATGGCCACCGCGCCGTGCGCCAGGTTCAGCACGCCGGTGGCCCGGTAGGTGACGATCAGTCCGATGCCGGTGAGCGCCGCCGCGCTGCCGATCGCCAGCCCGGCGAGCGTGAGGTCGTACGTCAGACCGTGGGCGAGTGGGTGCGTCAGCCCGTACGCGGCCCCCGGCACGGCCCCGGTCATCGGCCCGGCCACGGTTCGCACACCGGGCACGGCGCCAGGGCCGACGGGTCGGCGCCGTCCCCGGCCGGGACCGCGTCGGGGCTTCCCGCGACCAGCGGGCAGTCCGGCCGGTGCGCGAGCGTCCCGCCGGGCACCCGCAGCACCGGCCCGTCCGAGGAGGGGGTCCAGGGCGTGGCCACCGGCGGTTGCGCGCGCGGACGAGGGCGCGGCCGGCGTCCCCGGGGTGCCGTCGCGGCCACAAGCACCGCGCCCGCCACGATCAGCGCCGCCCCCGGCACCGTGCACGAGGCCAGATAGGGCAGCTGGCGGGCCACCTGGCGCTCGCCGGAGATCCCGTACCAGCCGAGCACGCTCAGCACCGCCCCGGCGGCGACCGCGACCAGTCCGCCCCACAGCAGCGACCTGGCCGACGGCATGAGTGCCTTCCTCTCCTCGTGGTCCTCGCACCCTCACCCTTTATGTTCTCTTTAATCCCTTTCCTTGCGCTATGCCGCAGATCGTCCGACCCTGGAAGCGAAGCGGCGGGCCGTCCGGTCCGTCGGCCCCGCATCCGGTACGTCCGGTGGTGAGCCCGATGGTTCTCAAGCGACGCGCGGCCGTCCTCGGCGCCGTGGCCGTCCTGGCCCTCACGCCGGTCCTCGCGGGCTGTTCGGACGACGGTGGCGGCGGCAGCGGCGGCGGTTCGGCGACCGCGACCGTGACCGGGTCCGAGTCAGGGTCCGCGACGGCGGCCACCGGCGGGCCCGTCGATCCGGCCGCCGCCAAGGCCGAGATCACCAAGAACTTCACCGCGTTCTTCGACGCGAGGACCCCGACCGCCGAGCGGGTGAAGCTCCTTGAGGACGGCGAGCGGATGGCGCCCGTCCTCGGTGCCTTCGCGGGCGACAAGAACGCCGCCCGGACCTCCGTCGAGGTCAAGGAGGTCGAGTTCACCTCGCCGACCGACGCGAACGTCGGCTACGACCTGCTCGTGGCGGGCAACACCGCCCTGCCCGGTGCCAAGGGCACCTCCGTCCTCCAGGACGGCACCTGGAAGGTCTCGGTGCGGACGCTGTGCGGCCTCGTCCAGGTCAGCGGTGCGACCGTCCCCGGCTGCTGAGCGCGCGCCCCGCGCCCCGCGCCGTACCGGCCGCCGTGCCCCGCGCCGTACCGCAGGCAGAACCGCAGGCCGTACCGGAGCCGTCGCCGCGCTCCTCGCCGGACTGCTCGCGGCCCTCGTGGCGGGCTGCGGCAGCCGGCTCCCGGAGAGCGCCTTCGAGACGCGGCCCACCGCCACTCACCCCTCCGACGGTGGGCCGCTCCGGGTCGGCATCATCACCAGCGCCACCAGCCCGGTCGGCGGCGACGCCTTCACCGGACCCCGGGACGGCGCCCTCGCCTACTTCGCCGCCCTGAACGCCCGCGGCGGCCTCGACGGCCGCACGATCGAGGCGGTGACCTGCGACGACGGCGGCAGCGGCATCGGCAACAACGATTGCGTGCACCGGCTCGTCGACGAGGAGAAGGTGTTCGCCCTGGTCGCCACCACCGCCTTCGACTACGCGGGCGCGCCCCGGGTCTCCCGGGCCGGCGTCCCCGACATCGGCGGCCAGCCACTGACCCCGGCCTACGACACCTATCCGCACCTCTACTCGCTCTACGGCAGCTCCGCCCCGCGCACCGGCGCCGCCCCCGGCTGGGACGGCACGCTCTACGGCGGCACCGAGGTCTACCGCTGGTTCCGCACCCACCTCGGCGCCAGGACCGCCGCCGTCGTCTCCTACAACCAGGCCGCCTCCGCCGGATACGCCCGGCTGGTCGCCGCGGGCCTGCGCGCCGAGGGGTACACGGTCGTCGACGAACAGGTCGACTTCGCGCTGCCCAACTTCCGCGCGGTGGCCGCGGATCTGCGCGCCCGCCACGTCGACATCGTCCTCGACGCCCTGGACACCCACGGCAACGCGCGGCTCTGCGCGGCGATGGAGGAGTCCGGGGTACGGGTCGCCGCCAAGGTCACCAACGTGCAGAACTGGGCCTCCACCGTGCCCCGCGACTACGCGGCCTCGCCCGGCTGCCGGAGCGCCCTGTACGTGACCGGCTCCTCCCGCCCGTACGACGACGTCTCCTCGCCCGCCGTGCGCGAGTTCCGGGCCGCGATGGGCGACCGGCCGCTCACCCAGTGGCAACTGGAGGGCTGGGCGGCCGCCATGTGGTTCACCGACGCGGCCCGGGCCTGCCTCGGCGAGCCCGGTGGCCCGACCCGGGCCTGCGTCGAGAGCTACGTCAACCGCGCGGAGCCGTACACCGCCCGGGGGCTGCTGCTCCCGGTCCGCTTCGAACGGCTCGCGCGGCCGCCGGAGGTCCGCAACACCTGTCTCTCGGTGGCCCGTTGGCAGGACGGGACGGGCTGGGTCGCGCAGGGCGACATGAACGGGAACTGCGCGCGCGTGCCCCAGCTGGGATACCGGCCGTGAACAACAGGCGTACGGCGCAGTACAGTCGCCCACGACCCGCAGCCACCCGACCAGGAGGACCCAGGCCCGGTCATGCGCATCTCCTTCCTGCTCCACAACGGCTACCACATCGGCGGCACCATCCGTGCGGTCTTCACCCTCGCCGGGGCGCTGGCGGACCGTCATGAGGTCGAGATCGTCTCGGTGTTCCGGCACCGCGACAAGCCCGTCCTCGATGTGCCCGCCGGGGTGACCCTGCGTCCGCTCGTCGACCTGCGCGAGAAGAGCCCCGGCTACGACGGCGGCCACCCCGACTTCCGGCGCCCGGCCCGGGTGTTCCCGCGCGGCGACGGCCGGTGGAAGCAGTACAGCGCGCTGACCGACGCCCGGATCGGCGCCCATCTCGCCGAGGTCCGCGCGGACGTCGTCGTCGCCACCCGGCCCGGGCTCAACGTGCAGCTCGCCCGGCAGGCCCGGCGCGGCCCCGACGGGCCCGTCCTCATCGGCCAGGAGCACCTCACCCTCGACGGGCACAACTACCGGCTGCGCCGGGACATCCGGCACGAGTACGCGATGCTCGACGCCGTCACCACGGTCACCGAGGCGGACGCCCGCTCCTACCGCGCGCTCGCGCTGCCCGGGGTCCGGATCGACGCGGTGCCCAACAGCGTGCCCGCGCCCCGGGTGCCGCCCGCCGACCCCGGGGCCAAGGTGGTGGTCGCGGCCGGCCGGCTCACCCCGGTGAAGCGGTACGACCTGCTGATCGACGCCTTCGCCGACGTGGCCGCCGCCCGGCCCGACTGGAAGCTGCGGATCTACGGCACCGGCGACGCCTCCACCAATCTGCGCGGCGCGCTGGCCCGGCAGATCGAACGCCGCGACCTCGGCGCGCACGTCTTCCTGATGGGCACCGCCCACCCGATGGAGCCCGAGTGGGCCAAGGGGTCGCTGGCCGCCGTCACCTCGCGCCGCGAGTCCTTCGGCATGACGATCGTCGAGGCGATGCGCTGCGGCCTGCCGGTGGTCGCCACCGACTGCCCGCACGGCCCCGCCGAGATCATCGAGGACGGGGTGGACGGGCGGCTCGTCCCGGTCGACGACACGGCGGCGGTCAGCGCCGCGCTGCTCGCCCTGATCAACGACGACGAGGCCCGCGCCCGGGCGTCGAAGGCGGCCCTGGCCGCCGCCGAACGCTTCGACCCGGTCCGGATCGCGGCCCGCCACGAGTCCGTCTGGGCGGAGCTCACCGCGGCGGGCACCGGCCGGCCGCCGCGCGGCCACGGCGCCCGGCGGGCCGCCGCGCACCGGGCGGTCGGCACGCTCGTCGACGCGGTGTACACGGCGAAGGCGAAGGCCGGGGCGCTGGTCCGCCGCTTCCGCTGACGCCGGGCCGGGCCGGGCCGCGACGGCCGTCCGTGCCGGGCTGTCGTCGCCGGGCCGGGCTGTCCGCGCCGGGCCGGGCCGCCCGGGCGATCGCGGACCGTAGCTGTCCGCGATCGGTGCCAGACTCGGCGCCATGTTGGAGACCTCCGCACGACTGCTGCGTCTGCTGTCCCTCCTCCAGGCCCACCGCGAGTGGTCCGGGCCCGAACTCGCCGACCGGCTCGGGGTGACCGCGCGGACCGTCCGCCGGGACGTGGACCGGCTGCGCGAGCTGGGCTACCCGGTGAACGCCACCCCCGGCACCGGCGGCGGCTACCAGCTCGGGGCCGGGGCCGAGCTGCCGCCGCTGCTGCTCGACGACGACGAGGCGGTGGCCGTCGCGGTCGGCCTGCGGGGCGCCGCCGGGCAGGGCGTCGAAGGCATCGGCGAGAGTTCGGTACGGGCGCTCGCCAAACTGGAGCAGGTGCTGCCCGGGCGGCTGCGCCGCCGGGTGAGCGCGCTCAACGCGTTCACCGTGCCGATGCTGCGCACCCCGCAGGCCCTGGTCGACCCGGCGGTGCTCACCGAGCTGGCCAACGCCTGCCGGGACAGTGAGCGGCTCCGCTTCGCCTACCGCGACCACAGCGGCGCCACCACCCGCCGGATCGTCGAGCCGCACCGTCTGGTCTGCACCGAGCGGCGCTGGTACCTGGTCGCCTGGGACCTGGACCGGGCCGACTGGCGCACCTTCCGGGCCGACCGGATCGAGCCCACCCCGCCGCACGGGCCGCGCTTCGCGCCCCGCCCGGCGCCCGCCGACGACCTCGCCGCCTATGTCGCCAAGGGCGTGTCGACCGCCGTCTACCCGACCGAGGCCACCGTCCGGCTCCATGTGCCGCTCGCCGAGGCCGCGGCGGCCGTCGGCATCGCCGACGGGGTCCTGACGGCCGAGGGCGAGCACTCCTGTCTGCTGCGGACCGGCGCCCACAGCCTGGACGTGATGGTGATCCACGTGGCGATGATCGGCTTCGAGTTCGAGGTGCTCGACCCGCCGGAACTGACCGGCCGGGTGCGCGCACTCCGCGACCTGCTGACCCGGGCCCTCGACCGTCCTGGCGGTGCGTGATGTGTGCGACGTGCGAGGAAATCGTGAATCCGGCGCGCGCCGGGGCGACCGTGTGCGGGCCGCCCGAATTACCGCGGGGAGCACGCCCGTACAGAATTCGGGAAAGCGTTTACGGGGATCCTGGAGGCAGTTGGCCGGACATCCGGGAATGGACCGGTAAACGGCCGGAAACCATCGCGCGGAACTGCGGTGTTCGCGTCAAACATGTGTCGAGAACCTGTGACACAAGCGTGACCGGCGAGGTACTAACGTGAGCTGCATGACACCCGAACACGCACCCGAGCACCGATCGGATATGTATCTGGGACTCCCCGAGGGGGAGGCCGGACGGCTCGCCAGAAGCCGTGGCTGGAAGGTGGTCAGGGCGCTTCCGCCCGGCTCGATCGTCACCATGGAGTACCTGGAGGGGCGCATCAACTTCGAGGTCGAGCACGGCGTGGTGACCCGCGTCTGGCACGGCTGACGGCGCACCCCGGGAACCCCGCGCACCTCGCGCACCTCGCGCACGACCGTGTCCGTACAGGCGTGCGTACCGGCGTCCGTACCCGCGTCAGGGCCCCGGCCGGAGGATCCGGCCGGGGCCCTGACGTACCCGGGTGGGGTGCGGCGCTCAGCCGCCCGTCGCGGGCCGCGAGTGCGGCGGACGGCGGCTGCCCGCGGTGCCCACCGGACCGCGCTCGGGGCGCGCGGTGTGGTGGACCGTGTGGGCCGCTGGGTGGTGCGCCCGGCGGTCGCCGAGCGCCGCGGACCGGACGGCCGGGCCACCGCGGCCCGAACCGGCGCCCACGGGCTCCCGGACCGGGTCCTCCGCCCCGGCCGGGCGCTGCGGGAACAGGCCGGGCAGCGGACCGCCACCGGCCACCGGGAGCGACGGGACCAGGCGGCGCCGGGCCCGCAGCAGCTCGCGCAGCCGGTCCCGCAGGGCCAGGATCCACGCCTCGGCGACGGCGAGCAGCGGCTCGCACCACGGCAGCGCCAGCAGGATGAGGAGTCCGGCGGCCCAGCCGAGCAGCACATCGCTCAGCCAGTGGGTGCCGAGGTAGACGGTGGTCAGGCCGACGCCGAGGGCGACGACGGCGGACAGCGCGGAGAGATAGCGGCGGGCCCGCGGGGTGGTCGCCAGATAGGCCAGGATGCCCCAGGTCACGACCGCGTTCGCGGTGTGCCCGGACGGGAATATGTCGCCGCCCGCGAAGAGCTCGGCGGAGCCGACCTGCGTCGCGTAGTGGGGGCCCAGCCGGCCGAGTCCGAGCTTCACCGCGCCGACGGTCACGTTGAGCAGCAGGAGGGCGGCGCCGAGGCAGAGCAGCGGCCGCAGGGTGTGCTGGCGCCAGGAGCGCCAGCCCAGCCAGGCGGCCACCATCACGGCCGTCGGGCCGCGCTGGCCGAGGACGACGTAGTAGTCGAGGAAGGCGTGCAGCCCCTGCCACTGCTGGTAGGGGCGGAAGAGCATGATCTTCCAGTCGAGGGTCACCAGCCAGGTCGACAGGAGTACGGCGACGACGATGGCCAGATAGAACGCCAACGTCCCGCCGAAGAGGGCGAGACGCGTGCGGGTCATCCGCGGGACCTCTATCTTCGGCGGTTCCGGCTCCCGGTCCAGCCGGGCAAAGATGTCGGTACGCACCCAATCGACGTTACAGGGAGTGAGTAGCGACCTTGGTCGTTCCGCCGCCTTCGTGATGACGATGTGATGTGGAGTACCTCTCGTCCGGGCGTTTGTTCCCGTCGCCGGTCGGAAAATCGGATGACCTTCAGCCCTATTGCCGGACGGCCGTTTCGTGAAGTCTGTTTGCGGGCCCCCGAGAATTTCCCGGTCGGCCCCGAGCGGGAAATTCCACCCGGCGCGCGGCCGGGCCACAGTGGTGTACGCCACACCTCGCGGCCCGCCGCGGTGAGAGGTGCACCACGCGCTCGGACCTTGAACTCGCGTACGCTGACGGCTCACTCGCCCGTCGATGCCGGGCCGCCGCCGGGACCGCTCCCCGGCCGGTGCCCGCCGAGCGCGAGAGCTTCACTGGGAGGTACTTGCATGGCGCGGACGATCACGTCCGGAACGCGGTCGCGTCCCCACGACCGCACGACCCGAGGCGGTGCCAACCGCTGGGTCGTCCTCGTCGTCCTCTGCGTCAGCCTGCTGCTCGTCGCGCTCGACGCGACCGTGCTGCACGTCGCCGTCCCCTCGCTCACCGAGGACCTGCGCCCCAGCTCCACCGCGCTGCTCTGGATCGTCGACGCCTACCCGCTGATCTGCGCCTCGCTGCTGATCCTGTTCGGCACCCTCGGCGACCGGATCGGCCGCCGCAAGGTGCTGCTGTTCGGTTACGCGCTGTTCGGCGTCGCCTCCGCGGTCGCCGCGCTCGCCACCGAACCCGAGGTGCTGATCGGCGCCCGCGCGCTGCTCGGCGTCGGCGGCGCCATGATCATGCCCGCCACCCTCTCGATCCTCCGCGCGGTCTTCCCCGACCGGCGCGAGCGGGCCACCGCCATCGGCATCTGGACCGCGGTCGCCGCCGTCGGCGCCGCCACCGGACCGGTGCTCGGCGGCTTCCTCGTCGAGCACTACTGGTGGGGCTCGGTCTTCCTGATCAACATCCCGCTGATGATGATCATCCTGCCGCTCGGCCGGCTGCTGCTGCCCGAGTCGCGCGGCGGCACCGACGGCCCCTGGGACGTGCTCGGCGCCCTGATGGCCGCCGCCGGTGTGCTCGGCGCGGTGCTCGGCGTCAAGCGGCTCGGCGCCGGTGACCCGCCGCTCACCCTGGCCACCGCGGGCCCGCTGCTCGTCGGCGGCACCCTGCTGGTCCTCTTCGTCCGGCGGCAGAAGCGCCGCGCCCACCCGCTGATCGACATGCGGCTGTTCTCCCGGGCGCCCTTCACCACCTCCGTCGGCTGCATCGTGCTCGCCATGCTGGCCCTGGTCGGCCTTGAGCTGATCGCCGTCCAGTACCTCCAGCTGGTCCTCGGCCTCAGCCCGCTGGAGACCGGCCTCAGGCTGCTCCCGCTGACCTTCGCCGCGATGGCCGCGGGCGCCACCGGTTCGTACACGCTGCGCAGGATCGGACCGCGCCGGATGGTCGGCTGGGGCTTCGTGCTCACCGCGGCGGCCGTGCTGCTGCTCGTCCTGATGGGCGAGCACGACCGGCCGCTGCTGCTCACCGTCGGCTTCGTGCTGCTCGGTTTCGGGCTGCAGACCACCCTCTTCTCGGCGTACGAGTCGATGCTCAGCGAGGCCCCGCCGTCGAGCGCGGGCGGTGCGGCGGCCATCGGCGAGACCTCGTACCAGCTCGGCGCG
Organism: Streptomyces sp. NPDC090025; assembly: GCF_044748125.1. Lineage (NCBI taxonomy): Bacteria > Bacillati > Actinomycetota > Actinomycetes > Kitasatosporales > Streptomycetaceae > Streptomyces > Streptomyces sp. NPDC090025. Next base: position 440,403 of record NZ_JBIVFL010000004.1, on the reverse strand, counting down.
GGCATCGGCATCGCGCTGCTCGGCAGTGTCATGAACGCGGCCTACGCGCCGGGGCTCAGCGGGGTGCCCGGGGTGCCGGACAGCGCCGTGAAGGCGGCGGCGAACTCGCTCGGCGAGGCGTACCAGGTGGCGGGCGCGCTCGGCGGCGACGCCGGTGCCGCGCTGCACCGGGCGGCCCGGCACGCCTTCGTGAACGGGCTGCACGTGACCCTGTTCGTGAGCGCGGGGCTGCTGCTGCTCGGCGCGCTGATGGCGCTGCGGCTGCCGCGGGTGATGGAGTGCGCGGCGGACGCCGACGGCGGGCCGGACGGGCTGCCGCCGGTCGCGGACCTCACGAAGGACGCCGCCCCGGCGGGCGGCGGTACGGCCAGGACCACGGGTTCGGGAACGGGTACGGGTACGGCCCTGGGTACGGTCCCGGCGCCCGCGCCCGCCCCGGACGCGGCGCCGCTGGACGAGGGGCGGCCGGGCGAGGCGGCGGAGCCGGCGTTCCGGGTCCCGGCCACCCGGGGGCCCGCCGAACCGGCGGGCTCGACCCTGCCGGGCCACTGACACCTGCCGGGCCACTGCCGGGCCACTGGCATCTGCTGGGCCACTGACACCGGCCGGAGCCGGGAGCCGGTGGACCGGACCCGGAGCCGGGGCCCCGGAGCGGGGCCTCAGCTCTGGTTGAAGAAACCGTCCTGCGAACGCCCGGCGGGCTCGCCGCTGACGATCTCGGTGTCCGCCGGGGTCAGCAGGAAGACCCGGGTCGCGACCCGCTCGATCGAGCCGCGCAGACCGAAGGCGAGACCGGCGCAGAAGTCGACCACGCGCTTGGCGTCGTTCGGCTCCATCGCGGTCAGGTTCACGATCACCGGGACACCCTCCCGGAACAGCTCGCCGATGCCCCGGGCGTCCCGGAACCCGTCGGGGGAGAGGGTCGCGATCCGACGGCCCCGATCCTGCGCCGTGTCGGACGCCACCCGCACCCGCGGGTCCGTCACCCAGGCGTCGTTGCTCTCGGCAGCACCCTCGGAGTACTCGTCGTCGTAGTAACGCTCGTCGTTGTCCTCGACGAGTCCCAGCCAGGCACTGGCCTTGCGCACCGATCCCATGGACGCCTCCTTTCAGCGCGGTCACTCGTGGTTCCGCAATCCCTATCGTCGACCATGATGCGGATCGCGCGCCAAGTGGATAGTCGGCGCGCAGGGGTTTCGTGACGGTACTGGTGCAATCCGTGGAGGTCGAAATCTGGCGATTCGTCAGGGATCTTGCGGTATGCGGGGGCTGACGGGGGGTCGGCCCGGAGCGCGCAACTTAAAATATGAAAGTCGGGCCAGAAGGGTGATGGCCAGGGCGTACGGGTGAACGGATCACGCCGCGGACGACCCGGTACGATGCCGCACGCCGTCGCGCGGCAGCCGCCGCGACGACCACGGGGGAACGACGGGGGAAGTCGTGTTCGGAATAGTCAGGCCCTGCGCCCATCGCCTCACCGAGGGCCTCAAGGTCGAGTGGATGGCCCATCTCTGCGGCCTCTGTCTGGCACTTCGCGCCGACCACGGGCAGCTCGCCCGGGTGGTCACCAACTACGACGGCCTCATCGTCTCGGTTCTGACGGAGGCTCAGACCGGCGCCACCGAGGGCGGCCGCCGCACCGCGGGCCCCTGCCCGCTGCGTGCCATGAAGACCGCCCCGGTCGCCCGCGGCGAGGGCGCCCGGCTCGCCGCCGCCGTCTCGCTGGTGCTCGCCTCCGCCAAGATCCGCGACCACGTCGCCGACAAGGACGGCCTGTTGGCCCGCCGCCCGGTCGCCGCCGCGGCCCGCACGGTGGCCCGCTCCTGGGACCGGGCGGGCGCCCGCACCGGCCGCGAGCTCGGCTTCGACACCGCCGTGCTCGTCGACGCCGTCGACCGGCAGACCGGCATCGAGGCGCTGGCCGGGATCGGCACCCCGCTGCTCACCGTCACCGAACCGACCGAGACGGCCACCGCCGCCGCGTTCGCGCACACCGCCGTGCTCGCCGGACGCCCGGCCAACGCGGCCCCGCTCGCCGAGGCGGGACGCCTCTTCGGACGGCTCGCGCACCTCCTCGACGCCGTCGAGGACCAGACCGCCGACGACGCGAACGGCGCCTGGAACCCGCTCACCGCCACCGGCACCTCCCGCGCCGAGGCCCGACGGCTCGCCGACGACGCCCTGCACGGCATCCGGCTCGCCCTCAAGGACGCCGAGTTCGCCGACGGCAGGCTCGCCCACGTGCTGCTCGCGCACGAACTGCGGGTCTCGGTCGACCGCGCCTTCGCGACGACCCCCGCGTGCGCCACCCATGGGGCCCAGGGTCACCACGAGGCTCAGGGCCACCACGAGGCTCAGGGCCACCACGACGCTCAGGGTCAGGGCGGGCCCGGCGGGCCCGCGCCGCACCGGCCGGTGCCCGGCAACCCGTACGCCGAGCCCGGCCACGGCCCCTGGCACCCGGGCCCCGGCGGACCCGGCGGCCCGGGGGCGCCGCTCCCGCCCGAGCCCCCGAACCGCCGCGGCCTGTTCACCGGCTGCGCGGTCCTGCTCGGCCTCGGCTGCACCTGCCAGATGTGCTGCGGCACGTACGAGGGCCCGTGGAGCCGTCAGCGCCGCGAGGGCCTGTGCAACGACCCCGGCAACTGCTGCGACGCCTGCGACTGCTGCAGCAACTGCTCGGACTGCTGCGGGGACGGCGGCTGCTGCGGCGACGGCTGCGGGTGCGACGGCTGCGGCTGCGACTGCGGCTGCTGAGCCACCGTCACCTCGATGCCGTCACCTCGGTGCCGTCACTCCGGTGCCGTCACTTCGGCGTCGCCGCCTTGGCGCCGCCCGGGACCGGGCCCGGGATCTCCGGCGGCGAGATCCGGGAGGCGGGGATCGCCGAGGCCGTCACACCCCACTTCCGCAGGATCCGGTCATAGCTGCCGTCCGCCTTCAGACCGTTCACCGCGGCCTGGAAGGCGGGCGCGAGGGCCGTTCCCTTCTTGAAGGCGAAGCCCACGTCGAGCCGCCGGTACTCGTTGAGGAACTTCGTGCCCGGCTGCTGCCGCACCGCGTAGCGGATGCCGTTGATGGTGCTCATCACGACGTCGCTGCGGCCCTGCTGGAGCGACATCCACACCGCGCCCGGCTCATTGAAGACGTTCACCTCGTACGCGGGCTTCCCGGCCTGGGCGCAGCGGTCCTTCTGCTCCTCCAGGGTGCGCTCGAAGGTGGTGCCCGCGCCGGTGGCGACCTTGCGCCCGCACAGCTGGACCAGGTCGGTGACGGCCGCGAGGTCGCTGTCGGCGCGCGCGGCGAAACCCTGCCCGTCGTTCACGTACGTCACGAAGTCGATGCTCTTGCGGCGCTCCTCGGTGACCCCGAAGTTGCCGGTGCCGACGTCGTACTTGCCGCTGCCGAGCGCCGGGAGGATCGCCTCGAACCCGGCCACCTCCCGCTTCAGCTTCAGCCCGAGGGCCTTCGCGACCGCGTCCGCGACATCGGCGTCGATCCCGACGAAGGTGCGGCCGTCCGGCAGATAGGCCGAGCTGGGCGGGGAACCGACGGCGGAGGCGAGCGCCAGGGTGCCCCGCTCCCGTACGTCGGCGGGCAGCAGCCTGATCGCCGCCTCGTCGCGCCGCACCCCCGCGAGCACGTCCGTGGTCGGCAGCGCGTCCGCCGCACCCCCGGCCGGCGCGGCGCCGCCCGCCGGGCCGCCCGCCCCGCCGGGCGCGGTGCCGGAGCCGCAGCCGGTGAGCGCCAGGGCGGCCGCGGTGATCAGCGCGAAGGCGACGGCCGCGCGCGGGGTGGTGATCCCCGCGCGCGGGGCACGAGGGGTGCTCGGGGTACCGGGGGCGCTCGGGGTGCTGAGGGTGGTCGGAGTGCGGGGGGTGGTCGGAGTGGTCGGGGCGTTCATGGCGTCAGGGTCTCCACGTCCGGGTGCGTCGTCGCGCACAGGTGCTTCTCGAACGGCAGCGGCCCGATCGACTCGGGGTCGGCCGTCACATCGAAGAGCGGGCGGTATCCGGCCGCCAGATAGAGGCCCTTGGCCTCCGGCTGGCGCGGACCGGTGGTCAGAAAGACTCGGGTGTGGCCGCGGTGCGCGGCCTCCCGTTCCAGCTCGGCCAGGACCCGCCGGGCGAGCCCGCGTCTGCGGTGCTCCGAGTGGGTCCAGATCCGTTTCAGTTCGACGGTGCCGGGGTCGTCGTACCGGCGGAAGGCACCGCCCGCGACGGGCCGCCCCCGCTCCAGGAGCAGCAGGAAGGCACCGCCGTGCGGCGGGGTGAACTCTTCGACCGGGTAGCGGGTCAGGTCCTCGGACGAGCCGTAGCGGTGCGCGTACTCGTACGTCAGCTCGTCGAGGAGCGGGCGGGCCAGGGGATCGGCGGGCGTGGTCCGGTGCACGGACACGGGCAGCACGAAAGTCATGACGGTCCTTCAGCACGAAGGAAGGGCAAGGAAGGGCAAGGAAGGGCAAGAGGGCGAGGCAGGGCAAGGAAGGGCGAAAGGAAGAGCGAAAGGAAGAGCGAAAGGAAGAGCAACTGGGCGTGCGAGGGGAGGGGAGCTCAGGCGCGCCTACGGACGAGGGCACCCGGCGGGTGAAGGCGACGACGCCACGACCTGCGCGAACGCGCGGGCGGGCAGGGTGGAGCGGGGTGGGACAGGGGGTCGGCTCAACAGGAGGAGGACCACACTCGACCGAAGTCGATGTGGGAGCGCGAGACCAGCCACTGCTGCGGATGCATGGCCCAAGTGGAACAGGCATCCGTTTCCCCGTCAACCGCCGTGAGACGTACGGCTCATCATCCGGACGGGCTTGACAGCGCGCCCCGTGCGCCGCGTAGCGTGAAAGGGCGGTCCGGTGCTGAGGGGCTCCAGGCCGCGGTCCGTCGCGCGTGAAGGCGCATCCCGGTTCGATCCGTCGTCGGCCGGCCACTCGGCCGTCCCAGGCAGCCACGGAGCCTTCGCATGTCCGCGACCCTCGCCAAAGCCCCCGCCCCGCCCCCACCCCCGTCACCGTCCGCCGGTGATCCCGCAGGACCGGTGCTCCGGATCGTCCCTGCGCGTCGCACCGGACAGTGGACGTCGGCCGCCGCCGTGCTCGTCCTCGGCGGCCTCGGCCTGTACTCCGTCGTCACCAACCGCGCCTTCCAATGGGACGTCGTCGGCGACTACTTCACCTCCACCGCCGTGCTCCGCGGCCTCGGCCTGACGCTCTGGCTGACCGCCGTCGTGATGGCCCTGGGCTTCGCCCTCGGCACCCTGCTGGCCGTGCTCCGGCTCTCCGCGAACCCGGTGCTGCGCCTGGTCAGCCGCGGCTACGTGTGGTTCTTCCGGTCCACCCCGATCCTGGTCCAGCTGCTGTTCTGGTTCAACATCGGCGCCCTGTACCCGACCGTCCTCGGCGTGGCGACGGTCAACCTGCTCGGCCCGGTGTCGGTCGCCGTCATCGGCCTCACCCTGCACGAGGCCGCCTACGCCGCCGAGGTGGTCCGCGGCGGCATCCTGTCCGTCGACCGCGGCCAGATCGAGGCCGCCCAGTCGCTCGGCCTCGGCCGCCGCCGCCGGTTCACCCGGATCGTGCTGCCGCAGGCCATGCGCTCCATCGTGCCGCCCGCCGGCAACATGCTGATCGGCACCCTCAAGGGCACCTCGATCGTCTCCGTGATCGCCGTCCAGGACCTGCTCTACTCGGTGCAGCTGGTCTACCACCGCACCTATCAGGTGGTCCCGTTGCTGCTCGTCGCGACCCTCTGGTACGTCGCCGTCACCACCGTCCTCGGCGTCGGCCAGCACTACGTCGAACGCCACTACGCGCGCGGTACGGAGGCCGGCCGATGAGCCGCCGCAGCCTCGTCGTCGTGGGCGCGGGACCGCGCGGCACCGGATTCCTGGAGCGGCTCGCCGCCAACCTGCCCGAGCTTTACGGGGACCGGGCGCTCGACGTCCACCTCGTCGACCCGTACCCGCCGGGCCCCGGCCGGATCTGGCGGGCCGCGCAGTCCCCGCTGCTCTGGATGAACTCCCGGGCCGAGGACGTCACCAGCTTCACCGACGCGACCGTGCCCCTCGAAGGACCGGTCGTCCCCGGGCCCAGCCACGCCGAGTGGGCGACCGGCTCCGACGGCCGCGACTTCCCCACCAGGGCCCGCCAGGGCGGCTATCTGCGCTGGGCGTACGAGCGCGCCAGGGCGGCGCTGCCGCCCACCGTCACCCTCCACGAACACCCCACCACGGCCCTCCGGGTCGGCGGGCCGCAGGACGGACGGCAGCGGGTCTGGCTGGCGGGGCGCACCGAACCGCTCACCGCCGACCTCGTCGTCCTCACCCTCGGCCACCTCGACGCCCGCCCCGATCCGGAAGCGCGCGCGCTCGGCGCGTTCGCGGACCGGCACGGCCTGGTCCACCTCCCGCCCGGCTTCACCGCCGACACCGACCTGTCCGTGCTCCCGGCCGGTGAACCGGTCCTGGTGCGCGGCTTCGGCCTCGCCTTCGTCGATCTGATGGTGCTGCTCACCCAGGGCCGGGGCGGCCGGTACGAGGAGGCGGCGGACGGCCGGCTGCGGTACCTGGCGTCCGGCCGTGAGCCGGTGCTGTACGTGGGATCGCGGCGCGGGGTCCCGTACCACGCGAAGATCGACTACCGGGCGGACGGCGAACAGCCGCCCCCGCCGCGGTTCTTCGGGCCCGCCCAGGTGGACCCGCTGCTCGCCCGCGTGCACGGCGGCGAACGGCTCGACTTCCGGCGCGAGGTGTGGCCGCTGATCGCCAGGGAGCTCGGCTGGGCGCACTACCACCGCCTGTTCACCGCGCACCCGGAGCGGACCGCGCTGACCTGGGCGGAGTTCGCCGAGGCGTACGGGGCGTCCGCCGACGCGTCCGGCGGCACGTCGGACGAGGCTTCCGGCGGTGCGGGCGGGTTCGGGGCCGACCTGGACGCGCTGGTCGCCGCCGCCGTGCCCGACCCGGCCGACCGCTTCGACCCGGCGGACCTGGACCGGCCGCTCGCCGGAGTGTCGTACGGCTCCTTCGACGCCCTCCAGCACGGGCTGCGCCGGCACATCGCCGACGACCTGGAACGCCGCCACGACCCCGCCCACAGCGCCGACCTGGCGGTGCAGGGCGCGCTGCTCCGGGTCTACGGGCAGCTCGCCAGGTTCCCCGACCCCGGTGACGGCGACACCTGGTGGCACGGTTTCTTCAGCTTCCTCGCCTCCGGCCCGCCGGGCCCCCGGCTGCGCGGTCTCCTCGCGCTCTCCGAGGCCGGGATCGTGCGGTTCCTCGGCGCCGGGCTCACCGTCGGCGCCGACGAGGAGCGCGGGGTCTTCCGGGCCGTGTCGAGCAGTCTGCCCGGGCACGTCACCGAGGCCCGCGCCCTGGTCGAGGCCCGGCTGCCCGACCCGACCGTGACGCGCAGCGCCAGTCCGCTGCTGCGCGGCCTGTACGAGGACGGGGCCCGGGCCACCGGGGCGGGGCTGCTCGCCGTCGACCCCGGCGACGGACGGCTCATCGGACGGGACGGCCGACCGCACCCGCGCCGCTTCGCGCTCGGCCCGCACACCACGGCACGGGCCGGCGGGGCCTTCACCCGGCCCCGTACCGGCGGTCTCGCCTTCGCCCAGAACGACCGCGCCGCGCGCACGGCACTCGGCCTGCTGCGGGACCTGGACGGCCGCGCGCTGCCCGGTGCCGACGCCGTGGCCACGCCCCTGAGCGCCTGACCCACCGCACCCGGCTCCCCTTCCGCCTCCCTCCCGTCTCCCTCCTGCCGAGGTACCGCCATGTCTCTCACCAGTGATCCACCCGCCTCCCTCGCCCCACCGACCCCACCCGCCCCTCCGGCCGAGTCGCCCGCGCCGGGCACACCCGGCGCCGAAGCCACCACACCCGTGCTCAAGGTGGTGCCGGTACGGCGCCCCTGGCGCTGGGTCGCGGTGGCCGCGACCGCCGTCGTGCTCGCCCAGTTCCTGCACGGACTGATCACCAACCCGGCCTGGGAGTGGCAGGTCTTCGCCCGCTACGTCACCGCCGACGCGATCCTGCGCGCCGTCTGGGTCACCCTCCAGCTCACCTGCTACGGCACCGTCCTCGGCTTCGCCCTCGGCCTGGTGCTCGCCTTCATGCGGATGTCCACGAGCCCGTTCCTGCGCGCGGTCGCGTTCGGCTACATCTGGGCGTTCCGCTCGATCCCGCTGATCGTGCAGCTGCTGTTCTGGTTCAACCTGGCTTATCTGTACGGGGAGTTGAGCCTCGGCATCCCGTTCGGGCCGAGCCTGTGGTCCTTCGACACGATGGGCCTGGTCGGCGCGATGAGCGCCGCCGTGCTCGGCCTCGCCCTGCACCAGGCCGCCTACGCCGCCGAGATCGTCCGGGGCGGGCTGCTCGCGGTCGACCCCGGCCAGACGGAGGCGGCGGCCGCGCTCGGCATCCCGAAACTGCGCCAACTGCGCCGGATCGTGCTGCCGCAGGCGATGCGCTCGATCCTGCCCAACGCCGCCAACGAGATCATCTCGCTCTTCAAGGGCACCTCGATCGTCTCCGTCATGGCGATCGGCGAACTCTTCTACCAGGTGCAGGTCGTCTACGGCCGCAACGGGCAGGTCGTCCCGCTGCTCATGGTCGCCACCGCCTGGTACGTCCTGCTGACCACCGCGCTCTCCGTCGTCCAGCACTACGTGGAACGCCACTACGCGAAGGGGAGCACCCGATGAGCTCCGGCCCCGCCACCGTCACCGTCACCGCCACCCCGGCTCCTGTTGCCGCCGCCACCGACCCCATGGTCGAGGTCCGTGCGGTGCGCAAGAGCTTCGGCGCCCTCGAAGTGCTGCGCGGCATCGACCTCGACGTCCGTCCCGGCGAGGTCACCGTCGTCCTCGGCCCCTCCGGCTCCGGCAAGTCCACCCTGCTGCGCACCATCAACCACCTGGAGAAGGTCGACAGCGGCACCGTCCGCGTCGACGGCACCCTGGTCGGCTACCGCCGCTCCGGCGACAAGCTGTACGAGCTGCGCGAGCGGGAGATCCTGCGGCAGCGCACCCGGATCGGCTTCGTCTTCCAGAACTTCCACCTCTTCCCGCACCTCACCGTCCTGGAGAACGTCGTCGAGGCGCCGGTCTCCGCGCTGAAGCGCCCGCGCGCCCAGGCCGAGGCGGCCGCCCGCGCGCTGCTCGACCGGGTGGGCCTCGCCGACAAGGCCGACGCCTATCCGCGGCGGCTCTCCGGCGGTCAGCAGCAGCGGGTCGCCATCGCCCGGGCGCTCGCCCTGGAACCGCGGCTGCTGCTCTTCGACGAGCCGACCTCGGCGCTCGACCCGGAGCTGGTCGGCGAGGTGCTCGACGTCATCAAGGACCTGGCCGCCGCCGGGACCACGATGATCGTCGTCACCCATGAGATCGGCTTCGCCCGCGAGGTCGCCGACACCGTGGTCTTCATGGACGAGGGCCGGATCGTCGAACAGGGCCCGCCCGCCGAGGTCCTGGACGCGCCGCGGCACGAACGCACCCGCGCCTTCCTCTCCAAGGTCCTCTGAGGTCCGCCGAGTTCCCTTGCGTACCCGTACCCGTACCCGTACCCGTTCCGTCCCCGTACCCGTACCCGTTCCACACCCGTTTCGTTCCCGCACCCGAAGGAGTTCCGTCATGACCACCCGCCGGCCGTCCCGCCGCTCCCTGCTCACCGGCCTCGCCGCCGCCACCGCGCTGCTCTCCCTCACCGCCTGCGGCGCCACCGACGCGGCCACCGAAGCCGCCACCGACAAGGGCGCGCCCAAGGGCGCCAAGGGCGCGGGCAGCGCCGTGAACCTCGGGCCGGAGCAGCACCGGATCCGTACCGCCAAGGTCGACGCGCTCGCCGCCAAGCTCCCCGAGGCCGTCCGGAAACGGGGCACGCTCACCCTCGGCGTCTCCACCAGCGGCGCGCCGCCGCTCGCCTTCTACGCCACCGACGACAGAACCCTGATCGGCTCCGAACTGGACATCGCCACGCTGGTCGCCGACACCCTCGGGGTGAAGCCCGAGTTCACCCCGGTGTCCTGGGAGAACCTCTTCGTCGGCCTGGACAGCGGGAAGTTCGACGGGGTCATCTCCAATGTGACGGTGACCGAGGAGCGCAAGGACAAGTACGACTTCGCCACCTACCGGCTCGACGACCTGGCCTTCGAGGCCCGCAAGGGCGCGGGGTGGCGGGTGAAGGGCCCCGCCGACGTGGCGGGCCGGACCATCGCGGTCAGCTCCGGCACCAACCAGGAGAAGATCCTGGTCGACTGGAGCAGGCAGAACGAGAAGGCGGGCCGCAAGCCGGTCGACATCAAGTACTTCCAGACCCAGAGCGACTACTACCTCGCGCTGCGCTCCGGCCGCATCGACGCCTACCTGGGCCCGAGCCCGACCGCCGCCTTCCATGTGGCGCAGGCCGGACAGACCGAGATCGTGGGCAAGTTCTCCGGCGCGGGCAGCGGGCTCCAGGGCAAGATCGCCGCCGCGACGAAGAAGGACAACGGCCTGGTCGAGGCGTATGCGGGCGCCCTCCAGCACATCATCGACAACGGCAGCTACGCACAGGTCCTCAAGCGCTGGGGGCTCGGCGACGAGGCCGTGGCCCGCTCCGAGATCAACCCGCCCGGCCTGCCCCGTACCGCCAACTGACCCTGTGGAAAGGTGACCCCTCATGAGCAGTGACAGCAGTGACAGCAGCGGCAGCAGTGACGACACGGCACGGCAGGACTGGCGGGACTGGCACGAGCAGCGGACGGCGACCGTCACCGCCCCCTACGGGCCGCTCTCGCTGACCGGCACCCACTGGCTCGCGGACTTCCCCGACGGACGGATTCCGGGCGTGCCGGGGGAGTGGCGGGCGGACGGCGACGAGGTGGTCCTCGATGCGGGTGACGCGGGCGGCGCGGGTGAGCCGGGCGGCGCCGAAGAGGGCCTCACCGTCGACGGCAAGCCGCTGACCGGCACCGTACGGCTGACCGCCGACCAGGGCCCGGCCCCCGCGTCCCGGGTCGCGGCGGGCGAGCGGCGGCTGGTGGTGCTGCGCCGCGAGGGCGAGTGGGCGGTGCGCGACTTCGACCCGGGGTCGGCGGCGCGGCGCGCCTTCCGGGGCATCGAGGCCACGCCGTACGACGAACGGTGGGTGCGGCCCGGGGTGTTCCGGCCGTACGAGGCGGCCCGCAGCGTCCTGGTGGCCAACGCGGACGGCCGGGAGCGCGGGCTCGGGCTCGCCGGTGAGCTGGTCTTCGAGCTGGCCGGGGCCGAGCGGCGGCTCCAGGTGGCGGTGGAGGCCGACGGCGGGTTGTGGGCGGTCTTCGCGGACGCCACCAGCGGCGGGGACAGCTACCGGTTCCGGTTCCTGCGGCCCGGGATACCGGCGGCGGACGGCACGGTGACGGTGGACCTCAACCGGGCGGTGCTGCCGCCGTGCGCGTTCGCGGCGCACTTCATCTGCCCGTTCCCGCCGCCGGGCAACACGCTGCCGGTGCCGGTCGCGGCGGGGGAGCGGCACGTCCTGACCGGCTGATCCGCCTCGCGGCCGGCCTCGCGGACGGCCTCGCGGACCGGGCGGCGCGGACCTACGGGGGGTCGCGCCGCCCTTCCGCGTGCCGGGCGGTCTTGTGCGTTCCGGTTTTCCGGGCCAGTATCTCGTCCGGTGACCACAGAAGTGTCAGGGACACGACATGTGATCGCCGAACTTCCCTGCCCCGCAAGGAAGTTGACTGACGCAGGGAAGTTGACAGCGCCGGCCGGCCACTGGCCGCGCCTCACGGGTCCGACACCCCACGGCGGACCCCCGATTCCCCTCTGGAGGAACGACAAGTGAGGACCAAGCGCACCACCCCCACCCTCCCCACCACCCCCACCAGAAGCATCCGGCTGCTCGCCGTCGCGACCGGCCTGGTCGCCGCCGCGGCGATCGCCGTCCCCGCCGCCAACGCCGACTCGGCCGCCCCCACCCCGGCCGTCTTCGGCGCAGCCCAGCTCGCCGACGCGGGTGCCGCCGTGCGCGCCGCCGACGTGCCGGGCACCGCCTGGAACGTCGACCCGGCGACGAACAGGCTCGTGGTCACCGTCGACTCCACCGTCTCGCAGGCGGAGATCGCCACGATCGAGCGCCGGGCCGGGGCCAACGCGGGCGCGCTGCGCATCGAGCGCACCTCCGGCACCTTCCGCAAGCTGATCTCGGGCGGCGACGCCATCTACGCGAGCGGCTGGCGCTGCTCGCTCGGCTTCAACGTCAAGGACAGCGCGGGCAACTACTACTTCCTCACCGCCGGGCACTGCACCGACGGCGCGGGCACCTGGTGGTCCAACTCCGGCCGGACCACCGTCCTCGGCACCACGGCCGGTTCCAGCTTCCCGACCAACGACTACGGCATCGTGCGCTACACCAACAGCACGGTCGCCAAGTCCGGCTCGGTCGGCAGCGTCGACATCACGAGCGCGGCGGACGCGACCGTCGGCATGTCGGTGACCCGCCGCGGCTCCACCACCGGTCTGCACAGCGGCTCGGTCACCGGACTCAACGCCACCGTGAACTACGGCAACGGCGACATCGTCTACGGCATGATCCGCACCAATGTGTGCGCCGAGCCGGGCGACTCCGGCGGCCCGCTCTACTCGGGCAGCCGCGCCATCGGCCTCACCTCGGGCGGCAGCGGCGACTGCACCTCCGGCGGCACCACGTTCTTCCAGCCGGTGACGGAGGCGCTCAGCGCGTACGGCGTGAACGTCTTCTAGTCGTCGTTCCGTACTCCGGTCGTCCACTCGTTCCGTGGTCCCGGGCCGCCGCGCCACCACCCCTGGTCGGTGTGGCGGCCCTTTCCGCGAAATTCTTGTGAAAACTTTCACAAGCTCGCAAAGGACTTCGGTCCGGCCTCGTCGTCGCAGGTCAGGAGTAGTTTTGCAGGACTCTCCTTGATCTTGAAGGGACTTTCGGCCCGTTCGGAGAGGGCTTTATCGGCGTCCTTTCCGACCACCCCGGGTGTCGAATGGAGACATCGGAAAAAAGAAGTCTGGAACCGAAGAAGGAGTGCCTGCCATGGAGGCCAAGGAGCTGGCGGCCAAGGAAATGGTCGACGGACTCGTCGAGGGGGCCCTCGACGCGCTCGCCGCATTCGAGGGTTTCGACCAGGAGCAGGTCGACCACATCGTGAAGAAGGCGTCCCTCGCGGCGCTGAGCGCCCACGGTGAGCTGGCCCGGCTGGCCGTCGAGGAGACCGGCCGCGGCCTCTTCGAGGACAAGGCCGTCAAGAACCTCTTCGCCTGCGAGCACGTCACCAACTCGATGGCCGGTCTGAAGACCGCCGGGGTGATCAGCCGCGACGAACTCTCCGGCATCACCGAGATCGCCGAGCCGGTCGGCGTCGTCTGCGCGATGACCCCGGTCACCAACCCCACCTCGACCACGATCTTCAAGGCGCTCATCGCGCTGAAGACCCGTAACCCGATCGTCTTCGCCTTCCACCCCTCCGCCCAGAAGTGCTCCGCCGAGGCCGCCCGGATCGTCCGCGACGCCGCCGTCGCCGCCGGTGCCCCCGAGCACTGCGTGCAGTGGGTCGAGGAGCCGTCGATGGAGGCCACCGGCCTCCTGATGAACCACGAGGGCGTCTCCACCATCCTGGCCACCGGCGGCAACGCGATGGTCCGCGCCGCCTACTCCTGCGGCAAGCCCGCCCTCGGCGTCGGCGCCGGCAACGTGCCCGCCTACGTCACCAAGGACGCCAAGCTGAAGCGCGCGATCCACGACATCGTGCTCTCCAAGGCGTTCGACAACGGCATGATCTGCGCCTCCGAGCAGGCCGCCATCCTCGACCACGAGGTGTACGAGCAGGGCATCGCCGAGTTCCAGCGGCTCGGCGCCTATGTCGTCAGCGCCGCCGAGAAGACCAAGCTGGAGGAGTACGTCTTCGGCACCACCGCGTACGCCACCAACTGCGGCGGCGCCAAGCTGAACGCGGCCGTCGTCGGCAAGTCCCCGGCGTGGATCGCCGAGCAGGCCGGCTTCGAGGTCCCCGAGGGCACCTCCATCCTCATCGCGGAGTGCGCCGAGGTCGGCGAGGGCGAGCCGCTCACCCGCGAGAAGCTGTCCCCGATCCTGGCCGCCCTCAAGGCCGACTCCACCGAGCACGGCCTCGAACTGGCCGCCCGCATGGTCGAGTTCCACGGCCTCGGCCACAGCGCCGCCATCCACACCGAGGACGAGGCCCTCGCCGAGGAGTTCGGCAAGCGGGTCAAGGCGATCCGCGTCATCGTCAACGCCCCCTCCACCTTCGGCGGCATCGGCGACGTCTACAACTCCTTCCTCCCCTCGCTCACCCTGGGCTGCGGCTCGTACGGACACAACTCCGTCTCGAACAACGTCTCCGCGGTGAACCTGATCAACGTCAAGCGGATCGGACGGCGCAACAACAACATGCAGTGGTACAAGATCCCGCCGAAGATCTACTTCGAGCGCAACGCCATCCGCTACCTCGGCGAGATGGACGACGTGCACCGGGTCACCCTCGTCACCGACAAGACCATGGGCGCCATCGGCTTCGTCCAGAAGGTCACCGACATCCTCAACGCCCGCTCCGAGCCGGTCGCCCTCCAGGTGATCGACACCGTCGAGCCCAACCCCGAGCTCGCCACCGTGCAGGCCGGTGCCGCCGCCATGCGGGACTTCCAGCCGGACACCATCATCGCCCTCGGCGGCGGCTCCCCGATGGACGCCGCGAAGATCATGTGGCTGATGTACGAGCGCCCCGAGGTCGAGTTCGCGGACACCAAGGAGAAGTTCTTCGACATCCGCAAGCGCGCCTACCGGTTCCCGGCGCTCGGCGAGAAGGCGAAGCTGGTCGCGATCCCGACCACCTCCGGCACCGGCAGCGAGGTCACCCCCTTCGCGGTCATCTCCGACCCGGCGGCGGCCCAGAAGTACCCGCTGGCCGACTACGCGCTCACCCCGAACGTCGCCATCGTCGACCCGATGCTGCCGCTCAACCTCCCGGCCACGGTGACCGCCGACTCCGGCTTCGACGCCCTGACCCACGCCACCGAGGCGTACGTCTCGGCCTACGCCAACGACTTCACCGACGGCCAGTGCCTCCAGGCCATCAAGCTGATCTTCCAGAACCTGGAGACCTGCGTGAAGGAGGGCGGCAAGGCGCCCGAGGCCCGCGAGAAGATGCACAACGCGTCCACCATCGCCGGCATGGCCTTCGCCAACGCCTTCCTCGGTCTGGTCCACGCCATGGCCCACACCCTCGGCAACACCTTCCACGTGGCCCACGGCCGCACCAACGCGCTGCTCCTGCCGCACGTCATCCGCTACAACGGCACCGTCACCCACAAGGCCGTGCCGTGGCCGAAGGCCGAGGTCTACCAGGCCCCGGAGCGCTACCAGGAGATCGCGAAGATGCTCGGCCTGCCGGCCGCCACCCCCGAGGAGGGCGTGGAGTCCTACGCCAAGGCCGTGGAGGAGCTGCGCGACCGCTGCGGCATCCCGGCCGGGTTCCAGGAGGCGGGCGTCGACGAGGCCGCCTTCATGGAGGCCCTGCCGCAGCAGGCGATGAACGCCTACGCCGACCAGTGCGCGCCCGCCAACCCGCGGATGCCGATGATCGACGACATGAAGGAGCTCATGACCCGGGCCTACTTCGGGAAGTAGCCGAAAGCCCGACGCCCCCAGGGGCGGAGCCCGTACGTGAAAGGGCCCCGGCGGATGTGCGGTCCGCCGGGGCCCTTTCGCGTACCCCGCTCGGGGCGCGCGCTCAGGGGGTGGGCTCGCCCAGCTCCGCGGCGATCGGCTCGGTCTCCGGCTTCCGCTTCAGCGAGGACATCACCAGGGTGATCACCGACCCGGCCACCGCCCAGGCGGAAAGCACCAGCATCGCGCCGGTCATGTCGTTGCCCTTGAAGTACGCGATGGAGCGCGCCGCCCAGGTGCCCGCGCCCGGCGGCAGGGCGGGCCCGATCGCCTTCCAGAACGGCGGCAGCATCGGGAGCGGGAAGGCGCCGCCCGCGCTCGGGTTGCCCGCGACGACCACGAGCAGGATCGCCAGGCCGATGCCGACGATCCCGAACACCGACTGCAGGGCGAGGGTGGTCGCGCCGACCGCGAAGACCACCAGGGTGCCGAGCCCCCACAGCGCGGCGACGCTGCCGGGCAGGGCGTCCAGGATCGGGCCGACGATGATCGCGCCGCCGAGTCCGCCGAGGGCGGCGTACACCGCGAGCGCCCCGAGCCGGATGATCGCCCGCTCCCGGTTGGCGGGCCGGGAGCCCGCGCTGATCGCCAGGATCGCGGCGCAGATGTAGCCGCCCACGCACCAGCCGACGACCAGGTAGAAGGCGGACAGGCCGTCGAAGTCCTGCGGCGAGGCCGGGGCCACGTCGACGGTCCTGACCGTGCGCTGGTTGGCCCCCTCCACCTGCGTGAACATCTTCTGCAGGGCGGACGACAGCACGGTGCCGCCGCCGGAGGCGACGAGCAGGGTGTCGGTGCGGCCCGCCGGGTCGACGACCAGGGCGCCGTCGATCTCCCGGTTCATGATCTTCTTCGTGGCGTCGGCCTCGCTGCCCACCGCCCGCGGGTCGAGCGGCTCGCCGGGCAGCTTCTCCAGCTGTTCCAGGAGGACCGTGGAGACCTGCTGCGGGGCGACCACCCCGAACGGCACGTCCTTCGGCTTCGGGTTGTGCAGGGCCCCCACGTACGAGGCGATGAACAGCAGCTGGAGGGCGAAGACGCCGACGACCAGCAGGGCTGCTCGGGGGGTGACGGCGCTCTTCAGTTCGGCGACGAGACTCATGGGCCCCACGCTCCGGGGTGCGGGGCGTTCGCGCAGGTGGGAGGGGGCCGAATGGCTGAGGGGCGGGGCTGAGGGAGACCTGCCGGACTTTTATCGTACGGACGTTCGAAAATGAGCTACGCTGACATCGAGGGGGTGGGAACGTACGTACGATTTTCGGTGAGCGCGAGCGCGGGAGGTGGCGGGCATGCCGGGGTTCACCCCCAGGGGGTTCACGCATCTGCACACCGCGTCGGGCTACTCCGCGCGCTACGGCGCCTCGCACCCCGCGCGGCTCGCCGAGCGCGCCGCCGAGCGGGGCATGGACGCTCTCGCGCTGACCGACCGCGACACCGTCGCGGGCGTGGTCCGCTTCGCCAAGGCGTGCGAGACGGCCGGCGTCCGCCCGCTGTTCGGCGTCGACCTCGGCCACGAACCCTTCCTCGCCCCGCTGCCGCCCGGCGAGCGCCCCGGGAGCGGGCCCGACGGCAGGCCGGCCGGCCGGACCTCGGCCCGCCGGGTGCCGGTGCGCGGCGGGGCCTTCGTGGACGAGTCCGCGCCCCGGGCCGTCTTCCTGGCCCGCTCCAGGGCCGGCTGGGCCGAACTCTGCGCGCTCGTCACCGCCGCCCACGCCCGCCCGGGGGAGGGCCCGCCGGTGCTGCCCTGGGCCGCCATGGCCCCCGCCACCGGCGACGGCCTGTTCGTGCTGCTCGGCCCCGGCTCCGACGTCGGCCGCGCGCTCACCGCGGGCCGCCCCGACCGGGCCGCCCGGCTGCTGCTGCCCTGGCGCGAGCGGTACGGCGACGCGCTGCGCCTGGAGGTCGTCGAGCACGGCCGCACCGGCACCGGGCCCGGCTCGCTCCGGCAGGCCGCCCGCACCCTCGGCTTCGCCGCCGAACAGGGCGTACGGCCGGTGCTCGGCAACGAGGTGCGCTACGCCGACCAGGGTCAGGGCCCGGTCGCCGACATCCTCGACGCCGCCCGCAGGCTCGTCCCGGTCGACCCGCGGACCGGGCTCGACAGCGGCGCGGCCTGGCTCAAGGGCCCCGCCGAGATGCTCGCCGTCGCCGAGCGGGTGGTCGAGGCCGCCGGCTTCCGCAGGGACACCGCGCACCGGCTCCTGGCCCACACCGAGGCCGTCGCCGCCGACTGCCTGGTCGACCCGGTGGACGACCTCGGCATGGGCGTCGCGCACTTCCCCGAACCGCGCCTGGTGGGCGCCGCCCACCGCACCGCCCAGCGGGTGCTGGCCTCCCGGGCCGCCGCCGGCATGGTGCTCAAGGGCTACGACCGGCGGCCCGACCGGCGGCACTACTGGGACCGGACGCACCGCGAGCTCGACATCATCGCCCACCACGGCTTCGCCAGCTACTTCCTGACGGTCGCCCAGGTCGTCGACGACGTCCGGGACCGGGGCATCCGGGTCGCCGCCCGCGGCTCCGGCGCCGGATCCCTCGTCAACCACCTCCTCGGCATCGCCCACGCCGACCCGGTCGAGCACGGCCTGCTGATGGAACGCTTCCTGTCCAAACGCCGCACCGCGCTCCCCGACATCGACATCGACGTGGAGTCCGCCCGCCGCATCGAGGTCTACCGGGCGATCCTCGCCCGCTTCGGCGCCGAGCGGGTCGTCACCGTCGCCATGCCCGAGACCTACCGGGTCCGGCACGCCGTACGGGACGTCGGCGCCGCCCTCTCCATGGACCCGGCCACCGTCGACCGGATCGCCAAGGCGTTCCCGCACATCCGCGCCAAGGACGCCCGCGCCGCCCTCGGCGAACTCCCCGAACTGCGCGGGCTGCGCGACGAGATGACCGGCACGAAGGAGCACGACCGGTTCTGGGAGCTGGTCGAGGCGCTCGACGCGCTGCCCCGCGGCACCGCCATGCACCCCTGCGGCGTGCTCCTCTCGGACGCCTCGCTGCTCACCCGTACCCCCGTCGTGCCCACCAGCGGCGAGGGGCTGCCGATGTCCCAGTTCGACAAGGAGGACGTGGAGGACCTCGGGCTGCTCAAGCTCGACGTGCTCGGGGTGCGGATGCAGTCGGCGATGGCGCACGCGGTCGCCGAGGTCGAACGGGCCACCGGGCACCGCCCGGACGTCGACGCGATCCCGCCCGGCGACCCCGACACGTACCGGCTGATCCGCTCCACCGAGACCCTGGGCTGCTTCCAGATCGAGTCGCCGGGCCAGCGCGACCTGGTGGGGCGGCTCCAGCCGGAGAACTTCCACGACCTGGTCGTGGACATCTCGCTGTTCCGGCCGGGACCGGTCGCCGCCGACATGGTCCGCCCCTTCATCGAGGCCCGGCACGGCCGCGCGCCGGTCCGCTACCCGCACCCCGACCTCGCGGACGCGCTGGCGGAGACGTACGGCGTCGTCGTCTTCCACGAGCAGGTCATCGAGATCGTCGCCGTCATGACCGGCTGCGGCCGCGACGAGGCCGACCAGGTGCGGCGCGGACTCTCCCACCCCGAGTCGCAGGGGACGATCAAGGCGTGGTTCGCCGAACGGGCCCGCCGCAAGGGATACGCGGACGAGGTGGTCGCCCGTACCTGGGAGATCGTCGAGGCGTTCGGCTCGTACGGCTTCTGCAAGGCGCACGCGGTGGCCTTCGCGGTGCCGACCTACCAGTCGGCCTGGCTCAAGGCGCACCACCCGGCCGCCTTCTTCGCCGGGCTGCTCACCCACGACCCCGGCATGTACCCGAAGCGGCTGCTGCTCGCGGACGCCCGGCGGCGCGGGGTGCCGGTGCTGCCGCTCGACGTGAACCGGTCGGCGGTCGCCCACCGTATCGAACTGGTGTCCGATATCCCTGGTGGGGGCGGCGCCGGGGTGTGGGGGCTGCGACTCGGACTCACCGATGTCCAGGGCATCAGCGAGGCCGAGGGCGCCCGGATCGAGGCCGGACAGCCCTACGCCTCCCTCGGCGACTTCTGGGAACGGGCCCGCCCGCGCAAACCGCTCGCCGAACGGCTCGCCCAGGTCGGCGCGCTCGACGCGTTCGGCGCCAACCGCCGCGACCTGCTGCTGCACCTCACCGAACTGCACAGGACCCAGCGCGGCGCCGCCTCTTACGGCGGCCGGCTGCCGTTCGCCCAGGGCGGCAAGGCCGCGCCGGTCGGCCTGCCCGACCTCGACGAGAGCGAACGGCTCAGCGCCGAGCTCGGCATCCTCGGCCTGGACGCCTCCCGCAACCTCATGGACGACCACCGCGCCTTCCTGCGCGAACTCGGCGTGGTCTCCGCGCGGCGGCTGCGCTCGGCGAGGCACGGCCAGACCGTCCTGGTCGCCGGGGCCAAGGCGGCCACCCAGACCCCGCCGATCCGCTCCGGCAAGCGGGTCGTCTTCACCACCCTCGACGACGGCACCGGCCTCGTCGACCTCGCCTTCTTCGACGACTCCCACGAGGCGTGCGCCCACACCGTCTTCCATTCCTGGCTGCTGCTTGTCCGCGGCGTGGTCCAGCGGCGCGGCCCGCGCAGCCTCAGCGTGGTCGGCGCCGCCGCCTGGAACCTCGCCGAACTCATCGAACTCCGGGCGGGCGAGGGCGGCCTCGCCGCGGTGGGCGAACGGCTCTCCGAGGCGCCGGTGGACGCCGTGCCCGAAGGGGCCGAAGGGGTCGAAGGAGCCGAAGGAACGGACGGGGCTGAAGGGACCGGCGGCCCCGGGCGGGGCTCCGGGCGGGGCTCCGGACGCCGGATCGTGATGTCCACCGGCTACGCGATGAACCCCTGGGCCGACCTCCGGCCGCCGGGGGAGGGCGCCGTCGCGCCGGTGCGGAAACTCTGGCACAGCAGTCCTGGGAGCGCGGGATGATCCTTTGCGTACGGTTCCGGCTGGAGCGGCAGGGTGAGGTGCTGCTGCCCCGACTCCTCGATCTGCTCGGCGAGTTCACCCCGACCGTGGCCGCCGACCCGCCCGCCGACGCGCTGGCCGACGTGCGCGGCGCGCTGCGCCACTTCGGCTGGAGCGTGACCGACCTCGCCTCGGTGATCCGGGTCAGGGCGCTCGCCCTGTACGGCGTCGACTGCGTCATCGGCGCGGGCCCGAATCCGATGCTGGCCCGGATGGCGGCCCGCGAGGCCGGGCCCGGCGTCACCCTGGTCGTCGAGGACCCGGCCGCCTTCCTGCGGGACCGCCCGGTCGCCGCCCTCGACGGGGTCGGCCGGGTCACCGCCCGTACCCTCTGCGGCTACGGCCTCGACTCGATCGGCCGGGTCGCCGACGCGCCCCTCGGCGTGCTCCAGCGGCTCGTCGGCGCGAAGACCGGCCGCGAACTGTGGGAACGGGCCCGCGGCATCGACCGCGGCACGGTCACCCCGGGCGAGGTCACCCGCTCCCTCGCCGCCGAACGTGCCTTCCCGTACGACGAGTTGAACCCCGACGCGCACCGCGGGGCGCTGCTCTCGCTGACCACCGAGCTCGGCGCCCGGATGCGCGCGGGGCGGCAGGTGTGCCGCTCCCTCACGGTCACCGTGCGCTACGCCGACCGCAGCTGCTCCAGCCGCACCCGCGCCCTGCGCGAACCCACCGCCCACGGTGCCGACCTCGGCGCCCTCGCGTACGCCCTGTACGACTCCTTCGGCCTGCAGCGGGCCCGGGTCCGCGCCGTCACCCTGCGCGCCGAGGGCCTCGCCCCGGCCGAAGGCGCCTCCCACCAGCTCACCTTCGACCCGGTGGACGACAAGACCCGCCGCCTTGAGGCGGTCGCGGACCTGGCCCGGGCGAAGTACGGACCGCGGGCGATCGTGCCGGGTGCGCTGGCGGCCTGACGACACGACACTTTTTACCGACGCGTAACTTCCCAGTGTCGGCTACCGGTGCGTAGCTTGGCGAAAAGCGCATCCCATGCGCACGCGCATCCCCACTTGTGGTCCGGACCGCAGGGCGTCACGCAACTCATCCCCGAGTTTCCCCTTGAGCCGCAAGGAGACCGCCCGATGCTGCCCAGGAGTGCCTGGAAGAAGGCCGCGAGAGCGCTGTCCGTTCTCGCGCTGGCCGCCGCCGCCACGCTCGCCCCCACCGCGTCCGCGCAAGCCTCGTCCGCGCAAGCCTCGTCCGCGCAAGCCTCGTCCGCGCAGGCCGCGGCCGCCCCCAGCCGTGGCTGGAACGACTTCTCCTGCAAGCCGTCCGCCGCCCACCCCCGCCCCGTCGTGCTCGTGCACGGCACCTTCGGCAACTCCGTCGACAACTGGCTCGGACTCGCCCCCTACCTGGTCGACCGGGGCTACTGCGTCTTCTCGCTCGACTACGGGCAACTGCCCGGCGTCCCGCTGTTCAACGGCCTCGGCCCGGTCGACAAGTCCGCGGCCCAGCTCGCCACGTACGTCGACCGCGTCCTCGCCGCGACCGGCGCCGCCGACGCCGACCTGGTCGGGCACTCGCAGGGCGGCATGATGCCGCGCTACTACCTGAAGTTCCTCGGCGGCGCCGCCAAGGTGAACGCCCTCGTCGGCATCGCCCCCGACAACCACGGCACCACCCTCAACGGGCTCACCAACCTGCTGCCGTACTTCCCCGGCGCGAAGGACCTGCTGACCACGGCCACCCCCGCGCTCACCGACCAGATCGCCGGATCGCCGCTGCTCACCAAGCTGAACGCGGGCGGCGACACCGTGCCCGGCGTGCGGTACACGGTGATCGCCACCCGCTACGACGAGGTCGTCACCCCGTACCAGTCCGGCTTCCTGTCCGGACCCGACGTCACCAACGTGCTGCTCCAGGACCGGTGCGCGCTCGACCTGTCCGAGCACGTGGCCATCGGGACGGTGGACCGGATCGTCTTCCACGAGGTCACCAACGCCCTCGACCCGGCCCACGCGACCCCGACGACCTGCGCCTCGGTCTTCGACCTGCCCTAGCCGCCAGCGGAACCTAGCGGCGCGAGGAGCGGCGCCGGGCGGTGGCGAACAGGACGGCGGCGCCGAGCGCGAGCACGGCGGCGCCGCCCATCGCCAGGTACGAGGTGGAGGCGTCACCACCGGTCTCGGCCAGCTCCACACCGGTGCCGGTGCCCGCCGGGGCGGGCTCGTTGGCGGGCGCCTCGGTGGCCGGCGCGGCCGTCGGCGCGGTGCTCGCGGGGCGGGCGCCGGTCGACGCGTCGTCGTCGCCGTGGCCGCCGTGCTCGACCGTCGACTGGTCGCGGCCTTCCTCGATCTGCTCGTCGGACGGGGCGCTCGGCGTCACCGGCTCCGTCGTGGGCTCCGTCGTGGGCTTGGTCGCCGGGCTGGTCGCCGGGCCGGTCGAGCCGCCGTTGTCCTGCCCGAACACGACGTCCGAGCAGGTGTAGAACGCCTCGGGGGAGTCGGAGCGCTGCCAGATCGAGTAGATCAGGTGGCGCCCCGACTTCTTCGGGATCGTCCCGCCGAACACGTAGTCGCCGTTCTGCATCGACGGGTTCGTCACCGTCAGGAACGGCTTCGCCTCCAGGTCCGACCACTTCAGCGGCTTCGACGGGTCGTACCCGTCCTTCGTGACGTACAGCTCCCAGGTGCCCTTGTGCGGCGCGGTGCCCTTGTAACGGAAGGTGTGCGCACCGGAGTTCAGCTTCGACGCGGGCCAGTCGGCGCGGGCCAGGTCGAGCCCCCGGTACTTGTCGTTCCCGGCGCTGCACAGCTTGCCGTCCGGGATCAGCCGCCGGTGCTGCCCGGCCGCGTTGGCGATGTTCACCGCGTTCCAGTCGTAGAACGCCTGCGTCCCGCTCGCGGCCACCGCCGCCTTGCACGCCGCCGAGTCCGGACTCTCCGGCCCCTCCGCGTAGCACCCCGCCACCCGGCTCACCGGATCGGTCATCGACCCGTGCGCGAACGCGGGCCCGGCAGCGGTCCCGGCGAACATCAGGGCGGCGGCGAGGGTGCCGGTGGAGACGACGGCCGTACGGCGAGAGGTCATGGGGGGACAACTCCTGGGTGAGGGTGGGTTCGTGGGGGGACGCCCAGCAAACTAGCCCGCGAAATCCCCTGATCCACCGCCGTCGCGGCCCTCGGTCCGATCCTTAGGGTCCCGTTAAGGAGCCTCTAAGCGGCACCACAGGAACGGCCGGACGACCGGCCTACGGCAGCGGCAGCAGCTCTTCGTAGGTGCAGGACGGCACGGCCCGGTACCCGGCCTCCCGCACCCCCCTCAGGATCGTGGCCATGTCCGCCACGACCTCGTCCCGCGAAGCCCCGGCCCGCGGCTGACACACCAGGAGCGAGTGCCAGTCCAGGAAGTCGTCGCCCCCGCCGGTCCCCTCA
This sequence comes from Streptomyces sp. NPDC090025, assembly GCF_044748125.1. Classification (NCBI taxonomy): domain Bacteria; kingdom Bacillati; phylum Actinomycetota; class Actinomycetes; order Kitasatosporales; family Streptomycetaceae; genus Streptomyces; species Streptomyces sp. NPDC090025. The sequence continues at coordinate 416,411 of NZ_JBIVFL010000004.1, read as the reverse complement.
TAGCCGTTGTTGTCCCACTCCACCTCGACGCAGCCGTACGTCAACGCGGGCTGCGCCCCGGCGCCGACCACGCCGTGCGGCACCCCCAGGACCGCCGCCAGCCGCTCCACCAACCGCTCACCACTGGAGGCGGCGACGAACATCTGACACTCCCACTCCAGGTCGGGTCCGCCGTCATCGCCCATGTTGTCGTCGTCCATGACAGAGGATCCTCGCAGACCGCGCCGACCCGCCCGTCTGATCGAACTGGCATCCGGACCCATGAGTGCTGCCGTCGTCACCATCGCCCTGGCCTTCGTCGGCTACCTGGTCACCTACCTCAACGGCCTCCGGCTCGCCCAGCGGCAGGAGCGACTGGCCCGGGTGAATCGCCAACTGGCCGACTTCTACGGCCCGTTGCATGCGCTGACCGCGACCAATCAGCGGATGTTCCAGGAGTTCATGGCGCGCCACGCCCGCCCCGACGGGCGGTCCCCGTTCCAGGCGGACGTCCCGCCCGACGAACGGGAGAAGGCGGACTGGCGGCTGTGGGCCGGGTCCGTCTTCCTGCCGAACATCCGGAGCATGCGCGACATCGTCGTACGGCACCCCGACCTCCTGGACGAGCCCGGGATGCCGGAGGTGCTGCTCGACCTGTACGCCCACGTCGCCGGGTACGAGGTGACCGCGGCCCGCTGGGAGCGGGGCGACTTCGACGAGCACCTGTCCGTCGTTCCGTTCCCCGCCGACGCGCTGCACCGGTACGCCGAGGAGAGCTTCGCCCGCCTCCAGGCCGAACAGCGCGCCCTGCTGGGCCGCAGGCGCCCGCGCCAGGGCCGGACGGCCCGCCGCCGGTAGCGCCGCCGCACCACGGTCGGGGCTCCTCAGCCCAGCCGCCGGTAGCGCCGCTCCGGCCGCCCCGTCCCCCCGTACCGCAGCGTGATCTCCGCCCGCCCCGTCTCCGCGAAGTACTCCAGATAGCGCCGCGCGCTCACCCGCGACAACGAACCCGCCGCCTGCGCGCACTCCGTCGCCGAAAGGCCCTCCGGATGCGCCCGCAGGATCGCGTCCACCAGGTCCGCCGTCGGGGCCGCCAGGCCCTTCGGGAGGTCGCGGGAGGCGCGGGGGCGGGCGCCGAAGATCTGGTCGACGTCCTCCTGGCGGGCCTCCGTTCGTTCGAGGCCGTCCAGCCTGCTCCGTACCGACGTCACATGCCGCAACTGCTCGTGCAGCGCCGCCTGCTGGAACGGCTTGATCAGATAGTGCAGCGCCCCCGCCCGCAGCGCCGAGCGGATCGTGTCCACGTCCCGCGCCGCCGTGATGAACAGCGCGTCCACCGCGAGCCCCGCCGCCCGCAGCTCCCGCAGCACCGCGATCCCGTCCATGTCCGGCAGGAAGATGTCGAGCAGCAGCAGATCGGGCCGCAGCGCGTGCGCCGCCCGCAGCGCCTCGGCGCCGCTGTGCGCGACACCGACGACCTCCAGGCCGGGCACCGCCGCCGTATAGCGGCAGTGCAGCTTCGCCACCATGAAGTCGTCGTCGACCACCAGCACCTTCGTCACGCCGACAAGGTAGGGCGCGACCACAAGGACCACAACGTCCGTTGGTTGCGGAAGCGAGACAGCCCCTTCACGCGCGGGCAACATGTGGGCCACCTCACCCACCCCCCCCGGACCCCCGGACCCCCCGACCTCCGAAAGGCGGCACACGTGCGCCTGCGCACCCCTCTCGCGCTGCTCGGGGCCGCGCTCCTCGTGCTGGTCGGCCCGCCGCTGCTCACCCCCGGCAGCGGCGCCGACACCGGCACCCGGATCCCCGGCCTGCGCCTCATGGTCCCCAACACCCCCGGCGGCGGCTACGACATCACCGCCCGCACCGCCGCCAAGAACGCCGAGGACGCCGGACTCACCTCCGGCGTCGAGGTGTTCAACCTGCCCGGCGCGGGCGGCACCGTCGGCCTCACCCGGCTCGTCGGCGAACGCGGCAACGGCAAGCTCGCCATGTCCATGGGCCTCGGCGTCGTCGGCGCCGTCCACACCAACAAGACCCCCAGGACCCTCGCCGACACCACCCCCATCGCCCGGCTCACCATGGAGCCCGACATCGTCGTGGTCGGCAAGAACTCCCCGTACCGCACCATCCAGGAACTCCTCACCGCCTGGCGCGCGAACCCCGGCAAACTCCCCGTCGGCGGCGGCTCCTCGCCCGGCGGCCCCGACCACCTCGCGCCGATGCTGATGGCCCGCGCCGCCGGCATCGCCCCCAAGGACGTCAACTACGTCCCCTTCGACGGCGGCGGCGAACTCCTCGCCTCCATCCTCGGCGACAAGGTCGCCTTCGGCGTCTCCGGCGTCGGCGAGTACCTCGACCAGATCAAGGCCGGTGAACTGCGGCTGCTCGCCGTCACGGGACCGCGGCGGATCGCCGGGCTCGACGCCCCCACCCTGCGGGAGGCCGGGCTCGACACCGAGTTCATCAACTGGCGCGGCATCGTCGCCCCGCCCGGCCTCTCCGACGCCGAACGCGACAAGCTCGTCGGCCTCGTCACCGCGCTGCACGCCTCGAAGGAGTGGCGCGCCGCCCTCAAGACCCACGGCTGGAACGACGCCTTCCTGCCCGGCGACGCGTTCGGCACCTTCCTCGCCGACCAGGACAAGCAGGTCGGCTCGGTCCTGAAGGAGCTCGGCCTGTGACCACCCCCGACCCCAGCGCCGCCAACGGCCCCACCGCACCCAACGGCCCCACCGCCCCCACCGCACCCAACGGCCCCACCGCCCCCGAGGCACCCCCGACCACCCCGTCCTCCTGGCTCCGCGAGCACTCCGAACTCGGCGTCAGCCTCCTCCTGTTCGCCCTCGGCGCCCTCGTCCTCACCGACACCCTCGGCATGACCGTCGCCGCCGGTCAGCGCGGCCCCGTCGGCCCCCGCACCGTCCCCCTCGTCGTCGGCGCCGGACTCCTCGTCGTCACCGTCCTCCTCGCGCTCGACGTGCTCCGCGGCGGCCGCGGCGAGGCCGAGGGCGGCGAGGACATCGACCTGTCCGAGCCCACCGACCGCCGCACCGTCCTGCTGCTCGCCGGAGTCTTCCTCGGCTTCGCCGTCCTCATCGGCCCGCTCGGCTTCCCCGTCGCCGGAGCCCTGCTCTTCTGGGGCGCCGCCGCCACCCTCGGCAGCCGCCACCACACCCGCGACCCGCTCATCGCCGCGGGCCTCTCCCTCCTCACCTACCTCGTCTTCAACAACGCGCTCGGAGTCCCGCTGCCCGGCGGCCCGCTGATGGGAGTGCTCTGACCATGGACTCGCTCACCTCGCTCCTCGACGGCTTCGGCACCGCCCTCACCCCGATGAACCTGCTGTGGGCCGCCGTCGGCGTCCTCCTCGGCACCGCCATCGGCGTGCTCCCCGGCATCGGCCCCGCCATGGCCGTCGCCCTGCTCCTGCCGGTGACGTACGGGCTCGAACCGACCGGCGCCTTCATCATGTTCGCCGGGATCTACTACGGCGCCATGTTCGGCGGCTCCACCACCTCGATCCTGCTCAACACCCCCGGCGAGAGCGCCGCCGTGGTCGCCGCCATCGAGGGCAACCCGATGGCCAAGGCGGGCCGCGGCGCCCAGGCCCTCGCCGCCGCGGCCATCGGCCACTTCACCGGCGGCCTCGCGGGCACCATCCTGCTCGTCGCGCTCGCCCCCACCATCGCCGCGCTCGCCGTCGACATCGGCGCCCCCGACTACTTCGCCCTCATGGTCCTCGCCTTCATCGCGGTGACCTCCGTCCTCGGCTCCTCCCGGATCCGCGGCCTCGCCTCGCTCCTCATCGGCCTCACCATCGGCCTGGTCGGCCTCGACCAGATGACCGGCCAGCAGCGCCTCACCTTCGGCTCGCTGCAACTCGCCGACGGCGTCGACGTCGTCATCGTCGCCGTCGGCCTCTTCGCCATCGGCGAGGCCCTGTGGGTCGCCGCCCATCTGCGCCGCGGCACCGGCGCCCCCATCCCGGTCGGCCGCCCCTGGCTCGGCCGCGCCGACCTGCGCCGCACCTGGAAGGCATGGCTGCGCGGCCCGCTCATCGGCTTCCCGTTCGGCGCGATCCCGGCCGGCGGCGCCGAGATCCCCACCTTCCTGTCGTACGTGACCGAGAAGCGCCTCTCCCGGCACAAGGCCGAGTTCGGCAAGGGTGCCATCGAGGGCGTCGCGGGCCCCGAGTCCGCCGCCTCCGCCTCCGCCGCCGGCACCCTCGTCTCGATGCTCACGCTCGGCCTGCCCACCACCGCCGTCGCCGCCGTGATGCTCGCCGCCTTCCAGCAGTACGGCATCCAGCCGGGACCGCTGCTCTTCGAACGCGAACCCGACCTGGTCTGGGGCCTGATCGCCTCGCTCTTCGTCGGCATGGTGCTGCTGCTCGCGCTCAACCTGCCGCTCGCGCCGCTCTGGGCGAAGCTGCTGCGGATCCCGCGCCCCTACCTCTACGCGGGCATCCTGTTCTTCGCCGCCGTCGGCGCCTACGCGGTCGGCGGCGAGGCGCTCGACCTGGTGATCCTGCTGGTCATCGGCCTGATCGGATTCGGCATGCGACGGTACGGGCTGCCGGTGCTGCCCGCCGTCATCGGAGTCATCCTCGGCCCGGCCGCCGAACAGCAGCTGCGCCGCGCCCTGCAGATCAGCGACGGGTCGCTGACCGGTCTGGTCGACACCCCGTTCTCGGTGACCGTCTACGCGGTGGTGCTGCTCCTGCTCGGCTGGCCGCTGCTGCGCCGGGTGATACGACCGGATCATTACCGGACAGTCCCCAACTCGTCCTCTAAGGAGTGATTTTCGGCCTTTGGGTGGCGAGATCCGATATCCCTGGCGGGCACACCCACGGCACCGCCGCCCTGGCAGCACCGCCAGGGCGGCTCAGGCGCCCCAGCCCCGAAGGGACCCCCCACCCATGCGCGCTCGTCTCGCCCTCGCCGCAGGCGCCCTGCTCGCCGCCACCGCCGCGACCGCAGGTGCGGCCGCCGCCGCAGGACCCGCCGACGGACTGACCGTCGACCCGCAGGGCACGGTGGCCGAGGACGGCTCGGTCAGCCTCTCCGGCACCTACCGCTGTGCCGACGACAGCGCGGGCCCGGTGCTCGTCAGCTCCACCCTGGTCCAGGGGGAGCGGTCCGTCGGCATCGGCGGCACCCAGGCGGTCTGCGACGGCGAGGTCCACCCGTGGACCAACAGCTCCGTGGTGAAGGAGCCGGGCTACCACTCCGGCGACGCCCGGGTCGAGGCCACCCTGATGCAGCTCACCCCGAGCGGCCCGATGGGCGTGCCGCTGCCGGACTTCCTGGCCATGGAGACCCAGGACGTCACCCTGGGCTGACACCGCTCCCGCGCCGGACCCGCCCGTCCCGACGTCCCCCACGGGCGCCGGGCCGGGCGCCCGGGAGAGTCAGCCCTGAAGCAGTCCGAGCAGTCCGAGCAGGCCGTCCCGGCCGCCCGCCGCCAGCTCGTCGAGGGCGCGTACGGCCTGCCCGGCCGCCGCCGGGTCGCTCGTCGCGAGCCCGCTCGCCGCGAACTCGTCCTCGTCGAGCCGCAGCACCAGCCGGCCGTCCGCCGACACCCACAGATCCAGGTCCAGGTCCTCCACCGTCACCTCGGCCGGACCCCCGGCGGCGTCCGCCGTCACCACGGCGGGCCGGGTCACGTCGCAGTACCAGCCCTTCAGGGTGCCGTCGCCCGCCCGGACCTCCTTCACCGCGTACCAGCGGTCACGCCAGTAGTGCTCGGTGAAGACGTCGCCCGGCTCGAAGCGGGTGAAGCCGAAGTCCCGTACCCCGTCGGCGGCCCAGGGCGCCCGGACGGTGAGCCGGGTCCCGTCGTCGGCGAGCAGCGCCGCCGGATAGACGATCTTCGTACGGCCCGCCTTGACCAGCCGCACCCGGACCGGGGCCGGGGTTGGGGCCGGGGCCGGGGCCGAGGCCGGCGCCGGGCTCCGGACCTGGCCCGAGTCCCGGACCCGGCCGTCCGGCTCAGCCGAGGCGTCGGACATGGCGCACCTCCGTCGCGGCGATCCGGTAGCCGAACGCCCGGTTGATCGCGAGCATCGGACCGTTCTCGGTGTCGTTCCCGGTGACCGCCCAGGTGCGGCCCGCCGCCCGCGCCTTGCGCAGGGTCGCCGTCTTCACCAGCTTCGCCAGGCCCCGGCCGCGGAACTCCGGCGCGGTGCCGGTCATGCCCGAGCAGATCCGGCCGTCGTCGTCCGTCAGGGCCACGCTGAACGCGACCGGGCGCCCGTCGGCCAGGGCGACCGTGGTCAGTTCGTGGTCCTGCAGCGGATGGCGCCAGGTGGTGGCCAGCCAGTGCGGGTAGTCGTCGAGCTCGGCCGCCACGTCGCCGGGCTCGTCGGCCGTGGTCCGCGCGTCCAGCTCGAACAACGGCCGCGGGTCGGCGGCGAAGTCGGCCGCCGACCGCAGCTCCACCCCGGCGGGCGGGTCCTGGTGCGGCGGGAGTTCCGCCGTGGTCAGGTCGAGGGTGAGGAAGTGGGCGCTGCGGCTGCCGGTGTAGCCGTGCCGCTCGGCGAAGGCGCGGCCCTCGGGCTCGTCCAGGACCCAGCTGTAGAGCGTGGTCGCCCCCACCCGGGCCAGGTGCTCCTCGGCGGCGGCGAGCAGCAGCGCGCCCGCGCCGCGCCGCCGGTGCCCGGGGTGGACGTAGATGTTGACGTCGCCGATGCCCGGCTCGGGCGACTCGTACGCGAGCGACACCTGCGCGGTGCCGACGATCTCCCCGTCGATCTCCGCGACCAGCGGCCTGCCGTGCCCGTCGGGATGGGCGTGCGCCCAGTCGAACGCGACCTGCGGGCCGGTGCTGAGCATGAACGGGAGCGCGGCGCGCCGCACCCGGGAGAAGGCGGCCGCGTCCTCGGAGGACTCGGGACGGACATCGCGGACGATCACAGTCATGTCTCCGGACGCTATGCGGCGCCCGCCGCCGCCCGCCTCCCATTTTCCGGCGGGGCGGGTGCACAATCGGGCGGGTGACGCTTCGAATCAGCGTGGATTCCCGTTCCACCACAGCTCCGTACGAACAACTGCGCGCCCAGATCTCGGAGAGTGCCCGCTCGGGCGAGCTGCCCGTGGGGTACAAGCTCCCGACGGTACGGGGCCTGGCGGAGGACCTGGGGCTTGCGGCGAACACGGTCGCCAAGGCGTACAAGGCCCTTGAGGCGGACGGCGTGATCGAGACCCGCGGCCGCAACGGCACGTTCGTCGCCGCCGCCTCCGACGCGGCCTCCCAGCTCGCCGCCACCGCCGCCGCCTCCTACGCGGCGGAGGCCCACCGCCTCGGCCTCACCCGGGAGGAGGCCGGTGCGGCCGTGCAGGACGCGCTGAGAGCCGCCTACGAGGCGTAGCGGGCCCGCCGCGCCCGTACCGGACGTACCGTACGGGGAGCTGCTTCCCGTACGGGAGAACCCGCGTCGGACACCCCCGGCCGGCCTCCCGTACGGCGCGCCCCCGACGTCCGCTCGCCGCCCACCGGGCGCGTCCCCGCGGCGCGCCCCCACAGCCCCCTACGAGCTCCCTGCGGCCCCTACAGGTAGAGGCCCGGGCTCGTCGCGCGCTGTTCCGGCATGCCCGGGCCGGTGACCCCGCGGCGGAGCGCGAACAGCTCGGCCAGGGTGGCGCCCTCGCGGCCGATGCCGTCCTCACGGCCGAGCCACTCGACGGCCTCGGGGCGGGTCAGCGGACCGACCTCGACGCGGGCGAGGCAGCGGCCGGGGCGGATCACGGCGGGGTGCAGCCGCTCCAGGTCCTCGTTGGTGGTGACGGCCACCAGCACGTTGCGCCCCTGGCCGAGGAGCCCGTCGGTGAGGTTGAGCAGCCGGGACAGCGCCTGGCCCGCGGTGTGCTTGGCCTCGCCCCTGATCAGCTCGTCGCAGTCCTCCAGGAGCAGCAGCCGCCAACGGCCCTGCGGGGTGCCCTCGTCCTCCCCGATGGCGATGTCCATCAGATAGCCGACGTCGCTGAACAGCCGCTCGGGGTCGAGCACGCAGTCGACCTGGCACCAGTCGCGCCAGGACCGGGCGAGGGTGCGCAGGGCGGAGGTCTTGCCGGTGCCGGGCGGGCCGTGCAGGAGCAGCAGCCGGCCGGTGATGTCGTCGGGCGTGACGGCCATCAGCCGGTCCATCGCGTCGGCCACCGGGGCCGTGTAGTTGGGGCGGATCTCGTCCCAGGTGCCCGCGCCGATCTGCCGGGTGGTGCGGTGCGGGCCGCGCCGCGGCGACACGTACCAGAACCCCATGGTCACGTTCTCCGGCTGGGGTTCGGGCTCGTCGAGTGCGTCGTCGGTGGCCTCCTTGAGGACCCGCTCGGCGAGCTCCTGGTCGGTGGCGGTGACGGTCACGTCCGCGCCCCGGCTCCACCGGGACACCAGCACGGTCCAGCCCGCGCCCTCGGCGAGCAGCGCGCTGCGGTCGTCGTCCTTGGCGGCCCGCAGCACCTTGGCGCCCGAAGGCAGCAGCGTCGCCGAGGGTTTCACCCGGTCGAGGGTGGTGCTGTGCGCGTGTGGCTGTTCACCGGTCGCGAAGCGGCCGAGGAACAGCGCGTCGACGACGTCGGAGGGGGAGTCGCTGTCGTCGACGTGGAGCCGGATGGGCAGCGCCTGTTCGGGCCCGGACGGGTCGCGCGGGGCGCCCTGGGTGGCAGACATGCGGCCCATGATCCGGCAACCGGGCAGGTCGCGCACGAGGTTTTGATTCTCGCGAAATGGCCGGAAATCGATGGTTTCTGACGGTGTGTCGCGACCCGTTCATCCCCAGTTTTGTCATGGACACTTCCGGCGGGCCGGATCCACTGCTACTACCTGGTAACGCAGAGATCCTGCTACAGGGAGGTTCCATGAAACTGTCCCGTTTTACGGCTTTCTCGTCCTCGCTGCTCCTCGGCGCCGTCCTCGCCCTCACCGGGGCCGGGGCCGCCCAGGCCGCCTCCACCGCGGCCGTGGACTACGTGGCCCTCGGTGACTCGTACTCGTCCGGCGTCGGCTCCGGCAGCTACGACAGCGCGAGCGGCGACTGCAAGCGCTCCACCAAGGCGTACCCGGTCCTCTGGAAGAACGCGCACGCCCCGTCCTCCTTCGCCTTCACCGCCTGCTCGGGCGCCCGAACGGGTGATGTCACGGCGAATCAGCTCGGACCCCTCAACACCGGCACCGACCTGGTCTCCGTCACCATCGGAGGCAACGACGCCGGTTTCGCCGACGTCATGACGACCTGTGTGCTGCAGTCCGAATCCACCTGCGTCGACCGAGTGAATCAGGCCAAGGGCTACGTCGACTCGACCCTCCCCGGGAAGCTCGACTCCGTCTACAACGCGATCAGAGCGAAGGCCCCCAACGCGCGCGTGGTCGTGCTCGGCTACCCGCGCTTCTACCAGCTGTCCGGCTCCTGCGTGGCCGGTCTCAGCGAGAACGAGCGCCGTGCCATCAACGGCGCCGCCGACTACCTCAACGCGGCCACCGCCAAGCGCGCAGCCGACCACGGCTTCACCTTCGCCAGCGTCGTCCCCGCCTTCACCGGACATGAGATCTGCGCGTCCGGTACCGCCTGGCTGCACAGCGTCAACTGGCTGAACATCGGCGAGTCGTACCACCCCACCGCCGCCGGTCAGTCCGGTGGCTACCTGCCCACCTTCAACGGCGCGGCGTAACCCCTCCCGGGCGCCCGCCCCGGCGGGTCCCGCTCAGCCGCCCGACCCGCTCAGCCGCCCGACCCGCTCGGGGTGCCGGTGCCCGGCGCCCCGGCGGCGGGGGAGGCGGAGCCGTCCGAGGGCGACGGCGTGGGCGGCGACATCGAGGGCGAAGGCGACTCCTCGCACGTCACCGTGAACGACACCCAGTTCGACTGGCGGGCGGCCGGATCCTTGACCTCCAACCGGATCCGGTCGCTCACCTTGTCCCCGGCCGCGTAGTCGGTCTGCGTCCGGGTCAGCCGCTGCTCGGTCGGCCCGCCCGCCGGGAAGTCCAGCGTCCGCCACTGCGCGTCCTGGGCCTCACCGCTCTCCGTCGCCCAGCGGTACGTCACCGTCGCGGGCGTCCGGTCCACCGTCACCGCCGCCGTGAACTCCGGCGCCCCCGCCGCGGGCGGCGGACAGGAACCGGTGTACGTGTCGCGCACCGCCCGCACGTTGAGCAGCACCGACACCGGCGGCGGCGTCGTCGCGCTCGGCGAGGCGCTGGACGGCGAGGCGGACGTCGTCGGCGGGGTGGTGCTCGGCTCGGTCGGCGGCGCGCTCGTCGTCACCGGCGGCGTCGTCGGACCCCCGGAGGGCTCACCGCCGTCGCCCCGCAGCACCGCGTACGTCAGCCCGCCCGCCACCAGGAGCAGCGCCGCGATCCCGGCCACCAGACCCCACCGGGGCCCGCCCCGGCCGCGGTCGTCCGGGCCGGGGCCCGAGGGCGCGGGCAGCGGCGCGGTGGGCCCGGGACCGCCGGGCGCGCCCGCACCGCCGCCGGGCCCGGGACCCTCCGGACGGTCGACGGGCACCGGCACCGAGGCGTACGGCACCGAGCGCACCGGCTCGGTGCGCGGCGCGCCGCCCGCCCCGATCACCCGCAGCCGGTTCTCCGTGTCGGCCGCGGACGGCCGCTCCTCCGGGTCCTTGGCGAGCAGCCCCGCGATGACCGGCGCCAGCGGCCCCGTGTGCGCGGGCGGCACCGGCTCCTCGTCGACCACGGCCCGCAGCGTGTCGAGCGGCGTCTCCCGGCGGAACGGCGACACCCCCTCCACCGCCGTGTACAGGAGCACCCCGAGCGACCACAGATCGGCGGCGGGCCCCGGGGTCCGGCCCATCGCCCGCTCCGGCGCCAGGTACTCGGGGGAGCCGATCAGCTCCCCGGTCATGGTGAGCGGCGAGACGCCCTCCACCGCCGCGATCCCGAAGTCGGTGAGCACCACCCGGCCGTCGTTCGACAGCAGCACGTTGGCGGGCTTCACATCCCGGTGCAGCACCCCGGCGGCGTGCGCGGCGCGCAACGCGGCGCACACCGCCGCGCCCACGTGCGCCGCCCGCTGCGGCGTCAGCGGCCCCTCCGCCTCCAGGGTCTCCGCCAGCGTCAGGCCGCGCACCAGCTCCATCACGATCCACGGCCGCCCGTCGTCCAGGGCCACGTCGTAGACGGTGACGACATTGCGGTCGGTGATCCGGGCGGCCGACCTGGCCTCCCGCTCCAGGCGCTCGAACAGCCGGTCGCGGTCCTCGTCCGGCAGCCCCTCGGGCGCGCGGACCTCCTTGACCGCCACCTCGCGCCCCAGGACCTCGTCCCTGGCCCGCCAGACGGTCCCCATCCCGCCCTCGCCGAGCACGTCGAGCAGCCGGTAACGACCCGCGATCAGCGTCATCCCTCCACCGTAGCGGAGCCCCGGCGCATTTGGTGGCGCAGATCACACGCGGCCGCAGCGCCGCAGGTGGGGAGCGGCGGGGCAGGATGGTTCGTGACGGTTCGACAGGTGTTCGAACCCCGCTCAACTCGCCCTGGAACCGGACGGATTCGGAGGGTGATCGTCAACCCCCGTACCCGGACGGTGAATCCTGCGGCCGGGATACCCGGGTGTCGTAGCGGGGCGATAGGGTTAACCTGCCCGGGCTGGGTGCCCTCGTACGGGTGGGGAGAGACATGGAACAGATAGCAATGCGCAGCAGGCCGCGAGTGCCTGCCATCACCTGCGGGAGCAGCGCGACCAGTTCGCGGCTCGACCGCCATCTCGCGGTGCTCGGCGGACCCGCCGTGCCCCAGCGCGAGGCGGCCGAAGCGACGCTCCTCATGCGCGAACTGACGGCCCGTACGCCCACGGCACCGGCGCAGAGCCACCGCAGCCGCAGCTCCCGGGTCTCGCTCTTCGCCCCGCTGCGCCGACTGCGCCGCTCGCTCTTCGGCAACCACAGCTGACAGGCCGTCCGGGCCGGGCTCCGGGTACCCCGACGCATCGCTCCCGCCCGCACCCGCTCGGCCCGGCGGCTCGTTCCTGACCGACCGCCGGACGTGTCCCCGCCCGTCCGGCGCTTTTTCCTGCCCGGGGCCGGGCGCCCGGACGAGGACACCGGCCCGGTCCGCCCGGTCCGCCCGGGTGCGTCGCCCGCGCGGCGCCGCGTCGGCGCGGACGTCAACCGCACCCGTCAGCCCGCCGGTCAACCGGCCCGTCAACCCGCCCGCCCCTCCGGCGGGCGGCCCGGGCCCGTCAGCGGACCGCGTCCCCGTCACCCGCGCGTGTAGCGCCGTACCGCCGCCGGTACGCAGAGCGCGAGCAGCGCGAGCGACCACAGCAGCGCCCCGGCCACCGGATGCGCCACCGGCCAGGCCGCGCCGTCCGGCACCGGCAGGCCGCCCGGCGGGCCGAACAGCTCGCGCACGGCCGCGGTGACGGCCGAGATCGGATTCCACTCGGCGGCCGTCCGCAGCCACCCCGGCATCCCCTCGGTCGGCAGATAGGCGTTCGACAGCAGCGGCAGCACGAACGTGGCACCGCCCAGCTGTCCGGCCGCCTCCTCGCTGCGCGAGGCGAGGCCCAGCAGGATGCCCGCCCAGGTCGTCGCGAACCGGAAGAGCAGCAGCAGCCCGACGGCGGCCAGCGCCTGTGGCACACCGCCCTCGACCCGCCAGCCCATCGCGAACGCGACGAGCAGCAGCGGCAGCAGACCCATCGTGCTGGTCACCAGATCCGCGAGCGCCTGCGCGAGCGGCACCGCCGCCCGGCTCACCGGCAGCGTCCGCAGCCGGTCGGTGACCCCCCGGTGGGTGTCCTGCGCGGCCTGGAACATGCCCGTCATCAGGCCGTTCGCGGCCGTCGCCACCAGCAGCCCCGGCACCAGGAAGGCCCGGTACTCGGCGCCCGGCATGGCGAGCGCGCCACCGAGCACGTACCCGAAGAAGAGCAGCAGGACCACCGGCATGGTCTGGGTCATCACGGGGATCGCCGGGGCGTGCCGGATCCGCAGCAGCTGCCGGCCGAGCAGCGCGCCGCCGTCGTGGACGAGACCGTTCATGCCGCTCATGCGGGGACCTCCTGGGGGCCGGTGGGGGATGCGGGGGAGCGGCCGGTGAGGCGCAGGAACACCGCGTCGAGGGTCGGCGGCCGCAGCGCCGCGTCGAGCAGCGGGACCCCGGCCGCGTCGGCCGCCCGGACGAGGCGTGGCAGGGTCAGGGTGGGGTCGGTGGTGAGCGCGCCGACCGTCTGCCGGTCGGCGTCGAGCACCGGTACGGACCCGGTCAGCCGGTCGAGCAGCGCCGCCGCGTCCGCGAGCCGCGCCGGATCCGCGACCACCACCTCGGCCCAGCCGCCGATCAGCGCCTTGAGCTCGGCCGGGCTGCCCCGGTGCGCCGCCCGGCCGTCGTCGACGAGCACGATCTCGTCGGCGAGCCGGTCGGCCTCCTCCAGGTACTGGGTGGTGAGCAGCACGGTGGTGCCCTGGTGCGCGAGGGCGCGCACGGTGTCCCAGATCCCGTTGCGGCTGTGCGGGTCGAGCCCGGTGGTCGGTTCGTCGAGGAACAGCACCCGGGGCGGGACGATCAGGCTCACCGCCAGATCCAGCCGCCTGCGCATCCCGCCGGACCAGCCGCGGACCGGCCGGCCGGCCGCCCCGGCGAGCTCGAAGCGCTCCAGGAGCTCGTCGGCGCGGGCGCGCGGGGCGCGCAGCAGCCGGGCGAAGAGCCGCAGGTTCTCGGCGCCGGTGAGGTCCCCGTCGACGGCCGCGTACTGCCCGGTGACCGCGATCCGCCCGCGCACCCCGGCCGGGTCGCGCACCACGTCGCACCCGGCGACCCGGGCGCTGCCCGCGTCGGGCGCGGTGAGCGTGGTCAGCACCCGCACGGCCGTGGTCTTCCCGGCGCCGTTGGGCCCGAGCACCCCGCAGACGGTGCCCTCGGGCACCGCGAGGTCGAGCCCGCGCAGGGCGTGGACCTCGCCGTAGCGCTTGTGCAGACCCTCACTAAGTACAGCGTACGTAGTTGTTGTCATGCGGTGACCCTAGCGCATTACGTACGGTGTACGTAACAGGGTCGGCGGCCGGAACCCGCCCTACGATGGGGCGACACCGGACGGGGCCGACCCCCGTCAGGACCGACGGACGAGACGACGAACGAGACGAGGGACGATGCCGGGCCGAGCGGCCGAACCCGAAGTGATCTGGGCGCGCCCCGAGCGCACCGGACGCGGCCCGAAACCGGCCCACAGCAGACGGGACGTCACCGAGGCGGCCGTCCGCATCGCCGACACCGACGGCCTCGACGCCGTCTCCATGCGCCGGATCGCCACCGACCTCGGCTGCGGCACCATGTCGCTCTACAACTACGTGCCGCGCAAGGAAGACCTCCACGAGCTGATGGTCGACCACGTCAGCGGCGAGTACGCCCTCGACACCGCCCCCACCGGCGACTGGCGCACCGACCTCACCGCCGTCGCCCGCGAGGCCCGCGACCTCCTGCGCCGCCACCCCTGGGTGATCCGCCTGATGACCACCGGCTACGCCTACGGGCCCAACGCCCTGCGCTTCCTTGAGCACTGCCTGGACCGGCTCACCGGCCTCGACCTGCCCGGCGGCACCAAGATGGAACTCATCGCCACCCTCAACGGCACGGTGATGACCCTCGTCGCCGCCGAACTCGCCACCGCCGAACGCGTCCGCTCCCTGCCCTGGACCGAGCGGCAGGAACAGACCGTCCGCCACGCCTATCTGACGGACCGCCTGGCCACCGGCGACTACCCCCGCCTCGCCGCCCTGTTCGCGGACGCGGCACCGCCGCCGGACACCGAGGAAGTCTTCGACCGGACGGTACGACGGGTGCTCGACTCGTTCGTACGGGGTTGAGGTGTACGGGGCCGAGGTGTACGGGGCCGACGGCGGCGCGCGAGACGGCGCCAGGTGGTTCCGGCGGGCGGGCTCCCGGGGCTTCGCCGCCCCGGGCCCTACAACAGGGCGAACTGGCCCTCCGGGCCCTCCTCCTGATGGTCCAGGACCGACGCCGGACGGCGGGCCGCCGCCGGGAGCGGCAGCAGCCCCGCCGCGCGCAGGGCGCCCCGGCCGACCCCGTCCGCCGCCGCGCGCCCGGCGAGCGCCGTACGCTCCGGCTCGCGCGCCGCGAGCAACGCCAGCACCGTGATCAGCTCAAGCAGCTCCGAGGTCCACTCCTGCGGCCAGGCCGCGGGCCCGATCGCCTCCAGGGACCCGGGCTCCGCCACCGCCGTCCGGTGCGCGAACCACTGCTCCAGCATCCGCACCCCGCCGACCTCGAACTCCCACGCCGCCCGCGGCACCGGCGAGATCCGGCCCTCGCCGACCGTCAGGACCTCGTCCTCCGGCTCGTACCCGATGACCTCGGGCCGGGCCGGGACCGCCGCCCGCACGTACGGCCTGCGGCCCCCGGGCAGCCGCGGCCTGGCGCCGCCCCGGGCACCCCGCAGCTGCACCTCGGTCAGCTCCCGGCCGAGCGCCACGCCCGCCGCCCACACCTCCGGGTCCGCGGGCAGCGGCACCCGGCAGCCCGCCGCCGAAGGCGCCGCCACCGCCAGCGCCCACGCCGCCACGTCCGGCGCGCCCACCCCGCAGCCGTAACGCCCGCCGAGGAACTCCAGGAGCCCGGGCGCCACGTTCGGCTCCCGACCACCGGGGCGCCGGAACAGCGGCCGGATCCGGCCCGGCCGGCCCGCCGGGGAACGCCCGTCCGGCAGCGCCGCCGACACCAGGAGCGCCGGTCCCGCCGCACCCGGCACGTACCCCTGCTCCACCACGAACACCTGCCGCTCGTCGGCCACCCGCCACAACTCCGGCCGCGCCGTGTCGATCAGCCGGTGGTCGGGCAGCAGCCACTGCTCGTCGAACGGCCCGTGCGCCAGGCGCACCGGCTCGGGGCACGGCCCCGGCTCCCGCGCGAGCCGTACCGTCCCGGTGCGCTGCCCCGGCAGCGCCGCCACCGAACTCGCCACCGTCCGCGCCCTGCTGGGCCGGAACAACTCCGCCCGCTCCGCGCCCTCGGCCGCCACCAGCCGCTCCCAGCGCGCCCGCAGCGTCCGCGCGTCCGGCGCGAGCACCCAGGCCCGGCCGAGCCGCAGCGGCGCCACCGACCAGGGCATGAGGTCGTCGAGCAGCGGCACGTCCTCCGGCCCCGTGTCGGCCGGTGCCACGGCGGCCGGTGCCACGGCGGCCGGTTCCTGGGCATGCGTCATGCCCCGCATCGTATGAGGTCCCCGCCGCCGGTGCGGGGCGCTTTCAGCGTGCCTCGACCGTCACCGAGAACGAGAACCGGTCGCCCCGGTAGCGGATCCGGGCCACGTCGACGACCCGGCCCGACTCGTCGTACGTCACACCCGTGTAGTGGAGGATCGGCGAGAGCAGCGGCACCTGGAGCAGCTGGGCCGTCTCCGGGTCGGCGAGCCGCGCCTCGACCGTGTCCGTGATGCGGCTGATCCGCACCCCGACCACGTCCCGCAGCACCTTCGTCATCGGCCAGCGCTCCAGGTCGGCCGGATCGATCCGGCCGCCGATCTCCGGCAGCACCGCGTTCTCCGCCCAGTTGGTGGGCTCGCCGCTCTCGCCGTCGGCGCGCAGCCGCCGGAACACCGACACCTCGGACACCGCGGGGAAATGCTCCGCCAGTTCACCCGGAACCGGCTCCGTGCCGTGCCCGAGAACCGTCGTCCGCTCGCCCGACTGCTGGGCCACGATCGCGTCGATCGACCCCATCAGCCGCCGTGGACTCGACCGCCGCGCCCCCGGCTCGATGAACGTGCCGCGCCGCCGGTGCCGGCTGATCAGGCCCTCCTGCTCCAGCTCCTTGAGGGCCTGGCGCATGGTCAGCACGCTCACGCCGTAGTGCGCGGCCAACTGCTCCTCGGTGGGCAGCCGCAGCGAGGCGTCGGGCGCGCGGCCCAGTATGGAGGCGCGCAACGACTGCGAGACCTGGTACCAGAGCGGCAGCTTCCGGTTCAGGACCAGCGAGTCGGGGGCGAAGGCGGTCACGGTCTCCTCCGTACGACTGCGGGACTGCGGGACTACGTCAGGCGGGACTACGTCAGGCGGGACATGCGGGACTGCGTCATGCGGGACTTCGGCCCGGGTCGGGGCCGGGGCCGGGGTCGGGGCCGTGTCCGGGGACGCGTGGGTCCCCGGATGCGCGACGCTACCGCCCCGGCCGGAAATCATCCCCGGTCACGACCGGAAGTGGCGCTCCAGACCCTCCCACACCTGGTCGTAACCGTGCTGCAGATGCCCGGCACCGGCCGCCTGCGCGGACAGGTGCACCGGCCAGCGGGTCTCGAACATGAACGCGAGACCGTCGTCGATCTTCTGCGGCTTCAGCTCCGCCGCGCTCGCCCGGTCGAAGGTCTCCCGGTCCGGCCCGTGCGCCGACATCATGTTGTGCAGCGAACCGCCGCCCGGCACGAAACCGCCCTTGCCCGCCGTCTTCGCGTCGTACGCGCCCTCGATCAGGCCCATGTACTCGCTCATCACATTGCGGTGGAAGTACGGCGGCCGGAACGTGTCCTCGCCCACCAGCCAACGCGGCGCGAACACCACGAAGTCGACCCCGGCGAGCCCCGGCGTGTCCGTGGGCGAGGTCAGCACCGTGAAGATCGACGGGTCCGGGTGGTCGTACGAGATCGTCCCGATGACATTGAAACGACGCAGGTCGTAGACGTACGGCGAGTGGTTGCCGTGCCAGGCGACGACATCGAGCGGCGAGTGGCCGTACGTCGCCGACCACAGGTTGCCGCAGTACTTGTTGACCACCTCCACCGGGCCCTCGACATCCTCGTACGCCGCCACCGGCGCCCGGAAGTCCCGCGCGTTCGCCAGTCCGTTGGCGCCGATCGGACCGAGGTCGGGCAGCTGGAACGGAGCCCCGTAGTTCTCGCACACATAGCCGCGGGCGTCGTCGCCGAGCAGCTCCACCCGGAACCGCACCCCGCGCGGGATCAGCGCGACCTCGCCCGGGCCCGCCGCCAGATCGCCCAGCTCGGTGCGGAGCAGCAGCCCGCCGTGCTCCGGCACGATCAGCAGCTCGCCGTCGGCGTCGCTGAAGACCCGCCGCATCGGCGCGTTGGCGTGGTACAGGTGCACCGCCATGCCGGTGCGCTGCGCCACGTCACCGTTGCCGCCGAGGGTCCACAGGCCCGCCAGCCAGTCGGTGTCCGGGGCCGGCGGCTCCGGCAGCGGGTCCCAGCGCAGCCGGTTCGGGTCCGGCACGGTCTCGGTGAACGGCGCCGAACGCACCGCGCCGTTGTCGATCCGGGCGAACGGCGGGTGCGCCGCCGACGGACGGATCCGGTACAGCCACGAACGCCGGTTGTGCGCCCGCGGCTCGGTGAACGCGCTGCCGCTCAGCTGCTCCGCGTACAGGCCCAGCGGGGCGCGCTGCGGCGAGTTGCGGCCGTGCGGGAGAGCTCCGGGGACGGCCTCGGAGCTGTGCTCGTTGCCGAAACCCGTGCTGTAGGTCAGCGCTTCGGCCGTCTTCCTGGCCTGTTCCGCGTTCATCGCGTGCTCCTGTCCTGACGCTCACAACAATCCTATGCATGACCGTAGGATTCCGCCCGCGCTCACGTCAACGGGCCCGGGCCGCCCGCCCCGGCTCTTCGGAGCGGGTGGGCCCGGATCCGGCGGGCCCGGCTTGGACGTGACCGGTGCACGAGGGGTTCCAAAAGATGAACATTGCTCTACTCTCTCGCGCATGTCATGGACCCGTCGGTTCGTTCTCGCGCTCTCGGTCGTGCTCGCGGCACTCGCCGCCGCCCTGAACACCGCCCCCGCCGCCCAGGCCCACGAGGAGCGGCCCGTCACCTTCCCCGACGGCTCCGGCAGCGTGCCCACCCTGCGCACCGGCGAGCCCGACCTCCTCGTCTGCAAGGCCGACCGCGCCGACCTCACCCGCCGGATCGCCACCTTCCCCGCCGCCCTCAAGGCCCGCAACCTCGCCCTCCACGACCGCTGCCTCCGCCGGGGCTACCGCCACCTCCAGCAGGCCGTCGACGCCGTCGACCGCCCCGGCATGACCATCGCCGTGCTCCCCGGCCTCTACGAGGAAGAACCCTCACTGCCCGCCCCCACCGGCGACTGCGCCCGGCTCACCGCACCCCGCTCCGCCCTCGGCTACCAGATCCTCAGCTACGAACAGCAGCTCCGCTGCCCCCACAACCAGAACCTCGTCGCCATCCTCGGCAAGAAGAACCTGCAGATCGAAGGCACCGGCGCCGACCGCCTCGACGTCGTCATCGACGCCAAGTACGCCAAGCTCAACGCCATCCGCGCCGACAAGTCCGACGGCGTCTACTTCCGCAACTTCACCGCCCAGCGCACCACCTTCAACTCCCTCTACGTCCTCGCCGCCGACGGCTTCGTCATCGACGACGTCCTCACCCGCTGGAACGACGAGTACGGCTTCCTCACCTTCGCCTCCGACCACGGCCTCTACAAGAACTGCGAGTCCTACGGCAACGGCGACTCCGGCATCTACCCCGGCTCGGCCTCCGACATCAACGACGGCCGCGGCTACGACGTCCCCCGCTACTCCATCGAGATCACCGGCTGCCGCAGCCACCACAACATGGTCGGCTTCAGCGGCACCGCCGGAGACTCCGTCCACGTCCACGACAACGAGTTCGACCACAACATGGGCGGCGCCTCCATGGACTCCGCCTTCCCCGGCCACCCCGGACTCCCGCAGAACCACGCCCGCTTCGAACGCAACCTCATCCACGACAACAACGCCGACTACTACCCGTACGTCGCCGACGGCACCTGCGCCAAACCCCCCGTCGACCGCGGCTACGAACGCGGCGTCGTCTGCCCCCAGATCTCCATGCCGCCCGGCACCGGCATCATCACCGCCGGAGGCAACTGGAACCTCTACGAGAACAACTGGATCTACGGCCACCAGCGCGCCGCCTTCTTCCTCAGCGCCGTCCCCGCCTTCATCCGCGGCGAATCCGCCTGGGGCAAGCAGACCGACACCTCCCACCACAACCGCTACGCCGCCAACCACCTCGGCGTCGACCGCGCCGGCAACGCCCGCCCCAACCGCACCGACGTCTGGTGGGACGGCCAGGGCAGCGGCAACTGCTGGCAGACCGACACCCGTGCCGCCACCCCCTACGCCCTCCCCGGCTGCGGCACCCGCCGCGGCGACGTCACCGGCGACACCCGCCGCCTCGTCGGCGAACCCGTCAAACTCGCCCAACTCCTCGTCTGCGCCGACTACAACGTCCAGGCCCGCCGCCTCCCGGCCGGCTGCGACTGGTACGGCGCCCGCGGCATCCAGCGCGTCGAGACCCAGCTCACCCTCGCCATCGCCGCCGTCCTCGCCCTCGTCGGCACCACCCTCTGGTGGCGCCGCCTGCGCGGCCACCGCCTCGGCACCACCGCCACCGTCCTCGGCCTCGCCGGACTCACCCTCGACGTCATCGCCTCCACCCGTGCCCTCACCCCGACCGCCCTGCCCGCCCTCGCCCTGCTCCTGACCGGCCTGTGGTGGACCGGCGCCGGCCTCGCCCTGCGCACCCCGGGCGGCCGGGACCGCCCCGCCCGCCCCGGCTTCGGCTGGACCACCGTCGCCCTCGGCGCCCTCACCCTCCTCGACGCCTTCGACAAGGCCGTCCTGATGATCCCGTGGATCCCGCTGAGCCCGGCGTGGGTACGGGGCGCGCTGGCGGTGGTGTGGGTGCTGTGGGCGGTGATCGTGGCGGGCGCCCGTACGGCGACGCCTCCGGATCCCGCTTCCCCCTCCCGGCCCCCCACCCCCACCCCCGCCCCCTCCCTCCCCTCCGTCCCCGAGGGCGGTGCCGCGTGACCGCCCGCCCCGGCCCCCGCCCCACGCCCCGCCGCACCCGCCGGACCGGGCGGGCCCGGCGAGCGGCCCGGGTGCTGCTCGCCGTCGCCCTCGGCGCGGTGCTCGTCGCGGGCTGCGGCGGGCGCGCCACCACCCATCACAAGCCGGGCACCAGCCACCAGGAGGCCACCGGCGGCAACGGCACCCTCCTGGCGGCCGACGACGGCACCGGCCACCGGCTCCGCGAGGTGCCCGCCGCCGGGGCACCCGCGGTGCGGATCGAGAGCACCCCCGACACCGAGGGCGGCTGGAACATCCACCTCGTGGTGGAGAGGTTCACCTTCACTCCCGAGAGCACCGGCGGCGCCGCCCTCCCCGGGCGCGGCCACGCCCGCCTCCTCGTCGACGGCCACCCGGCCGCCCGCGCCTACGGCCCGTGGGCCTACCTCCCGCCCGGCGCCCGCACGGTCACCGCCCGCCTCTACGCCGACGACCACACCGCCTGGGCCGTCGCCGGACGCCCCGTCGAGGCCACCCTCCGCCTGGCCGCCGCCGCGCCCCCGGCCACGCCCTCGACCGCACCCCCGAGCCGGGCCCCCGGCCGCACCCTCACGATCACCGTCACTGGCGACTCCGTCCAACCACCCCCGTCCCGCGTCGAACTGAAGAAGGGCGAGCAGCTCACCCTCCGGGTGACCAGCGACCGCGCCGACACCCTCCACGTCCACGGCTACGACCGCGAACTCCCGCTGGCCGCCGGACGGCCGGCGACCCTCACCCTCACCGTCGACCGCACCGGCCTGTTCGAGGTGGAGACCCACGAGTCCGGACTCGTGCTGACCCAACTCGTCGTCCGATGACGCCACTCACCGGCCCCGCGCCCACGACCGCGCCCCTGCCGCTGCCGCTCGCCCATGGCGTGGGCGCCCAGCACGACCTGCCCCTCTCGCCCTTCTACGCCTACGCGGGCGCCTTCGCCGCGCTGTTCGTCTCCTTCCTCTCGCTCGGCCTGCTCTGGTCCACCTCCCGCTTCCGCGGCGACCTGGCGGGCCGCCCGCTGCCCGCCGCCGTCCAGCGCCTCGCCGACGCCCGGGCCACCCGCACCGCACTGCGGGTGCTCGGCGCCGCCGCGGCCCTGCTCGTCCTGCTGCACCTCCTCCTCGGGCCCGACGACCCCGACCGCAACCCCGCACCCGGCGCCGTCTACGTCCTGCTGTGGGTCGGCCTCGTCCCCGCCTCCCTCCTCATCGGCCCCGTCTGGCGCCTCCTCAACCCGCTGCGCACCCTGCACGCCCTCCTCGGCACCCTCCTCCCCGCGCGGCGCCGCCCGCCGCGCCCGCTCCCCGCCCGGCTCGGCATCCGGCCCGCGGCCGCCGGACTCCTCCTCTTCACCTGGCTCGAACTCGTCGCCCCCGACCGCACCACCGCGCCCGTCCTGCTCGGCGCCCTCGGCCTCCACACCGCCGTCCAACTGCTCGGCGCCGCCCGGTACGGCCCCGACTGGTTCGCCCACGCCGACCCCTTCGAGGTCTACTCCTCCCTTCTCGCCCGGCTCTCCCCGCTCGGCCGCCGCGCCGACGGCCGACTCGTCCTCCGCTCACCCCTCGACGGCCTCGACGCCACCCCGCCCACGCCCGGCCTCGTCGCCACCGTCTGCGTCCTCCTCGGCTCGACCGCCTACGACGGCTTCTCCGACAACCCCCGCTGGCTCACCGTCCTCCAGACCTCGTCCCTCTCCTCCTCCCTCGGCCGCACCACGACCGCCACCCTCGGACTGCTCGCCGCGGTCGCCCTCGTCGCCGCCCTCTACGGGCTCTGCGCCGGCACCCTCCGCCTGCTCGACCACGAACTCACCACTCCACTCACCTCCTTCGCGCACTCGCTGCTGCCCATCGCGCTCGGCTACCTCGTCGCCCACTACTTCACACTCTTCGCCACCGAGTCGCTACGTACAGTCACTATGGCACTGGGCACTGACAACGCCCCCGAACCCGCTCCACCACTGGGCCCCGGGGGCCTCGCCACCCTCCAGGTCGCCGCCGTCGTCACCGGCCACGTGCTGGGCGTCGTGGCCGCGCACGACCGGGCCGTCCGGCTCCACCCGCCCGCCCGGGCCGTCGCCGGTCAACTCCCGCTGTTCGCGCTGATGATCGCGTACACCCTCGGCGGCATCGGCCTGCTGATCGCCTGACTCCCGGCACCCGACCTGCCCCCTGGCCCGGCGCCCGACTCCTGGCGCCAGGCGCCCGACCCCTGGCAGCTGAACCGACCTGATCGACCGCCCACGGCCGGAACGGCATCATGGACCCCGTGCCCCAGACCACCCGGAAGTCCTCGTCCGACCCGGCCGGTCCCACCGGAACCCCCGGCATCACCGCGACCCCCGGCCCCGCGCTGCGCCGCGCCCCCGTCCAGCAGCGCAGTGCCGAACGGCTCGCCCGGATCCTCGACGCCTGTGCCGAACTCCTCGACGAGACCGGCTACGAGCACCTGAGCACCCGGGCCGTCGCCGCCCGCGCCGGGGTCCCCATCGGCTCCGTCTACCGCTTCTTCGGCAACAAGCGGGCCATGGCCGCGGCCCTCGCCCACCGCAACCTCGACAGCTACGCCGCCCGCATCGGCACCGGGCTCGCCGCGCTCCCGGCCGTCGACGCCCTCGGCGTCATCGACACCGTCCTCGACGCGTACATCGCGATGAAGCGGACCGTGCCCGGTTTCGGTCTCGTCGACTTCGGCGTGCCCGCGGCCGCGCCCGGCGAGAGCGGCGGCGACGAGGACCCCAACCACCAGGTCGCCGACCGGATCTGCGGACTGCTCGCCGAACCCCTCGGCCGCCCCGCCGACGCGGTACTGCTCCGCAAGGTGCTGGTCGGGGTCGAGGCCACCGACGCCCTGCTCCGGCTCGCGTTCCGCACCGACCCGGCCGGGGACCCCGCGCTCATCGCCGAGACCCGCGCCCTGCTGCACGCCTACCTCGGCCCCTCCCTCGCCTGAGGCCCGGCCGCCGGGGCCCCTAGGGCCTGTCTGCGCCTGCCCCGGCCCGAGGTCTGTCGTACCTCCCAACCGGTCGGTATGCTCGCGCTCGACCGCGCGCCACCGCCGTTGCCGCCCCCGGGAGACCTCATGTCCACCGCTCTGCGCATCTGTCCCCTCTGCGAAGCGACCTGCGGGCTCACCCTCACCCTCGGCGGCGACCGGGTCACGGCCGCCCGCGGCGACAAGGACGACGTGTTCAGCCGCGGCTTCATCTGCCCGAAGGGCGCCGCGTTCCCCGAGGTCGACGCCGACCCGGACCGGCTGCGCCGCCCGCTCGTCCGGGAGAACGGCACCCTGCGCGAGGCCGACTGGTCCGAGGCGTTCGACCTCGTCGCCGCCCGGATCCGCCCCCTCGTCGAGCGGTACGGGCCGGACAGCGTCGGGCTCGTGCTCGGCAACCCCAACGTCCACACCATCGCCGGCGGCCTCTACCCGCCGCTGCTCATCGGTGCCGTGGGCACCCGTAACCTTTTCACCGCGTCGACGTTGGACCAGATGCCCAAGCACGTATCCAGCGGGCTGCTCTTCGGTGACGCCTTCGCCATCCCGGTGCCCGACCTCGACCGCACCGACCACCTCCTCATGCTCGGCGCCAACCCGCTGGACTCCAACGGCAGCCTGTGCACCGCGCCCGACTTCCCCGGTCGGCTGAAGGCACTGCGCCGCCGCGGCGGCACCCTCACCGTCGTCGACCCGCGCCGCACCCGCACCGCCAGGACGGCCGACCGCCACCTCGCCATCCGGCCCGGCACCGACGCCCTCTTCCTGGCCGCGCTCGTCCACACGCTGTTCGCCGAGGACCTCACCGACCCCGGCGCGCTCACCGCCCACCTCGTCGAAGGATCCGTCGACGAGGTACGGGAGGCCGTGCGGGACTTCAGCGCGGAAGCGGTCGCCGCCGCCTGCGACCTCGACGCGGACGCCATCCGCGCCACCGCCCGCGAACTCGCCGCCGCGCCCACGGCCGCCGTCTACGGCCGGATGGGCTCCTCCACCGTCGCCCACGGCACCCTCGGCAACTGGCTCGTCGACGTCCTCAACATCCTCACCGGCAACCTCGACCGCCCCGGCGGCGCCCTCTTCCCGCTCGCCGCGACCGCCCCCGCGCCCCGGCCCGCCGCACCGGGCAAGGGCTTCGCCCTCGGCCGCTGGACCAGCCGGGTCTCCGGCCACCCCGAGGCCAAGGGTGAATTCCCGCTGGCCGCGCTCGCCGAGGAGATCGACACCTCGGGGGACGGCCGGATCAGGGCGCTGATCACCATCGCCGCCAACCCCGTCCTCTCCGCCCCCGACGGCCGCCGCCTCGACGCGGCCCTCGACGCCCTCGACCTCATGATCGCCGTCGACCCCTACCTCAACGAGACCACCCGGCACGCCGACGTCGTGCTGCCCCCGCCGCCGCCCGCGCGCAGCGCCCACTTCGACCTCGCGTTCAACCAGTTCGCCGTCCGCAACCAGGTCCGCTGGTCCCCGGCGGCCCTGCCGCTCGCGCCCGGCGGCATGGACGAGTGCGAGATCCACGCCCGGCTGATCCTCGCCGTCTCCGGAATGCACGGCACCCCGCCCTCCGCCGTCGACGAACTCGCCATCGACACCCTCCTCGCCAAGGCCGTCACCCAGGAACACTCACCGGTGTACGGGGCGGACCCCCGTACGGTCGCCGCCGGGCTCTCCGGCGGCACCGGGCCCGAGCGCCGGCTCGACCTGATGCTGCGCCTCGGGCCGTACGGCACCAGCCACGGGCTCACCCTCGACGCGCTTCGCGCCGCACCCCACGGCATCGACCTCGGCCCGCTCGGCCCGCGGCTGCCCGGACTCCTCAAGACCCGCAGCGGGCGCATCGAGCTGTTCCCCGCGCCCATCGCCGCCGACCTGCCCCGGCTGCGCGCCGCCCTGCGGGCCGAACTCCAGCCCGCCGACGGCGGGCTGCGCCTGGTCGGGCGCCGCCACCTCCGCTCCAACAACTCCTGGATGCACAACATCCCCGCCCTGACCGGGGGTTCGAACCGCTGCACCCTCCAGGTGCACCCGGCGGACGCCGGCCGGCTCGGTCTCACCGCCGGTGCCCCCGCCACGGTCAAGGGCGAGGGCGGCGAGCTCGAGGCCGAGGTCGAGATCACCGACGCCGTCCGCCCCGGCGTCGTGAGCCTGCCGCACGGCTGGGGCCACGACCGCCCCGGCACCCGGCTCGGGGTCGCCGCCGCGCGCCCCGGCGTCAACGTCAACCAGCTCCTCGACGGCTCCCTGCTCGACCCGCTGTCCGGCACCGCCGTCCTCAACGGCTTCCCCGTCCAGGTCTCCCCGACGACTGCCCCGACCACCGCCCCGGTGGCCGCGTCGGTGACCCCGTCGGCGGTCGCGGCGGCCGACCCGAACGAGTGACCCATGCCGTGACCTGGGGTTTTGCTCGTATTGCTCACACGTCAACATCTTGTTAACGCGGGAAGCCGCCACCTACCGTCATCCGCACCGCCGCTCTGGCGGGAGTTCAAGGGTGAACGTGAGGTGTCCTCCCATGCTGACCATCCTCGGCTTCGTCATGATCGCGACCTTCCTGGTCCTGATCATGATGAAGAAGATGTCGCCGATCGCGGCGCTCGTGCTGATTCCCGCGCTGTTCTGCGTCGCCGTCGGACAAGGGGCCCAGCTGGGCGACTACGTCATCGAGGGCGTCGGCAAGCTGGCGCCGACCGCCGCGATGCTGATGTTCGCGATCGTCTACTTCGGCGTCATGATCGACGTCGGCCTGTTCGACCCGATCGTCCGAGGCATCCTGCG
The DNA here is from genome assembly GCF_044748125.1 of Streptomyces sp. NPDC090025. NCBI lineage: Bacteria > Bacillati > Actinomycetota > Actinomycetes > Kitasatosporales > Streptomycetaceae > Streptomyces > Streptomyces sp. NPDC090025. The sequence goes on along the minus strand of NZ_JBIVFL010000004.1, from coordinate 389,837 downwards.
GTTCTGCAAGGCGGACCCGGTGCGCGTGGTGGTCGGTACGGCGGTGCTGGCCGCGATCGTCTCGCTGGACGGTGACGGCTCCACCACGTTCATGATCACGGTCTCGGCGATGTACCCGCTCTACAAGCGGCTCGGCATGAGCCTGGTCGTGATGACCGGTGTCGCTGCCACCGCCAACGGCGTCATGAACACCCTGCCCTGGGGCGGCCCCACGGCCCGCGCCGCCACCGCCCTCAAGCTCGACGCCGGAGACATCTTCGTCCCGATGATCCCGGCGCTCGGCGTCGGCCTGCTCGCGGTGTTCGTCCTCGCGTACGTGCTCGGCCGCCGCGAGCGGAAGCGGATCGGCTACCTCAGCCTGGACGAGGCCCTCGTCACCCAGGGTGCGGCGGAGACCGTCCTCGTCGACGCGGGTGCGGGTGCGGGTGCGGGTGCCGGTGCTGGTGCGGGCAAGGGCTCCGGCGGTGCGGGTGGTGCCGGTACGGGGGCCGGTTCCGGCGGTGGCGTCGGCGCGGGTTCGGCGGGCCCGGCGGGGCTCCCGGAGGGCGAGGAGCACGCCCACGCGAGCGACGGGTTCCAGGGCCTCGACCCGAACCGGGCGACCCTGCGGCCGAAGCTGTACTGGTTCAACGCCGGTCTCACCGTCGTCCTGCTCGCCGCGATGATCATGGAACTGCTGCCGATCCCGGTCCTGTTCCTGCTCGGTGCCGCCCTCGCGCTCACCGTGAACTACCCGAAGATGGACGAGCAGAAGGCCCGTATCGCCGCCCACGCGGACAACGTCCTCAACGTCTCCGGCATGGTCTTCGCCGCCGCCGTCTTCACCGGCGTGCTCACCGGCACGGGCATGGTCAAGCACATGGCCGACTGGCTGGTCGGCGCCATCCCCGAGGGCATGGGCCCGCACATGGCCCTGGTCACCGGCGTGCTCAGCCTCCCGCTCACGTACTTCATGTCGAACGACGGCTTCTACTTCGGTGTCGTCCCGGTGCTCGCCGAGGCGGGCGCGGCGCACGGCGTCTCCCCGCTCGAGATCGCTCGCGCCTCCCTGGTCGGCCAGGCGCTGCACATGTCGAGCCCGCTGGTCCCGGCGGTCTACGTGCTGGTCGGCATGGCGAAGGTGGAGTTCGGCGACCACACCCGCTTCACCGTGAAGTGGGCCGCACTGACCTCGCTGGTCGTCCTGGCGGCGGGTGTGCTCTTCGGGATCATCTAGCCGGGACCGGGTGGGGGGGGGATTCGGTCCTGCGGCGGTACAGGGGTTCGCCGGAGGGCCGGACGGGTGGAAGTCGGAGGGTGGCGCGGCGCGGCTGGCCACCCTCCGTAGTCATGTGGTCGCCAATAGTCAGATTATCGGCACACGTATTCCGAGATCTGTACGACGACCGTACGACTGGAGGACTCCCGCATGACCGTCCCGGCGCTCCGTCCCCTGCTGTCCACCGCCGCCACCGCGCTGCTCGTCGGCTCCGTCTCCCTCGCGGGCGCGCCCTTCGCCCACGCCGCCCCCGGTGACAACGGCGACGTGAAGATCCACAAGGCGGGCTCGGACCCGGACAAGACCAACGACGAGCCCAAGGTCTGCCGGTTCTACCTCGACGCCTTCAACTTCGACTCGGTGCAGAAGGTCGACTGGGAGATCAACCCCCAGCCGCCGAAGGCCGACTCGCCGAACCTCAGCGGCCACCTCAACCTCACCTCCGGCAAGGGGCACACCAGCGATCTCTTCCTGCCGGACGGCATGTACAAACTCGACTGGACCTTCGAGGGCCAGAACGGCAGCGCGAAGCACAAGGTCTTCAAGGTCGACTGCGGCACCATCGCCAGCCCGCCGCCGACCACCGGGGGCAACGGGAACGGCGGGAACGGCAACGGCGGCAATGGGAACGGCGGCAACGGCAACGGGGGTAGCGGCAACGGCGGTGCCAGTGGCGGGAACGGGCATCCCAAGCCACCCCACGGACCCGTCGGAGCGGGCGGCGGCGGTGCGGCCGACCCCACCGCGCCTGCCGACGACAGCGCCGCCTTCGGCATCGGCTCGGCCGTCGCCGCCGGACTCGCGGGCACCGCGGGTCTGATCCTCATCCGCCGTTCCCGCCGCCGTGACCATGGCGCGGCGTAGGTCCGGCACCCCGCGCGGCACCGCCACCGTCGGCCGGGCCCCGACCTCGTCCCCGTACGAGCGGAGCCCGCGCCGACCCGTGCCGCACGGGCCCGTACGTCATCGGCGCGGTCCCCGGCGCAGTCGTCGGCTGCGCAGGCTCGCCCGTACCGTCGCGGTCACCCTGACCCTGGTCGTCGTCGGTGTCTGGTGGGCGCAGGACGAGGAACCGGCCGGTCCGGCGCTCGCCGCCGGGCCCGGGGCGCACGGCATGGCGGCGGCACTGCCGGGGTCCGGCGGGTCCGCCGCCGGACCGCACGCGGCCGGGCCGGACACCGGCAAGGGCTCGGCCTCAACCTCGGCCTCAACCTCGGCCTCGGGCAAGGGCGGCGGTGACGGTGGCGGCGGCAGGGTGGGTACGGCCAAGGCGCCGGGCGCGACGACACGCACGCCCCCGAAGCCCCAGCCGCCCCCGGCGCCCCTCGCGCGATCCCGGCCCACGGCGCTCGCCGTGCCCGCGATCACCATCGAGGCGCCGGTCGTCGGACTCGGCCTCGATCCGGCCGGGGCTCTGTCGACACCGCCTGTCGACAACCCCCGGATCGTCGGCTGGTACGCGCACGGGGTCACCCCCGGCGAGCGCGGCACCGCCGTCGTCGTCGGCCACCGGGACACCCGCACCGGTCCGGCGATCTTCCTCAACCTCAACTCGCTCGCCCCCGGCAACACCGTCCGGGTCGCCCGCGCGGACGGCCGGGTCGCCGTCTTCACGGTCGACCGGGTCCGCACGTACACCAAGGCGGAGTTCCCCGACGCCGAGGTGTACGGCCCGTCCGTCCGCCCCGAGCTCAGGCTCCTCACCTGCGGCGGAACGTTCGACCGCAAGGCGGGCTACGCGTCGAACATCGTCGTCTTCGCCCACCTCACGGGCGTCGACCGACAGATCTGAGTAGTTCCGATCAGCCCCGAAGAGCCGAAGAGCCGAAGAGCCGAAGAGTCGAAGCTCCGAAGCTCCGATCGGTTCTGAGCGGTACGGGCACGGGCCCGAGTCCTCACCGGACTCGGGCCCGTTCGCGTACCCCGGCCGCCCGGCCGCCCGGCCGCCCGGCCACGGGCCCGCTCCGCGCGGCCGGGCAAGGCGGATCGCGCCAGTTCGCGGGCGTCCGCTCTGTCCGGGCGGGCCGTGGACAGGACGGGCGGTGGAGGGTGACGATCGAGACGCTCGGGGGGCGGGGCCTGGCGCCCAAAAACTATCAGCGCTAGTTTGAGTTCCCCGTGCCCGACAGGCGAGGAGAGACAGCGGATGAAGGCCCACGACGCGATGTACATCGGCGGGGAGTGGCGGCCCGCCGCCGGCTCCGAGACGATCCCGGTGATCGACCCGGCGACCGAGGAGGTCGTCGCCCACGTCCCGGCCGGGACCGCCGAGGACGTCGACGCCGCCGTGCGCGCCGCCCGCGCCGCGTTCCCCGGCTGGGCCGCCACGCCGCCCGCCGAGCGGGCCGCCCGGCTCGGCGCGCTGCGCGACGCGCTCGCCGCCCGTGCCGACGAGATCGCCGCCACCGTCACCACCGAACTGGGCGCGCCGCCGAAGCTGTCCGCCGTGGTGCACGCCGGGCTGCCGATCACCGTGGCCGGTTCGTACGCCGAACTCGCCGCCACCCACCCCTTCGAGGAGAAGGTCGGCAACTCGACCGTCTACTCCGAGCCGGTCGGCGTGGTCGGGGCCATCACCCCCTGGAACTACCCGCTCCACCAGATCGTCGCCAAGGCCGCCCCGGCCCTCGCCGCGGGCTGCACGCTCGTCCTCAAGCCCGCCGAGGACACCCCGCTCGTCGCCCAGCTGTTCGCCGAGGCGGTCCACGAGGCCGGGTTCCCGGCCGGAGTGTTCAACCTGGTCACCGGTGTCGGCGCGGTCGCGGGCCAGGCGCTCGCCGAGCACCCCGGCGTCGACATGGTCTCCTTCACCGGCTCCACCGCCGTCGGCCGCCGGATCGGCGCGCTCGCGGCCGGCGCGATCAAGCGGGTCGCCCTCGAACTCGGCGGCAAGTCCGCCAACGTCATCCTGCCGAGCGCCGACCTGGAGAAGGCCGTCGCCGTCGGCGTCGCCAACGTGATGTCCAACTCCGGCCAGACCTGCACCGCCTGGACCCGGATGCTGATCCCCGCCGACCGGTACGAGGAGGCCGTCACGCTCGCCGCCGAAGCGGCCGCCAAGTACGTGCCGGGCGACCGGGTCGGCCCGCTGGTCAGCGCCCGGCAGCGGGACCGGGTCCGCGGCTACATCGAGCAGGGCGTCGCCGAGGGCGCCCGGCTCGTCGCCGGTGGCGCCGAGGCCCCGCGCGAGACCGGCTACTTCGTCAGCCCCACCGTCTTCGCCGACGTCACCCCGGACATGACCATCGCCCAGGAGGAGATCTTCGGGCCGGTCGTCTCGCTCATCCGGTACGAGGACGAGGCGGACGCCCTCGCCATCGCCAACGGCACCGTCTACGGTCTCGCGGGCGCCGTCTGGGGCGAGCCGGACGAGGCCGTCGCCTTCGCCCGCCGCATGGAGACCGGGATGGTCGACATCAACGGCGGCCGGTTCAACCCGCTGGCCCCGTTCGGGGGCTGGAAGCAGTCGGGCGTCGGACGCGAGCTCGGCACGCACGGCCTCGCGGAGTTCCTCCAGACCAAGTCCCTGCAGTTCTGAACCCACGGTTCCGCAGTTCTGCCCCCGCAGCCCTGACTCTGCGGCTCTGCCCCCGCAGTGCCGACTCTGCGGTTCTGACACCGCAGCGTCGACTCTGCGGTTCTGACCTCGCCGTTCCGGCCTCGAACGAGACACAGGAGCACCGCACGTGAGCGTGATCCGCGCCGCCGTCCTGCCCGCCGTCGGGTCTCCGCTGGAGATCACCGACATCGAGCTGCCCGAGCCGGGCCCCGGCCAGGTCCGGGTCAGGCTCGCGGCGGCCGGGGTCTGCCACTCCGACCTGTCGCTGTCCAACGGCACCATGCGGGTGCCGGTGCCCGCCGTCCTCGGCCACGAGGGCGCCGGGACGGTGGTGTCCGTCGGCGCGGGCGTCACCTCGGTCGCCCCCGGCGACGGCGTCGTCCTCAACTGGGCGCCGTCCTGCGGCACCTGCCACCCCTGCTCGCTCGGCGAGGTCTGGCTGTGCGCGAACGCGCTCACCGGCGCCGCCAACGCCCACGCCCGCACCGCCGACGGCACCGTGCTCCACCCGGGGCTCAACGTGGCCGCGTTCGCCGAGGAGACCGTCGTACCGGCCTCCTGTCTGCTGCCCGCGCCGGACGGCGTGCCGCTCACCGACGCGGCGCTGCTCGGCTGCGCCGTGCTCACCGGCTGGGGCGCGGTCCACCACTCCGCCCGGGTCCGGCGGGGCGAGACGGTCGCTGTCTTCGGCGTCGGTGGCGTCGGCCTCGCCGCCCTCCAGGCCGCGCGGATCGCCGGGGCGTCGGAGATCGTCGCCGTCGACGTCTCGGCGGCGAAGGAGGACCTGGCGCGGGCCGCGGGCGCGACCCACTTCGTGCTCGCGTCCGAGACCACCGCCAAGGACATCCGGAAGCTGACCGGCGGGCACGGCGTCGACGTGGCCGTCGAGTGCGTCGGCCGCGCCACCACCATCCGCACCGCCTGGGACTCCACCCGGCGCGGCGGCCGCACCACGGTCGTCGGCATCGGCGGCAAGGAGCAGCAGGTCACCTTCCACGCCCTGGAGCTGTTCCACTGGGGCCGCACGCTGTCCGGCTGCGTCTACGGCAATTCCAACCCGGCCGAGGACCTGCCCGTGCTCGCCGAGCACATCCGGGCGGGCCGCCTCGACCTCGGCGCCCTGGTCACCGAGCGGATCACCCTGGAGGGCATCCCCGGCGCCTTCGCCAACATGCTCGCGGGCAAGGGCGGCCGGGCGCTCGTCGTGTTCTGACCGGCTGACCGGCTGACCGGCTGACCGGACCCCTCCCGCCCTTCCCGGCCTAGGGAGCCTTCGCCGGACCGCCGGACCGGCGGACGGGGCCGCGTCCGCCGGTCCACGTCCGCCGTCGTGGGTCTCGGGCGCCGTCGCGGGCTTCGGGCGGGACCGGGACACCGCCACGCCCAGCAGACACAGCGCCCCGCCGCCGAGCGTGAGCAGCCCGGGCAGCTCACCGAGGAACACCCAGGCCATCAGGACCACCAGGGCCGGTACGGCGTAGGTCGTCGCGCCCATCCGGCCCGCCGTCGTGCGCGCCAGCGCGTACGCCCAGGTGGTGAAGGCGAGGGCGGTCGGGAAGACGCCGAGGTAGACCATGTTCAAGGTGGCCGGGAGCGGCGCGTCGGCGATCTCGCCGATCAGCTGCCCGGCGAACGGCAGGCACCCGGCCGTCCCGATCAGACAGCCGAAGGCGGTCACCTGGAGCGCGCTGCCGTGGGCGAGCGCGGGCTTCTGGGCGACCACCCCGCCCGCGTACGCCACCGCCGCCAGCAGGCACAGCACCACACCCAGGACCGAGGCGTGCCCCGACCCCGACCCGGCCGACATCGACAGGCCCACGGCGATCGCGCCCGCGAAGGACACCGCCATGCCCGCGAGGAGCCGCGGCGGCAGCCGCTCGCCCAGGACCTTCGCGCCGAGCAGGGCGATCAGGATCGGGCCGATGTTCACCAGCATCGCGGCGGTACCCGCGTCCACCTCCCGCTCCGCCCAGTTGAGGACCACCGTGTAGCCGCCGAACCACAGCAGCCCGGACGTCACGATCCCGGGCCAGGCGCCGCGCGACGGCAGGCCCTCGCGCCGTACGACGAGCACGGCGACGAGGACGAGCGACCCGGCGAGCAGCCGGCCGAGCGCGAGGGCGCCGGGGGAGTAGACGGCGCCCGCGCTGCGGATGGAGACGAAGGCGGAGGCCCACAGGACGACGCTGACGACGGCGGCGAGGAGCGCGAGCCGGTCGGGGCGCGGGCGACGACCGGACGATGGGGCGGGGGAGTTCGGCATGGCACGACGGTAGGTCGTCGGCCGTTCGGCGCTCACCGAATTATTCGCGGGTGCGGGTGCGGGTGCGGGTGCGGGTGCGGGTGCGGGCGAGGACGCGAGGGCGTCGGGCGTGGGGCCGCCGGGCGTGGGGCGGGCGGTGGATGTCATACGAGCTCCAGCCGCGCCGCTTCGATGCCGAGCACGTCGTGCAGCGCCCGCTCGCCGCGGGCCGTCACCTTCACCGCGCGCTCCGACCCGATCCGTACGCACCAGTCGGCGTCGAGCGCGTGCCGGCACAGCGCCGCGCCCGCGAGCCCGGCCAGGTGCGGCCTGCGCTCGGTCCAGTCGAGACAGCCCCGGGCCAGCGGCCGTCGCCCCTTGGCCGGTACGAGGGGGATGCCGAGGTCCGCGAACCAGCCGAGGCCCTCGTCGGTGAGCGCGAACCCGGTGTCCTGGCGCAGCAGTCCGCGTGCGGTCATCGCGTCGGTCACGGCGATCCCGAGGCGCCCGGCGAGATGGTCGTAGCAGGTGCGGCCGCGGGCCATCGCCCGCCCGGCGCCCGCGGCCCGCAGTCCGCGCGGCGGCGGGGACGCGGCGGGCGCGGCCCGGGCGGCCAGGTCCTCGACGAGGTGCGCGATCCCGGCATCGGCGAGCCGCACATAGCGGTGCCGCCCCTGCCGCTCCTCGCTCAGCACCCCGCCCGCCACCAGCTTGCCCAGATGCTCACTGGTCGTGGACGGCGCCACACCCGCGTGGCGGGCCAGCTCCCCGGCGGTCCAGGCCCGGCCGTCGAGCAGGGCGAGGACGAACGCGGCACGGGTCTCGTCGGCGAAGAGCGCGGCGAGGGAGGCGAGCGGGACGGAGCCCTGGGGGAGTGGAGGCATGGGCCCAGGATGCCGCGCGGACGGTTCGGCGCCGGCCGAAACGTACGCGCGGCGGGCCCGCCCGGTCCCGGCGGCCCGCCGTCCCGGCGGCTGTGCCGGGTCGGGCCCGTCAGCCGCGCTCGTCGCCCCGCGCGTCCCCGTACCGCGCGTCCCCGCCCGCCGACTCCCCGTACCGCCCCTCCGCGTACTGCCGCTCCAGTCCGTCGAGCAGCGCCCGCAGCCCGGTCGTGAACGCCCCCTCGTCGACCTTCTCGCGGTGCTCCGCGAGCCGGTGGGCCTGGCCCAGGTGGGGGTAGTCGGCGGGGTCGTACGCCGTCTCGTCGTCGACGAAGCCGCGCGCGAACGAACCGAGGGCGGAGCCGGTGACGAAGTAGCGCATCAGGGCGCCGATGTGGGTGGCCTGGGCGGGCGGCCAGCCCGCCCGGACCATCGCGCCGAAGACCGCGTCCGCGACCTTCAGACCGGCCGGGCGGCGGCCCGGGCCCTGGGCGAGCAGCGGCACCAGGTGCGGATGGTCGGCGAGGGCGGCCCGGTAGGAGACGGCCCAGTCGTGCAGCGCGGTGCGCCAGTCGCGCGGATCGCCGGGCGCGAACATCGACAGGTCGACTTTCGCGCTCACCGTGTCCGCGACGGCGTCCAGGATCTCGTCCTTGGTGCGGAAGTGGTTGTAGAGCGACGGTCCACTGACCCCGAGCCCGGCCGCGAGCCGCCGGGTGGAGAGCGCGTCGAGGCCCTCCGCGTCCACGAGCGCGCCCGCCGTCTCGACGATGCGGTCTCGGCTGAGCAGGGGCTTGCGCGGTCGGGCCATGGCGCACATAGTAGGCGGGGCCGATAAAACTAGCAGTGGTAATTAAGTGAGTCCGTGCGGACGCCGACATGGACGCGGACGTGGACGGGGTGGCGCGATGAACCTGGAACTCGACGAGGAGCAGGAGGCGGTCCGGCGGCTCGCCGAGGACTTCGTCGCCCGCGAGGTCACCCCGCACGTCGTCGCCTGGGACCGGGCCGAGGACGTCGACCGGGGCATCGTGAGGAAGCTCGGCGCCGTCGGCTTCCTCGGCCTGACGATCCCCGAGGAGTACGGCGGTTCCGGCGGCGACCACCTCTCCTACTGCCTGGTCACCGAGGAACTGGGCCGCGGCGACTCCTCGGTCCGCGGCATCGTCTCCGTCTCGCTCGGCCTGGTCGCCAAGACCATCGCCGCCTGGGGCGACGAGACGCAGAAGCGCGCCTGGCTGCCCCGGCTCTGCTCCGGCGACGCCATCGGCTGCTTCGGCCTCACCGAGCCCGGCACCGGCTCCGACGCCGGGAACCTCACCACCCGCGCGGTGCGCGACGGCGGTGACTACGTGATCGACGGCGCCAAGATGTTCATCACCAACGGCACCTGGGCCGATGTCGTGCTGCTCTTCGCCCGCACCAACGACACCCCCGGCCACAAGGGCATCTCCGCCTTCCTCGTCCCCACCGACACCCCCGGCCTCACCCGCCGCACCATTCACGGCAAGCTCGGACTGCGCGGCCAGGCCACCGCCGAACTGGCCCTGGACGGCGTGCGCGTCCCGGCGAGCGCGATGCTCGGCCCCGAGGGCAAGGGCTTCACCGTCGCCATGTCCGCGCTCGCCAAGGGCCGGATGTCGGTCGCGGCCGGCTGCGTCGGCATCGCCCAGGCCGCCCTCGACGCGGCCGTGCGCTACGCCGCCGAGCGTGAGCAGTTCGGCAAGCCGATCGCCGCGTACCAGCTCGTCCAGGAGCTCATCAGCGACATCGCCGTCGACGTGGACGCCGCCCGGCTGCTCACCTGGCGGGTCGCCGACCTGATCGACCGCGGCCAGGACTTCGCGACCGCCGCCTCCAAGGCCAAGCTGTACGCCTCCGAGGCCGCCGTCCGCTGCGCCAACAACGCCCTCCAGGTCTTCGGCGGCTACGGCTACATCGACGAGTACCCGGTCGGCAAGCTGCTCCGCGACGCGCGCGTGATGACCCTGTACGAGGGCACCAGCCAGATCCAGAAGCTGATCATCGGACGGGCGCTCACCGGAGTCTCCGCCTTCTGAGCCCGCCGGCGGCCCGGGAAAGCTAAGCGCTTGCTCACCTTCGTTGTATGGTGTCCGTCCGATGGACGGCCCGAGGAGGATGGTGCGATGAGCGCGGCGGAGGAGACGCCCGGCGAGGACATGTCGTGGGGCGAGGTCACGCCCGAGGCCGCCCGGCGCCTGCTGGTCGCGGCCGTCGGGGCGTTCGCCGAGCGCGGCTACCACGCCACCACGACCCGGGACATCGCGGGCCGGGCCGGGATGAGCCCGGCTGCCCTCTACATCCACTACAAGACCAAGGAAGAGCTGCTCCACCGGATCAGCCGGATCGGCCACGACAAGGCCCTGGAGATCCTCAGCGCGGCGGCCGACGGCCCCGGCACCGCCGCCGAGCGGCTCGCCGACGCCGTACGGTCCTTCGTCCGCTGGCACGCCGAGCGGCACACCACCGCCCGCGTCGTCCAGTACGAGCTGGACGCGCTCGGCCCCGAGCACCGCACCGAGATCGTCGCGCTGCGCCGGGAGTCCGACGCCACCGTGCGGCGGATCATCGAGGAGGGCGTGACGGCCGGCGAGTTCGACGTGCCGGACGTGGCCGGGACCACCGTCGCCGTGCTCTCGCTCTGCATCGACGTGTCCCGCTGGTTCAACACCCAGGGCCGCCGCACGCCCGACGAGGTCGGCGCGCTCTACGCCGACCTCGTCCTCCGCATGGTGGGCGCCCGCGACGCCCGGTAGCGGCCCCGGGCCACAGGCTCCAGACGTACGAGGCGTACGAGACGTACGAGGCGTACGAGAGGTGCGAGAGGTAGTCGAAAGTCGAGAAGTGCTAGAAGTAGTAGCGCGAGACCGACTCGGCGACGCAGACCGGCTTGTCGCCGCCCTCGCGCTCCACCGTCACCGTCGCCGTGACCTGCACCCCGCCACCCGCCTCCGTCACCTCGGTCAGCACGGCCGAGGCGCGCAGCCGGGAGCCGACCGGCACGGGCGCGGGGAAGCGCACCTTGTTGGTGCCGTAGTTGAGGCCCATCTTCATCCCCTCGACCCGCATGATCTGCGGCACCAGGGTCGGCAGCAGCGACAGGGTGAGGTAGCCGTGCGCGATCGTCCGTCCGAACGGGCCGGTCGCGGCGCGCTCCGGGTCGACGTGGATCCACTGGTGGTCGCCGGTCGCGTCGGCGAACTGGTCGATCCGCTTCTGCTCGATCTCCAGCCAGTCGCTGTGTCCCAGCTGCTCGCCGACCCCGGCGCGCAGTTCCTCGGCGGAGGTGAAGATCCTCGGCTCGGCCATGTTCCGCGTCCCGTCTCTCGAAGCGTGTTCTCGTGACTGTCCAAGCAACTGTCTAAGCGCTTGCTCAGGATGCAGGATGTTGCGGGGAAGGTGCCCTTGTCAACGGAACGGGCCGGACCCGACCGGTAGGCTCCGGCGAGTGCCGCAGATTCCCGAGAAGATCCACGAACTCACCGTCGGCCAGCTGTCCGCGCGCAGCGGGGCGGCCGTCTCCGCCCTGCACTTCTACGAGACGAAGGGCCTGATCAGCAGCCGTCGCACCAGCGGCAACCAGCGCCGGTACGGGCGTGACACGCTGCGCCGGGTCGCCTTCATCCGCGCCGCGCAGCGCGTCGGCATCCCGCTCGCCACCGTCCGCGACGCCCTCACCCAGCTGCCCGAGGAGCGCACCCCCACCCATGAGGACTGGGCGCGGCTCTCGGCGACCTGGCGGGTGGAGCTGGACGAGCGGATCAAGCAGCTCGGGCGGCTGCGGGACCATCTGAGCGACTGCATCGGCTGCGGCTGTCTGTCCCTGGAGCGGTGCGTGCTCTCCAACCCGGACGACGTGTCCGGCGAGCGGCTGACCGGTTCCCGCCTGATGCCGGAGAGCCGGAAGGACTGACGTCGGTACGGACACCCGTACGGGTGCGGACACCGGCTCGGGTACGAGAGCAGGGGCCCGCCACCCCCGTGGGCGGGCCCCTGCTCGGCTCTGCGGACGGCGCGCGACCGACCGCGCACTGCCGTCACCCGTACGTCACTCGTACTCGGTGCCGCCCTTGCGGGTCAGATACGCCGGGCTGACCGCCTTCGCGATCGCCCGCCCGCCGACCACCGGGCTGTACCGCTCGGTCACCGGCCGGATCACGACCCCCTCGCGCAGATGCAGCTCCCGCCCCGAGACCGTCTCCCGGCCGCTCGCCAGGGCGAGCACCGTGTCCAGGTCGTACGGACCGGTGTACAGGCGCGGTACGACGGGCAGTTCGCCCGGCGCCAGTACCTCGGCCGGATCCAGCCAGCGCACCTGCCCGTCGATCTCGGCGGCCAGGTCGAACAGCGCGAAGCCGACGCCGTCCTCGGCGCGGGCGTTCGCCCCGTACCCCAGGTCCTGCACCCCCGCCCCGTACACCTCGCCGAACAGGCCGACCCGGCGCGCGCCGAGGCGGGCGGCGAGCCGCGCGGCGACGGCGGTCAGGCCGTGGCCGTGGACGGCACGCCAGTACAGATTGCGCGGATCCTCCTTGAGGGCCAGGCCCTTGGCGCCGAAGCCCTTCGACGAGACGACCGTGCGCTCCTCGTCGACGAGATAGGTGACCAGGCAGGCGGAGCCGTGCAGCTTCTCGGTGAGGACGACCGGCTCGCCCGGCGCGAAGACGTCGGGGAAGCGGTGGAGGTTCTCGATGTCCACCCAGGGCAGCAGCCCGGGGGCCGACTCCACGTCCCCGCTCATCGTCGGCGGCACCGGCGGCGACCACTTGGTGATCCCCAGCAGTTCCGCGAAGTCGGTGCCGTCCGCCGCGGCCTGCTTCAGATCGATGTCCGCCACGGCCTCGGGCAGGCACACGATCCCCTGCGACAGCTCGCCGCGCAGCCGCACCGCCTTCACCCGGTCGCTCGCCTTCCCGGCCAGCCGCCCGGTCAGCCCCAGCTCCTCGACGAGCGCGGCCGGGAGCACCGCCTGCTCCGGGATGTAGATCGCGAGGTCACCGCTCCGGAACCGGCCCTTGGCGACCACCGCACGGTAGAGCCCGATCTGCGCGAGTTCGAGCGCGTCGGCGTGGGGATGGTCGTGGACGGTCAAGGATTCCGCGGTGACGCGCAGCGTCGACATCTCAGCTACTCCGGTCGGGTCGGGTGGGACGGTTCGGGTCGGCCGGGACGGGTCGGCCCGGGGCCGCCGTCCGTGTTCGCCGACACCCACTCTGCCCCGCCCGAATCCCCCTGGGCGACCGGATTTTCGGCTGGTGGCCTCCCGACTCCTGGAGCCTCCCGACTCCTTGAGCCTTCCGAGGTCCTTTCTCAGGCCGGGACCGAGTCCGCCGACTCCTGCGGACGCGCGGGCCCGTCGGCGTGCGTCCCGTGCGTCCCATGCGTCCGCTCCGCGAGCGCCGCCGTCACCAACTGGGCGTTGTCCGCCGCCGGTCGGCCGTCCGGCAGGAACAGGGTGTCCTCAAGACCGATCCGGCCGGCCAGACCGAGCCGCCGGGCCAGCCGCAGCACCGGCCACGCGGCGGCGTCCGTGCCGTGCAGCAGGACCGGGCGGGCGTGCGGGGACCGGTTCAGGACGGCGAGCAGGGTACGGGCGGTGGCCTCGGCGGTCGCCGGGGACGGGTCGGTGACCTCGGCGAGGATCCGCAGCACCCGGGGCGCCAGCGAGGACCGCAGGAAGCGGGCCGGGCCGTCGGTGCCGGAGCCGATGCCCGCCGCCACGGCCACCCCCCGGTCGAGCAGGGCCGCGGCCAGCGCGTCGGCGCCGGGCTCGTGCCAGTTGACGCAGGCGTGGTCCGGCAGCACCGTCCAGGACCGCACCCGGGCCAGCCGCCGTACCGGATCGGGCTCCGCCCAGGCGCCGGTCGTCACGCCCACCGGCACCGCCACGGCCGCGCGGATCGCGGTCAGCGTGTCGGCGAGCACCCGCGGCGACAGGGTATCGCTGCCACAGGGTGTCTTCGGGTGCACATGCACCTCGTCCGCGCCCGCCGCGACCGCCGCGGCGGCGGCCGCCGCCATCGCCTCGGGGACCATCGGCACCGCGGCCGAATCGCCGGGCCCACGGCTGCCGTTGAGGCAGACCTGGAGCAGCATCACGCCACCGAGGCCAGTCGCGGCACCCGGTCGCCACGGGTCCTGGCGAGGGCCCGCGAGGTGAGCACCGCCCGGGGTATCAGCACCCCGCAGTCCTCGCACACCGGACCGAACCACGGCTCGTCCCGCAGCTCCGTGCGCCACTCGATGCGCGGCCCCGCGCACACCGGGCACAGCTCGCCGGGCGCCCGCCGCAGCGCCGCCACCAGCCGGCGCACCACCTCGGGCAGCGGCTCCGAGGGGTGCAGACCGGGGTCGTCGCAGCGGGCCACCCCGTTGCCGCCCCAGATCCTGCGGTGCCATTCGTCGGGGCCGCCGGGCCGCCGCAGGCCGCCGTGCTTCTCGCGCTTGCGCCGCTCGGCGAACTCCCGCTCGTACGAGAGCCAGACGGCCCGCGCCTCCTCCAGCTCCTCGAGCGCGGCCACCAGCCGCCTCGGGTCCGCCTCCCGGTCCTCGGGACCGAAACCGTGCCTGCGGCACAGGTGGTCCCAGGTCGCCCGGTGGCCGTAGGGCGCGAACCGCTCCAGGCACTTGCGCAGCGAATAGCGGCGCAGCGCCGTGTCGCTCCCCGGGTCGCGTACCTGTCTCGCAAGACTCCGGAACCCGGCCATCGTCTGCTCTCCCTCGCTGCCGACTGCGATATGAGAGGGACGAACGAGCGCCGCTCCGTGTTCCATCGGGATCCGGATGGGTGCCATCAGGCAAGCGGGGTGGACAATTCCGTACGACGGAAGGACGAACTCCGCCGAGGCCCCCGCCGGGCGCCCCGGGCCCGGTGGGAGGCGGTCCGCACCGCCCGGCGCGGTCAGCCGAAACGGCCCGCCCGGGCCACCACGCGGGCCAGTTGGGCGTGACAGATGTCGCTGTGCTCGGTCACCAGCTGCGCCGCGTCCACGCTCACGCACCCCGCCGCCGGCAGCCCGTCGCGCAGCACCGCCGCCAGGGTGCGGGCCGCCGTGCCCGGGACCGCCTGGACGCCGTCGTAACCGATCGCGCCCCACCGCCGCTCGTCGCCGAGCAGCGACTCGTCGTCCCGCGAGACCCGCGAGGCCAGCGGGTAGAACACCCGCAGCGCCGTGTCGTGCCGCGAGTGACAGGCCACGACGGGGCCGTCCACCCGGTTCTGCAGGTCCCGCAGCGAACCGCCGTGGTCCGGCTCGTGCGGCAGCCGGGCGGCGAAGGCGTAGTGCGAGAAGGCGCCCTGGAGCAGCGTCACCGACCGTACGTTGCGGGCCCCGGCGGGCAGCCCGCGCAGCGCGTACGCGACGAGCCGGGCGCCGAAGCTGTGGCCGACCAGATGGACCCGCAGCGCCGGAGCCGTCCGGGCCAGCTCGCCGAGCAGCGGACCGAGGCCCCGCTCGCCGACCACCCCGGCCCGGCGCTTCATCGTGAAGTACGTGGCCTGCCGCAGCGCCTCCTTGGCGCCCTTCCACAACCGGCCCAGCCGGTCCGTGCCGAGCAGCGCCCCCGCGACTCCCTCGTCGCTCTCGCTGCGCGCGATTCCCTCCGTGTCCTCCGCCGCGTCGGCGAACATCGCGAACACCGCGAGCGGGTCACCGACCAGGAACTCCGGCAGCGGGGCTCCGGCCGCCGCGCCACGCAGCCCGGGCCCGCCCGCCCCCTGCCCCGCGTCCATCCCCGCGGCCAGGTCCGTCAGCTCGCGCAGCAGCACCGCGAACTCCACCAGGGCCGCCTCGTCCGGCGGCTCCGCGCCCGCAAGCTCCGCGAGCCGCGCCACCACCTCGGGGCGCTCCGGCGCGAGCGTGGCGAGGGCCGCGTAGTCCGGCACCCGCTCGTCCGAGAACATGACCGACGGCCACACGAGCCCCGCGAACCCCAGCCGGACCCCGGCCGCCGTCACCGTCGCCGGGAACGGGGCCAGGAAGCGGTCGAAGAGTCCGCTCGCCACCGACGGCGTGTTGTTCCAGCCGTGGGTGAAGAGGACCAGGTCCGTGCAGCCCTGCCGGGCCAGCGCGGCGAGCCCGTCGGCCTGGCCCGCCGGACCGTCGCCGTCCTTGTCGAGAACCAGCTCGCGGTACGGCTCGACACTCGTCACCGTCATGGGCCCGTCCCTCCACGTCGAGGTGCGCGCGTCACCGGCGGCAGGCCCCCCGGCGACCCACCCGCATTCTGCCCGCGCGGAGGGACCGCCAGTCGTCAGCGGCGCAGGCGCGCCGCCGAGATCTCCGGGAAGTGGAGCACCGCGTCGTACGAGGCGGCGAGCCGCACCGGGGTCACCGAGGCGGGCCAGGGGTACGCGGTGCCGATCGACCGGGTCGGCCGGGCGCCGTTCAGCCAGTCGCGCGCGGCCGGGGTGGCCGTCCGCAGGTCGACCAGGAACGGGCGGGCCGCCACCCGGTCCAGGACGTGGGCGTTGCTGTCGGCGCCGAGCGGCCCCACGGTGACCGCGCGGACCGGCTCGCCGGGCTGCTCGACGTCATGGGCGTTGAAGGAGCCGCGCCCGAAGGAGGCGCCGACGGCGACGTAGTCGCGGCCGAGCAGATCCCGCAGGAAGGCGCCCTGGGTGCGCGGGTACTGCTCGGGCCAGACCGTCTCGTACGCGAGGTGCGCGTTGTGCGCCGACACCACCATCCGGTCCCCGGTGTGCCGCTGCCACCAGACGGTGTTCTCGGCCATCACCCGGTCGCGGTAGAGCATCGCCTCCTTGAGGCCCTCGGGGGTGGTGAGGCCGAACGCGTACTCGGTGCCCACCTGGGCGATGGCCCGGGCGTGCTGCACCGCCCAGGTGTGCGCCTCGCGCGCGGCCGGGCCGTCCCCGGCGGCCGGCCGCAGCCCTTCGAGCAGCGTGAGCGCCCGGTTCACGTTCGCGCCCAGTGCCTTGCGCTCGGCCTCCGGCTTCACCAGGTAGGCGTTCATCCAGGCGTCGACATCGACATCACACTCGACGCCGGTGCCGGTCGGGCGCGAACCCCGGTAGAGCTCCTGGAAGCGGGGCAGCAGCGCGGGCCTCGTGCGGGCGACATAGCCGGTGACCCGGTCGAACAGCTCGGGGCCCGCGTAGCCGAGGTCGTTGCCCATGAAGCGCACCGGATGGCCGGGGTGGCGCACATTGTGCTGCCGCATCCAGGTGAACAGGTCGAGGTACTCCTCGGTGTTCCAGAAGGCGTACGAGTTCACGAACTCCTCGTCCATGATCTTCCGGATGTCGCCCTTGCCGGTGCGGACGTAGTCGTCGACCCGGAGTCCGGCGCTCCAGTTCGCTTCGAGGGCGAACGTGGTGAACCCCTGGCGCTCCACCAGCTGCTCGAACATCCGGTGCTTGGCCCGGAAGAAGTCGCCCGAACTGTGGGTGGCCTCGCCGATGCCGACCACCTTCGCCGAGCCCACGATCCGGTCGAGGGCGCGGGCGTCGGTCGCCGGGCGGGCGGTGAGCCGGAGTTCACGGGCCGGGTCGGGGCGGGATGCCGTCTCGGCGGCCACCGGCCCCGACCCCGCAGTCGCGGGGGAGGCGGTGGCGGGGGCGGTGAGCAGCCCGACGCTCAGGGCGGCGAGCAGGGTGGCGAGGGGTGCGGTGAGCGGGCGGCGACGCCGCCGGGCGGTGCGGTTCACGGTCATGGGTCAAGCCTCGGCGCCCGGGACGCACCGGACCATCCGGGCCCCACCCATGATCATCATGGGGAAAACCCCCTGACGGGAGCGGGGGTGAGCCACCGTCAGGCAATCGTAGGGACCCCTGGTCCTGGCGCTGGTCCCGCTCAGCGGTAGAGCAGATAGCCGCGCCGCAGCGTACGGAACGCCGCCAGGTCCGTCGCCCAGGCGCCGGTCACCTCGTCCACGTCCGCGCCCGCGTCGATCAGGGTGCGCACCCGGGCCGACCCGGTCAGCTTGTCGATCCACAGGTCGGGCCGCCAGGCGAAACCGCTCCACACCCGCCGGGCGGTGACCAGCAGCGCGATCCCGGTACGGACCGGGTCGAACGCGGCCCGGTCGTGCACCATCAGCTGCACCCCGCCGACCGTCTTCCCCTGGAACTTGGAGAACGTCGGCGCGAAGTACGCCTCGCGGAACCGCACGCCCGGCAGTCCGAGCGCGTTCACGGCGGCGGCCCACCGGCCGTCGATCCCCTCCGCGCCGAGGAGTTCGAACGGGCGGGTGGTGCCCCGCCCCTCGGAGAGGTTCGTCCCCTCGAACAGGCAGGTGCCCGCGTAGACGAGCGCGGTGTCGGCCGTCGGCATGTTGGGGCTCGGCGGCACCCACGGCAGCCCGGTCGCGTCGAAGAAGTCGCCGCGCCGCCACCCGCTCATGGTCACGGTCTCCAGCTGGAGCCGCCCGCCGCGCCCGGCCGCCACCCCCGCCCCCGCCCCCGCCCGTGCTCCGGCCCCGGCCCCGGTCCTGGCTCCGCCCTTCGCCAGGAACTCGCCCTCGAACAGCCGGGCCAGCTCCGCCACCGTCATCCCGTGCGCCTGCGCGATCGGTTCGCGGCCCACGAACGTGGCGAACGCCCGGTCCAGGACCGGCCCGAGGGCCGCCCGCCCGGTCACCGGGTTCGGCCGGTCGAGCACCATGAACCGCTTGCCCGCGAGCGCGGCGGCGGCCATGCAGTCGTAGAGCGTCCAGATGTACGTGTAGAAACGCGCGCCCACGTCCTGGATGTCGAAGACCACGGTGTCGACGCCCGACGCGGTGAACACGTCCGCGAGGGCCTGACCGCTCTTCAGATAGGTGTCGTGGACCGGGAGCCCGGTCGCCGGGTCGTCGTACCGCCCCTCCGAGCCCCCGGCCTGCGCGGTGCCCCGGAACCCGTGCTCGGGGCCGAACACGGCGGCCAGCTCGACCCGCTCGTCGGCGTGCATCACGTCCACGATGTGCCGGGCGTCGGCGGTGATCCCGGTCGGGTTGGTGACCACGCCGACCCGCCGGCCGGACAGGGCCGCGTAGCCGTCGGCGGCCAGCCGCTCGAATCCGGTACGGACCCGGTGCCCCGGCCCGTGCGCCACCGCCGCCACCGCTGCCGGGGCCGTCGCCCCGGCGACGGCCGCCCCGGAGACCAGCGCGCCACCGGCCCCGAGCAGCCCCCGTCGGGAAAGCCTTCCGGAGTCGTTCACAGGGATTCCTCCTCGGTCGCGGTCGTCCAGGTCCTCCGTGCGGGAGCCGCCGTCCGGGCGCCGTCCGGCCTCCGCCCGCGCGCCTCCCGGCCCGGCCACGCACGCTAGCGCCCGCCCGCCCCGCACGGAACGAGGCGTACCGACGACCCCTTCCCCCGTTCCATACCGACCGGTTAGTCTGCCGCACATCGCAGCACGGCAGGCACGACGGAGAGGTGGACCGGGATGAGTTCGGTGCAGGGCTCGGTGCGGGGCGCGGGAGTGGTCGTCACGGGTGCGGCGGGCGGCATCGGTGCCGCGCTGGCCCGCCGGTTCGCCGCCGAAGGGGCGCGGGTCGTCGTCAACGACCTGGACCCGGCCCGTACCAAGGCCCTCGCCGACGAGATCGGCGCCCTCGCCGTCCCCGGCGACGCGTCCGAGGTCGTCGACGCGGCCCGGGCCGCGCTCGCCGACGCCGGGGCGACCGTCGACATCTGGTGCGCCAACGCCGGGCTCGGCTCCGGCGGCGACCCGTTCGTCGACGAGAAGGTCTGGGCCGCCGCCTGGGACGTCAACGTGATGGCGCACGTCCGGGCCGCCCGCGCGCTGCTGCCCGAGTGGCTGGAGCGCGGCTCGGGCCGGTTCGTGTCGACGGTGTCGGCCGCCGGACTGCTCACGATGATCGGCGCCGCGCCGTACAGCGTCACCAAGCACGGGGCCTTCGCCTTCGCCGAGTGGCTGTCGCTGACCTACCGTCACCGGGGCCTCAAGGTGCACGCGATCTGCCCGCAGGGCGTCCGTACGGACATGCTGACGGCCGCCGGATCGGCCGGGGAGCTGGTGCTCGCGCCGACCGCGATCGAGCCCGAGGACGTCGCCGACGCGCTCTTCGACGCCATCGCCGCCGACCGCTTCCTCGTCCTCCCGCACCCGGAGGTCGCCGAGTTCTACCAGGCCCGCGCCGGTGACACCGAGGGCTGGCTCGACAACATGAACCACATCCAGCGGAAGTGGGAAGGGGCCCGCCGATGACGGCCACCGAGCGCACCCCCGGCACCCCCGACCCCTCCCAAGGCGCCACCCCGGTCTCCCACTACGCGGCCAAGCCCTGGCTCGGCAGCCTCAACGAGGCACAGCGCGGGCCGATCGACCCGCACCCGACCGTCCTGCACGCGTTCCGTGCCGCCGCCGCCCGCACCCCCGAGCACCCGGCGGTCGTCTACTTCGACGCGCGGCTCTCGTACCGCGAGCTCGACGCCCTCTCCGACTCCGTGGCGGGCCACCTCGCCGCCCACGGCGTCGAGCGCGGCGACCGGGTCGCCGTCATGCTGCAGAACAGCCCGCACTTCGTGCTCGCGCTGCTCGGCGCGTGGAAGGCGGGCGCGGTGGTCGTGCCGCTCAACCCGATGTACAAGTCGGGCGAGGTCGGGCACGCGCTGCGGGACTCCGGCGCCCGGGCCGTCGTCTGCTCCGACCGGGCCTGGGACGGCTATGTGCGGGCCACCGCCGCAGCGGCCGGGGTCCCGGTCGCGCTGACCGCCGACGAGCGGCAGCTGCAGACCCGTGACGACGCCCGGGTGCTGGCCTTCGAGCCGGTGGCGACGGAGGCGGACGACCTGCTCGCGGTCGCCAGGGCCGGACACCCGGCGCCCGCGGGCCGCGAACTCGCCACCGACGACATCGCCCTGATCAGCTACACCTCCGGCACCAGCGGCACCCCCAAGGGTGCCCTCAACCTCCACCGGGGCATCGTCCACAACGCCGAACGCCAGCGGGCCGGCCACCCGGTGCCGCCCGGCGCCGTCTACTTCGCGCTCGCGCCGCTGTTCCACATCACCGGCCTCGTCTGTGAACTCGGCGTCTGCTTCGGCAACGCGGGCACCCTCGCCCTCGCCTACCGCTTCGAGCCCGGCGTGGTCCTCGACGCCTTCCTCGAACACCGTCCGGCCTACACCGTCGGCCCGTCCACCGCCTACATGGCGCTGGCCGCCCACCCGGCCGCCACCCCGGACCACTTCGCCTCCTTCCTCGTGGTGTCCTCCGGCGGCGCCCCGGTGCCGCCCGCCCTGGTGGAGAAGTTCCGCGCGGGCTTCGGCCCGTACCTGCGCAACGGCTACGGGCTCACCGAGTGCACCGCGCCCTGCGCTGCCGTGCCGCCGCAGCACGAGGCCCCGGTCGACCCGGTCTCCGGCACCCTGTCCGTCGGCCTGCCCGGGCCCGACAACGTGGTGCGGATCCTCGACGAGGACGGCGCCGAGGTGCCCTTCGGCACCCACGGCGAGATCGCCGTCAGGGGCCCGCAGGTGGTGCCCGGCTACTGGCGGCTGCCCGAGGCCACCGCGGCCGCGTTCCCGGACGGCGAGCTGCGCACCGGCGACATCGGCTTCATGGACCCGGACGGCTGGCTGTACGTCGTCGACCGCAAGAAGGACATGATCAACGCGTCCGGCTTCAAGGTGTGGCCGCGCGAGGTCGAGGACGTCCTCTACACCCACCCGGCGGTCCGCGAGGCGGCCGTCGTGGGCGTGCCGGACGCCTACCGCGGCGAGACCGTCAAGGCGTACGTGAGCCTGCGCCCGGGCGCCGCGGCGGACCCGGCCGAACTGTCCGCGTACTGCGAGCAGCGGCTCGCCGCGTACAAGTACCCCCGCGACGTCGAGATCCTGCCGGAGCTCCCGAAGACGACAAGTGGGAAGATCCTCAGGCGGGACCTCCGGTCCCGGCACTGACCCCGATGCCGGGGGACCCCGGCACCGGGCACCGGCACACGCACGGAAGAAAGGCGGCGCAGCATGGCCAGGACGACGGACGGGGACGCCACGGCGCCCGTCCCCCAGCGACTCCTCGCCGCCGCCACCCGGCTCTTCGCCGAGCAGGGCTACGACCGGACCTCCGTCCAGGAGATCGTGGAGGCGGCGGGCGTCACCAAGGGCGCCCTCTACCACTACTTCGGCTCCAAGGAGGACCTCCTCCAGGAGGTGTACGCGCGCGTGCTGCGGCTCCAGCAGGAGCGGCTCGACGCGTTCGCCGGGGCCGACGAGCCGGTGGAACGGCGGCTGCGGGCCGCCGCCGCCGACGTGGTCGTCACCACCATCGAGAACCTCGACGACGCGGCGATCTTCTTCCGCTCCATGCACCACCTCAGCCCCGAGAAGAACAAGCAGGTCAGGGCCGAACGGCGGCACTACCACGAGCGGTTCAGGGCGCTGATCGAGGAGGGCCAGCAGGCCGGGGTGTTCTCCACGGCCACCCCCGCCGACCTGGTGGTGGACTACCACTTCGGCTCGGTCCACCACCTCTCCACCTGGTACCGCCCGGACGGCCCGCTCACCCCGCAGCAGGTCGCCGACCAGCTCGCGGACCTGCTGCTGCGGGCGCTGCGCCCGTAAGTCCGTAGGCCCGTAGGCCCGTAAGTCCGTAAGCCGGTAACGCGAGGGGGCGGGTCGCCCGTACGGCCGACCCGCCCCCACCCACCGGCAGCGCCTACAGGTACCGCTTCAGCTCCCGGCGGGCCAGCGACCGCTGGTGGACCTCGTCCGGGCCGTCCGCCAGCTTCAGGGTGCGGGCCGCCGCCCACAGCTCGGCCAGCGGGAAGTCCTGCGACACCCCGCCCGCGCCGTGCAGCTGGACGGCCTTGTCGATGATGTCGACGACCGCGCGCGGGGTGGCGATCTTGATCGCCTGGATCTCGGTGTGGGCGCCCCGGTTGCCGACCGTGTCCATCAGCCAGGCCGTCTTCAGGACCAGCAGCCGCAGCTGCTCGATGGTGACCCGGGCGTCCGCGATCCAGTTCTGCACCACGCCCTGCTGGGCGAGCGCCTTGCCGAAGGCGGTACGGGAGACCGCGCGGCGGCACATCAGCTCCACCGCCCGCTCGGCCATGCCGATCAGCCGCATGCAGTGGTGGATCCGGCCCGGGCCCAGCCGGGCCTGGGCGATCGCGAAGCCGCCGCCCTCCTCGCCGATCAGGTTCGACGCCGGCACCCGCACCCCGTGGAAGCGCACCTCGGCGTGGCCGCCGTGGGAGTGGTCCTCGAAGCCGTACACCCGCATGGCGCGGTGCACTTCGAGCCCGGGGGTGTCGCGCGGGACCAGGATCATCGACTGCTGGCGGCGCGGGTCGGCGCCGTCCGGGTCGGTCTTGCCCATCACGATGAAGATCTTGCAGTCGGGGTTCATCGCCCCGGAGATGTACCACTTGCGGCCGTCGATGACGTACTCGTCGCCGTCCCGCCGGATCCGGGTCTCGATGTTCGTCGCGTCCGACGAGGCCACCTCGGGCTCGGTCATCGCGAACGCCGACCGGATCTCGCCCGCGAGCAGCGGCTCCAGCCACTGCTTGCGCTGCGCCTCGTCGCCGAACTGCGCGAGGACCTCCATGTTCCCGGTGTCGGGGGCCGCGCAGTTGAGCGCGGTCGGGGCCAGGTGCGGGCTGCGGCCGGTGATCTCGGCGAGCGGCGCGTACTGCAGGTTGGTCAGCCCGGCACCGTACTCGCTGTCCGGCAGGAACAGGTTCCACAGGCCCTGGCGTCGGGCCTCCGCCTTCAGTTCGTCGACGACGGGCGGGGTGTCCCACGGCGAGACGAGGCCCGCCCGCTGCTCCTCGGCGACGGCCTCCGCCGGGTACACGTGCTCGTCCATGAAGGCCAGGAGCTTCGTGCGCAGCTCCTCGGTGCGGGCGTCGAACGCGAAGTCCATGACGGGTCAGCCTTCCTGGAGGTCGTGCAGCGTGGTCAGACCGTGCTCGATGAAGACGGGCACCAGCTCGCCGATCCGGTCGAAGCCGGCGCCGACGGTCTGCCCGAGGGTGTAGCGGTAGTGGATGCCCTCCAGGATCACGGCGAGCTTGAACCAGGCGAAGGCGGTGTACCAGGCGATGGCCCCGGTGTCCCGGCCGGAGCGGGCGGCGTAGCGCTCGACCAGCTCGGCGGCGCTCGGGTGGCCGGGCGCGGTGGCGGTGGTGGAGATGGGGGAGTCGGGCAGGTCGAGGGGGGTGCTGTACATGACGAGCAGCCCGAGGTCGGTGAGCGGGTCGCCGAGCGTCGACATCTCCCAGTCGAGCACCGCGCTGATCCGGTCCGTACCGCCGTCGCCACCGCCCGCGTCGCCGCTGTCGCCGCTGTCGATGAGGACGTTGTCCAGGCGGTAGTCGCCGTGGATCACGGTCGGCGCGGGCGACTGCGGCAGCCTGCGCCCGAGCGCCGCGTGCAGCTCGTCGATGCCCGGCAGGTCACGGCCCCGGGAGGCGTCGAGCTGCTTGCCCCAGCGGCGCAGTTGCCGGTCGAGGAAGCCCTCGGGGCGCCCGAAGTCGTCGAGGCCGACCGCCGCCGGGTCGACGGCGTGCAGGTCGACGAGGGTGTCGACCAGACCGAGGACGGCCGCGCGGGTGCGCTCGGGGCCCAGCGGGGCGAGCTCGGCGGCCGAGCGGTACGGCGTGCCGGGCACGAACTCCATGACGTAGAACGGCGCACCGAGCACCGATTCGTCCTCGCACAGCAGCACCGTCTCCGGCACCGGCACGGCGGTCGCGTGCAGGGCGCTGATCACCCGGTGCTCGCGCCGCATGTCGTGCGCGGTGGCCAGGACGTGGCCGAGCGGCGGGCGGCGCACGACCCACCGGGCGGTGCCGTCGGTCACGACGTACGTGAGGTTCGAGCGGCCGCCCTCGATCAGCCGGGCCGTGAGCGGACCGCCGACGAGACCGGGCAGCTCACGGTCGAGGTGGTCGCGCAGCCGCTCGGGGTCGAGACCGGGCGTCGGCGTGGCGGGCGGTGGAGCGGACATGAGGGGCTACCTCCGGTGTCGGTGTGTCGGCGTTCATGATGACCGACCAGTCGGTATGCCGTCCAGGGGGAGCTCAGGGGGAGCTCAGGGGGAGCCCAGGGGGAGGCCGACGGGAGGCCCGGGGGAGGCCGTGGGGCAGGCCGGTCCGCCGGGGAAAGGTGGGGCGCACCTCTGGCATCTCGTACGGCATCCTGAATAGGGTTCACATATGGATTCAGCGCTGTGCATCGACCAGGTCCGGCTGACCCCCGTCCTCGTCAAGGACCCGCCCCTCCTCAACACCCAGGGCGTCCACCAGCCCCTCACCCCACGCCTGGTGGTGGAGGTGGTGACGAAGGGCGGGGTGACCGGTCTCGGCGAGACCTACGGCGACAGCCGCTATCTGGCGCTCGCGCGCCCGCTGGCGGAGACGCTGACCGGCCGCTCGGTCACGGACGTGAACGAACTCTTCGCGGCAGCGGAGGTCATGGGCGCTGTACCGGCCGCTGCACCGGTCGCGGGGATGGACACCGCAGGGGTCGACGCGCGAGTGGACGCGGGCGGTCTGCGGGGCGCGCAGACCGCCGACAAGCTGCGCCTCTCCGTGCTCTCCGCCCTGGAGACCGCCTGCCTGGACGCGCTCGGCAAGTCCCTGGGCCTGCCGGTGCACGCGCTGCTCGGCGGCAAGGTCCGCGACGAGGTCGAGTACAGCGCCTACCTCTTCTACCGCTGGGCCGCCCACCCCGGCGCCGCGCCCGACCCCGCCGACCCCTGGGGCGAGGCGCTCGACCCGGCCGGGATCGTCGAGCAGGCCCGGCGCTTCGACCGCCGGTACGGCTTCGCGTCGTTCAAGCTCAAGGGCGGGGTCTTCCCGCCCGACCAGGAGATCGCCGCGATCCGCGCGCTGGCCGCGGCGTTCCCGGGCCGCCCGCTCCGCCTCGACCCCAACGGCGCCTGGTCGGTGGACACGTCCCTCGCGGTCGCCCGCGAGCTCGGCGGCGTCCTGGAGTATCTGGAGGACCCGGCCACCGGCACCGCCGAGATGGCCGAGGTCGCCGCCGCCACCGACGTACCCCTCGCCACCAACATGTGCGTGACCAGCTTCGACGAGGTCCCGGACGCCTTCGCGCGCGGCGCGGTGGACATCGTGCTCTGCGACCACCACTACTGGGGCGGACTGCACCGCACCCGCGAACTCGCCGCGCTGTGCCGGACGTACGGCGTCGGCCTGTCCATGCACTCCAACACCCACCTGGGCATCAGCCTCGTCGCCATGACCCAGGTCGCCGCCACCCTCCCGCACCTCGACCACGCCTGCGACACCCACTACCCCTGGCAGACCGAGGACGTGGTCACCGAGGCGCCCGCGTTCCGGGCCGGCCGCCTCGCCGTCTCGGACGCGCCGGGCCTCGGCGTCACGCTCGACCGCGACCGGCTCGCCGACCTCCACCGCCGCTGGGTGGCGGACGACGGCACCCACCGGGACCGCGACGACGCGGCGGCGATGCGGCGCGCGGAACCGGGGTGGCGGCAGCGCCGCTGGTAGCCGCCCGCCCCGCCCCGACGTACATCGCCCCGACGTGCATCGCCCCGACGCGCGTCGCCAGGTCAGGCGTGGCAGGCGACCGGCACCCCGCCGTTCATCGCCGCCATGTCCCCGAACACCGCCGCCGGGTCGAGCGGATGACCGTCCGGCAGTCCGTCCAGCTCGGCGTACGCGCGGTGCAGATTGGCCACGAGCCGCTCGCTCTCCGGCCAGGCGGCGAACTCGCCGAGGTCCGCCCGCCGCGCCGTCGCCAGCGGCGTGTCGCCCTTGGCCCGGCCCTCGACGGCCAGTTCGTGGACCAGGCGCAGATAGCGTTCGGTCGTGTCGTACGCGGAGGGGTCGGCGATCCGGCCGTGCCCGGGCACCACGGTCGGCGCGTCGAGCGAGCGCAGCAGGTCGAGGGCGCGCAGCGAACCGGCGAGCGAGCCCATCGGCACGAACGGCGTGCCGCCGTGGAAGACCAGGTCGCCGGTGAACACCACGCCCTGCTCGGGGAGATGGACGATCGAGTCACCGGTGGTGTGCGCGGGGCCCGGGTGGATCACCCGGACCTCGATGCCGCCGACGTACAGCGTGAGCCGGTCCGTGTACGTCAGGTCCGGCGGCAGGATGTCGACGTGGCCGAAGTCGGTCTGCGGCCACAGCAGATGCAGCTGGTGCCCGGCGGCGAGCTGCTCGGACCGGCAGTTCTCGTGCCCGACGATCCGCGCCTCGGGTCGGAACACCCCGTTGCCGTAGGTGTGGTCGCCGTGGTGGTGGGTGGTGACGATGGTGTGCGGCAGCGCGAGCCCCGCGTCGAGCACGGCCGCCCGCAGCAGCCGGGCCCGGCGCTCGGTGGCGGTGGTGTCGACGAGGAGCGACTCCGTCGAGTCGCCCACGAACCCGGCGTTGTTGAGGCACCAGCCGCCGTCGGGCTGGATGTAGGCGTGGACGCGCGGGGCGAGCTGGACGACGTACGGATCGGTCACGGACAACGGAGATCCCCCGGATGAGAGCCCTGACTGGACAGGGGAAGAGTGCCAGCCGGGGCTCGTCCGGGGGAAGTCGGGGCGGGGCGGGGGTACGACGATCAGGCCACGGTCCGGCGCCGGCCATCCCGCCGTCGGTCAGTCGGCTAGTCGGCCAGCCGGTCAGTCGGCCAGTCGGTCAGTGGTCGTCCCAGTGGTCCCCGTGCGCCGCGTGCCGGTGTCCGTCGTGCACATAGTCGACGTGGTCCCCGTGCGGGACGGCCGCGTGCCCGCAGTCCGGCCCGTGGGCATGGGCGTGGTCGGAGTGGGTGTGCCGGACGTGCCCGGCGGGCTCGCACTCGTCCCAGTGCCCCTCGTGCTGCCGGTGCAGATGCCCGTCGTGGGCGTAGTCGACGTGATCGCCGTGCGGTACGGAGGCGTGGCCGCAGTCCGGTCCGTGGGCGTGCGGGTGGGTGGGGTGCTCATGGTGGAGAACGGTCATGACGCTGCCTCTGCGAAGGGTCGTTGACCTCACCAGGCTAGTCCGGAACGCGCCTTTCAGCAGGTTTGCCCGGTACGGCGTGCCGCAGCGGATCCTTGATCGGCGGCACGCCCCGGCGCGTCGGCGGCACTTCGGCAGCGCTGCACAGGGACTCAGAGCACCACGGCGACCGCGAACCCCGCGAACGCCACCACGCACACCGCCGAGAGCAGCGCGCCCCGGGCCGACAGCGGCACCGGACGGGCCGCGCCGAGCGTCTGGATCCGGCGGTGCGCGACCGCCAGGAAGCCGATCCAGACCAGGGCCGAGAGCCCCGCCGCGATCAGACCGGGCGCGGTCACGTCGTCGTGGATCGCCTGCTTGCCCGCGAGCACCGCCACCACCGTGCAGGAGAGCGTCGTCCGCCGCCAGGCCAGCCGGGTCCGCTCCGGCTGGAGCCCCGGGTCCCGGGCCTCGGCCCGCTCGGCGGCCCCCGGCGCGCCCGGGCTCATCGGCTGCCCGGGTTCATCGCCCGGCCCCGCTCATCGCCCGGCCCAGCCGAACACCACGACCACCACCATCGCCACCGCGACCACCGCCACGGCCAGACTCAGCAGGGTCGGGAAGCGGGACACCGGCAGCGACTCGCCGCGCCGCATGGCGCGCTCGCAGCGCACCCAGTGGTTCAGGGCCCGCAGCGCGCACAGCACACCGGCCGCGAGCAGCGCGAGCGCCAGCCCGACCCGGACGCCCCAGCGCAGGTCCGGCAGGAACTGGTCGACGGCGAACCCGCCGCCGATGAGCGCGAGCGCGGTCCTGATCCAGGCCAGGAAGGTCCGCTCGTTGGCCAGGGAGAAGCGGTAGTCGGGGGTCTCGCCCTCCTCCCGGAGGCGCTGCGGCGCGAACCACAGTCGCAGGCTCTGTACGAAGTCGCTCACGCGGGAACCCTATCCATCGGATCATCACACCGCGCGACGGCCCGCCCCGGCCCCGCCTGCCGCAGCCGCCCCGGCGCCCGCCCCGCCCCGGCCCCACCGCCGCCCGCGCTCAGCCGCCGCCCGCCCGGTGCGCGCGCAGCCGCTCGTACGCCGCGAGCCCGTCCGGCACCCACGCCCACTCGGCCAGCCGGGCCGTCAGCTCCGCCTCCGGCAGGAAGGCGTGCCAGGCCACCTCCTCGACCTGCGGCCGCACCGACAGTTCGCAGCGCACCTCGTAGACGGCCGACCACCACTTCCCGGCGACGCCCTCGGAGTCGTACAGGAACTTCAGTACGGGCACCGGCGCGGGCAGTCCTGACACGCCCAGTTCCTCCTCGGCCTCGCGCAGCGCGGCGGCGTCGTACGACTCGCCCGCGCCGACGACCCCGCCGACGAACATGTCGTACATCGAGGGGAAGACCAGCTTGGTCGGGGTGCGCCGGTGCACGAAGATCCGGTCCTGGGCGTCCCGCACCTGGATGAAGGTGCAGCGATGGATCAGGCCCCGCGCGTACACCTCACCGCGCGGGGCCTGTCCGGTCACCCGGTCGTGCTCGTCGACGACGTCGAGTACCTCGTCGGAGGGGTTGGCAGCGCTCATGCCGCCATGAAAGCACCGCGGGCGAGGCCGCGGGCCCACCGGCCCATGACGTACCCGACCGTCAACCGGCCGTCACACCCGACACCCGACGGCCGACACCCGACGGCCGACACCCGACGGTCGACGCTCGACGTGCGTCCTCACTGACCCATGACGTACTTGACCGTCGGTCCGGTGGTCCAGCCGCCGTCCACCGCGAGCTCCGCGCCGGTCACGTACGAGGCGGCGTCGGAGAGCAGGAAGACGACCGCGCCCGCGATCTCGGGCGCCTCGCCGACCCGGCCCATCGGGGTGTTGGGGTACATCCCCTCGCCCTTCTGGATGCCGACGGAGGCGGTCATCGGGGTGTACGTCATGCCCGGGTGCACCGAGTTCACGCGGATCCGGGAGGTGCCCAGCTCCACCGCGCCGATCTTGGTGAGGCCGCGCACGCCCCACTTGGAGGCGCCGTAACCGGCGGTCAGCGCCAGGCCCATCAGACCGGCGGCCGAGGAGATGTTGACGATGGAGCCGCCGCCCGCCTCCTTCATGGCCGGTATGGCGGCCTTCATGCCGATGAAGACACCGGTCAGGTTGATGTCGAGGACCTTGCGGAAGTGCTCGACGGACTCGGTCTCGAGGAGGGCGCCGGTGGAGATGCCCGCGTTGTTGACCAGGCCGTGCAGCGCGCCGAACTCGGCGACGGCGTACTCGACGGCCGCCGCCCAGTCCGCCTCGGAGGTCACGTCGTGGTGCAGGAAGCGGGCGCGGTCGCCCAGCTCGGCGGCGGTGGCCTTGCCGTCCTCGTCGAGGACGTCGGTGATCACCACGTTGGCACCGGCGGCCACGGCGGTACGGGCGGCCTCGGCGCCCAGACCGCGGGCGCCGCCGGTGATGAGCACGGTCTTGCCGGTGAGGTCGCACAGGCCGTTCGGGGTGTGCTGCTCGGTCATGAAGGGTCCCTTCGGAGCCGGACCGGTGGGTCCGGGGTGATGTGTTCAGACGCTCCGGGGCTGTGCGGCCCGGAGCAGCGCGGTGGTGGTCCCGGCCAGATCGGCGAGGAACAGCGGCTCGGCGGTGAGCGGTGGCGCGGCGCCGTCCAGGTACTGCCGGGCCCGGTCCGCGAGCGCCGCGCCGACGACCGTCAGGGCCAGGTCGAGGCGCTCCAGACGCAGCGGCTCGGGCAGCCCGGCCGCGGCCAGACAGTCTTCGAGGCGTTCGATCAGCCGCCAGTAGGCGGTCCCGGCGAGCGTCGGGTGCGGGGTGCGGGTGCGGACCCCGCTCTCGTGGCTGAGCTGCGCGGAGATCCGCAGACAGCGCCGCCCGCGGTCGTCGCCCAGCTCGCTCGCCTCGGCCGTGACCAGGGCCGTGACCAGGGCGTGGGTGTCGTCGGGCGCGGCGGCGAGCAGCGGTGCGAGCACCCGCTCGGTGCGCCCCTGACGGCCGGCCATGACGGCGTCGAGCAGTCCGGTGCGGGAGCCGAAGTGGTACTGCACGGCCGAGGGATTGCTCTGTCCGGCGAGGGCCACGACGTCCCGCAGCTGGGCGCCGTCGACGCCCTGGGCGGCGAAGACCTGCTCCGCCGCGCGGATCAGTTTGTCCCGGGTCTCGGGCCCTGACGTCCTTGCCATGGGACCCATATTAATGCTCGACATTAGAAAACGGGAGGGGGTGGGCGGATCACACGGCCGCCGAACCGTTGACTCGATACATCGGTGTATCCAAGATGCGGTCATGCCTCATGAGTCCTACGACGCCGATGTGATCGTCATCGGGGCCGGCCTCGCCGGTCTCGTCGCCACCGCCGAGCTGGTCGACGCCGGCCGCTCGGTGATCCTGCTCGACCAGGAACCCGAGCAGTCGATCGGCGGCCAGGCCCACTGGTCCTTCGGCGGCCTCTTCCTCGTCGACTCGCCCGAACAGCGCCGGATGCGGATCCGCGACAGCCATGAACTCGCCCTCCAGGACTGGCTGGGCACGGCCGGCTTCGACCGCCCCGAGGAGGACACCTGGGCGCGGAGATGGGCCGAGGCGTACGTGGACTTCGCCGCCGGGGAGAAGCGCGCCTGGCTGCACGAGCGGGGCATCCGCTTCTTCCCGGTGGTCGGCTGGGCCGAGCGCGGCGGCTACGACGCCAACGGCCACGGCAACTCCGTGCCCCGCTTCCACATCACCTGGGGCACCGGGCCCGGACTCGTCGCCCCCTTCGAACACCGGGTCCGCGACGGCGTCGCCCGCGGCCTGGTCCGGTTCCGCTTCCGGCACCGGGTGACCGGCCTCGCCCGTACCGCGGGCGCCGTCGACACCGTCACCGGCGAGGTCCTCGCCCGCTCCGACGCCCCGCGCGGCACGGCCAGCGGCCGCGAGGCCGTCGACACCTTCTCGTACCGCGCCCAGGCCGTCATCGTCACCACCGGCGGCATCGGCGGCAACCACGACCTGGTCCGCAAGCAGTGGCCCGACCGGCTCGGCACCCCGCCCGCCAAGCTGCTCTCCGGCGTCCCGGCGCACGTCGACGGCCTGATGCTCGGCATCGCCGAGGACGCGGGCGCGCACCACGTCAACCGCGACCGGATGTGGCACTACACCGAGGGCATCGAGAACTGGAACCCCATCTGGGCCCGCCACGGCATCCGGATCCTGCCCGGCCCGTCCTCGCTCTGGCTCGACGCGACCGGCAAGCGGCTCCCCGTACCCCTGTTCCCGGGCTTCGACACCCTCGGCACCCTCGAACACATCATGGGCACCGGCCATGACCACACCTGGTTCGTGCTCGACCAGAAGATCATCGGCAAGGAGTTCGCGCTCTCCGGCTCCGAGCAGAACCCCGACCTCACCGGCAAGTCGATCCGTGACGTCATCGGCCGCGCCCGCGCCGACGTGCCCGCGCCGGTCAAGGCGTTCATGGACAAGGGCGCCGACTTCGTCGTCGAGCGCGACCTGGCCGCCCTGGTCCGCGGCATGAACCGGATCACCGGCGAGGACCTGATCGACGAGGCCGCGCTGCGCCGCGAGATCACCGCCCGCGACCGGGAGATCACCAACCCGTTCACCAAGGACCTCCAGGTGACGGCGATCCGCGGGGCCCGC
Organism: Streptomyces sp. NPDC090025; assembly: GCF_044748125.1. Lineage (NCBI taxonomy): Bacteria > Bacillati > Actinomycetota > Actinomycetes > Kitasatosporales > Streptomycetaceae > Streptomyces > Streptomyces sp. NPDC090025. The sequence continues at coordinate 357,351 of NZ_JBIVFL010000004.1, read as the reverse complement.
CGCTACCTCGGCGACAAGCTCATCCGTACGGCGCCCCCGCACCGCATCCTCGACCCGAAGGCCGGGCCGCTGATCGCCGTCCGCCTCAACATCCTCACCCGCAAGTCGCTCGGCGGCCTGCAGACCGACCTGTCCTCCCGGGTCCTCACCGCCTCCGGCGAACCGCTGCCGGGCGTCTACGCGGCGGGCGAGGCGGCGGGCTTCGGTGGCGGCGGCGTCCACGGCTACCGCTCCCTGGAGGGCACCTTCCTCGGCGGCTGCATCTTCTCCGGCCGCGCGGCGGGGCGGGCGGCGGCGGAGGCGGTGGGGTAGCCGGTACCCGTCCCTTCCTGTCCCGGGTACGAGTCCTGGAACAGGAAGGGACGGGTACGACAGTGGCCCGGACGTCTCGGCCGACGTCCGGGCCACTGTCGCGCGACTGCCGACGCCCGCTCTATGAAGCGCGCTCTATGACGCGCGCTATATGACGAGCGACAGCAGCAGCACGAACACGATGCCGACCACCGAGATGATCGTCTCCATCACCGACCAGGTCTTGATGGTCTGTCCGACGTCCATCCCGAAGTACTCCTTCACCAGCCAGAACCCGGCGTCGTTCACATGGCTGAAGAAGAGCGAGCCCGCGCCGATGGCGAGGACGAGCAGCGACACCTCGCCGGTCGACATGCCCTCGGCGAGCGGGGCGACCAGACCGGCGGCGGAGATGGTGGCGACGGTCGCCGAGCCGGTCGCGAGCCGGATCGCGACCGCGATCAGCCAGGCCAGCAGCAGCGCCGGGATCGACCAGTTCTTGGAGAAGTCCAGGATCATCTGGCCGACGCCGATGTCGATGAGGGTCTGCTTGAAGCCGCCGCCCGCGCCGACGATCATCAGCACGCCCGCGATCGGGGCGAGCGACTTCTCGACGGTGGAGGACAGCCGCTCCTTGGTGAACCCGGCGGCGCGGCCGAGCGTGAACAGGCCGACGAGGACGGCCGCGAGGAGCGCGATCAGCGGCGAGCCGATGACGTCGGTGACCTTCTGGACGCCGTTGGACGGGTCGTCGACGACGATGTCGACGAGCGCCTTGACCAGCATCAGGACCACCGGGAGCAGCACGGTCGCCACGGTCGCGCCGAAGCCGGGCCGCTTCTGAAGGTCCTCGGACGGGCGGGCCGGGATCATGTTGTCGGGGGCCGGGATGTCCACCCAGCGGGCGGCCCAGCGGGCGAACAGCGGACCGGCGATGATCACGGTCGGGATCGCCACGACCAGGCCGAGGGCGAGGGTGATGCCCAGGTTGGCGCCGACCGCGTCGATCGCGACCAGCGGGCCGGGGTGCGGCGGGATCAGACCGTGCATCACGGAGAGACCGGCGAGCGCCGGAATGCCGATCCGCATCAGCGAGTAGTTGCCGCGCTTGGCGACGAGCAGCACCACCGGGATCAGCAGCACGATGCCGACCTCGAAGAACAGCGGCAGGCCGATCACGGACGCGATCAGCACCATCGCCCACGGCATGACCCGGCCGGACGCCCTAGCCAGGATCGTGTCGACGATCTGGTCGGCGCCGCCGGAGTCGGCGAGCAGCTTGCCCAGGATCGCGCCGAGCGCGATGAGCACGCCCACCCCGGCGACGGTGCTGCCGAGGCCCGCGGTGAAGGACTTGATGGCGTCCCCGAGCGGCGCCCCGGCGAACGCGCCGAGCGCGAGCGACCCGATGGTCAGGGCGAGGAAGGCGTGCAGCTTGAACTTGGTGATGAGCAGGACGATGACGGCGATACCGGCGAGCACGGCGATGCCGAGCTGGGCGTTGCCCGCCGAGGTGATCGGTTCGGCGGCGTCCGCTGCCAGGATCTCGACGCTGAGACTGGTCACGGTGGGTCCCTAGGGGGTTCGGGGGGCGGGGGAGTGCGGAGTCCGGAGTGCGGGGGTACGGACTACGGGGGTACGGGGTTCTGCTGAGGGCCCGGTGGGGTTACGGGGTTCTGCGGGGGTACGGGGTTTCCGGCTCCGGGTTCCGCGACCGGCTCCGGGTTCCGCGACCGGTGCCGGGCGCGGGGGCCCGGGCGCGGGGGCCCGGGCGCGGGGGCCCGGGTCAGGTTCCGGCGGGGGCGTCCGGGAGGGCGCGCAGCGCGGTCACCGCGCGGGCGGCGATCTCCTCGGGGGTGCCGGAGACGTCGACGGCGACCCCGGCCTCGTCCGCCGCGAGCGGCTGGAGGGTGGCGAACTGGGAGTCGAGCAGCGCGGTCGGCATGAAGTGCCCCTTGCGGGCCGCCATCCGGCGCTCGATCAGCTCCCGGTCGCCGGTCAGGTGCAGGAACACCACCCCGGGCGCGGCCGCGCGCAGCCGGTCCCGGTAGACCCGCTTCAGCGCGGAGCTGCTCACCACCCCGCCGCGCCCGGCCCGGCCGTGCGCCCAGCCGCCGATGGCGTCGAGCCACGGCTCGCGGTCGCCGTCGTCCAGCGGCACACCGGCCGACATCTTGGCCACGTTGGCCGCCGGGTGGAAGTCGTCGCCCTCCGCGTAGGGGAGTCCGAGCGTGTCGGCCACCAGCGGGCCGATCGTCGTCTTGCCGGTCCCGGCGACGCCCATCACGACGACGACCGGCGGGCCGCCGGCCGCCGGGGCGGGGTGGGGGGTGGTGCTCATGGGGGGTGCCTCGCTGTCTTCGTCGACATCGATCCTTCGGCCTCATGAAACCCATTGAGTACGACGTATTCAAGAGGGTGTGATCTAAAAGTCATACTTTTAAGGTTCGGGGTCGGGGTCCTGTGCGGGGTCCTGTGAGCTCGGGCCCGGCCCCGCTCGGCCTGGCCCGGGTCCCGTGCCCGCGGCGGTGCGCCACCGGGCCCGTCCCGCATAGGCTGACCGTCATGACGACACCGGCCCAGGGGCTCCATCCGCAGGTCCTGACCTCCCTGGGTCTCGCGATCACCGCGGGGGAGTACCCGCCCGGCAGCGTGCTCCGCTCCGACGAGCTGGCCGAGCGTTTCGACGTCTCGCGGACCGTGGTCCGCGAGGTGGTGCGGGTCCTGGAGTCCATGCACCTGGTCGAGTCGCGGCGCCGGGTCGGCGTCATCGTGCTGCCCACCGAGCGCTGGAACGTGTACGACCCCGAGGTCATCCGCTGGCGACTGGCGGGCGCCGACCGGCCGCGCCAGCTGCGCTCGCTCACCGTCCTGCGCTCCGCGGTCGAGCCGGTCGCGGCCGGGCTCGCCGCGCTCCACGCGACCCCCGAGCAGTGCCGGGAACTGACCGAGCAGGCGCTCGGCATGGTCGCCACCTCGCGGGGCCGCCAGCTCGACGCGTACCTCGTGCACGACATCGCCTTCCACCGGGTGGTGCTCAACGCCTCGGGCAACGAGATGTTCGCCCGGCTCGGCGACGTCGTCGCCGAGGTGCTCAGCGGCCGCACCCGCCACCAGGTGATGTTCGAGGACCCCGACCCGGCCGCCGTCACCCTGCACGTCCAGGTCGCCGAGGCGGTACGGGAGCGGGACGCGGCGCGCGCCGAGGAGCTGACCCGGCAGATCGCGGTCGGCGCCCTCAAGGAACTGGACGTCCTCGCGCCGTAGGCCGGACGTCCTCGCGTCGCGGCCGGACGCTCTCGCGCCGCAAATGCCCGGTTCGTTCACCTCTGTTCGGTGTGGGATTCATGAGCCGGTAATCTCGGAACCTCTGAAGTACCTCAAATCCGGGCGATCAGTGACATCGGCCACAGTCAGCGAGCGCCCCGTGCGGTGAGATGTGCGCTGGCCGTGCCGGAAAGCCCCACAAGGGCACGGCCGGGTACCGCACCGAAACCTCCCCTCACGAAGGCGAACAACTCCATGAGTGACCGCAGCACTGCGGCCGACCCGCTGTCCGCCACCTCGGCGGCACCCGGCACCGGCAGCTCCGCGACGACCTCCCCCCACGTCGACGCGGGCGACGCCGGCTACCGCAAGGACCTCAAGTCCCGGCACATCAACATGATCGCCATCGGCGGCGCCATCGGCACCGGCCTCTTCCTCGGCGCCGGCGGCCGGATGGCCAACGCGGGTCCCTCGCTCTTCATCGCGTACGCGGTCTGCGGCGTCTTCGCCTTCTTCGTCGTCCGCGCCCTCGGTGAGCTGGTGCTCTACCGCCCCTCCTCCGGCGCCTTCGTGTCCTACGCCCGTGAGTTCATGGGCGAGAAGGGCGCCTACACGGCCGGCTGGCTCTACTTCCTCAACTGGTCGACCACCGCCGTCGCCGACATCACCGCCGCCGCGACCTACGCCCACTTCTGGGCCATGTTCAGCGACGTCCCGCAGTGGATCCTGGCGCTCATCGCGCTCGCGGTCGTGCTCGCCGCCAACCTCATCTCGGTGAAGTACTTCGGCGAGATGGAGTTCTGGTTCGCGATCGTCAAGGTGGCCGCCCTGGTCGCCTTCATGCTCGTCGGCATCTTCCTCGTGGTCACCTCGCACGAGGTCGGCGGCCACACCCCCGGCTTCTCCAACATCGCCGACAACGGCGGCATCTTCCCCAACGGCGCCATGCCGATGCTGCTGCTGATCCAGGGCGTCGTCTTCGCGTACGCCTCCGTCGAGCTGTGCGGCGTCGCCGCCGGTGAGACCGAGAACCCCGAGAAGATCATGCCGCGCGCGATCAACTCGATCATGTGGCGCGTCGGCCTGTTCTACGTCGGCTCCGTCGTGCTGCTCGCGCTGATCCTCCCGTACACCGCCTACTCCGGTGACCAGAGCCCGTTCGTCACCGTCTTCGACAAGCTCGGCATCCCCGGCGCCGCGGGCGTGATGAACCTGGTGGTGCTCACCGCAGCGCTGTCCAGCCTGAACTCCGGCCTGTACTCCACCGGCCGCATCCTGCGCTCGATGTCACTGGCCGGATCCGCGCCCAAGTTCACCGGTGTGATGAACAAGGGCGGCGTGCCCTACGGCGGCATCCTGCTCACCGCGGGCTTCGGCGTCGCGGGCGTCTTCCTCAACTTCGTGATGCCGGAGGACGCGTTCGAACTGGTCCTCAACTTCGCCTCCATCGGCATCATCGGCACCTGGGCGATGATCATGGTCTGCTCGCTGCTGTTCTGGCGCCGCGCCCAGGAGGGCAAGCTCGCCCGCCCCTCGTACCAGCTGCCCTGGGCCCCGTACACCCAGATCGTCACCCTGGTGTTCCTCGCCTCGGTGCTCGTCCTGATGTGGATGGACGGCGGCGTCGGCCGCACCACCGTCGCCTGCCTGCCGCTCATCGGCGCGGCGCTGGTCGGCGGCTGGTTCCTGGTCCGCGGCCGGGTCCGCGCCACCAAGGACGCCCAGGAGGCCAAGGACGCCCAGCGCGGCTGATTCCGCCGAAGCGGTACGCGAGACCCCCGCAGGCACGAACTGCGGGGGTCTCGCGTTGGGCCAGGTGAGAGTGGTAGGCAAGATCACCGGACACGCCACGGAGAAGGGAAGCCGCGATGCCGCAGCAGGTCCAGGGGGTCATCGCCCCCGGCAGGAACGAACCCGTACGGATCGAGACGATCGTGATCCCCGATCCGGGTCCGGGGGAGGCCGTGGTGAAGATCCAGGCGTGCGGGGTCTGCCACACCGACCTCCACTACAAGCAGGGCGCGATCAACGACGACTTCCCCTTCCTGCTCGGCCACGAGGCCGCCGGGATCGTCGAGTCCGTCGGCCCCGACGTCACCGACGTCGCCCCCGGCGACTTCGTCGTCCTCAACTGGCGCGCCGTCTGCGGCCGCTGCCGGGCCTGCCTGCGCGGCCGTCCCTGGTACTGCTTCGACACCCACAACGCCACCCAGCGGATGACCCTCACCGACGGCCGGGAACTCTCCCCGGCCCTCGGCATCGGCGCCTTCGCCGAGAAGACCCTGGTCGCCGCGGGCCAGTGCACCAAGGTCGACCCGGCCGTCGCCCCCGAGGTCGCGGGCCTGCTCGGCTGCGGCGTGATGGCGGGCATCGGCGCCGCCCTCAACACCGGCCAGGTCGGCCGCGGCGACAGCGTCGCCGTGATCGGCTGCGGCGGCGTCGGCGACGCGGCGATCGTCGGCGCCCGGCTCGCCGGAGCCGCCCGGATCATCGCCGTCGACATCGACCCGCGGAAACTCGCCAAGGCCCGCGAGATGGGCGCCACCCACACCGTCGACTCCACCGCCGGAGACCCGGTCGAGGCCATTCGCGCGCTCACCGACGGCTTCGGCGTCGACGTCGTCATCGAGGCCGTCGGCCGCCCCGAGACCTACCAGCAGGCGTTCTACGCCCGCGACCTGGCGGGCACCGTCGTCCTGGTCGGCGTGCCCACCCCCGAGATGCGGCTCGAACTCCCGCTGCTCGACGTCTTCGGCCGTGGCGGCGCGCTCAAGTCCTCCTGGTACGGCGACTGCCTGCCGTCCCGCGACTTCCCGATGCTCATCGACCTGCACCAGCAGGGCCGCATCGACCTCGGCGCGTTCGTCACCGAGACCATCGCGCTCGACGAGGTCGAGAAGGCGTTCGCCCGGATGCACGAGGGCGACGTGCTGCGTTCGGTGGTGGTGTTCTGATGACCGCCCGCATCGACCACCTGGTCACCTCCGGCACCTTCAGCCTCGACGGCGGCACCTGGGACGTCGACAACAACGTCTGGATCATCGGCGACGACACCGAGGCCCTGGTCGTCGACGCCGCCCACGACGCCGACGCGATCCTCGCCGCCCTCGACGGCCGCGCCCTGCGCGCCATCGTCTGCACCCACGCCCACGACGACCACATCGACGCCGCCCCGGCCCTCGCCGCCGCCACCGGCGCCCGGATCCTGCTCCACCCGGCCGACCAGCCGCTGTGGAAACTCACCCACCCCGACCACACCCCCGACGGGGAACTCGCCGACGGCCAGGTCCTCACCATCGCCGGGACCGACCTGCACGTCCTGCACACCCCGGGACACGCGCCGGGAGCCGTCAGCCTGTACGCCCCCGACCTGGGCACCGTCTTCACCGGCGACACCCTCTTCCAGGGCGGGCCCGGCGCCACCGGACGGTCCTTCTCGGACTTCCCGACCATCGTCGGCTCGATCCGCGACCGGCTGCTCACCCTGCCGCCGGACACCGTCGTCCGCACCGGCCACGGCCCGACCACCACCATCGGCGCCGAGGCCCCGCACCTTCAGGACTGGCTCAGCCGAGGCCACTGAGCGCGCGGCGGCTCTCGAACCGCCGCACCCCGCCCGTGAACGGGTCGGTGAACTCCAGCGTCCGCGCCAGCAGTTGCAGCGGCCGCCCGAAGTCCTCCGGCCCGTCCTCACGCACCACGGGGAACAGCGGATCGTGCAGGATCGGCAGCCCGAGCGCGGCCATGTGCACCCGCAGCTGATGCGTCCGCCCGGTCTCCGGCACCAGCCGGTACCGGCCGAGCCCACCGCGCCGCTCCAGAAGCTCGATCCGGCTCTCGCTGTTCGGCTCGCCCGGCACCTCCCGGGCGGCCAGCTCACCGCGCTCCTTCTCGATCCGGCTGCGCCGCGTCACCGGCAGCGCCACCTCCGGCCGGTACGGGGCGACCGCCTCGTACTCCTTGCGCACCCGCCGCTCCCCGAACAGGCTCTGGTACGCCCCCCGGTCGTCGGCCCGCACCACGAACAGCACGAGCCCCGCCGTCAGCCGGTCCAGCCGGTGCGCGGGCTGCAACTCCGGCAGCCCCAGCTCCCGCCGCAGCCGCGCCACCGCGGTCTCCGTCACATGCCGCCCGCGCGGCATCGTCGCCAGGAAGTGCGGCTTGTCCGCCACCACCACCCGCTCGTCCCGGAACACCACCCCGACCTCGAACGGCACCCGCTCCTCGGCCGGGAACTCCCGGTGGAACCACACATACCGCCCGGCCTCGTACGGCTCGTCCCACCCCACGGCCCGCCCGTCCACCCCGACGAACCGCCCGCCCCGCACCATCTCCTCCACCCGAGCACCCCCGACGGCCCCGGCATACCGCCCCACCAGATACTCCCGCACGGTCCCGCCCCCACCCCCTTCGGGCAACCGCACCCGCACGGCATCGACCCCGTCCCGCTGCGGCAGGGGCGAAGCGGGGGCCTTGACTCGTCGTCTCACCGGACCACCGTAACCACCCGGGCACTGCGGACCGGTACGGCGGGCGACCTACGCCGTCCCCAGTCGGCGCAGCGCCGTGGCCACGATCTCCTCGGCCTCGGGAGGCTCCCCGCCGCCCCAGTGCCGCCCACCCAGCCGGAGCTTGTCGCGCAGCTCCACCGCGAGGCGCAGCCGCTCCTCGCCGGTCGCCGGGGCCTGGGAGATCCGCCGCCCCCATCGCACCGTGTCCACCACCGCCGACTTCATCTGCTCGTAGTCCCGGTAGTACGCGGCCGCCGCCTCCAGCCCGGACCGGCAATCGGCCGGTGCCACCCGCTCCCAGCCCGCCTCGACCCGCTCCCGGTCCGCCGCCGGATACCCCGTCTTGTGCAGGTGGTCGGCCAGGTCGTAGACCGGATCACCCCACAGGGCCAGCTCCCAGTCGAGGAAGACGACCTCGCCGCCCTGGTCGAGGATCATGTTCTGCCGGTGGATGTCGCCGTGCAGCAGCCGGAACGGCCGCGGGGTCAGCTCGTGGACCGCCCGTCCGGCAAGTTCGGAACACGGGTCTGCGGGCACGCCCAGATCGCTGTACAGCCCTTCCAGCACGCCCGCCGCCCGCCCCCTGATCTCCCGCACCCCGTCGAGCAGAAGCAGCGCGAAGGCCACCGTGTCCCCGTCGGCCGGCCAGTCGGCGGGCGTCGGCGGCAGCGCCTCCGACGGGATCCGCAGCAACTCGGCGAAGAGCCGCTCGACACCCTCCACCACCCCGTCCGGCACCGGCGATCCGGCATCCGGAGCCAGGTCGTGGACCAGCCGCCCCTCGATGAACTCGTGGATCTGGAACGGTGGATCCGACTGGACGTGCAACAGCCGCGGGGCACGCGAGACATGCCCCCGGATCGCCTCGAGCACGGCGGGTTCGGGCCAGAGCGTGAGGTCCATGGCCTCGTTCCCGGGGCCGGCGGTCCGCACGAGAACCGGGCCGGTGTCCGTGTCGACCCGAACGTTCTGATGGTAGAAACCGGCCAGCGCCCCCTCGTCGGCACGGGCTTTCTCGTACAGGGCTAGGGCGTCCATGGCCTGCTTCCTCCCCACGGGGCGAGGGTCCGGGCGACCCCAGCCTGAGTCATGTCCGGCGGCGCGCCCCAGACGGCCCGGGCCACGTTCAGCTTGCGGGCCAGCCGACCGGTCAGGAAGGCGTGCGTGGCCGTGTCGGCGTCGGCGAGCTGCTTCGAGTAGCGGACGGTGTCGACGATCGCCGACTTCACGCGCTCGTGCGCGAGATAGAGCTCGAGGTCGGCCGCCGGTCCCACGGTGCAGGCGCTCGGCAGGCGCTCCCGCCACTGTCGCAGGACCTCTGCCCGCTGATCCTCCGGGTAGTCCATCTTGTGGAAGTGGATCGCCAGTTCGTAGAGCGGGTCGCCCCACAGCGCCAGCTCCCAGTCCAGGAACCACGTCAGGCCCTCGGACACGATCATGTTCTTGCGGTGCAGATCCGAGTGCAGCACCACGAACGGCCGGGAGCGCAGGGTGTCCCACCGAGCCATGACCACCGCGAGCGGATCGGCAGGGATGCCGAACTCTGCGAACACCGCCGCGTACTCGTCCCGATGGGCGTCGTACACCTGCTGCGTGAGCGCCGCCAGCACCCGCCCGAAACCCGCGCCGTCACCGGACTCGGGCCAGCCGGCGGGCAGATCGGGCGCCTTCTCCCGGGGGATGCGGACCAGCTGCTCCATCAAGGTCACGACGTCACCCATGACATGGGCCGGGACGGCGCTGCCCCGCGGGGAGAAGCCGTCGAGCACACGGCCCTCGACGAAGTGGTGCACCTGGAAGCGCGGCCGGTGCGACACATGGCGCAGCCCGGGTGCCTGGGCGACGTACGGGGCGATGCAGGCCAACACGTCCTCCTCCCGCCACACTCGCACGTCCATGGTGTCCGCCGCCTCCAGTGGAATGCGGACGTTGACCTTCCCCTCGCCCGTGTCCATCCCGACGTTCCGGTTGTAGTAACCGGCCGCGGACTCGCCCGCGCCCAGCGCCCGCTCGTACAGGGCCTGCCAGTTCATGCGTTCTCCTCGAGGAACATCGACACGACGGCTTCCGTCCGTCCCAGCAGGTCGGCCGTCGAACCGAGCGGTCGTACGGCCGGACCGGCCCGCTCGGCCAGCGCCGCCAACTCGTCGCCGTCGAGCCCGAGCCTGCACGCGGCACCGTGGATCGCCAGGATGAGCGACGGGTACACCGCGCACACCTCGAACTCGCGCGCGGCGTGCAGCAACAGGTCACCGGCCGCGCCGCGCTCGCCCTGCCGGTACAGCAGGAACGCCCGGAACATGTCCGCGCGGGCGCGTCCCGAGCGGTACCCGGCCCGGTCGAGCGCCTCGTTGGCGCTGAGGAACGAGGTGGCCGCCCGCTCGTACTGCCCGAGCCGGGTCTGGGCCATCGCCATCGCCGTGAACGCTTTGCCGATCTCGTGCTGCGCACCCAGATCCCGCTGGACCTCCAGGGCCGCGGTCGCCGCCGGAACCGCGGCGCCCGGGTCGGTGAACGCGTACAGCTCGGCATGGTTCGTCAGCACGTTGGCCAGCCCGATGACGGACGGCACCGACCGGTACTCGGCCTCCGCCTCGGCGAGCAGCCGGGCCGCGCTGTCGAAGTCCATCAGGAACCGGTGTCCGAGATGCATCAGCCGCTTCAGATCACCCCGAGTCGCCGCGTCGTCCGGCGCGCAGATGGCGTGCACCTCCTCGGCCAGCGCGAACGAACTGCGGAAGTCGCCCTGCCACATCCGGATGTCCGCCACGCAGAAACCGGCCGCCGCCCGCGCCGCACCGTCGTGCTCCTCCCACACCCGCTGGAAGATCGCCGAGGCCACGGTCGACTCACCCGCGATACGCCGGGCATTCGCACCGGCCAGCGCGAGCCTGGCAGACACCAGCGAGCGCACCGGACGGTCCCGCAGCGGAGTCAGCTCGATCGCCCCACCCGCGTCCCCGCGGTCCAGCAGCCCCTCCGCCTCCAGACAGTTCGCCGCGTCCCGCAGGGCCTCACGGCGCGGGTGCTCAACGGCACCGGCCACGCCCCGGTCCTGGGCACCGGACACAGAGAGGTGGTCACGCAGATCCTTGACGATGCCGTCCACGGCCTGCCTGCCGCTGAGGACGACCGCACGGTCCGCGTACCGCTGGATCTGCTCCGCAGTGACGTCCTCCGCGTGCAGCCCGTGGAAGGCCGCCTCCCGCAGCGGTGACAGGCGTGCCCGCCCCGGGCCACGACCCGGATCCCGCTCCATCCGGTCTGCCAGCTCCTCCCAGTGCCGCCGCAGGGCCCCGTGCACATGCCGCTGGGCCGCGGGGGAGAGGTGCCGCCGCAGGGCTCCGATCATCAGCTGGTGCAGCCGGAACCACCCCTCCGGCAGCGGATAGGCGAACGAGTAGGCGGTGAGTGACTCCCACATCAGCAGATTGGCCGGGAGGTCGAACTCCCGGCCGACCGCCCGGAACACGCCGAAGTCGAACGTCCGGGCCACACTCAGCAGCTCCAGGATCCGCACCTCGTCCGCCGAGACATGCTGCAGGAACCGCTGCACGATCTCCTCCGCCGTCCCGGTCTGCTCGGGACGGGCGGCGTTCTGCAGATGGGTGTCGACCGCCAGGTGCAGATAGAAGGGGACCCCTTCGCTCGCCTCGGCGATCGACCGCTGCCGGGGGATCTCGGTGATGCCCGCCTGCGTGAGGAGGTCGAGCCGAGCGGCCATGGGCAGCCCGTCGAGCTCCGAACGGCGGATCACCGTCGCCCACTCCGGGTCGTACGCCGCCCACCGGAGCGGCTCACGGCTCGCCACCACCGCGAGTCCCCCGTGCAGCTGGCCGAGGAGATCGCGCAACCAGGCGTCGGACCCATAGCTGCGGCCGCCGGGCAGCGGGGTCGGCACGAGCGCCTCGTGCGCGTCGACATAGACGACGTACGGGCGCTCCGCCGCCGAGGACCGCAGCTCCTCGGCGAACAGATACGAGACGGCGTGCCCCAGGTCCGCGTTGCCGAGACTGTCCAGCTCCTGGAGGGTGGGATCGCTCTCGATGCGAAGCCGCCGCTTCCTGTTCTTGATCGCGCGCCCCGTGAGCCGCACCAGACCCGCGGCCGTGCCGAACACCGGCACGCCCATCGCGTCGTCGAGGATGCTGGACAGGATGTCGCTCTCCTCGGCGAACGGAGTGGTCCTCGGATTCAGCTGCAGCTGGGGGTGGACCCGCTGCCACAGCACCGCGTACGCGATGTCGAACCGGTCGAACTGGACCCCCTGCGCGCCGAACTCCATGCGCAGCACCGCGAGCGCGTCCTCCTGCTGCCGCATCGTCGGCAACTGAAGATCCAGGCGAGCCGTGCGGTGCGTGTCCGGCGTCCGGTCTCGTAACTCCTGGAGCAAGCGGGACTTGTCGATCCCGCCCACCCCGACGACATTCAGGATCCGGGGCCGGTCGGCAAGGGCCCGCAGCTCCTCCTCGTAGTCCGCGAGAATCCCCTCGCGATTGAAGAACTGGCGCTGAAGTGCGGAAACCCTCCGGTACCGCGGCCTGATGGGCATGGTGACCTCCCCCGTGTCGGCGTCCACATGCGAGGGGCAGGCTAGCCCTGTCCCCGAACCGCTGAAAGGCTGCCCGAGCACGATCCGGACATGCCGTCGCCGACCCCGAGAACACCCCCGGAGAACCCTGAAAGATCCCCGGGGAGACGGACGGGGGGAAGTAGGGGATACGCGAAAAGGCCCCACATTTCTGTGGGGCCTTTTCGGCTGGTGTCCGAGGGGGGACTTGAACCCCCACGCCCGATAAAGGGCACTAGCACCTCAAGCTAGCGCGTCTGCCATTCCGCCACCCGGACGAGGTGTTTTGCGTCGGTTTAGGCCGTTCGGCCCTTCCGACGAGGAAAACCATAGCAAACATCTGAGGTGGTCGATCACCACCCTGGTCACAGGGGTACCGGCGGGTGCGGGGTGGGGTGTGGCGGGGGAGCCGCTCTTGGGTGGAGCGGTGGGGCGCGCGAGGATGGGGGTGATCAGACGGAAGCACGTGGGGCACGTAGTGGGAGGAAGCAGCGTGAGCGAGTCGAACACCGGCCGGGCCGTGACCGGCGAGGACGAGGTCGTCGACCTGTGCCGGGACCTCATCCGTATCGACACCAGCAACTACGGCGACCACTCCGGCCCCGGTGAGCGCAAGGCGGCCGAGTACGTCGCCGAGAAGCTCGCCGAGGTCGGGCTCGAGCCGCAGATCATCGAGTCGCACCAGGGGCGGGCCTCCACCGTGGCCCGGATCGAGGGCGAGGACCCCTCGCGGCCGGCCCTGCTCATCCACGGCCACACCGACGTCGTCCCCGCCAACGCCGAGGACTGGACCCACCACCCGTTCTCCGGCGAGATCGCCGACGGCTGCGTCTGGGGCCGCGGCGCCGTCGACATGAAGGACATGGACGCGATGACCCTCGCGGTCGTCCGCGACCGGCTGCGCAGCGGCCGCAAGCCGCCCCGCGACATCGTGCTCGCCTTCCTCGCCGACGAGGAGGCCGGCGGCACCTACGGCGCCCGGCACCTGGTCGACAAGCACCCCGACCTGTTCGAGGGCGTCACCGAGGCCATCGGCGAGGTCGGCGGCTTCTCCTTCACCGTCAACGAGAACCTGCGCCTCTACCTGGTCGAGACCGCGCAGAAGGGCATGCACTGGATGCGCCTCACGGTCGAGGGCACCGCGGGCCACGGCTCCATGACCAACAACGACAACGCCATCACCGAACTCTGCGAGGCCGTCGGCCGCCTCGGTCGCCACCAGTGGCCGGTGCGCGTCACCAAGACCGTACGGTCCTTCCTCGACGAGCTGTCCGACGCCCTCGGCACCCCGCTCGACCCCGAGGACATGGACGCCACCCTCGCCAAGCTCGGCGGCATCGCCAAGATGATCGGCGCCACCCTCCGTAACTCCGCCGCCCCGACCATGCTCGGCGCCGGGTACAAGGTCAACGTCATCCCCGGCCAGGCCACCGCCCACGTCGACGGACGCTTCCTGCCCGGCTACGAGCAGGAGTTCCTCGCCGACCTCGACCGCATCCTCGGCCCCCGCGTCAAGCGCGAGGACGTGCACGGCGACAAGGCACTGGAGACCAGCTTCGACGGCTCTCTCGTCGACGCCATGCAGCTGGCCCTGCGCGCCGAGGACCCGATCGCCCGCGCCGTGCCGTACATGCTCTCCGGCGGCACCGACGCCAAGTCCTTCGACGACCTCGGCATCCGCTGCTTCGGCTTCGCGCCGCTCCAGCTCCCGCCCGAGCTCGACTTCGCCGGGATGTTCCACGGCGTCGACGAGCGCGTCCCCGTCGACGGCCTCAAGTTCGGCGTCCGCGTCCTCGACCGCTTCATCGACGCCAGCTGAACGCGCCCCGGCGCACCCGCCCTGATTCGGGCGGGTGTGCGTAGGGCACCGGAAAGAGTGAATGACCCTGGGGGCTCGTAGCCCCCCTGATCCCCCCTCGTTACAGGTGTGCGGTCCGCGGCTGGGACCGCATTGCCTACAAGGAGGAATAATGATCAAGAAGGTCGTCGCTGCTGCGGCTGCCACTGGCGGTCTCGTTCTCGCGGGTGCGGGCATGGCCGTTGCCGACTCGGGTGCCCAGGGTGCCGCCATCGGTTCCCCCGGCGTGCTCTCGGGCAACGTCGTCCAGGTCCCGATCCACGTCCCGGTGAACGTGTGCGGCAACACGGTCTCCGTGATCGGGCTGCTGAACCCGTCCTTCGGCAACACCTGCGTCAACGCCTGACGTTCCGCGTCGACCCCATGAGGGTCTGAGCTGAGCCAAGTCCGGCCCCGGAGTGCGTGCCATGCACTCCGGGGCCGGTGTTGATTTCGTCACGAGCCGAGAAGTCAGGTAATCGAGCAATGCGACAGGTCACCAGCATCACCCGCAAGAGCATCGTCACCGTCGCCGCGGCGGGTGGCGTGATCGCCCTCGGCGGCGGCTACGCCCAGGCGGCCACCGGCGCGGCCGCCACCGCCGCCGACTCCCCGGGCGTCGCCTCGGGCAACAACGTCCAACTCCCGGTGCACGCCCCCGTGAACGTCTGCGGCAACACGGTCTCCGTGATCGGCCTCCTCAACCCCGCCTTCGGCAACAACTGCGCCAACCACGGGGGTTCGTCGGCCGAGCCCTCCGGCCACACCGGTCACGTCGGTCATGCCGGTCACCACGGCAGTTACGTCGACCACGGTGGATTCCAGGGGTACGAGGGGTACCAGGGCTACGGGGGGTATGGCGGATACGGCGGTCAGGGAGGGTACGGGGGGTACGGAGGTTACGGAGGTGGTTACGGTGACGAGGGCGGCTACGGCTCCTCCACCGGCGGCCACACCGCCGGGTCTCCCGGCATCGCCTCCGGCAACCATGTGACGGTCCCCGTCGAGGCCCCCGTCGAACTGTGCGGCAACAGCGTCAACGGCATCGGTATCGGCAACGCCGTCAGCCAGAACGACTGCGGTCACGGCGTCGGCCAGACCCACCCGGAGCACCCGGGCCAGCCGTGCTCCCCCGGACACCACGGACACCCGGGGTACGGTGAGCAGCCCGGGTACGGGGAGACGCCTGGCTACGGGGAGACGCCGGGCCAGCCCGAGCACCCCGGTCCGGGGAACGAGGGCGAGCACCCGGAGCACCCAGAGCATCCCGGTACGCCGGAGACGCCCGGGACTCCCGGAACCCCTGGCACTCCTGAGACCCCTGGAACCCCCGGTACGCCGGGCACCCCTGGGACTCCCGAGACCCCTGGGACGCCGGAGACTCCCGGTACGCCCGAGACGCCTGGGACCCCGGGCACCCCCGGTACGCCGGAAACGCCTGGTACTCCCGAGACGCCGGGCACCCCGGGTACGCCTGGAACCCCGGGAACCCCCGGTACGCCTGGTACCCCCGGTACGCCTGGTACCCCCGGCACTCCGGGTACGCCCGGTACTCCGGGTACGCCCGGTACTCCGGGTACGCCCGGTACTCCTGGGACCCCCGGTACCCCCATCACCCCGCACAGCCCCACCACCCCGCACACCCCCGCCCCCCAGCTCGCGCACACCGGCTCCGAGCCCCTCGGGATGGCCGTTCCCGCGGCGGCCGGGATGGTGCTCGCCGGGTCGGTGATCTACCGGCGGGCGCGGCGCTCCAACTAGTTCCGGCGGCTGCGCCACGATGACGAAGGGGCCCCGCGCTGCGGGGCCCCTCTTGTGTGCTCGCTCACCAGGTGGCGCGGATCTGACGGATGATGCGGCGGCGCAGGCGCACCCGGCGGCTGCCGTCCCGGTGCAGGCTCAGGCGGTCCAACTCCCAGTGTCCGTACTCGGCATGGTCGGTCAGAAGCCGCGTCGCCTCCTTGCGGGAGACCCCTCGCGGCACGTACACGTCGACAAATTCGTATTCCGGCATCGCATCTATTGTGCGGCCAAGGCCCTGGTACGGATAGCGTCTGTCCTATGTCTGATGCTGCGCAGCCCACCGCTGCCGAGGTACGCGCCGCCGCCGAGGCGGTCAAAGCCGCACTGGACCGTCACCTCGCGGCGGTCGAAGGCCGCACCGGGGAGGACGACCCGGGTGTCTACGAGGCATTCAACGCGCTCGCCGCGGCCGCCGAGGCGTACGACGAGGCCCTCTACGACCGGTACGACGAGGTCACGCCCTTCGAGATCCCCGGCGCCGACGACTCACTGCCGCCCTACGCGGGCCCGGAGGAGCCGCACGCGCTCAGCGTGCTGATCCGCCGGGACTACGCCGTGGTGGAGCCGCAGCGTCTGATCGCGCAGGCCCGGCGGGTCGCCGAGTTCGACCGGGACGAGGGGGCGGGCACCGCCCACGAGGCGCTCGGTGTGCTCTTCGGTGAGTTCGAACCTGACGAAATCGCGTCCCGGCACAAGGATTTCGGTCTTGAGGAAGGGGACTCCACCCTCTGGGTCGAGGCCGCCGAGGAACTGCCCGAGCCGGGGGAGTGGCTGAACTCGCCCTTCGACCAGGCCGATCCGGAGCGGATCGTCTGCCGTTTCGACATCAGTGCCGTCTTCGACGACGAGGCGGACGAGGACCTGGAGGACCAGGTCCGTCAGGGCTGACGCACGCCACAACGGCGCCCTCCCGTCCGGAACGACCGGTGGGAGGGCGCCGTTTCGCGATTCCGGGCTTCCGTGGGGCTACGGGGCCTCCGCCGGCTCCTCCGGCTCGTGGAGCAGCGCCTCCAGGAGCGGGCGCAGCCGGGTGGTGCGCTCGGGGTCGCGGCCCTCGGCGACCGCGCGCGGCAGTGCCTGCTCCACGCCGTGGACCACGGACAGGTGGCGCTCCGCGCGGCTGAACGCGGTGTAGACCCAGGCCCGGGTCAGGCCCCCGGCCGCGTCGCCCGGCAGCACGACCACGGCGGCGGGCCAGCGCGAACCGGCGGCCTGGTGGGCGGTGAGCGCCCAGCCGTGCCGCAGCGTCGACTCGACCCGCTCCTTCGGTACGACGACCTTCTCGCCCGCGCAGTCCAGGTGCAGGCCCTCGGCGTCGGCCGAGACGACCGTGCCGGTCACCGTACGGCCGGGGGCGGGGGAGTGGGCCACCCGGTCGCCCGGGTCGAAGCCGCCGAAGCGGCCGGGGCCCGGGTTCAGACGCTGCTTGAGCGCCGTGTTGAGGGCGCGGGTGCCGGCCGAGCCGCCGTGCCCGACGGTGATCACCTGGGTCTGCTCGACGGGCACCCCGAGCGCGCGCGGGATCGAGTCGGCGGCCAGCTGCACCGTGCGGTGCACCGCTTCCCCGGCGTCCCGGACCGGGACGATCACGACCTCCTTGCCGGGGGCCGCCACCTGGTTCAGCTCGCCGACGCCGATGCCGGAGACCAGCTCGCCGACCGGGCCGGGATCGGGCACCCGGGACGCGATCTGCGGGACCAGCCGGGCCGCGAGCAGATCGGCGAACACCCGGCCGGGGCCCGCCGCGCCGAGGACGTGCGGATCGCCGCTGAGCACCAGCCGGGCGCCGTCCGGCAGCGCCTCCACCAGGGAGGCCGCCGTCTCGACGTCCAGCTGCGGCGCGTCCAGGAGCACCAGCAGGTCGAGGGCGAGGGTGCCTTCCGCGTCCCGGCCGGGACCGGCGGTGCCGGACAGCAGCGCGGGCAGCGGCAGGGCGCCGTCCCGGCCGGTGTGGGCCGCCAGCGCCACCCGCAGGCCACGCGCGCGGGCCGCCGTGGCCAGCGCGGCGGGTTCGCTGCGGGCGGTCTCCCCGCCGGTGTGGAGGACCAGGCCGTGCGCCCCGGCGGCGCGGGCCAGCTCGGGCCCTTCCCACTCGGCGGGCTCGACCGTGCGGACCAGCCGGGCGAGCCCGTCGGCCAGGGACTCCTCCGCCAGCGCGTACCGCTCAAGGCCGATCAGGACCGGCGCGGCAGGCTCCTCGGGAGCGGCCGAGGCACCGGGACCCGGCCGCTGGTCCGCGTCCCCGCCCTCGTCGTCCGACTCCTCATCGTCCCACTCCTCTGCGGCGCCCTCGACGTCCTCGTCCTCCTCCTGGAAGACCAGGACGGCCGCCTCCGACACCGCCAGCTCGACGGCCTGGTCAGGCTCGGGCACGGACAGCCGGGCCAGCCCGTCCCGTACGGCTCCGATCTCCAGGGCCGTGTGTCCCTTGAGGGCCGCCTGCTCCAGGAGCCAGGCGGCCAGCGCGACCACCCGGCGCGGGTCGGCCGGGCCGCACTGGGGACCGAGCAGCGCCCGGGCGAAGCCGTCGGCCTGCTCGGGCCGGGTGCCCGGCACCGCGAGCAACTGCCAGGGGTCGGCCGCGAGCGCCCGGGCGGCGCCCTCGCCGAGCACCGCCGCCACCTGCGGCGCCAGGGTCTCCGGCGCCCCGCCGCGCACCAGCACCTCGCGCACGGAGGCCGTGGTCTCCTCGGTCACCGGCGGGGCCGGGGCCGGTGCCGGGCGCACGGTCGTGGCGGGCGCGGCGGCCGGGGCGGGCCGCGACGGCGCGGGGACCTCCACACGCGGCACGGAGACCGGCTTCGCGCCGCTCTCGACCGCGCGCACCGCCGCGAGCAGGTCGGCGGCCGTGCCGGTCAGCTTGGTGCCCGCCTCGACCGGGGCGGCACGCTCGGCCTTGCGCTGCTCGATCCGCGCCCGCAGCTCCCGCTGCGCGGCCAGCTCCGCCTGCGCTTCGGAAAGCTGCGTGCCGTCCGCACCCTCCGCGCCCTCGGCGTCGGCCGCGCCCTCGGCCGTCTCCGCCTCTACCGAATCGGCGTCGGCCTCAGCCTCAGCCTCGGCCTCGTCCTTGTCCTCAGCCTCAGTCACCTCGCCCGTACCGGCGTCCTGGACCGCATCCGCATCCGCATCCGCATCCGCGCCACCGTCGGCCGCGGCCTGCGACGGCTCCGGGGCCCCGGGCTCCGTCTCGGGTGCGTCGGGCTGCGGCGCGGTGGCGCCGGAAGGCTCGGTCACAAGGTGCTCCAGTCGTGATCCGGATAGCGGTGCACGGGCGCCGACACATCGTCGAGAGCCCGGCAGATCTCGTCAGGAAGACTAAGCCCCTCCACTGACAAAGCGGCCGTGAGCTGCTGCGCGTTGCGCGCGCCGACGATCGGGGCGGTGACGCCGGGGCGGTCGCGGACCCAGGCGAGGGCGACCTGGAGCGGGGTGGTGGCGAGGCCGTCGGCCGCCGTGGTGACCGCGTCCACGATCCGGCTCGCCGTGTCGTCCAGATACGGCTCCACGAACGGCGCCAGCGCCTCCGAGCCGCCGCGCGAGTCGGCCGGGGTGCCGTGCCGGTACTTGCCGGTGAGCACACCGCGCCCGAGCGGCGAGGAGGGCAGCAGCCCGATGCCCAGGTCGAGCGCGGCCGGCAGCACCTCGCGCTCGATGCCGCGCTGCAGCAGCGAGTACTCCAGCTGCGCACCGGCGAGCCGGGTGCGGTCACCCATCAGCTGCCAGGTGCCCGCCTTGGCGAGCTGCCAGCCGCAGAAGTTGGACACCCCGGCATAGCGCGCGCGACCGCTGCGCACCGCTATGTCGAGCGCCTGCAGCGACTCCTCCAGGGGCGTGCACGGGTCGAAGGCGTGCAGTTGCCACAGGTCGACGTGGTCGGTGCCGAGCCGGGCGAGGGAGGCGTCGAGCGCGGCGAGCAGATGGCCGCGCGAACCGTCGGTGCGCCGGTCCGGGTCGGGGACGCTGCCCGCCTTGGTGGAGACGACCAGGTCCTGACGCGGCACCAGCCGCTCCATGAGCCGCCCCAGCAGATACTCGGCCTCGCCGCCGCCGTACACGTCGGCGGTGTCCACGAGCGTGCCGCCCGCGTCCCAGAACGCCTTCAACTGCTCGGCCGCGTCGTGCTCGTCGGTGTCCCGGCCCCAGGTGAGGGTGCCGAGCCCGATGCGGGACACGCGCAGGCCGGTACGTCCGAGATGCCTCTGCTCCATGGCCGCGAGAGTACTGGCCATGGCACCACGCGGAGACACCCTGTGGACAACCTGTCCACAGGCCCGGCGGCGGACCCGGCGGCGGACCCGTCGGGGGACCGACGGAGGGGGCCGCCCCGCCCTGCCCCGCACCGGTCCCCGGCCGCCTCCTGACGAATGCCGGGGCCGCGCGCTAGAGTCCCCGGAACAGGGACGTTACCGATGGGTAAGGGGTACGTGGCATGCGGCTCGGCATCAACCTCGGCTACTGGGGCGCGGGCATGGACGGCGACAACCTGGCCGTGGCCCAGGAGGCGGACCGCCTCGGCTACGACGTGTGCTGGGCGGCGGAGGCGTACGGCTCCGACGCGCCCACCGTGCTGTCCTACGTCGCCGCCAAGACCGAGCGGATCGACATCGGTTCGGCGATCATGCAGATCCCGGCCCGTCAGCCCGCGATGACGGCGATGACCGCCGCCACCCTCGACTCGCTGTCCGGCGGCCGGTTCCGGCTCGGCCTCGGCGTCTCGGGACCGCAGGTCTCCGAGGGCTGGTACGGCGTCAAGTTCGACAAGCCGCTGGCCCGCACCCGCGAGTACGTCGAGATCGTCCGCAAGGCCATGTCGCGCGAGCGGCTGACCCACGAGGGCGAGCACTGGACGCTGCCGCTGCCCGGCGGCCCCGGCAAGCCGATCAAGCTCACGGTGCACCCGACCCGCCCCCACATCCCGCTGTACATCGCCGCCATCGGCCCCAAGAACCTGGAGCAGACCGGCGAGATCGCCGACGGCGCGCTGCTGATCTTCCCGGCCGCCGAGCACCTGGAGGAGACCGCGCTGCGCCACCTGCGGGCGGGCCGCGAGAAGGCCGGGCTGACCATGGACGGCTTCGACGTCCACCCGACGCTGCCGCTCGCCCTCGGGGACGACATCGACGCGCTCGCCGACATCTTCCGCCCGTACACCGCGCTCTACGTCGGCGGCATGGGCAGCCGCAAGCAGAACTTCTACAACCAGCTGGCCCAGCGGATGGGCTACGAGAAGGCCGCCGCCGAGATCCAGGACACGTACCTGTCCGGCGACAAGGCCGGTGCCGCGGCGGCCGTGCCGCGCCAGCTGATCGACCAGACCACGCTGCTCGGCTCGGTCGACCGGATCGCCGACCGGATGACGGCGTACGCGGCGGCCGGGGTCACCACCCTGACCCTCGCCCCGGCCGGCTTCACCCTCGACGAGCGGGTGGCGGCACTGCGGGCGGGCGTGGAGGCGCTGGAGCGGGCCGGACTGGCGTAACGCGGGGAGGTCCGCGGCCGTGGTGGGGGCTCGGGGGTCTTCCCCGCCACGGCCGTCACGCAGCACAACGGGCGACGGCGCCCCCGGGTTACGCGCCCCGCGGTACTTCCCGCGCCCCCGCCGCGCGCCGTACGGGCCCCGTTGGCTGATTCCGGACCCCCGCCCGTACCCGTGTCCGTACCCCTTCCGGCACCCCTCGCCGTACCTCTCCGAGGCGCGCCGTCCGAGCTTCCGCCTCTCCCCGTTCGGCCCAGCCGCCACCGTCTCCTGTTGCCCACGCGCGCGTGTCGCACTTGACTCGGACATCACGGGAGGTGGCAGCCATGCTCACGGCCAAGGGTCTGTTCCAGGAAATCGTCGACAACGACGAGTCGTTCCAGCTCTTCTGCTCCATCGCCGCCAGCGGCGAGGCCCAGGGCGGCTGGGAGAACGGCCGGATCGCGGCCCTCGTCGCGCCCGGGATGCGGGATCTCGCCCCCAAGATCACCCGGCACGGCGCCGACGAGGACAAGCATGGCCGGATCTTCAACGCGCTGCTGCGCAAGCGCGGCCTCGATCCGGTGCCGGTGCCCCCGGAGGCGGACTACACGATGCTCCTGGAGCGGCGCGGCATCGGCCTCGCCCACGACAAGCTGCGCCGGGACCAGCCGCTCAGCGAGGAGGACATCATCGTCTACCTCGCGCACAGCCGGGTCACCGAACAGCGCGCCGCCGACCAGATGATCATGCTGGTGAAGTACTTCGGCGACCATCCGGAGCTCGGCAAGGCGATCCGGATGATCGACAACGACGAGACCAACCACCTCTCGTACTGCCACGAGGAGCTGCTCCGGCTCAACGACGCCGGGCACGGGCGGCTGATCCAGCGCATCCTGCGGGAGTCCGCGCTCGCCGAGATCCAGGTCTACCGGGACGTCAGCCTCGCCGTGATGAGCCACATGGGCCGCATCCTGCGCTGGCCGAAGGCCAAGGCCGGGGCGCTCGCCGCGGGCATCCACGGGATGTACGCGTGGGAGCGCGGCGCGGGCTGGCACAGGATGGTCGACCTCAAGATGCCCGAGCGCCGCGACGCCCTCGGCGGCCCGGCGACCCCGGCCCCCGTGTTCTGACCCCGGCCGGCCACCGGACTGGGCCCAGGGCCCAGGGCCCAGGGCCGAGCGCCCGGGGCCGCGGGCCGGACATGGCCGCGGGCCCCGGAGCCGTACAGGATCCGTACCGCTCAGACCTACCGCTCACATCCAGCCACGCCGCTTGAACAGCCGGTAAAGACCGGCCACCACCCCGGCCATCAGCAGGATCACCGCCGGGTAGGACCAGACCCAGTGCAGCTCCGGCATGTGCTCGAAGTTCATGCCGTAGATCCCGGCGACCATCGTCGGGACCGCGGCCATCGCCGCCCAGGCCGAGATCTTCCGCATGTCGTCGTTCTGCCGTACGCCCATCTGCGCCAGATGCGCCGAGAGCACGTCGGACAGCAGCCGGTCCAGGCCCTCCACCTGCTCGTTCGCCCGCAGCAGATGGTCGTGCACATCACGGAAGAACGGCATCGAGCGGTCCGGCACGAACGGCACCTGACCGCCCGCGAGACGGGCCATCGGGCCCGCCAGCGGGACGCTGGCCCGGCGGAACTCAAGGACCTGCCGCTTGGCCGTGTAGATCCGCTCGGCGGTCCGCGCGGTGCTGCCGCCGGTCGGCGCGAAGACGTCCGCCTCCAGCTCCTCCAGGTCGACCTGGAGCTCGCCCGCGATGTCGAGATAGTGGTCCACCACGGCGTCGCTGATCACGTAGAGCACCGACGCGGGCCCGTGCCGGAGCACCTCGGGCTCGGCCTCCAGGCGCTTGCGCACGGCCGCCAGCGGGCCGCCCGCGCCGTGCCGCACGGTCACCACGAACGAGTCGCCGAGGAACACCATCAGCTCGCCGGAGGACACCCGGTCGCTCTCCGGCTCGTACACGACCGGCTTGAGCACCGCGAACAGCGAGTCGTCGTAGACCTCCAGCTTGGGCCGCTGATGCGCGGTCAGGGCGTCCTCGACGGCGAGCGGGTGGAGCGCGAACTCCGAGGTGACATGGGCGAACTCGGCCTCGGTCGGCTCGTGGAGCCCCACCCACAGGAAGGCGTCCCCGGTCGCCCTGGCCTCCGCCAGCGCGTCCGAGAGGTCGGCGGGGCCCTCCGTCCTGCGGCCGTCCCGATAAATGGCTGAATCCACGATCACGGGCCGTATTCTCCCCCGGCCGCGGCCCGGCCGCACACCCGTACGCCCCGCGGCGCTCCGCCGGGCACCCCCTACGCTGGCCCCCATGGCCACCCTGATCCTCGTCCGCCACGGACGCTCCACCGCCAACACCTCCGGTGTGCTCGCCGGACGGACGCCCGGTGTCACGCTCGACGAGCGGGGCACCGCGCAGGCCGCCGCGCTGCCCGGGCGGCTGGCCGGGATCCCGCTCGCCGCGGTGGTCGCCAGCCCGCTGGAGCGCTGCCAGGAGACCGTACGGCCGCTCCTGGACGCCCGGCCCGGGCTCGCGCTGCACACCGAGGACCGGATCAACGAGTGCGACTACGGCGACTGGTCGGGCCGCAAGCTCGCCGAGCTGATGGACGAACCGCTGATGAAGGTCGTCCAGGGACACCCCTCGGCCGCCGCGTTCCCCGGCGGGGAGTCCCTGCGCGCCATGCAGTACCGCGCGGTGGACGCCGTCCGGGACTGGAACGCCCGGATCGAGGCGGAGCACGGCGCCGACGCGGTCTACGCGATGTGCTCGCACGGCGATGTCATCAAGGCGGTCGTGGCCGACGCGCTCGGCCTCCATCTCGACCTGTTCCAGCGGATCCACGCCGACCCCTGCTCGGTCACCGCGATCCGCTACACCGCTCAGCGACCCTTCCTGCTGCGCCTCGGCGACACCGGCGACCTGGCCGGTCTCGCGCCGCACGGCACCCCGGCCGGGTCCGATGCGGCGGCCGCCGCCGCATCCGGTGCCGCGGAGGTCGGGGGCGGCGCGGGCGCACCGTGATCCCTCCGCGCAGTAGGGTGGATCCGCCGCTGTAGCACCGTCCGGCCGGGCCGGGGTGCCTCTTCGCACGACCGCATGCGCACGACGTATGCGCACGACCACAGTTCGAGACCCAAGGGAGTCGGGAAACGTGTCCCGTCAGGTGTTCCTCTACGACCCGCCGGAGCGTTTCGTGGCCGGTACGGTCGGGCTGCCTGGCCGCCGTACGTTCTTCCTGCAGGCGTCCGCGGCCGGCCGGGTCACGAGTGTCGCCCTGGAGAAGTCCCAGGTCGCGGCGCTCGCCGAGCGGATCGACGAACTGCTCGACGAGGTCGTGCGCCGCACCGGCGGCAACGCGCCCGTCCCCGCGGTGGCCCCCACCGACATCGCCGACACCGCGCCCCTCGACACGCCCGTCGAGGAGGAGTTCCGGGTCGGCACCATGGCGCTCGCCTGGGACGGCGAGCAGCAGCGCATGATCGTCGAGGCGCAGGCGCTGGTCGAGCTCGACGCGGACTCCGAGGAGGACCTCGCCGAGGCCGAGGAGCGGCTGCTCCAGGACGAGGAGAACGGCCCGCCGATGCTGCGGGTCCGGCTCACCGGCGCCCAGGCGCGGGCGTTCGCCAAGCGCGCCCTCGACGTGGTCAACGCGGGCCGCCCGCCGTGCCCGCTGTGCAGCCTGCCGCTGGACCCCGAGGGCCATGTCTGCCCGCGCCAGAACGGATACCGTCGCGGCGCATGAGCGGCCATCGGGCTCCGACGACGATCGAAACCCTCGACCTGCTCGGCCGCGGTGAGCTGACCGTGCGCGGCCAGGTCCGCGAGGCGTCCAACGCGGTGCTGTTCTGCACCGTCGGGTACGAGGGCGTCAGCGCCGACTGCGTGTACAAGCCGGTCGCCGGTGAGCGCCCGCTGTGGGACTTCCCCGACGGCACCCTGGCACAGCGCGAGGTGGCCGCCTTCGAGCTGTCCGAGGCGACCGGCTGGGGCCTGGTCCCGCCGACCGTGCTGCGGGACGGCCCGTACGGCGAGGGCATGGTCCAGCTGTGGGTCGAGGCGGACCCGGCGGCCGAGCTGCTCGCGCTCGTCGAGGACGAGGAGGCCGGCGAGGGCTGGAAGGCCGTGGGCCTGGCCCAGGTGGCCGAGGACCGCACCGCGCTGCTGGTCCACGCCGACACCCCCGAGCTGCGCCGGCTGTCCGTCCTGGACGCCGTCATCAACAACGGCGACCGCAAGGGCGGCCATCTGCTGCCCGCGCCGGACGGCCGGCTCTACGGGATCGACCACGGCGTCTCCTTCCACGTGGACGACAAGCTGCGCACCCTGCTGTGGGGCTGGGCGGGCGAGGAGCTGACCCCGGAGGCGGTGGCGGTGCTCGACGGGCTCGCCGAGCGGCTGGCCCCGGGCACTCCGCTGGCGGAACGGCTCGCGACCCTGCTGACGGCCGCCGAGGTGGCCGCGGTACGGGACCGGGTCGGCGCGCTGCGTGGCTCGGGGCGGCATCCCGTACCGTCGGGGCAGTGGCCCGCGATCCCGTGGCCGCCCGTGTGACGGCGGGCCCACGCCAGGTCGGCCGATGGTTTTCGGCCAACCTTTCCGGACAGGGGTACACCCCCCGGGGGTATGCATAAGCCGTCGGGCCCCGCAAGACCGCCTCCTCGGCCAAGATCCGGGTGCGGTTCGTATCCGGAACACCTGTCCGGTTACGCTCAGGACATGCATGCCTGGCCCGCTTCTGAGGTCCCCGCCCTGCCCGGCAAGGGCCGCGACCTCCGGATTCACGACACCGCGACCGGTGGACGAGTGACCCTCGCCCCCGGCCCCGTCGCCCGCATCTACGTCTGCGGCATCACGCCGTACGACGCGACCCACATGGGTCACGCGGCGACCTACAACGCGTTCGACCTCGTTCAGCGCGTGTGGCTCGACACCAAGCGGCAGGTTCACTACGTCCAGAACGTCACCGACGTCGACGACCCGCTCCTGGAGCGGGCCATCCGCGACGGCATCGACTGGGTCGGCCTCGCCGAGCGCGAGACCGCCCTGTTCCGCGAGGACATGACCGCCCTGCGGATGCTGCCCCCGCAGCACTACATCGGCGCGGTCGAGGCGATACCCGGCATCGTGCCGCTCGTCGAGCGGCTGCGGGACTCCGGCGCCGCCTACGAGCTCGACGGCGACATCTACTTCTCCGTCGACGCCGACCCGCACTTCGGCTCCGTCTCGCACTACGACACCGAGCTGATGCGCCACCTGTCCGCCGAGCGCGGCGGCGACCCGGACCGCCCCGGCAAGAAGAACCCGCTCGACCCGATGCTGTGGATGGCCGCCCGCGAGGGCGACCCCAGCTGGGACGGCGGCAGCCTCGGCCCCGGCCGCCCCGGCTGGCACATCGAGTGCGTCGCCATCGCCCTCGACCACCTCGGCATGGGCTTCGACGTGCAGGGCGGCGGCTCCGACCTGATCTTCCCGCACCACGAGATGGGCGCCTCGCACGCGCAGGCCCTCACCGGCGAGTTCCCCATGGCCAAGGCGTACGTGCACGCCGGCATGGTCGCCCTCGACGGCGAGAAGATGTCCAAGTCCAAGGGCAACCTCGTCTTCGTCTCCCGGCTGCGCCGCGACGGCGTCGACCCGGCCGCCATCCGGCTCGCCCTGCTCGCCCACCACTACCGGGCCGACTGGGAGTGGACCGACCAGGTGCTCCAGGACGCCCTCGCGCGCCTGGACCGCTGGCGCGCCGCCGTCTCGCGCCCCGACGGCACGTCCGCCGACGCGCTCGTCGAGGAGCTCCGCGAGGCGCTCTCCGACGACCTGGACACCCCGGCCGCGCTCGCCGCGGTCGACCGCTGGGCCGCCCTGCAGACCGCCGAAGGCGGCACCGACGAGTCCGCCCCCGGCCTCGTCTCCCGCGCCGTCGACGCCCTCCTCGGCGTGGCCCTGTAACACCCTCGCGCGGAGCGCCCCCACCGGTGGGCGCCCCTCGCGGGAACCCTCCGCGGGGTCCCTCGCGTGACGGGCCGACGACAGGCCGAGGACAGGCCGAAAACCGTCGCACGGGCCGCTTCCGGAACCCATAAGTCCAGGAGCGGCCCGCGCGAGTCCATGGCCACCCCCGCCACCGCGGCGCTAGACAGGCCACATGAGATCACCAACGCGACTGAGAACAGCGGCGGTTGGCGCACTCCTCGGCCTGCTCGCCGCCTTCGCCGGACCCGGCGGCAGCGCGGCGGCCGCCCCCGCCGACACCCCGTCGGCCACCCCCGCGGACACCACCGTGGGCGCGGTCACCGGCTTCACCGCCGACCCCGCGGGCGCCGTCTACCGGCTCACGGCCGGACCGGCCAAGGCCCGGATCAGCTTCGTCTCCGCCGAGACCTTCCGCATCGAACTCGCCCCCGACGGCACCTTCGCCGACCCCACCGGGCAGGACATCGTGCTGCCCCAGGGGCCGCCGCCGGCCACCCGCTGGACCGACCTCGGCGACGCCTACGAACTGCGCACCGACCAGGTGATCCTGCGCGCCGCCAAGAACCCGCTGAGGTTCGCCGCGTACCGCCCCGACGGCACCCCGCTGTGGTCCGAGACCCAGGGCCTCAGCTGGAACAAGGACCGCACCGTGCAGACCCTCGCCCGCGGCGCCGACGAGCAGTTCTACGGCGCCGGGATGCAGAACGGGCGCGGCAACACCTCGCACCGGGGCAAGACCGTCGAGGTCGGCGTCGACTACGACTGGAACGACGGCGGCCACCCCAACTCCGTCCCGTTCTACCTCTCCTCCGCCGGATACGGCGTCTACCGCAACACCTACGCCCCCGGCACCTACACCTTCGCCGACCCCGTCACCACCACCGCGAAGGAACAGCGCTTCGACGCCTACTACTTCACCGGCGGCGGGAACGGCCCCGGGAACGGCTCCGGGAACGCCCTGAAGGACGTCATCGGCCAGTACACCGCGCTCACCGGAAAACCGTTCCTGCCGCCCATGTACGGCCTGGAGACCGGCGACGCCGACTGCTACCTCCACAACGCCAACCGCGGCGAACGCCACACCCTCGACGCCCTCGAGGTCGCCGACGACTACGTCCGGCACGACATGCCCAACGGCTGGATGCTCGTCAACGACGGCTACGGCTGCGGCTACGAGAACCTCGCCGAGACCTCCCAGGGCCTCGGGGCCCGCGGCACCCGGCTCGGGCTGTGGACCGAGGACGGCATCGACCGGCTCGGCGACCAGGTCAAGGCGGGCCAGCGGGTCGCCAAGCTCGACGTCGCCTGGGTCGGCGAGGGCTACAAGTTCGCCCTCGACGGCTGCAAGGACGCCTACGCGGGCATCGAGGCCAACAGCGACGCCCGCGGCTTCACCTGGGCCCCGGAGAGCTGGTCCGGCGCACAGCGCTGCGGCGTCCAGTGGTCGGGCGACCAGTCCGGCAGCTGGGACTACATCCGCTGGCAGATCCCCACCTACGCGGGCGCCTCCATGTCCGGCCTCGCCTACACCACCGGCGACGTCGACGGCATCTTCGGCGGCAGCCCCACCACGTACACCCGCGACCTTCAGTGGAAGACGTTCCTGCCGGTCACCATGACCATGGACGGCTGGGCGCCCACCGACAAGCAGCCCTTCCGCCACGGCGAGCCGTACACCTCGATCAACCGCGCCTCGCTCAAACTGCACGAGGCCCTGCTCCCGTACATCTACTCGCACGCCCACCGGGCCACGAAGACCGGCGTCGGGCTCGCCAGGCCGCTCGCTCTGGAGTACCCGGACGACCCGGCCGCCGCGAGTGACGCCGCGAAGTACGAATTCCTCAGCGGCGAGGACTTCCTCGTCGCCCCCGTCTACCAGAACGCCGTCGAACGCGACGGCATCTACCTGCCCAAGGGCACCTGGATCGACTACCACAACGGCCGCACCTACCAGGGCCCGGTCACCCTGAACGACTACAGCGCCCCACTGGACACCCTGCCGCTGTTCGTACGGGCCGGGGCCGCCGTCCCGATGTGGCCCGGCGGCATCCGCTCGGCCACCGACCGCAGGCCCGGCGACCCGATCGCCTGGGACGTCTACCCGCAGGGCACCTCCTCCTTCGAGCTGTACGAGGACGACGGCGTCACCCGCGAGCACCGCACCGGCCGGTCCGCCACCCAGCGCGCCGACGTGCGGGCCCCCGCGCGCGGGGCGGGCGACGTGACCGTACGGATCGGCGCCAGCACCGGCGACTACACCGGCAAGCCCGCCGCCCGGCCGTACCGCTTCACCGTCCACACCGGCGACACGCCCGCCGCCGTCACCCTCGACGGCCGCGCCCTGCCCCGGCAGACCTCCAAGGCCGCCTTCGAGGCCGCCCCGCGCGGCTGGTGGTACGACCCCGCCGACCGCGGCGGAGTGGTCCAGGTCAAGACCGCCGCCCAGCGCACCGACCGCGCCTTCGAACTGCGCCTCACCGCCACCAGCGCGGTCGGCGGCGCCGTGCCCGGAGCCGCCGCCACCGCCGCCGTGACCGGCGGGCAGGAGCTCGGCGCGGGCGTGCCCGGCACCGTCGCCGTGGACGTCACCGCCGGTACCCAGGACGCCACCGGGGTACGCACCGGCCTCACCGTCCCGGCCGGCTGGCAGGTCGCCCCGGCCGCGCCCATCGCCCGGATCGCCGCCGGGACCACCCGACGGGTCACCCTGACCGTCACCCCGCCCGCCGGAGCGACCCCCGGCGAGGTCACGCTCACCGCGGACGTCCGGCACCGCGCGGCCGGCCAGGACCGCACCGCGACACAGCGCTTCGCCGCCGACGTCATGCCACCCCCGCCGACCGCCCCCGCCTGGGCGAGCGACCTGGTCTGGCTGACCGCGACCAACGGCTGGGGACCGCCCGAACGCGACCGCTCCAACGGCGAGTCGGGCGCCGCCGACGGACACCCGCTGACCCTCGCCGGGACCAGCTACGCCAAGGGGATCGGCGCCCACGCCGACTCCGACATCGAGGTGTACACCGGCGGCCGGTGCACCGCCCTCACCGCCGACGTCGGCATCGACGACGAGATCAACGGCTATGGGGAGGTGACGTTCTCGGTCGAAGCCGACGGTCAGGTGAAGTGGACCTCGCCCAAGCTCACCGGCGCCTCGGCGACGGTGCCCGTCCGGGTCGACCTCACCGGCGCCCACCATGTCCACCTGCGGATATCCGACAGCAACGGCTCGAAGAGCGGCGACCACGGGGACTGGGCGGGCGCCCGGTTCGACTGCGCCTGAGCCCGCGGGCCGAGTCCGCAACCGGAGGGTTTCGGACTCGGCCCGCGCCTGTTCATGGTCAATTGGTCCCGCGGACGGCCCCAACTGATGCGTGAATAGGGGACGTTGTGGTGATGTTTCCCCGACCGCTGGATCAGATGTACGAAAGGACGCACGTGTCCCGTTCTCTCGCACGCAGAGGCTTTCTCGGTGCCGCCGCCGCCCTCGGCGCGACGGCCCTCACCGCTCCGCTCACCGGTGTCGCCCAGGCGGCCACCGCGGAACGGGCCCTGTGGCCCGAGTCCTTCCCGCTCCCCAACGGCTTCGCACCCGAGGGCATCACCATCGGCTGCAGCCCCTACGCCTACTTCGGCTCCCTCACCAACGGTGCCGTGCACCGCGTCTCGCTGGCCACCGGCCGCGGGCGCACCCTCCACCAGGGCCTCGGCGACGGCCACAGCACCGTCGGCCTCAAGATCGACCACGCCGAGCGCCGGCTGTTCCTGGCCGGTGGCTTCAGCCGCGAGATCCGCGTCGTCGACGCCCGCAAGGGCACGATCGTGCGCAACTACACCGGCATCGGCGCCGAGAACACCATGGTCAACGACGTGGTGCTGACGCCGAAGGCCGCCTGGTTCACCGACAGCTTCCAGCCCCAGCTGTACCGTCTGTCGCTCAACCGGAACGGCGACCCGGTCGGCTCCCCGGTCACCGTGCCGCTCGTCGGCGCGTGGCAGCAGGGCGGCGACTTCACCGCCAACGGCATCGCGCGCACCCCCGACGGCCGTGCGCTCCTCGTCGTGAACACCTCGCAGGACGGCGGTGTCCTCACCCGCGTCGACACCGCCACCGGTGCCGCCACGGTCGTCGACCACGGCGACCTGCGACTGCCGTACGGCGACGGTCTGCTGCTCGTCGGCAACGACCTCTACGTCGTCCAGCAGCAGCTCAACCAGATCGACGTGATCCGCCTGAACGCCGCCGGCACCCAGGGCACCGCGGTCGGCCGGATCACCGACCCGCGCTTCCGCATCCCGACGACGGCGGCCGCGTGGGACGACCGGATCTACCTGCCGAACGCCCGCTTCGACGTGGACCCGACGCCGACGACGGACTACGACGCCGTCGCCATCGCGCAGCTCTGACGTTCCGCGTCCGATCCGGCGCGGGTCCGAACCGCGCGCGCCGGGGCAGGACCGGACCCGGCGCGCACGGTCGTACGGGAGGGGCGGCGCCGCCCCTCCCGTACGACCGGGGTGCCGACCGCTCAGCCGCCCTGGGGGCCCGTGGGACCGTCCGCGGGCCCTTCCGGGCTCTCGGGGTCTTCCTGGTTCCCGGGCTCGGGGCTCCCGGGGCCTTCGGAGCCCTCGGCCTGAGCGGCTTCGGCCGGGCCGTCCACGGCCTCTTCCGAGGCCTCCGCCGCCTCCGCCGCCTGCTCCGGCTGCGTGCCGCCCGGCACCGCCTCAGGGCCCGGCTGCTGCGGCTTCGGCGGGCGCGTCCGCTCCCCGCCGCCGTCCTTCAGGTACGACGTGTCGCCGCCCTCGGTCGCCACCCCGGGTCCCGGGCCCTGCCCCGGACCCTGGCCGGGGTCGCGGCGGCGCAGATACCGCTCGAACTCGCGGGCGATGGCCTCGCCGGACGCCTCCGGCAGCTCGGCCGTGTCCCGCGCCTCCTCCAGGGTCTGCACGTACTCCGCGACCTCGGTGTCCTCGGCCGCCAGCTGGTCCACGCCCAGCTGCCACGCCCGCGCGTCCTCGGGCAGCTCGCCCAGCGGGATGCGCAGGTCGATCAGGTCCTCAAGGCGGTTCAGAAGGGCCAGCGTCGCCTTCGGGTTCGGCGGCTGCGACACGTAGTGCGGCACCGCCGCCCACAGGCTGACCGCCGGGACCCCGGCGTGCGTGCACGCCTCCTGGAGGATGCCCACGATGCCCGTCGGGCCCTCGTAGCGGGTCTCCTCCAGGTCCATCGTGCGCGCCAGATCCGGGTCGGAGGTGACGCCGCTGACCGGCACCGGCCGGGTGTGCGGGGTGTCGCCGAGCAGCGCGCCCAGGATCACCACCATCTCCACGCCCAGTTCATGGGCGAAGGCGAGCAGCTCGTTGCAGAACGAACGCCAGCGCATCGACGGCTCGATCCCGCGCACCAGGACCAGGTCCCGGGGCTTGTCGCCGCCGATCCGGACCACCGAGAGCCGGGTCGTCGGCCAGGTGATCTTCCGTACCCCGCCGTCGAGCCACACCGTGGGCCGGTTGACCTGGAAGTCGTAGTAGTCCTCGGCGTCGAGCGCCGCGAACACCTCGCCCTTCCATTCCCGGTCCAGATGGGCGACCGCGGCGGAGGCGGCGTCACCGGCGTCGTTCCAGCCTTCGAACGCGGCCACCATGACCGGGTCGATCAGCTCGGGAACCCCCTCGAGCTCGATCACCCAGCGCCTCCTTCGTCGAAGTTCCTGTCGTACGGACCAACCTTATGCCTTTCCGGCGGCCCGCCCGCAGCCCTCGGCCACGCCCGAGAACCATCTCGGCCTTGATCGACTACCCAGGAACTCCGCCCCGCACACGGCCGCCCGCGGCCCCGCCCGGCGCCGTGGTGTCAGTCCTCCCAGAGCGTGCTCGGGGCCTCCTTGCGCAGCACGGGGGCGATCTCCTCGGCGAACCGCTCCAGGGTCTCGATCTGTTCGGCGGCGGACTGGCCGAACGCGTCGACGGTGATCGACTGGAGGTCGTGCCCGTACACCTCGTGGTAGCCGAGGATCTTGTCGATGATCCGCTGCGGGGAGCCGATCAGCTGCGGCCCGTCGGCGACGGCGTCCTCGATGGTGCGGTACGGGGTGTTGTAGCCCGCCTTCCCTTCCAGTTGCGGCTGGAAGGTCTGCCGCACCTTCGCCTCGTACAGCTCCTTGTAGCGCTCGACGGCCTGCTCGGTGGTGTCGGCGATCAGCAGCCCGCCGGAACCGGCCGCCACGCGCGCGTGGCGCGGGTCGTGGCCGTACTCCTCGAACTTCTCCCGGTAGTGGGCGATCAGCCGGGCGTAGGCGGCCCGCGGCTGGATGGCGTTGGCGGTGAACAGCGGGTCGCCGTGCTTGGCGGCGAGTTCGGGGGAGTTGAGGCTGGTGGCCGAGCCGTGCCAGATCCGGGGCGGTCCCGCGTACGGGCGGGGGAGCGTGGTCACCTTGGTCAGCGGGGGCCGGAACTCGCCCGCCCAGTCGACGACCTCCTCCGTCCACAGCCGGCGCAGCAGCTCGTACTTCTCCTTCTGGAGGTCCCACTGCCGCTTCTCGTCCAGGCCGAACAGGTCGAAGTGCCCGGCCTCGGCGCCCTTGCCGACGACCAGTTCGATCCGGCCGAGCGAGATCTGGTCGAGGGTGGCGAAGTCCTCGGCGATCCGGACCGGGTCGAGGATGGCGACCACGGTGACGCCGGTGAGCAGCCGGATCCTGGAGGTGCGGGCGGCGAGCGCGCCGAGCACCACGGAGGGGCTGGAGGACAGGAAGGGCCCGGCGTGCCGCTCGCCGACCGAGTAGGCGTCGAAGCCGAGCCGTTCGGCGGCCTCGCCGACGGTCAGGACCTGTGCCAACCGGTCGGCGGCGGAGGGAAGTTCACCGGTGAGCGGGTGCGGGGCGTGGCCGATGAGGGAGAGCACTTGAAACTTCATGCTCTCCACTGTGCGGGTCGAGTGTGTCGACTGTGTATCGGCCGCATGGCACGGGTAGGGGGCGGCCCCTGAAGGCCGCCCCCTACCCGTGAATCCCTTGCCAGGGACGCCGGTCGCACCAGGGAGGCTGATCGCGCCAGGAACGCTACTTGCGCAGCATCCCCTCGACCTTGCCGCGGATCTCGTCGGTGGCGAGGCCGCGGATGGTCAGGGTGGTGCGGCGGCGCAGCACGTCGTCCGCGGTCTCGGCCCACTCGTGGTCGCGGGCGTAGGCGACCTGCGCCCAGATCTCCGGCGCGTCCGGGTGGATGCGCTCGGCGAGCTCGGGGTTCTCGTTCGCCATCCGGGCGATGTCGAAGGAGAGCGAACCGTAGTGGGTGGCCAGGTGCTTGGCGGTGTCCGCGGACATCCGCGGGCCGGGCGCCGGGCCGTCCACGAGCAGCCGGTGCACGACCGCGTTCGGGTTGGCTATGCCGGGCAGCGGCAGCCGCTTCGGCAGCGAGGCGACCGGCTCGTAGTCGTCGCCCAGCGGGTGGCCGGGCAGCGACTCCAGCTTCCTCATGATGGTGCGGCCGATGTGCCGGAAGGTGGTCCACTTGCCGCCGGCCACCGACAGCATGCCGCCGCGGCCCTCGGTGACCACGGTCTCCCGCTTGGCCTTGGAGGTGTCGCCGGGGCCGCCCGGCAGCACCCGCAGACCGGCGAAGGCGTAGGTGATCAGGGAGCGGTCGAGCTGCTGGTCGCGGATGGAGAAGGCGGCCTCGTCCAGGATCTGGGCGATGTCCTTGTCGTTGACCGCGACGTCGCCGGGCTCGCCCTCGAACTCCTCGTCGGTGGTGCCGAGGAGCAGCATGTCCTCCCAGGGGAGGGCGAAGGTGATGCGGTACTTGTCGATCGGGGTGGCGAGCGCCGCCTTCCACGGGGCGGTCCGCTTGAGCACCAGGTGGGCGCCCTTGGAAAGACGGATCGACGGCGCCGCGTTCGGGTCCTCCAGCTTGCGCAGGTGGTCGACCCACGGGCCGGTGGCGTTGAGCACCAGACGGGCCGAGACCCCGAACTCGTCGCCCGACAGGCGGTCCTTGAGCTCGGCGCCGGTGACCCGGCCCTTGGTGAAGCGGAGCCCGGTGACCTCGGCGTGGTTGAGCACCACCGCGCCGGCCTCGACGGCGGCGCGGACGGTCATCAGCGCCATCCGGGCGTCGTTCATCTGGTCGTCGCCGTAGACGGCGACGGCCTTCAGGTTGTCGGTGCGCAGCTCCGGCACGTCCTGGGCGGCCTTGGCGGGGCTGAGCAGGTGGCCGACGCCGTCGCCGAACGCGGACAGGGCGCTGTAGGCGAAGACACCGGCGCCGAGCTTGGCCGCGCCGTGCGGGCCGCCCTTGTAGACGGGCAGGTAGAAGGTGAGCGGGTTGGCCAGGTGGGGCGCCACCTGGCGGGAGACCGCGCGCCGCTCGAAGTGGTTCTCCGCGACGAGCTTGACCGCGCCGGTCTGCAGGTAGCGCAGACCGCCGTGGAGCAGCTTGGAGGAGGCGGAGGAGGTGGCGCCGGCGAAGTCGCCGGCGTCCACCAGGGCCACCCGCAGCCCGGACTGCGCGGCGTGCCAGGCGGTGGAGATGCCCAGGATGCCGCCGCCGATCACCAGAAGGTCGTACGTCGCCTTGGACAGCTGCTCTCTGGTCTCGGCGCGGGTCGGAAGCGAACCGGCGGCCGGACGCATCCCCAGGGAGGGGAGGCTCTGCAGGGTGGTCATCGCGATGTGCTCCTCGTCAGTTCTCTTCTTCGATCCAGCCCATGGAGCGCTCTACGGCCTTGAGCCAGTTCTTGTACTCGCTGTCGCGCTTGTCGGCGTCCATGCGAGGGGTCCATTCGGCGGCCCGGCGCCAGTTGGCGCGCAGGGCCTCGGTGTCCGGCCAGAAGCCGACGGCCAGTCCTGCGGCGTAGGCCGCGCCGAGGCAGGTGGTCTCGGCGACCATCGGGCGCACCACGGGGGCGTCCAGGAAGTCGGAGAGGGTCTGCATCAGCAGGTTGTTGGAGGTCATGCCGCCGTCGACCTTGAGCGCGGTCAGCTCGACGCCGGAGTCCTTGGTCATGGCGTCGGTGATCTCGCGGGTCTGCCAGGCGGTGGCCTCCAGGACGGCACGGGCGATGTGCGCCTTGGTGACGTAGCGGGTCAGGCCGGCGATCACGCCGCGGGCGTCGGAGCGCCAGTACGGGGCGAAGAGCCCGGAGAAGGCCGGGACGAAGTAGGCGCCGCCGTTGTCCTCGACGGAGGAGGCCAGCGTCTCGATCTCGGCCGCGGACTTGATCAGGCCCATCTGGTCGCGCATCCACTGCACCAGGGAGCCGGTGACGGCGATCGAGCCCTCCAGGGCGTAGACCGGCTTCTGGTCGCCGATCTGGTAGCCGACCGTGGTCAGCAGGCCGCTGTAGGAGTTGATGATCTTGTCGCCGGTGTTCATCAGCATGAACGTGCCGGTGCCGTACGTGGACTTGGCCTCGCCCTCGGCGAAGCAGGTCTGGCCGAACAGGGCGGCCTGCTGGTCGCCGAGCGCGGAGGCGACCGGGACGCCGTCCAGGACGCCGCCCTTGACCGTGCCGTACACCTCGGCGGAGGAGCGGATCTCGGGGAGCACGGCGGCCGGGATGTCGATGGACTGCAGGATGCGCTCGTCCCACGCCATCTCGTGGAGGTTCATCAGCAGGGTCCGGGAGGCGTTGGTGACGTCGGTGACGTGCACACCGCCCTCGACGCCGCCGGTGAGGTTCCAGATGACCCAGGAGTCCATGGTGCCGAAGAGGATGTCGCCGCGCTCGGCGCGCTCGCGCAGGCCCTCGACGTTGTCGAGCAGCCAGCGGACCTTGGGGCCGGAGAAGTACGAGGCGAGCGGCAGGCCGGTCTCGCGGCGGAAGCGGTCCTGGCCGACGTTGCGGCCCAGCTCCTTGCAGAGCGCGTCGGTGCGGGTGTCCTGCCAGACCAGCGCGTTGTGCACCGGCCGGCCGGTGGTCCTGTCCCACATCAGGGTGGTCTCGCGCTGGTTGGTGATGCCGATCGCCTTGACGTCGGCGGCGGTGATCCCGGCCTTGGCGATGGCCCCGGCGACGACCTCCTGGACGTTGGTCCAGATCTCGTCGGCGTCGTGCTCGACCCAGCCCGGCTTCGGGAAGATCTGCTCGTGCTCCTTCTGGTCGACGGAGACGATCCGGCCGTCCTTGTCGAAGACGATGCAGCGCGACGAGGTGGTGCCCTGGTCGATGGCGGCGATGAACGGACCCGCGCCGTGGGAGGCGGTGGCGGCGGAGGGGGCGTCGGTCACGGTGGACTCCAAGGGAAGACTGGAAGAAGGACGGCTCAGGCGAACGCGATGTTGTAGATACCCGCGGCGATGGCGCCACCGATCAGCGGACCGACGACCGGGATCCAGGCGTAGCTCCAGTCGGAGCCGCCCTTGTTCGGCAGCGGGAGGAGCGCGTGCACGATGCGCGGGCCGAGGTCACGGGCCGGGTTGATGGCGTAGCCGGTCGGGCCGCCGAGCGAGAGGCCGATGGACACCACGACGAACGCGGTGATCAGGGCGCCGAGGACGCCGAGACCCTTGCCGCTGTCGTTGAGGCCCTGGGTGAGCACGGCGAGCACCAGCACCACGGTGCCGATGATCTCGGTGGCCAGGTTCTGCCAGGTGTTCCGGATCTCCGGGCCGGTGGAGAAGATGCCCAGGACCGGGCCGGGGCCCTCGAGGGGCTTCTCGCCGACCGTCTCGGGGTCGGTCAGGTGCGCCCGGAACTGCCCGTAGTAGGCGATCCACACCAGCGCCGCGCCGATCATCGCGCCGAGGAACTGTCCGGCGAGGTAGACGGGGACGTTGCCCCACTCGCCGTCCTTGACCGCTATGCCGATGGTGACCGCGGGGTTCAGATGGGCGCCGGAGAGGGAAGCGGTCATGTAGACCGCCGTCATGACGGCGAAACCCCAACCGAACGTGATCGCGAGCCAGCCCGCGTTGCGGGCCTTCGAGCTCTTGAGCGTGACGGCGGCGCAGACACCACCGCCGAGCAGGATGAGTACGGCGGTACCGATGGTCTCGCCGATGAAGATGTCGGAGCTGGACACCCGCGACTCCTTTGTCCTTCGTCCAGGGGAAGGCGAACCCCGGGTCCCTCCGGTGGTTCGCACCCTCGTGTGAGGGCGTTGCCGGCCCTTGGCACTGTCACACCCTAGCGTGTATTGCCGGTAGCTGTTCGACAATGCCGACCGATGAACGGAAGTTTTGCGCCAGGGTTAACAGCGCGTCAAGGGTGGCGGACGTGAAAAACCCGCCGATAACGCGATCGTTACCGACGGGTTGGGCTGGTGTTGTACGAGTACGGGCCCGGGTTCCGCGTCTCGTACGGGCCCGGCGGCCCGTGTCGCGCCCCGGCTCCGGCGCCGGGCCGTCAGAAGCGTCCGGCGCCCAGGTCCCGGGAGACCGCGCGGGCGCAGTCGCGGACCGCCGCCACCAGCTCCGAGCGCAGCTCGCCGCCCGCGCAGACCCGCTCGACGGCGCCGGTGATCGCCACCGCGCCCACCGGCATCCGCCGCCGGTCGTGGATCGGCGCCGCCACCGAGGCGACGCCCTCCCAGGTCTCCTCCACGTCGGCCGCCCAGCCGCGCGCCCTGGTCAGGTCGAGCACCGTCTCGAACTCGCTGAGCAGGGTGACCGTACGGGGTGTGAACGGCTCCCTCGAGACCTCCACGGCCTCGCTGTGGGCCACCGGGTCGTAGGCGGAGAGGACCTTGCCCAGCGCCGTGGAGTGCAGCGGCTGCATCGCCCCCACCTCCAGGACCTGCCGGGAGTCGTCGGGTCGAAAGACGTGGTGGACGATCAGCACACCCTGCTGGTGCAGCACGCCGAGGTGCACGCTCTCGCCGCTCGACCTGGCCAGGTCGTCGGTCCACACCAGGGCCCGGGCGCGCAGCTCGTGCACGTCCAGATAGCTGTTGCCCAGGCGCAGCAGCTCGGCGCCGAGCTGATAGCGGGAGGCCGGGTCCTGCTCGACGAAGCCCTCCGCCTGGAGGGTGCGCAGGATGCCGTGCGCCGTCCCCTTGGCCAGGCCGAGCGAGGAGGCGATGTCGGACAGGCCGAGCCGGCGCTCGCCGCCCGCGAGCAGTCGCAGCATCGCCGCCGCCCGTTCAAGCGACTGGATGTTCTTCGCCATCCCCGGCCCCTTCTCCTCACCTGCTGTTCACGCGATCGTGTCCGCCCTGACCGCACGACGGTGTTCGACAATGCTGAACACTATCGGTCGATGCCGACCTCACGTCACACCTGACAGTGTCGGACACGAAGCGCCGGACCGGGAGTCCCCGCACAAAGGATGCCGTCCACCAGCTGGGATTCGATGCCCACCCCGCCTTTCTCCCGGCTACGCTGACCCCGTGCCCGCTCTTCCGAGCGTGCAAAGCCGACAGCCGTCGCATCCCAGGGAGCCCGTCCATGGCCTCGTCGCCGCATCCGTCCGCCGATCTCCGCACCCGCGCGGCAGCGCTCCGCGAAGCGCTCGCCAGCCGAGTCGTCGTCGCCGACGGCGCGATGGGCACCATGCTCCAGGCGCAGGACCCGACCATGGAGGACTTCGAGCAGCTCGAGGGCTGCAACGAGATCCTGAACGTGACCCGGCCCGACATCGTGCGCTCCGTCCACGAGGAGTACTTCGCGGCCGGCGTCGACTGTGTCGAGACCAACACCTTCGGCGCCAACCACGCCGCCCTCGGCGAGTACGACATCCCCGAGCGGGTCCACGAGCTGTCCGAGGCCGGCGCCCGGATCGCCCGCGAGGTCGCGGACGAGTTCACCGCCCGCACCGGCCGCCAGCGCTGGGTGCTGGGCTCGATGGGCCCCGGCACCAAGCTGCCGACCCTCGGCCACGCCCCGTACCCGCTGCTGCGTGACGCCTACCAGCAGAACGCGGAGGGCCTGATCGCCGGTGGCGCGGACGCGCTGCTCGTGGAGACCACCCAGGACCTGCTCCAGACGAAGTCGTCGATCATCGGCGCCCGCCGCGCCCTTGACGCCCTCGGCGTCGACGTCCCGCTGATCTGCTCGGTCACCGTCGAGACCACCGGCACCATGCTGCTCGGCTCGGAGATCGGCGCCGCCCTCACGGCCCTGGAGCCGCTGGGCATCGACATGATCGGCCTGAACTGCGCGACCGGACCGGCGGAGATGAGCGAGCACCTGCGCTATCTCGCCCGCCACTCCCGGATCCCGCTGTCCTGCATGCCGAACGCCGGTCTGCCCGTCCTCACCTCCGACGGCGCGCACTACCCGCTCTCCCCGGCGGAGCTGGCGGACGCCCAGGAGACGTTCGTCCGCGAGTACGGCCTGTCCCTGATCGGCGGCTGCTGCGGTACGACCCCGGAGCACCTGCGCCAGGTCGTCGAGCGGGTCCGCGACCTGACCCCGGGAGTGCGC
This sequence comes from Streptomyces sp. NPDC090025, assembly GCF_044748125.1. NCBI lineage: Bacteria > Bacillati > Actinomycetota > Actinomycetes > Kitasatosporales > Streptomycetaceae > Streptomyces > Streptomyces sp. NPDC090025. The sequence goes on along the minus strand of NZ_JBIVFL010000004.1, from coordinate 316,267 downwards.
GAGCCGCGCCCGGAGCCGGGCGCCGCCTCGCTCTACCAGACGGTGCCGTTCCGGCAGGACACCTCCTACCTCGCCATCGGCGAGCGCACCAACGCCAACGGATCGAAGAAGTTCCGCGAGGCCATGCTGGAGGCCCGCTGGGACGACTGCGTGGAGATGGCCCGCGACCAGATCCGCGAAGGCGCCCACATGCTCGACCTGTGCGTCGACTACGTCGGCCGCGACGGCGTCGCGGACATGGAGGAGCTGGCCGGTCGCTTCGCGACCGCCTCCACCCTGCCGATCGTGCTCGACTCCACCGAGGTCCCGGTCATCCGGGCCGGTCTGGAGAAGCTCGGCGGCCGCGCCGTCATCAACTCGGTCAACTACGAGGACGGCGACGGGCCGGAGTCCCGCTTCGCGAAGGTGACCCGCCTCGCCCAGGAGCACGGCGCCGCGCTGATCGCGCTGACCATCGACGAGGAGGGCCAGGCCCGCACCGTCGAGCACAAGGTCGCCATCGCCGAGCGGCTGATCGACGACCTCACCGGCAACTGGGGCATCCACGAGTCCGACATCCTCATCGACACCCTGACCTTCACGATCTGCACCGGTCAGGAGGAGTCCCGCAAGGACGGCATCGCCACCATCGAGGCGATCCGCGAGCTGAAGCGCCGGCACCCCGACGTGCAGACCACGCTCGGTCTCTCGAACATCTCCTTCGGCCTGAACCCGGCCGCCCGCATCCTCCTCAACTCGGTCTTCCTGGACGAGTGCGTGAAGGCGGGCCTGGACTCGGCGATCGTGCACGCGTCGAAGATCCTGCCGATCGCCCGGTTCGACGAGGAGCAGGTCACCACCGCCCTCGACCTCATCTACGACCGGCGCGCCGAGGGCTACGACCCGCTGCAGAAGCTGATGGCCCTGTTCGAGGGCGCGACGGCGAAGTCGCTGAAGGCGGGCAAGGCCGAGGAGCTGCTCGCGCTGCCGCTGGAGGAGCGGCTGAAGCGGCGGATCATCGACGGCGAGAAGAACGGCCTGGAGGCCGACCTCGACGAGGCCCTGACCACCACCTCGGCCCTCGACATCGTCAACAACACGCTCCTGGACGGCATGAAGGTCGTCGGCGAGCTGTTCGGCTCCGGCCAGATGCAGCTGCCGTTCGTGCTCCAGTCCGCCGAGGTGATGAAGACCGCGGTCGCCCACCTCGAACCCCACATGGAGAAGTCCGACGCCGACGGCAAGGGCACCATCGTCCTCGCCACCGTCCGCGGCGACGTCCACGACATCGGCAAGAACCTCGTCGACATCATCCTGTCCAACAACGGCTACAACGTCGTCAACCTCGGCATCAAGCAGCCCGTCTCCGCGATCCTGGAGGCCGCCGAGGAGCACCGCGCCGACGTCATCGGCATGTCCGGGCTCCTGGTGAAGTCCACGGTGATCATGAAGGAGAACCTGGAGGAGCTGAACCAGCGCGAGCTGGCCGCCAAGTACCCCGTCATCCTCGGTGGCGCGGCGCTGACCAGGGCCTACGTCGAGCAGGACCTCCACGAGATCTACCAGGGCGAGGTCCGCTACGCCCGCGACGCCTTCGAGGGCCTGCGCCTGATGGACGCCCTCGTCGCCGTCAAGCGCGGCGTCCCCGGCGCCAGCCTGCCCGAGCTCAAGCAGCGCCGGGTCGCCAAGGGCACCGCCGCCGTCCTCCAGGTCGACGAGCCGGAGCCCGGCGGCCGTTCCGACGTCGCCGTCGACAACCCGATCCCCACCCCGCCGTTCTGGGGCACCCGGGTCGTCAAGGGCATCCCGCTCAAGGACTACGCCTCCTGGCTCGACGAGGGCGCCCTGTTCAAGGGCCAGTGGGGCCTGAAGCAGAACCGCGCCGGTGACGGCCCCTCGTACGAGGAACTCGTCGAGTCCGAGGGCCGGCCGCGGCTGCGCGGCTGGCTGGAGCGGCTGCACACGGAGAACCTCCTGGAGGCGGCCGTGGTCCACGGCTACTTCCCGTGCGTCTCCAAGGGCGACGACCTGATCCTCCTCGACGACGCGGGCAACGAGCGCACCCGCTTCACCTTCCCGCGCCAGCGCCGCGGCCGCCGCCTCTGCCTCGCGGACTTCTTCCGCCCGGAGGAGTCCGGCGAGACCGATGTCGTCGGCCTCCAGGTCGTCACCGTCGGAAACCGGATCGGCGAGGCCACCGCCAAGCTGTTCGCCGCCGACTCCTACCGCGACTACCTCGAACTCCACGGCCTGTCCGTGCAGCTCGCCGAGGCGCTCGCCGAGTACTGGCACGCGCGCGTGCGCGCCGAACTCGGCTTCGGCGGCGAGGACCCGCAGGACGTCGAGGACATGTTCGCGCTGAAGTACCGCGGCGCCCGCTTCTCCCTCGGCTACGGCGCCTGCCCCGACCTGGAGGACCGGGCGAAGATCGCCGACCTGCTCCAGCCGGAGCGGATCGGGGTCCACCTGTCCGAGGAGTTCCAGCTGCACCCGGAGCAGTCCACGGACGCCATCGTCATCCATCACCCGGAGGCGAAGTACTTCAACGCTCGGTGACCGGTACGGGGGATAATCCCTGCGCCTGATGTGAACGAGACGTACACTGGTCGGTCCAGTGCAGGCCGGTCGCCCACCCCCGTACCGGGGCGGGCGGCCGGCCTCTTCGTCCCTCCATGGAGGTGTGCCGGATGACCAGTACGGTCCCCGCGTCCCTGTTCCGCGCCCCCGGCAGCTCCGCGCTGCAGGCGGTGTTCCTCGACATGGACGGCACCCTGGTCGACACCGAGGGATTCTGGTGGGACGCGGAGGTCGAGGCGTTCGCCGACCTCGGGCACCGGCTCGACGAGTCCTGGCGGGACATCGTCGTCGGCGGCCCGATGACCCGCAGCGCCGGGTATCTGATCGAGGCGACCGGCGCGGACATCACCGTCGAGGAGCTGACCGTGCTGCTCAACGAGAAGTTCGAGCAGCGCATCGCCCGCGGCGTCCCGCTGATGCCCGGCGCCGAGCGGCTGCTCGCCGAGCTCGCCCGGCACGCCATCCCGACCGCCCTGGTCTCCGCCTCGCACCGCCGGATCATCGACCGGGTGCTCGGCTCGCTCGGCCGCGACCGCTTCGCGCTGACCGTCGCGGGCGACGAGGTCGTCCGCACCAAGCCGCACCCCGACCCCTATCTGGCCGCCGCCCGCGGGGTCGGCGCCGACCCCGCGCTGTGCGCCGTCGTCGAGGACACCGCCACCGGCGTCGCCGCCGCCGAGGCGGCCGGCTGCCGGGTCGTCGCCGTGCCCTCCGTGGCGCCCATCGCGCCCTCCGCCGGCCGGGTCGTGGTCCGCTCCCTCGAAGAGGTCGACGTGCCGTTCCTGCGCACCCTGATCGCCTCGCCCGCCGCGCGCTGACCGGGCCCCGGAGCCCCCGCTCCGGCCCGCCCGCGCGTTCGCGCACGCAACACCCCGCAACGTTCAGGCCATCCGCCGAAAACGACCCTGCGTGACCTTGATCACGCAGAGTGCCGATCGGTGGGTGGCCTGTCCCCGTACAGCGTCCGAAAACGCCCGGATGTCCGCACCCTTGTGTCCGGATTCGGCCATGCCCGGTACGAATCATTCCTCTGCATGACTATCGAGCGCCCCGCATTCATGATCGCTCTGCGCTCATGCCCCGGACCCGCGCCGTCCGGCACCACCGGCACCGGCCACTACGCTTTCGCGAGTACTCCGCCGCGCCCCACAGCGTGCCCCGCGATCACCCAAGTCGCCGCGTACACAGGACCGATCGCATCCCGTCCCGGCCCATCGACCGCCCCGAACGGGCGGCCGGCGGAGTGACCGAAAGCCGCTGTACCACCACCGGCCGTCACCCCGTGCCGGATGAGGAGAACGTCCCAGATGAACCGCAAGACCCTGGTGCTGCCCACCGTGGCCGCACTGCTCACCCCCCTGCTCGCCGGCTGCGGTGGAGGGGATGCGGGCAGAGCGATCGTCGTCGGCACCACGGACCAGTTCGTCGCGACCGAGGACGCCCCCGCCCCCCTCGACCCCGCCTTCGCGTACGACACCGGCGCCTGGAACATCCTCCGCCAGACCGTCCAGACCCTGATGCACGTGCCGCGCGGCAGCGGCCGACCGGTCCCCGAGGCCGCCCAGAGCTGCGGATTCACCGACAAGGAGAGCGAGAGCTACCGCTGCAAGCTCCGCTCGGGACTCACCTTCGCCGACGGCACCCCGATCACCGCCGAGGACGTCAAGTTCTCCATCGAGCGGGTCCGCGCGATCAAGTCCGACAACGGCACCGCCGCCCTGCTCGCCAACATCGACACCGTCGAGACCCAGGGCGAGCTCGACGTGATCTTCCACCTGCGCACGCCCGACGCGACCTTCCCGTACAAGCTGTCCACCCCCGTCGCGGGCATCCTCAGCAAGGCCAAGTACGACGGCAAGGAGCTCCGCCCGGGCTTCGACGTCGACGGCTCCGGCCCGTACACCATGAAGACCGAGGTCGACGGCGACGAGGTGAAGAAGTTCGTCTTCACCAAGAACCCCAAGTACCGCGGCGACATCACGCTGCGCAACGACAAGATCGAACTGCGCCCGTTCGACGACGCCGGTGCCATGGACAAGGCGCTGCGCGCCGACGACATCGACATGGCCGCCCGCGCCATGTCGCAGGCGCAGATCAAGGAGCTCACCGACAAGCCCCAGGAGGGCATCGAGCTCACCGAGGTCCCCGGCCTCGAGATCCGCTACCTCGCCTTCAACACCAAGGCCCCCGAGGTCAAGGAGAAGGCCGTCCGGCAGGCCATGGCCGCCGTCGTCGACCGCGGCAGCCTCATCGAGAAGGTGTACGGCCCCACCGCCGAGCCGCTCTACTCGCTCATCCCCTCCAGCATCACCGGCCACGCCACCTCGTTCATCGACACCTACGGCGAGCCCGACCCGGGCAAGGCCGCGGACCTGCTCCGCGACGCCGGGGTCAAGACCCCCGTCCCGGTCACCCTGCACTACACCACCGACCACTACGGCGCCGAGACCGCCAAGGAGTTCGAGGCGCTGGCCGTCCAGCTCAACGGCACCAAGCTGTTCGACGCCCGCATCCAGGGCACCGAGTGGGCCAAGTTCCGCCCGGCCCAGAAGCGCGGCGACTACGGCGTCTACGGCCTCGGCTGGTTCCCGGACTACCCGGACCCGGACAACTACGTCGCGCCGTTCCTCGACACCGACAACTTCCTCAACACCCCCTACGTCAACCAGTCCGTCCGTGACCGGTTGATCCCGCAGTCGCGCCGCCAGGCCGACCGCACCGCCGCGACCCCGGTCTTCGAGCAGATCCAGAAGATCGTCGCCAAGGACGTCCCCGTGCTCCCGCTCTGGCAGGGCAAGCAGTACGTCGCCGCCCGCGACGGCCTGACCGGCGTCGAATGGTCGCTGAACACCTCGTCCGACCTGCTCCTGTGGGAGCTGGGCCGCGGCAACGCCTGACCCCTTCGTCGTACCGGCCGCGCACTGCCCGCGCGGCCGGCCGGAACAAGAGATCAAGAGGCAAGTTCTGTGAAGGCACCCAACAAGTGGCTGACCGCTCCGCTCGCCGCGGGCCTCGCCGCCACTCTGCTCAGCGGCTGCGGCACCGAACAGGGCGGCGACTCCGGGGACTCCGGATCCGCCGTGCGGGTCGGCATGGCGGACAAGATCCTCAGCGCCGATCCGGCCGCCGGGTACGACCCCGGCTCCTGGCTGCTGTTCAACAACGTCTTCCAGTCCTTGCTCGCCTTCCCCAAGGGCGGCTCCCAGCCCCAGCCCGACGCCGCCGACGAATGCGGCTTCAAGTCCGGCAGCCGGGTCTACACCTGCACCCTGAAGGACGGCCTCACCTTCTCCAACGGCAACCCGCTCACCTCCGAGGACGTCAAGTTCTCCTTCGAGCGCGCGCTCACCATCGACGACCCCGCGGGCCCGGCCCCGCTGCTCTCCACCATCGAGAGCATCGAGACCCCGGACCCGCGCACGGTCGTCTTCAAGCTGAAGGTCCCGGACGCCACCTTCCCCAGCAAGATCGCCTCCGGCGCCGGGTCCATCGTCGACCACCGCGAGTACCCCGCCGACGCGCTGCGCACCGACGGCAAGGCCATCGGCTCCGGCCCCTACCGCCTCGACGCGTTCAGCGACCGGCAGGCCGTGTTCTCCGCCAACCCCGAGTACCACGGCGACATCAAGCGCAAGAACGACGGCGTCACCCTCAAGCTGTTCGGCGGCGACCAGGCCGCCCTCGGCAAGGCGCTCACCGCGGGCGACGTCGACGTCGCCTACCGCGGCCTGCCCGCCGCCGACATCGCCGCCCTGGAGACCACCGGCGGCGACAAGGGCGTCGAGGTGATCCAGGGCAGCAGCGCCGAGGTGCAGCACCTCGTTTTCAACATGAAGGACCCGGTCGCCGGCAAGCTCGGCGTCCGCAAGGCCATCGCCCACCTCGTCGACCGCGAGGCCCTGGTCCAGAACGTCTACAAGTCGACCGCCACACCGCTCTACTCGATCGTCCCGGCGGGCGTCGCGGGCCACAACACCGCCTTCTTCGACACCTACGGCAGCCCCGACAAGGCCAAGGCCGCGAAGGCGCTGCGGGACGCCGGGATCAAGGACAAGGTCACCCTCACCCTCTGGTCCACGCCCAACCGTTACGGCCCCTCCACCGACCAGGAGCTGAAGGCGATAGCCGAACAGCTCAACGCCAGCGGCCTGTTCGACGTGGACGTCAAGTCGGTCGGCACCGACCAGTACGAGAAGGACATCGCCGACGGCAAGTACGGCGTCTATGTGAAGGGCTGGATCCCGGACTACCCGGACGCCGACAACTTCACCGCCCCCTTCTTCGGCGAGGGCAACGTCCTCGGCAACCACTACGAGAACGCCACCATCACCGGCGACCTGCTGCCGAAGACCGCCTCCGCCGCCGACCGCGGCAACACCGCCGCCGCCTTCGGCCGGATCCAGGACATCGTCGCCGAGGACGTGCCGCTGCTGCCGCTGTGGCAGGGCAAGCAGTACGCCGTCGCCCACGACGACATCACCGGTCTCGAGTGGACGCTCGACCCGTCCACCGTCTTCCGCTTCTGGGAGATCAAGAAGGGCTGACCGCCCCGCCGCCCGCCGCCCGGCGGGTACGCGAAGGGCCCGGCACACGGGGAGTCTGCCGGGCCCTTCGCCGTACGGTCACCCGCCCCGTACGGGCGGCCTCGTCGTACGTACGCTCGTCGTGCGGCTACTGCGCGCCGGGGCGGACCAGGCCGCTCTCGTACGCGTACACCGCCGCCTGCACCCGGTCGCGCAGGCCCAGCTTCGTCAGCACATGACCGACGTGCGTCTTGACCGTCGTCTCGCTCACGAACAGGTCCGCCGCGATCTCCGCGTTCGACAGACCGCGCGCCACCAGCTTCAGCACCTCGACCTCACGGTCGGTCAGCGTGTTCAGCGTGTCCGGGACCTGCTCCTCGCCCGACGGCAGGTGCGCCGAGTACTTGTCGAGCAGCCGCCGGGTGATCGACGGCGCCAGCATCGCCTCACCGGCCGCCACCACCCGGATCGCCTGCACCAGCTCGTGTGCCGGGGCGTCCTTCAGGAGGAAGCCGCTGGCGCCCGCCTTCAGCGCCTCCACCACGTACTCGTCGAGGTCGAACGTGGTCAGCACGAGCACCTTCGCCGGGCCGTCCCGGCCCGGACCGGTGATCTGCCGGGTCGCCTCGACCCCGTCCATCCGCGGCATCCGGATGTCCATCAGCACCACATCGGGCTGCAACGCCCGCACCTGGTCCAGGGCCTGCAGACCGTCCCCGGCCTCACCCACCACCGCGATGTCCTGCTCGGCCTCCAGGATCATCCGGAAACCGGTGCGCAGCAGCGGCTGGTCGTCGACCAGTAGGACACGGATCGCCACGAACAACTCCTTCACGGGCCTACACGGGCGGCGTGGACCGGCACCCCCGGGTCCCGGGGAATGTCTAGTCCACCCCGTCCATTCTGCCCTGACCGTCGACAGCGCCCGCCGCCGGGCGCGCGGGCACCACCGGCAGCGGATACACCGGGGGAGTGCCGCCGAACTCCGGGCACACCGCCTGGTGGTCGCACCAGCCGCACAGCTTCGTCGGCCGCGGCCGCCACTCGCCGGTCTCCGTCGCCAGCTTGATCGCGTCCCACAGCGCGTGCAGCTTCCGCTCCACCCGCAGCAGATCCGCCTCCACCGGGTCGTACGTCAGCACATCGCCGCTGCCCAGGTAGACCAGCTGGAGGCGGCGCGGCACCACGTTCTTCAGCCGCCACACCACCAGGGCGTAGAACTTCATCTGGAACAGCGCGCCCTCGCTGTACTCGGGGCGGGGCGCCTTGCCCGTCTTGTAGTCGACGATCCGGACCTCGCCGGTCGGCGCCACGTCGACCCGGTCGATCACCCCGCGCAGCCGCAGCCCCGACGCCAGCTCCGTCTCCACGAACAGCTCCCGCTCGGCGGGCTCGAGCCGGGTCGGGTCCTCCAGCGTGAACCAGCGCTCGACCAGCGCCTCCGCCTCCAGGAGCCAGGTCGCAAGGCGCTCGGCCGCGGCACCGCCGTCGGCGGCCGCGAGCTCGGTCCCGGCCTCGCCCCCGGCCGCGTCCGCGAACAGCTCGCCCAGCTCGGGCCGCGATGCGAGGAGCCGGTCCCACTGGCCGGGGATCAGCGACTTCGCCCGCGGCGGCGTCCGCTCCGCCGCCGGGGCGTCGAACAGCCGCTCAAGCACCGCGTGCACCAGCGTGCCCCGGGTCGCCGCCGCGCTCGGCTTCTCCGGCAGCCGGTCGATCACCCGGAACCGGTAGAGCAGGGGGCACTGCATGAAGTCGCTCGCCCGCGACGGCGACAACGACATGGGTGTCCTGGCCACCGCGGGACCCGCGGCCGGCTGCTCGCTCGTACTCATGACAGAAACCCTACGGCCCGCCACCGACAGTGGACCCCGGCGCGACCCTGATCCACCCGGCGGGCGCGAGCGGAATACCATCGACGCATGACCCGTCGCGCTGCATGATCGACCCGTGACCGAGCGCGCGGGCCGAACGGCCCGGCGACGAAAGGAACCCGTGAACCAGGACGAGTCCAAGCCGCAGCGGACCGAGGAGCCGGGCGGCGGCATCCTCATGGGCCGGCCCTTCGGCGTGCCCGTCTACGTCGCGCCCAGCTGGTTCCTCGTCGCCGCCCTCATCACCTGGGTCTTCGGCGACCAGATCGAACGCGTCCTGCCCGAACTCGGCGCCGCCCGCTACCTGGTCTCGCTGTTCTTCGCGATCGCGTTCTACGGGTCCGTCCTCGTCCACGAGCTCGCCCACACCCTCGCCGCGCTCCGCTTCAAGCTCCCGGTCCGCCGCATCCAGCTCCAGTTCTTCGGCGGCGTCTCCGAGATCGAGAAGGAGACCGAGACCCCCGGCCGCGAATTCGTCCTCGCCTTCGTCGGCCCGCTGCTCTCCCTGATCCTCGCCGGGCTCTTCTGGCTCACCCTGTACGCCGTCGAACCCGGCACCGTCCCCGGCGTGCTGCTCGGCGGGCTGATGATCTCCAACCTCATCGTGGCGATCTTCAACCTGCTGCCCGGGCTGCCCCTCGACGGCGGCCGGATGCTGCGCGCCGTCGTCTGGAAGATCACCGGCAACGCCATGAGCGGCACCGTCGCCGCCGCCTGGGTCGGCCGCGCCCTCGCCGTCACCGTCCTCATCGGCCTCCCGCTGCTCACCCGCACCGGAGCCCTCGGCAACTCCACAGCCGACATCGGCGGCTTCACCACCGTCACCGACGCCCTGCTCGCCGCGATCCTCGCCGCCATCATCTGGACCGGCGCCGGCAACAGCCTGCGGATGGCCCGGCTGCGCGAACACCTCCCCGAGCTCCGGGCCCGCAGCCTCACCCGCCGCGCCATCCCCGTCGAGTCCGCCACCCCGCTCTCCGAGGCGCTGCGCCGCGCCAACGAGGCGGGCGCCCGCGCCCTCGTCGTCGTCGACGGCCACGGCACCCCCACCGGCATCGTCCGCGAGGCCGCCATCGCCTCCGTACCCCAGCACCGCCGCCCCTGGGTCGCCGTCAGCGCCCTCACCCAGGACCTCGCCGACGGCATGCGGGTCCCCGCCGAGCTCACCGGCCAGCCCCTCCTCGACCACCTGCGGGCCAGCCCCGCCACCGAGTACCTGGTCGTCGAGGAGACCGGCGCGATCTACGGCGTGCTCTCCACCGCCGACGTCGAGAAGGCGTTCGTGAAGGCCATGGCACGACCCTCCGCCTGACACCGGTACCCTGTTCACATGTCCGAACCGACCGGTGCCGCCCGCCGTCGCGGCCCCTTCAAGGTCGGGGACCAGGTCCAGCTCACCGACCCCAAGGGACGCCACTACACGTTCACGCTCGAGGCCGGGAAGAATTTCCACACCCACAAGGGTTCCTTCCCCCACGACGAGCTGATCGGTGCTCCCGAGGGCAGTGTTGTCCGTACCACGGGAAACGTCGCCTACCTCGCGCTGCGCCCCCTGCTCCCCGACTACGTCCTGTCCATGCCCCGCGGCGCCGCCGTGGTCTACCCCAAGGACGCGGGGCAGATCCTGGCCTTCGCCGACATCTTCCCCGGCGCGCGCGTCGTGGAAGCCGGGGTCGGCTCCGGCTCGCTCAGCTCCTTCCTGCTGCGCGCCATCGGCGACGACGGCATGCTGCACTCCTACGAGCGCCGCGAGGACTTCGCCGAGATCGCCAAGGGGAACGTCGAGCGCTACTTCGGCGGTCCGCACCCCGCCTGGCAGCTCACCGTCGGCGACCTCCAGGACAACCTGTCCGACACCGATGTCGACCGCGTCATCCTCGACATGCTCGCCCCCTGGGAGTGCCTGGAGGCCGTCTCCAAGGCGCTCGTCCCCGGCGGCATCCTCTGCTGCTACGTGGCCACCACCACACAGCTCGCGCGCACCGTGGAGTCCATCCGCGAGTTCGGCTGCTACGCCGAGCCGCAGCCCTGGGAATCCATGATCCGCAACTGGCACGTCGAGGGCCTGGCGGTCCGCCCGGACCACCGCATGATCGGCCACACCGGCTTCCTCGTCACCGCCCGGCGCCTCGCCGACGGCGTCGAGCCGCCGATGCGCCGCCGCCGCCCCGCGAAGGGCGCCTACGGCGACGACTACGAAGGCCCCAACAAGGGCTGACGGCCCCGCCGCAGCAACCCCACGCGTCACCCACGCATCACCAACATCCCGGTGCCGCCGCCGAGTTCCCGCCCGAGCGCGAGGAGCCCGACGGCGGCACCGGCGTGTCCGGGCCCCTTGCACGACAGGCCCACCCCGACTGTTCCGCCCTCCTGTGACGTGTGGCACGATGCCGGTTCACAAGCCTTCCCCCGTTCCCTCCGGCCGCCCACCGGCCCACGGGAACCGGGCGAACTCCTCCCGCACCACCACAGGAGACCCCTCGCGTGCAGACCTCCGCCGCCCCGGACCTCGCGCACACCCACGCCCGCCCGGTGCACTGGCTGGCCACCGCCACGGCCATGGCCGCGGTCGTCGCCCTCGCCGGACTCCTCCAACCGGGACCGGCCGGTGCCACCGCCGCGCCCGCCGCCCCGCTGCCCGCCCCGGACGCCGCCACCGCCCACTACCCGCTCCAGTGCGGCGGCGCCCCCAGCACGGTCGCCCAGCGCGCCACCGGTGACCTCGACGGCGACGGAAACCCCGAGACCGTCGCAGTCGTACACTGCGAAGCCGGCTCCGGCACACCCCCCAGCGGCGTCTACGTGCTCACCCGCGGTACGGACGCGACCGGCGCCCACGCGCGCGTGGTGGCCACCCTCGTCGCGCCCACCGAGCTCAAGAACGTCGCGGGCCTCACCGTCCGCGACCGGGCCGTCCACGCCACCCTCGACGGCTACTCGTCCCCCGACGTCCCCAGCTGCTGCCCCGACCAGCACGAGCGGGTGCGCTGGGACTGGCGCGGCGGTGTCTTCGTCCGTACCGCGTCCGACCAGGCACGCAGCGTCTGACATCGGCCCCGAAGGCCCCGAACGCGAAAAGAGCACCCCCTGAGGGATGCTCTTCGCGCACGTCCTGTCACCCGGCGCGCGGCCGCCGCCGGGCCCGGCTCACTCCGCGTCCGGACCGTAGACCTCGACCCGGTCACGGACCCGGCGCACATGGATGCAGTCGCCCGGGCACTCCTTCGCGGAGTCCACCACGTCGGTCAGCAGCGTCAGCGGGACCGGCGTCGTCGCGCCCGGCTCCTGCAGCAGCTCGTCGTCCGCGCTCTTCACATAAGCGAGCCCGTCGATGTCGAGCTCGAAGACCTCCGGAGCGTACTGCGCGCAGATTCCGTCCCCCGTGCACAGGTCCTGATCGATCCAGACCTCAAGCGCCTCCTCGGCACCCGTGACCGGGGCCTCGTGCTGCACGCTCATATCTCCTGCCGTTTCTGCTTCGCGCGGAAGAGCCGCGGGTAAGTCAGGCCACGCCTGACGGGTGTTGACCACACACGACGATACAACCGAGCGCTTTTGCAATGACCCCCGGTGGGTATTCCCCTGGCGTGAGGGGAAGCGCAAGGGTGAAGATCGGACACACCCCGGAGTCTTTTTGATCTAGGGGTTTCAATCTTCACCCACGCAGGTAGGGTCAGGAAGCGTCCAGCTCCCCTTGGAGGAGGTGAGGACCGTGGCATCCCACGACGACGACATCAACCGCGGCATCCGGCCGGGCCGGGGGTCTGACGACCCCGGCGGTCAGATTGCCTATCTCGAGCAGGAAATCGCCGTCCTGCGCCGCAAGCTCGCCGACTCTCCGCGTCATACGAGGATTCTCGAGGAGCGGATCGTCGAGCTGCAGTCGAACCTGGCCGGCGTCTCCGCTCAGAACGAGCGACTGGCCAATACCCTCCGTGAGGCCCGCGACCAGATCGTGGCCCTCAAGGAGGAGGTCGACCGGCTCGCGCAGCCGCCGGCCGGCTTCGGTGTCTTCCTGCAGGCCAATGAGGACGGCACCTGCGACATCTTCACCGGGGGCCGCAAGCTCCGGGTGAACGTCAGCCCCAGCGTCGAGCTCGACGAGCTCAGGCGGGGCCAGGAAGTCATGCTCAACGAAGCGCTCAACGTGGTCGAGGCCATGGAGTTCGAGCGCGCCGGGGACATCGTCACCCTCAAGGAGATCCTTGAGGACGGCGAGCGCGCCCTGGTCGTCGGGCACACCGACGAGGAGCGGGTGGTGCGGCTCGCCGAGCCGCTGCTCGACATCACCATCCGCCCCGGCGACGCCCTGCTCCTCGAACCCCGCTCCGGCTACGTCTACGAGGTCGTGCCCAAGAGCGAGGTCGAAGAGCTGGTCCTCGAAGAGGTCCCGGACGTCGACTACGACAAGATCGGCGGTCTGGGCAACCAGATCGAGCTGATCCGCGACGCGGTCGAGCTGCCGTACCTCTACCCGGACCTCTTCAAGGAGCACGAACTGCGGCCCCCGAAGGGCATCCTGCTCTACGGCCCGCCCGGCTGCGGCAAGACGCTGATCGCGAAGGCCGTCGCCAACTCCCTTGCCAAGAAGGTCGCCGAGGTGACCGGCCAGCCCGCCGGGAAGTCCTACTTCCTGAACATCAAGGGCCCCGAGCTCCTCAACAAGTACGTCGGCGAGACCGAGCGGCACATCCGCCTCGTCTTCCAGCGTGCCCGGGAGAAGGCCAGCGAGGGCACCCCCGTCATCGTCTTCTTCGACGAGATGGAATCCCTCTTCCGCACCCGCGGATCCGGTGTCAGCTCGGACGTGGAGAACACCATCGTCCCGCAGCTGCTCGCCGAGATCGACGGTGTGGAGGGCCTCGAGAACGTCATCGTGATCGGTGCGTCCAACCGCGAGGACATGATCGACCCCGCGATCCTGCGCCCCGGCCGGCTCGACGTGAAGATCAAGATCGAGCGTCCCGACGCCGAGGCGGCCAAGGACATCTTCGCCAAGTACCTCACGGCCACCCTGCCGCTCCACGCGGACGACCTCGCCGAACACAGCGGGTCGAAGGCGGCCGCCGCCCACGGAATGATCCAGTCCGTGGTCGAGCAGATGTACGCGGAATCCGAGGAGAACCGCTTCCTCGAGGTCACGTACGCCAACGGCGACAAGGAAGTCCTGTACTTCAAGGACTTCAACTCCGGCGCGATGATCCAGAACATCGTCGACCGGGCCAAGAAGATGGCCATCAAGGCATTCCTCGACCAGGACCAGAAGGGCATTCGCGTCTCCCACCTCCTCCAGGCATGCGTGGACGAGTTCAAGGAGAACGAGGACCTGCCCAACACCACCAACCCGGACGACTGGGCCCGAATCTCCGGAAAGAAGGGCGAGCGGATCGTCTTCATCCGCACCCTCGTCACCGGAAAGCAGGGCGCGGACACCGGTCGCTCCATCGACACGGTGGCCAACACCGGTCAGTACCTGTAGTGACGCGCACCGGCTGCGGATGTCCGGAAACCGGGCATCCGCAGCCGGTGCTTTCACCCACCGATTCCAGTCACCGAATCGCATTCGATCTCCCCGTACACGCGCGGCCGATCTAGGCTCGTGGGTACCGCCGGACCACGCACACGCGGGGAGCGGCGCCGGGCAAGGAGGGCCGCATGACCGTACGGCGAGTAATGGGCATCGAGACGGAATACGGGATCTCCGTCCCCGGGCACCCCAACGCCAATGCCATGCTCACCTCGTCCCAGATCGTCAACGCCTACGCGGCGGCGATGCACCGGGCGCGCCGCGCCCGCTGGGACTTCGAGGAGGAGAACCCGCTGCGGGACGCCCGCGGCTTCGACCTCGCCCGCGAGGTCGCCGACTCCAGCCAGCTGACCGACGAGGACATCGGCCTCGCCAACGTCATCCTCACCAACGGTGCCAGGCTCTACGTGGACCACGCCCACCCCGAGTACAGCTCGCCGGAGGTCACCAACCCCCGCGACGCCGTGCTCTGGGACAAGGCGGGCGAGCGGATCATGGCCGAGGCCGCCGAGCGGGCCGCCCAGCTCCCCGGGGCCCAGCCGATCCACCTCTACAAGAACAACACCGACAACAAGGGCGCGTCCTACGGCACGCACGAGAACTACCTGATGAAACGGGAGACCCCGTTCTCGGACATCGTGCGCCATCTGACCCCGTTCTTCGTCTCCCGCCAGGTGGTGACCGGCGCCGGCCGCGTCGGCATCGGCCAGGACGGGCGCGAGCACGGCTTCCAGATCAGCCAGCGCGCGGACTACTTCGAGGTCGAGGTCGGCCTGGAGACCACGCTCAAGCGCCCCATCATCAACACCAGGGACGAGCCGCACGCCGACGCCGAGAAGTACCGGCGGCTGCACGTGATCATCGGCGACGCCAACCTGTCCGAGATCTCCACCTACCTCAAGCTGGGCACCACCGCGCTGGTGCTCTCCATGATCGAGGACTCCTTCATCACCGTCGACCTCGCCGTCGACCAGCCCGTCCGCACCCTCCACCAGGTCTCCCACGACCCGACCCTGAAGTACCTGGTCACGCTGCGCAGCGGCCGTACGCTCACTGCCGTGCAACTCCAGATGGAGTACTTCGAGCTGGCCAGGAAGTACGTGGAGGAGCGGTACGGCTCGGACGCCGACGAGCAGACCAAGGACGTCCTGATCCGCTGGGAGGACACCCTCAACCGGCTCGAGAACGACCCGATGAGCCTCTCCGGCGAACTGGACTGGCTGGCGAAGCGCGAGCTCATGGAGGGCTACCGGCGCCGCGACGGCCTGGACTGGGACGCGGCCCGGCTGCACCTGGTCGACCTCCAGTACGCGGACGTGCGCGCGGAGAAGGGCCTCTACAACCGTCTGGTGGCCCGCGGCCGGATGAAGCGGCTCCTGGACGAGCCAGCGGTGGAACGCGCCGAGACGCGCCCGCCGGAGGACACCAGGGCCTATTTCCGGGGCCGGTGCCTCGATCAGTACGCGGACGACGTGGCGGCCGCGTCCTGGGACTCGGTGATCTTCGACCTGCCCGGCCGCGACTCCCTCCAGCGGGTCCCGACCCTGGAACCCCTCCGGGGTACCCGCAATCACGTCAAGGAACTCCTGGACCGGTGCCGCACGGCCGAAGAACTGGTCCGGGTCCTTTCCGGCGGTCAGCGCGGCTGAAATGCCCGGGCGCTGGGAATCATGGGAACAGTGCCCGGGCGATTCGGAAAACCGCAGGGCCGATGTCAGTCCCGGCTTGTAGGGTCTGATCTTGTAAAGATCCAATCGAGCGGGCAGATTCGAGCGGGGTGAGGATATGGCGACCAAGGACACCGGCGGCGGACAGCAGAAGGCGACGCGTTCCACCGAGGAGGTCGAGGAGACCACCACGGAGGCGAGCTCCGACCTCAAGGAACGCCAGGAGAAGCTGAGTGACGACGTCGACTCGGTGCTTGACGAGATCGACGACGTCTTGGAAGAGAACGCCGAGGACTTCGTGCGTTCCTTCGTCCAAAAGGGCGGCGAGTAGCCACACCTTGGGTTCCTAGGTGCGCGACGGGGGGCTGAGGTCGTGGATCTCCAGCAGCGTCCGTGGTGGAGCGAGGTGCGACCGGGCGAAGCGTCCGCTTTGCCCGGAGGTCGTGCGGCATGGCTCGCGGTGCTCCCGCGGGCCGTGCCCCGCCCGGCCTCGCGGGACGGTCTTCCCCAGGGCTGCCGAAAGGCGCCGGCCGTCCATGTGGATCATCGTCACGGGACGGGTAGGGTCCGTGGCGTACGGTGCTTCAACTGCAATTCGGCCATCGGCACGTTGGGAGACGATCCCGACACAGTTCGTCGGGCCAACTCATATCTGGAGGGAACGCGTGGAAGCCAACACTCGTAGCATCGGGCGTCTACCCGCGGCCTTCCTGACGCCGGGCTCGTCCTCGTTCATGGACTTCCTCGCCGACCACTCGCCGGAGCTCCTCCCGGGCCACCGGAAGCTCCCCGAGGGGATCGTCGAGGCGCCGCACGGCACCACGATCGTCGCCGCCACCTTCCCCGGCGGGGTCGTGCTCGCCGGTGACCGGCGGGCGACCATGGGGAACATGATCGCGCAGCGGGACATCGAGAAGGTGTTCCCGGCCGACGAGTACTCCGCGGTCGGCATCGCCGGTACGGCGGGTCTCGCCGTGGAGATGGTGAAGCTGTTCCAGCTGGAGCTGGAGCACTTCGAGAAGGTGGAGGGCGCCACGCTCTCCCTGGAGGGCAAGGCCAACCGCCTGTCCACGATGATCCGCAGCAACCTCGGCATGGCCATGCAGGGCCTCGCCGTGGTGCCGCTCTTCGCGGGCTGGGACGAGGGCCGCGAGAAGGGCCGCATCTTCTCCTACGACGTCACCGGCGGACGCTCCGAGGAGCACGGGTACGCGGCCACCGGCTCGGGCTCGATCTTCGCGCGCGGGTCGATGAAGAAGCTGTACCGGGGCGACCTGACCGAGCAGCAGGCCACCACCCTCGTCGTCCAGGCGCTGTACGACGCGGCGGACGACGACTCGGCGACCGGCGGCCCGGACCTGGCCCGGCGGATCTTCCCGATCGTCACCGTCATCACCGAAGAGGGCTTCCGCAGGCTCTCCGAGGACGAGTCCGCCGAGCTGGCCCGGTCGATCACCGAGCGGCGCCTCGAGCAGCCCGACGGGCCGCGCGCCGCCCTGCTCTGACCGTCCGTCGCCGTTCGCCCGCAGCCTTTTTCGACCGGAAGAAAGGGACGGTAGCCGGTGTCCACGCCGTTCTATGTCTCACCCCAGCAGGCCATGGCCGACCGGGCCGAGTACGCCCGCAAGGGCATCGCCCGGGGCCGCAGCCTCGTCGTCCTCCAGTACGCCGACGGCATCGTCTTCGTCGGCGAGAACCCGTCCCGCGCGCTGCACAAGTTCAGCGAGATCTACGACCGGATCGGCTTCGCCGCCGCCGGCAAGTACAACGAGTACGAGAACCTGCGGATCGGCGGCGTGCGCTACGCCGATCTGCGCGGCTACACCTACGACCGTGACGACGTCACGGCCCGCGGCCTGGCCAACGTGTACGCCCAGACGCTCGGCACCATCTTCTCCAGCGCCGGCGAGAAGCCGTACGAGGTGGAACTGGTCGTCGCCGAGGTGGGCGCCGAGCCCGAGGGCGACCAGATCTACCGGCTGCCGCACGACGGTTCGATCGTGGACGAGCACGGCTCGGTCGCGGTCGGCGGCAACGCGGAGCAGATCAGCTCCTTCCTCGACCAGCGGCACCGCGACGGGATGTCCCTCGCCGAGGCGCTGAAGCTGGCCGTGCAGGCGCTGTCCCGGGACACCAACGGCAGTGAGCGGGAGATCCCCGCCGACCGCCTGGAGGTCGCGGTGCTCGACCGCACCCGGCCGCAGCAGCGGAAGTTCAAGCGGATCGTCGGGCGGCAGCTGAAGCGCCTTCTGGACGCCGACAACGCGGCGATCGTGAAGACGGACGACCCGTCGGACGAGGCCGCGGACGAGTAGTCCGCCGGTCCGCGCACCGGCTCGCGCGAGGGCCCCGGCACCGTGTCCGCACGGTACCGGGGCCCTTCGCCGTGGACGCGGGCGTCAGCGGCCCGGCGGGGGTCCCGAGGAGCCGCGCACGGTCAGGGTGACCGGGAGGTCGCCGCGCTCCGGCTCACGGCCGTCCAGGACGGCGAGGAGCGCCGCCATGCCGCGCTCGCCGATCCGCTCGGCGGGCAGCGAGACGGTGGTCAGCTCCGGCTCCAGGGCGGTGGCGAGGGCGAGGTCGTCGAAGCCGGTCACGGACAGGTCCTCGGGCACCCGCAGGCCCAGGCGGCGGGCGGCCTTGCAGACGCCCGCGGCGATGATGTCGTCGTCGCAGACGACCGCGGTGGGCCGGGGGCCTGGGGCGGTGAGGGCGCGCTCGGCGGCCCGGAAGGCGCCCTGGACGTCGAGGGGGGCCCGTACGGTCGTCACCTCCACCCCGGCGAGGGCGTCGGTGAGCGCGGCGGCCCGGACGTCGAAGGTCCAGGACGGCACGGCGGACGCCAGGTGCAGGAAGTGCCGGTGGCCGAGCGCGCGCAGATGTCCGGTGACCTGGCGCATGCCGTCGGCGATGTCGAGGTTGACGTGGGCGGCGGCGCCGGGGTCCGCGGGGTCGCTGTCCAGCATCACCAGGGGCAGGTCGGTGCCGCCGAAGGCGCGCAGCGCGTCGGCGGCCATGGAGGAGGCGATGACGCCGTCCAGGGCGGCGCGGGCCGAGGCGAAGGGGTCCCTGGCCGGGCCGACGCCGTCGGGGGAGGGATAGAGCACCACGCCGAAACCGTGCCGGGCGGCGACGGCTGCGGCGCCGGTGTAGACCCGGGCGAAGAACTCGTTGGTGAGCGCGGGGACGACGAGCAGTGCGGTCCTGGTGCGGCCGAGGCGCAGATTGCGGGCGGCGAGGTTGGGCCGGTAGCCGAGTGCGGCGGCGGCCTCGCGGACGGCGGCGGCGGTGGGCTCGGAGACCCGGCCGCGCCATTTGTCGCCGAGCACCAGGGAGACGGTGGCCTGCGAGACCCCGGCGGCCCGGGCGACGTCTCGGCTGGTGGGGCGGCCCGCGCCGAGGGTGTCCGGGCTGTGCACGCGTACCTCCGCGACGGCTGTGTGCGGGTCCGAGCCCCGGGCGGGGGTGGACCGGTGTACTGCCGACATGGTACGTATGACCCGCGACGTTATACGTAAAACCTCGGGCTGTCGTCCCGGGAGGGGAGACCACATGGCCACCGAGGCCGACGCCGGACCGAAGGGCGGCTACCTCGACATCCTGCGCGCCCCGCACGCGGCGCGCCTGTTGACGGGCACCCTGGTCGGCCGGCTCCCCAACGGCACCGGGCCGGTGGCGATCACCTTCTTCACCCGCGCCGAGGGCGGCAGCTACACCCTGGCGGGCGGTCTGATCGCCGCGTACGGCGTGGCCACCGCGGTCGGTCAGCCGCTGCTCGGCCGTGTCGTCGACCTCAAGGGACAGCCCAAGGTCCAGCTGCCCGCCGCCGTCATATCGGCGCTCGGCATGGCGGTCCTGGCCCTCACCGGCATCGGCAACCTGTTCGTCGCCTACCTCGCGGTGCTCGTCGCCGGTCTGTTCACGCCGCCCCTTGAAGGCGGCCTGCGCGCCCTGTGGCCGAGCGTCCTCGGCCGTGCGGACCGGGTGCACCGCGCGTACGCCCTGGACGCCGTCGCCCAGGAAGTGATGTTCACCGTCGGGCCGCTGCTGCTGACCCTGCTGGTGTCGCTCTGGTCGCCCGCCGCCGCGCTCCTCGTCATCAACCTGCTGGGCGTCCTCGGGGCGCTCTCCGTCGTCCTCGCCGAGCCGTCCCGCACCTGGCGCTCCGCGCCCCGCGAGGCGCACTGGCTGGGCGCGCTGCGCTCGCCGGGGCTGCTCGCGCTGCTCGGCGCGTTCTTCTTCGTGGGCCTCGCCCTCGGCTCCATCACGGTCGCGGCCGTGGCGTACGCCGACGAGCTCGGCGACCAGGCGGTGTACGGCTGGCTGATGGCCGCGAACGGTCTCGGCGCGCTGATCGGCGGCGTGTTCTACGGCGCCCGGCAGTGGGCGGGGGCGCCGGAGCGGCGGCTGCGGGTCCTGGTGCTGCTGCTCGCCCTCGGCTACCTGCCGCTGATGCTGGTCCCCGGGCCGGTGACGATGGCCGCCCTCAGCGCGGTCGCGGGCGTCTTCCTGGCACCGGCCATCGCCTGCGCCTTCCTCGTGGTCGACCGGCACGCGCCGCGCGGCACGGTCACCGAGGCGTTCTCCTGGCTCGTCACCTCCTTCGGCGTCGGGGCCGCGCTCGGCTCCGCCGTGTCGGGTCCCGCCGTCGAACTCTTCGGGACCCCGGCGGGGTTCGCGGTGGCCGGAACCGGCGGTCTGGTCGCCTTCCTGGTGCTGCTCGCCACCGGCCGGATCCTGGGCCCGGAGCGGGCCCCCGGCACGCG
The DNA here is from genome assembly GCF_044748125.1 of Streptomyces sp. NPDC090025. Classification (NCBI taxonomy): domain Bacteria; kingdom Bacillati; phylum Actinomycetota; class Actinomycetes; order Kitasatosporales; family Streptomycetaceae; genus Streptomyces; species Streptomyces sp. NPDC090025. Next base: position 295,357 of record NZ_JBIVFL010000004.1, on the reverse strand, counting down.
ACACGCCGTCAGCGGGGCGGCGGGGAGCACCGGGCCGGACGACACCGGGGCCGAAATCCGTCCGCACTCATCGGAAAATGATCGAAACGGGGCCGTCGAACCCGGTTTCAGCACAGGGCTTCAGGCGTAATGTTCAGACATGGACCGCCGCATTTTCGGGCTGGAGAACGAGTACGGCGTCACGTGCACGTTCAGGGGACAGCGCCGACTGTCTCCTGACGAAGTGGCGCGCTACCTCTTCCGCCGTGTCGTGTCATGGGGCCGCAGCAGCAATGTCTTCCTGCGGAACGGCGCCCGCCTGTACCTGGACGTGGGTTCGCATCCGGAATACGCAACTCCCGAATGCGACAACGTGGTCGAACTGGTCACCCACGACAAGGCCGGCGAGCGCATTCTCGAAGGACTGCTCGTCGACGCGGAACGCCGCCTGCACGAGGAGGGAATCGCGGGCGACGTCTATCTCTTCAAGAACAACACCGACTCGGCCGGAAACTCCTACGGCTGCCACGAGAACTATCTCGTCGCCCGCCACGGAGAGTTCTCCCGGCTCGCGGACATCCTCATTCCCTTCCTCGTCACCCGTCAGCTGATCTGCGGGGCCGGAAAGGTCCTGCAGACCCCGCGCGGGGCGGTCTACTGCGTCTCCCAGCGTGCCGAGCACATCTGGGAGGGCGTCAGCTCCGCCACCACCCGCTCGCGCCCCATCATCAACACCCGCGACGAACCGCACGCGGACGCCGAGCGCTACCGCAGGCTCCATGTCATCGTCGGTGACTCCAACATGTCCGAGACGACCATGCTGCTCAAGGTCGGCGCCACCGACCTGGTGCTGCGCATGATCGAGGCGGGCACCGTGATGCGCGACCTGACCCTGGAGAACCCGATCCGGGCCATCCGCGAGGTCAGCCACGACATCACCGGCCAGCGCAAGGTGCGGCTCGCCAGCGGCCGCGAGGCGTCGGCCCTGGAGATCCAGCGCGAGTACTTCGAGAAGGCCGCCGACTTCGTCGACCGGCGCGGCATCCGCACCGGAGTCGTCGCCCAGGTCCTGGAGCTGTGGGAGCGCACCCTGGACGCCATCGAGGAGGAGGACCTCGACCGCATCCAGACCGAGATCGACTGGGTGATGAAGTACAAGCTCATCGAGCGCTACCGGGCCAAGCACAACATGACGATGTCGCACCCGCGGGTCGCCCAGATAGACCTCGCGTACCACGACATCCACCGCCGCCGCGGTCTGTACTACCTCCTCCAGAAGAACGGCCAGGCGGCGCGGATCTGCAACGACGTCAAGATCTTCGAGGGCAAGTCGGTGCCCCCGCAGACCACCAGGGCCCGGCTCCGCGGCGACTTCATCCGGCGGGCGCAGGAGCAGCGCCGGGACTTCACCGTCGACTGGGTCCACCTCAAGCTCAACGACCAGGCGCAGCGCACGGTGTTGTGCAAGGACCCGTTCCGGTCGGTCGACGACCGGGTGGAAAAGCTGATCGCCGGAATGTAGCTCCACAGGCGGCTCCGGCCGCGGTTCGCGCCCATCGGCCCCGCACGTGCGACGTGCGGGGCCGATCGCAGCGCGGGCGACACAGCGAGGTCCCCTAGAGTGTCGGGACAACTACTGTGCCGTCTGAGATCTGAGGAACTAGTGCGCCGACTTGCCGGCCTGCTCGTCGTCCCGCTTCTGCTGCTCTCCACAGCGGCCTGCGGCAGCGACGACAAGGGCTCCGATTCCGGTTCCATGAAGAACGGGCTCCCCGCCATCACCGCGGGTGCCAAGTTCGGTGAGAAGCCCACTCTCGCCAAGGGCGTGGGCGACCCGCCCAAGTCCCTCAAGGTCAACGTGATCAGCGAGGGCTCCGGCGCGGTCACCAAGAAGGGCGACGCCCTCTCGGTGAACTACCTCGGCCAGGAGTGGGACGAGACCACGCCGTTCGACAACAGCTTCGACCGGAAGCAGCCCTTCTCGGTGACGCTCGGCGAGGGCCAGGTCATCCAGGGCTGGGAGAAGGGCCTGGAGGGCCAGAAGGTCGGCAGCCGCATCGAGATCGGCATCCCGCCGGAGCTCGGTTACGGCGCGCAGGGCCAGGGCGACATCAAGGCCAACGCCACGCTGGTGTTCGTCGTCGACATCCTGAAGGCCGTCACCATCCCGAAGTCCGCCACCGGCACCCCGGTCGCCCAGGACAACAAGGACCTGCCGAAGGTCGGCGTCAACACCGACGGCAAGCAGCCCACGCTGACCGTGCCGAAGGCCACGCCGCCGACGAAGCTGGTGTCCAACTACGTCCTGGAGTCCACGGGCGAGGTCGTCAAGGACACCGACACCGTGGTCGTGAACTACGTCGCCGCCCTCTGGAAGGACGGCAAGGTCTTCGACTCGACGTACACCGGGGGCAAGCCCGCGAACTTCCCGCTGGGCCAGCTGACCCTGAAGGGTCTGAAGGACGGCATCGCCGGAAAGAAGGTCGGCAGCCGGATCCTGATCGTGGCCCCGCCGTCGGAGGCGTTCGGCGACCAGGAGAAGCAGGGCATCCCCAAGAACTCGACGCTGGTCTTCGCCGTCGACATCCTGACCAAGATGTGACCCGGTCCCGGACCCGACGTCAGGACCTGGACCCCGGGAACTGACCGGGATCCGGGAGCGGAGATGTAAGACTGTCCGGGTCGCGCGGATCTTCGACCGCGCGGTTCATCGGTATGAGGAGCACACTGCAGTGAGCATCGAGAAGCCCGAGGTCGACTTCCCGGGCGGCGAGCCGCCGGCCGATCTCGAGATCAAGGACATCTGGGAGGGCGACGGCGAGATCGCCGCCGCCGGCGACCTGGTCAACGTCCACTACGTGGGTGTGTCCTTCGACTCCGGCGAGGAGTTCGACGCCTCCTGGAACCGCGGTACCCCGCTGGAGTTCCCGCTCGGCGCCGGCATGGTCATCGCCGGCTGGGACCAGGGCGTCCAGGGCATGAAGGTCGGCGGTCGCCGCCAGCTGGTCATCCCCGCGCACCTCGCCTACGGCGACCGTGGCGCCGGTGGCAAGATCGGCCCCGGCGAGACGCTGATCTTCGTCTGCGACCTCGTGAGCGTGCGCAAGCGCTGACCCGCGCGTCCGCGCTCGTGACCGAGGGCCCCCGCCACCACGGCGGGGGCCCTCGGCCGTGCCCGGGGGCCGGTCGGACCGGGTCGGGCCGGGGCCGGTCCCGGCTTTTGTCCGGACACCCCGGGGCGGTACCGTCGGAGGTCTCAACGGATCTCAACAGGTCTCAAGAAGTCTCACCAGTTCCGAAGAAGTCAATCCGGCAGAAGAGGGTGCGGGGCGTCGATGGCGATTGCCAAGGCCGAGCGGCTGATGAATCTTGCGCTGTGCCTGCTCGGAACCCGCCGGCCGCTGAGCAAGCGAGAGCTCCGCGCCTCGATCGAGGCGTACCTGGAAGCCACCGGCGAGGACGCCTTCAACCGCATGTTCGAGCGCGACAAGGACGACCTGCGCGAGCTCGGGCTGGTCATCGAGACCGTGGAGAACCTCGACGGCGAGACCGGCTACCTGGCCCGCCGCGACTCCAACCGCCTCCCGCCCATCACCCTGGACGCCGAGGAGGCCGCCGCGCTCGGTCTCGCCGCCAAGGTCTGGCAGCAGGCCCGCCTCGCCGGAGCCGCCAGCGGCGCCCTGCAGAAGCTGCGCGCCGCCGGGATGCCGGAGGCGGAGGACACGTACGACAGCCACGCCAGCGCCCTCGAACCCCGCATCCCGGTGCACGAGGCCGCGTTCGAGCCGCTGATGCTGGCCTGCCGGGACCGCCGCCCGGTCGTCTTCGACTACCGCAAGGCCACCGCCGCCCGCCCGGAGACCCGGCAGGTCGAGCCGTGGACCCTGGAGTGCTGGCGCGGCCACTGGTACCTCGCGGGCTGGGACCGGGACCGCGGTGCCGAGCGGGTGTTCCGGCTGTCCCGGATCACCGGCAAGGTGCGCTCCCGGGCCGGGGCCTTCACCGCGCCGGTGCCCGACGTCGTCACCGTCCGCGAGACCGTCGAGAGCTGGGCGGGGGAGACCGCGACCCGCTCCGCCCGGATCCGGCTGCGGGCGGGTTGCGGCTACCCGCTGCGCTCGCGCGCGCTGTCCGTGACCGAGGGCGCCGACGGCTGGGACGAGCTGGAGATCCCGTACGGGCACGGCCTGGACGCCTGGCTGGTGGAGTTCGGGCCCGATGTGGTCGTCCTTGAGCCCGCTGACCTGCGGGCCGACGTGGTGGACCGGCTGCGCGCCGTCGCCAAGGGCTGAGGGGGAAGGAACGACCATGGCCGCCAACGCCATCGACCAGACGAGGCGGATGCTCTCCCTCGTCACCTATCTCCGTGAGCGCCCCGGCGCGCACGTCGCCGACGTCGCCCGCGCCTTCGGGATCACCGAGGACGAGCTGATCTCCGACCTGGACGTGCTGCCCATGTGCGGCACCAGCTTCCGGGGCGGCGACCTGCTCGACATCGACACCGACGGCGACCGCATCTGGTGGCGCAACCCGAGCGCGCTCGGCGCCGAGTCCGCCGCCCCGCTGCGGCTCGCCGCCGACGAGGCGACCGCCCTGCTCGTGGCCGCCCGCGCGGTGGCCACCCTGCCCGGGCTGCGCGAGGGCGACCGGGCCGCGCTGCTGCGCGCCACCGCCAAGCTGGAGGCCGCCGCCGGTGAGGCGGCCGGGGCCAGCTCCCGGCTCTCGGTGACCTTCGAGTCCGAGGGCGGGGTGTTCGCCGAGGTCGACCGGGCCATCTCGGAGCGCCGCAGGCTGTGGCTGCGCTACTACTCGCCCGCCCGCGACGAGCTCACCGAGCGCGAGGTCGACCCGATCCGGCTGTTCGCCGTCGGCCACACCTATATGGAGGCGTGGTGCCGCCTCTCCGAGGCGCGCCGCACCTTCCGGCTCGACCGGGTCGCCGAGATCCGGATCCTGGACGACCCGGCCGCGCCGCCGGAGATCGAGCTGCGCGACCTGTCGGAGGGCCTGGTCCAGCCGTCGGCCGAGGACCCCGAGGTCGTGGTCGAGGTCGGCCCCGGCGGCCGCTGGGTCGCCGAGTACTACCCGCACGACCGGGCCGAGGAACTTCCCGACGGCGGGCTGCGGATCACCCTGCGCACCCCGGCCCCGGCCTCGCTGCGGCGGCTCGCGCTGCGGCTGGGCAGCGACGGCCGGATCGTCGGCCCCGCCGAGCTCGCGGACAGCGCGCGCGAGGCGGCCGCCGCGGCACTGGCGGCGTACGAGGACTGAGCGCGGCGCGGACCGGGGGAGCGGTCCGTGGTGGGGCGGCGGCGACCGGTCGGTCCGGCGGCCGTGAGGCAGGTACAGGTGGTGCAGATATCCGTGTCACAGTGGGGAGAGTTGGCGTAAATGTCTGCTATGTCCGGTCTCGCGGTGTCGGTCGACCCGGTCCTCTTCAAGGCCGCCTGCCCCGACTGCCGCGCCCGCTTCGAGCTCTCCGCCGGTGCCCTGCGGCTCGCGATCGGCGCCAGCCGCCGTACCACCTTCTACTCCTTCACCTGCCCCGAATGCGGCAGCGCGGTCCGCAAACCGGCGGGCGAGCGGATCGTCGAACTCCTCACCGGCGGCGGCGTGAACACCCTGCGCCTGCACACCACCCCGCGCTGACCGCGCCCGCGCCCGCCCCCGGAGTCGGCCCCGGTCCGCCGCCCGAGCCGGACCCGGTACGGGCCCGCGCCGACCGGATCCCGGCAGCGTCTAGGCTCGTCCCATGTTCTGGCCCATGCTCGCCGTCGCCCTCGGTTTCCTCGGCATCGCCGTCCTCGGCGTCCTCGGCTTCAAGGTGTTCCTGGAGGCCGAACGGCTCGGCCGTCAAGTGGCCCGCACCACACAGCGGATCCACGACGCCTCCGAGGAACTGGAACGCGCGGCCACCGATCTGGCCAGGACCGGCGAGACACTGCGCTGACCGGCGAGACGCTGCGCCGACCGGCGGGAGGCCGCGAGGCGGCCGGTCGTCGTACGCAATGGGGAGTATGCACGGCCATTGCCGCCCGTTTACTCCTGCGGGTTACGATCGCATGCAGCGCGGTGGCCGGACGCATGTCCGACCCGCCGGGCACGCACTCCAATGTCGCCTCGGTGAAGAAGGTAAACAGCTATGGGTAGGCTCGGCCCCACCGAGATCATTCTGATCCTCGTCGTGATCATCCTGCTGTTCGGTGCCAAGAAGCTGCCGGACATGGCCCGTTCGCTGGGCAAGTCCGCCCGCATCCTCAAGAGCGAGGCCAAGGCCATGAAGGCCGAGGACCAGCAGAGCGCCCCGGCCGACCCGCCGCACCCCGCCCCCCAGGCCCAGGACCAGGCCGCGCCCCGCACCATCCAGGCCGCTCCCGGCGACGTGACCAGCGCCCGCCCGGTGACCGAGCCGTCCGACACCACCAAGCGCTGACCCGGTCCGCCGCGGCCGCCGCAGAGAGCGGCGGTCGCCGCACGAGATGAGGACGTGGGTTGCTCAAGTCTGCCCGCAAGCAGGAGAGGGATCCCGAGGGCCGGATGCCCCTCGTGGAACACCTGCGTGAACTCCGCAACCGCCTGGCGAAGGGCCTGCTGGCCATCGCGGCGGTCACCGTCGTGGCGCTGGTCTACAGCGAACAGCTGATGGTCTTCCTGACGCAGTCCGTGCCCAAGTGCGCGGAAGGCGTCACGAGCTCCGGCGGAAACTGCGCGATCGTGTCCTTCAACACGCTGATGGCGCCGTTCAGCACGACGATCCAGATCTCCCTGACGACGGGTCTCGTCGTCGCGAGCCCGGTCTGGCTCTACCAGCTCTGGGCCTTCGTCGCGCCCGGTCTGCACCGGCACGAGAAGAAGTACACGTACGCCTTCGTGGCCGCCGCGGTCCCGCTCTTCGCGGCCGGCGCCTACCTCGCGTACCTCATCCTTCCCGTCAGCGTGAAGGTGCTCATCAGCCTCACGCCGGACGGTTCCGCCAACATCCTCTCGCTCGGTGACGTCCTCGACTTCACCCTGCGCATGGTGCTGGTCTTCGGTCTCGCCTTCGAGCTGCCGCTGATCCTGGTGATGCTCAACCTCACCGGTGTCCTCACCGGCCGCCGGATGGCCGGCTGGTGGCGCGGCGTGATCATGGGCGTGTTCATCTTCGGCGCCGTCATCACCCCGACCACCGACCCGGTCGGCATGCTGGCCCTGGCCGGACCGATCACCATCCTGTACGGGGCGGCCGTGGGCTTCTCGCTCCTGAACGACCGTCGGCGCGCCCGCGCCAACCCCGACGCCGAACTCGACGACGACGAGGCGTCCGAGCTCGACCTGACCCCCGAGGCGATCGGCGAGGTCGAGCGGGTCGGCGGCGGCAGGACCGTGCCCGAGCAGGCGAACGGCGCGGCGGACCGTGGCAGGTCGCAGCGGCTGAACGGTTACGACGACATCACCTGATCTTGTAGGGTCCCCCCACACTTCGTCCGGGGGGACCCCTCATGACCAGCGACATCACCCTTCTCGTCAATCCCACCGCGGGACGCGGCCGGGGCGCGCAGGCCGCGCACCCGGCCGCTCGCGCGTTCCAGGACGCCGGGCACCGGGTCCGTACCGTCGTCGGCACGGATGCCGGGGACGCGCTGCGGCGGGCCAGGGAGGCGGTCGCCGAGGGCACCGGGGCGCTGGTCGCGGTCGGCGGCGACGGCATGGTCTCGCTCGCCCTCCAGGCCGTCGGCGGCACCGCCATCCCGCTCGGGGTGATCCCGGTCGGCACCGGCAACGACTTCGCCCGCTGCCTCGGGCTGCCGGCCGGTGACCCGGCGGCGGCCGGGCGGGTGGCGGTGGCGGCCCTGGCGGACGGCGGACGGACCATCGACCTGGGGCGGGTGGAGGGTACGGGTACGGGTACGGGTACGGGTACGGGGGCGGCTTCGGGGCCTGCCCCTGCTCCTGCCCCTGCTCCGGTCCCTGCTCCCGTCCCTGCTCCGGTCCCTGCTCCGGCTCCTGCTCCGGTCCCGGCTCCGGTTTCGGCTCCGGGGCCCGCGGGCCAGGACGGCGGACGCTGGTTCGCGACCGTGCTCGCCTCCGGCTTCGACTCCCGGGTCAACGACCGCGGCAACCGGATGCGGCTGCCCGTCGGACGCTTCCGCTACGACCTCGCGATCCTCGCCGAGCTCGCCGCCTTCCGGCCCCTCGCCTACCGCCTCACCCTCGACGACGGCACCGAGACCCGGATCGCCGCCACCCTCGTCGCCGTCGGCAACGGCACCTCCTACGGCGGCGGCATGCGGATCTGCGCCGACGCCCGGCTCGACGACGGCCTGCTCGACGTCACCGTCGTCGGCGACTGCTCCCGCACCGAACTGATCAAGGTCTTCCCACGGGTCTACAAGGGCACCCACCTCGACCACCCCAAGGTCACCAGCCACCGGGTCCGCGCCCTCACCGTCGACGCGCCCGGCATCACCGGCTACGCCGACGGCGAGCCGCTCGGACCGCTCCCGCTGACCGTCCGCTGCGTGCCCGGCGCACTGCGGGTCCTCGCGCCCCGGGGCCCGTCCGGGGAAGCCGCCGGAACCGGTCGATAAAGATCGCGTCACTGTCAGAGGTGGCGGGTAGGCTCGACAACAAGATGACAGAGGACCTCACACCAGCCGAGGCGTACGCGGCTGCCCGCGCCCGCAACGCGGAGCAGGCCACGGCCCTTGCCCCCTTCCGCGAGATGTACGACTTCGGTCTCGACCCGTTCCAGATCGAGGCGTGCCAGGCCCTCGAAGCGGGCAAGGGCGTGCTCGTCGCCGCCCCCACGGGCTCCGGCAAGACCATCGTCGGCGAGTTCGCCGTCCACCTCGCCCTCCAGCAGGGCCGCAAGTGCTTCTACACCACGCCCATCAAGGCGCTCTCCAACCAGAAGTTCGCCGACCTCGTCAAGCGCTACGGCGCCGACAAGGTCGGCCTGCTCACCGGCGACAACAGCGTCAACGGTGACGCCCCGGTCGTCGTCATGACCACCGAAGTCCTCCGCAACATGCTCTACGCGGGCTCCCAGGCCCTCTCCGGCCTGGGCTACGTGGTCATGGACGAGGTCCACTACCTCTCGGACCGCTTCCGTGGCGCCGTCTGGGAGGAAGTGATCATCCACCTCCCCGAGTCGGTCACCCTGGTGTCGCTGTCCGCGACCGTGTCCAACGCGGAGGAGTTCGGCGACTGGCTGGACACCGTCCGCGGCGACACCGAGGTCATCGTCTCGGAGAGCCGCCCGGTGCCGCTCTGGCAGCACGTGCTCGCCGGACGCCGGATGTACGACCTCTTCGAGGAGGAGACCGACCACGGCGGCCGCGGCGCGTCCCGCCGCGAGGTCAACCCCGACCTGCTGCGCCTCGCCCGCACCGAGAACTCGCGCACCTACAACCCGCGCGACCGGCGCCGCGGCAAGATGGTCCGCGAGGCCGACCGCGAGCGCGAGCGCCGCTCCCGCTCCCGGATCTGGACCCCCGGCAGGCCCGAGGTCATCGAGCGCCTCGACGCCGAGGGCCTGCTGCCCGCGATCACCTTCATCTTCAGCCGGGCCGGCTGCGAGGCCGCCGTCCAGCAGTGCCTCTACGCGGGCCTGCGGCTCAACGACGACGAGGGCCGCCGCCGGGTCCGCGAGATCGTCGAGGAGCGCACCGCCGCCATCCCCGACGAGGACCTGCACGTCCTCGGCTACTTCGAATGGCTCGAAGCCCTGGAGCGGGGCATCGCCGCGCACCACGCCGGCATGCTGCCGACCTTCAAGGAGGTCGTCGAGGAGCTGTTCGTCCGCGGCCTGGTCAAGGCCGTGTTCGCCACCGAGACCCTCGCGCTCGGCATCAACATGCCCGCGCGCACGGTGATCCTGGAGAAGCTCGTCAAGTGGAACGGCGAGCAGCACGCCGACATCACCCCCGGCGAGTACACCCAGCTCACCGGCCGGGCCGGGCGGCGCGGCATCGACGTCGAGGGCCACGCCGTGGTCCTCTGGCAGCGCGGACTCGACCCCGGCCACCTGGCCGGACTCGCGGGCACCCGCACCTACCCGCTGCGCTCCAGCTTCAAGCCCTCGTACAACATGGCGGTCAACCTGGTCGACCAGTTCGGCCGGCACCGCTCGCGCGAGCTCCTGGAAACCTCCTTCGCGCAGTTCCAGGCCGACCGCTCGGTCGTCGGGATCTCCCGCCAGGTCCAGAAGAACGAGGAGGGCCTGGAGGGCTACCGGGAGGGCATGACCTGCCACCTCGGCGATTTCGAGGAGTACGCGCGGCTCCGCCGCGAGCTCAAGGACCGCGAGACCGACCTGGCCCGGCAGGGTGCCGCACACCGCAGGGCCGAGGCGGCCGCCTCCCTCGAGCGGTTGAAGCCCGGCGACATCATCCACGTGCCGACCGGCAAGTTCGCCGGGCTCGCCCTGGTCCTCGACCCGGGGGTGCCCGCCGGGCGCACCAACGGCCACCGCGGCTTCGAGCACCACGACGGGCCCCGCCCGCTGGTGCTCACCGCCGAACGGCAGGTCAAGCGGCTCGCCTCGATCGACTTCCCGGTGCCGGTGGAGCCGCTGGAGCGGATGCGGGTCCCGCGCTCGTTCAACCCGCGCTCCCCGCAGTCCCGCCGCGACCTGGCCAGCGCGCTGCGCAGCAAGGCCGGGCACATCAACCCCGAGCGGCACCGCAAGCAGCGCTCGGCCGCCGCCGACGACCGCGAGATCGCCCGGCTGCGCACCGAGATCAGGGCCCATCCCTGCCACGGCTGCGACGAGCGCGAGGACCACGCCCGGTGGGCCGAGCGCCACCACCGCCTCCAGCGCGACACCAAGCAGCTGGAGCGGCGGATCGAGGGCCGCACCAACACCATCGCGCGCACCTTCGACCGGATCGTGGCACTGCTCACCGAGCTGGACTATCTGCGCGCCGACGAGGTCACCGAGAACGGCAAGCGGCTCGCCCGGCTCTACGGCGAGCTGGACCTGCTGGCCAGCGAATGCCTGCGGGAGGGCGTCTGGGAGGGCCTGAGCCCGGCCGAGCTCGCCGCCTGCGTCTCCGCGCTGGTCTTCGAGGCCCGGCAGTCCGACGACGCCGTGGCACCCAAGGTGCCCACCGGGCAGGCGAAGGCCGCGCTCGGCGAGATGGTGCGGATCTGGGGGCGGCTCGACGCCCTGGAGGAGGAGTTCAAGCTCCACCAGGCCGAGGGAGTCGGCCAGCGCGAGCCCGATCTCGGGTTCGCCTGGGCCGCCTACCAGTGGGCCTCCGACAAGGGGCTGGACGAGGTGCTGCGTGAGGCGGAGATGCCCGCCGGTGACTTCGTCCGCTGGTGCAAGCAGGTCATCGACGTGCTCGGCCAGATCGCGGCCGCCGCGCCGAGGGAGAACAGCACCGTCGCGAAGAACGCGCGCAAGGCCGTCGACAGCCTGCTGAGGGGTGTCGTGGCGTACAGCTCGGTGGGCTAGCCGGTCGGCCGGCCGGTCAGCGGGCCGGCTGGTCCCCGGCCGGCGGTCGGCCCGCTGGCAGGGATCTGACAAGGGTTATCCACAGGGCTGGCGGAGTGTCGGTCCGTTCCGCTTCCATGGTCGTGCAAGGACGCCTGGGCCACCAGGCAACGGTCATGGGAGGGAACGGACTTGACGACGCACGCCGGTGCGTCCGCCGACACCGGCACGGTGACGGCGGACGGACGGAAGACCGTACCGGGACCCCGCGGAGTCCCGATGCTCGGGAACCTGCCGGAGTTCGGCAAGGACCCGCTCGCTTTCTTCGAACGGCTGCGTGACCGCGGGGACTTCGTCCGCTGGCGCTTCGGCCGCAGGCCCTCGCTGTTCATCGGCCACCCCGACACCATCGGGGAACTCCTCACCGAGGTCGAGCGCACCTTCGACCAGGCCGAACTCGGCATCGCCTTCCGCACCCTGCTCGGCGACGGGGTCGTGGTCGCCAAGGGCGCCGACTGGCGGCGCAAGCGCTCCCTGGTGCAGCCCTCGGTGCGCCCCCGGCAGGTCAAGTCGTACGCGGCGACGATGGCCGAGTGCGCCGTCGCCGCCGCCGGGCGGTGGACCGACGGGCAGCGGATCGACATCAAGAAGGAGATGGCAGCCCTCACCCAGCTGATCGCCGTCCGCACCATCTTCGGCGTGGACACGGCGGCGGACGCCGACGCGATCGGGCGGGCCATGGACGTCGCCCAGCACGAGATCGGCGCCGAGTTCAGCGGCATCGGCGCGATCCTGCCCGACTGGGTGCCCACCCCGGGCCGGGCCAGGATCAAGCGCGCCACCGCCGTCATCGACGCCGAGGTCTCCCGGGTGGTGGCCCGCCACCGGGACGGCGAAGGCGACCGCCCCGATCTGCTCAGCCGGCTGCTCGCGGCCCGGGACGAGACCGGCGCCCAGCTCTCCGACCGGGAGATCCGCGACGAGACCGTCACCCTCTACATCGGCGGGCACGAGACCACCAGCTCCACCCTCGTCTGGGCCTGGTATCTCCTCTCCCACAACCCCCGCGCGGCCGAGGCGCTGGCGGCCGAGCTCGACCGGGAACTCGGCGACCGCGACCCGGGCTTCGACGACTACGCCTCGCTCACCTACACCCAGGCGGTGGTGAAGGAGACCCTGCGGCTCTACCCGACCATCTGGCTGATCACCGGCGTCGCCCGCGAGGGCGCCACCCTCGGCGGCGCCCCGGTCGCGCCCGGCACCCGCATCTGGAGCAGCCAGTGGGCCACCCACCGGGACGGCCGGTGGTTCCGGGACCCGCTGGAGTTCCGCCCCGAGCGCTGGGCGGGGGACAAGGGGGAGGGCGAAGGCGCGGGCGCGGAGCCCGAGGAGATACCCGAATACGCCTGGTACCCGTTCGGGGGCGGCCCCCGGGTCTGTCTCGGCACCCGGTTCGCGATGGTCGAGGCGGTCCTCATCCTGGCGGTGCTGGCCCGCCGCTTCCGGCTGGACATCGACGCCGAGGAGATCCTGCCGGTCCCCGGCCTGACCCTGCAGCCGGACCGGGACGTGCTGGCGACGGTGCGGGCGAGGGGAGGGGCGGCCTAGGCAGCTGGGGTACGGGCCAGGGCCAGGGCGAGGTCCGTCAGGTCCTGGGCGCGCAGCACGCGGTCGCCGAAGCCGGGCAGCGGGACATGGAGGGCGGACGTCCAGCGGGCCGGGACGGCCGCCGGGCCGTGGACGGCACCCGCGAGGGTGCCGGTGACGGCGGCGACGGTGTCGGTGTCACCGCCGAGGTCGATCGCGGCGGCGAGCGCCTCCTCGGACGACCCGGTGGTGCGCAGCGCCCACAGGGCCGAGCCGAGGCAGGGCCAGACGGCGCCGTTGAACTCGGTGGCGTCCCGGGGTGCCAGTCGGGGGCGAGGACGGTCGCCCACCGGGCCCGGTACGGCTCCGGCACCTCGGCGAGGGCGTCCGGGACGGCGGCCAGCGGGTCCTCGCCGAGCAGCGCGACCCGCACCAGCTCGTGCAGCACGGCGGTGCCCTCCCAGGCGGCCCGGTCGCCGTGGGTGAGGGCCGCGATCCGGCGGGCGGCGGCCATGGTGGCGGCCCGCCCGGCGGCGGCGAAATGGACGGCGGAGGTGGCGGCCCGCATCAGCGAACCGTTGCCCGCGGCGCGGCCGTTGACCTGGAAGTGCAGGGCGGCGGCGGTGTCCCAGGGGTCGCCGCCGCGGAGCACGGCCTCGGTCTGCAGCCCGATGTCCTTGGGTTCGGCGGCGGCCCACCGCCGGAACCGGTCGACATCACGTGAGGCTAGCGGGGGCGGTGGGCTCGGAGTCGGGCAGGGTCCTGGAACGGATCGCGCGCAGCGGGAGGAAGAGGAGCAGGGCGAAGGGGGAGAGCAGGACGGTCAGGACGAGCAGCGGGCCGGTCAGGAAGGGGGAGAGGGCGAGGCGGCGGGACTCGCGGTAGATCCACTGGCCGAGGAGCAGGTCCCAGGCCAGTACTTGGGCCCAGAGCGCGGAGGCGCCCTCGGGCAGGGCGGTGAGGGCGCGGAAGGAGTCGAGGTCGGGGCGGCTGACCGCCGACCAGAGTTCGGGGAGGACCGGGACGGCGAGGAGGAGGTAGACGGCGAGGATCGGGAGGACGGTGAGCGGGGAGGCGGCGGCCTTCTCGGTGACCCGCCAGGCGGGCGCCAGGATCATCAGCAGCCAGAAGGGGGCGACCAGGAGGAAGGAGAGGTCGAAGAGCTGGGCGGTGGAGATCATGCGGGGGCCTCCGGGCGGTGCGGGGCGCGCAGGGCGAGGGCCGTGCCCGACAGGGTCAGGACGGCGATGCCGGCGGCCAGGGTGAGGGTGAGGGCGTCGGGGGAGAGCAGCGGCTGGCCGCGCAGCGCCTGCCAGGTGAGGAGCGCGAAGACGGCGGCGTACCCGCCGGAGGTGACGAGGACCAGGCGCAGGCGGACGGCCGGGGAGCCGAGCCGGGCGAGGCGGGGGGCGAGCGCGGTCAGCAACAGCAGGAGCAGCGGGATGAGTTGGAGCGCGTGCATTCCGAAGAAGTGGGCGGCCCGCAGGTCGCCGCCGGTGGTGGACCAGCCGAGCAGTGGCAGCCCCGGGCCGCCGTCCGGGACGCCCACGCTGTGCGCGCCGATCAGGGGCGGGTCGTCCTGGGCCAGTTGTTCCGGGGTCGGACGGACCATCAGGAAGCCGATGCCCGCCCCGGCGAGGGCGAGGAGGGAGGAGAGCCGCACCGCCCAGGCGGTGGCCCGGTCCAGGATCCGGGTGCGCAGCAGCAGGACGGCGATGAGGAGCGCGGCCAGCCACAGCACCACGATGGTGAGGCCCATCGTGCTGAAGACCGCGGTGTCGAACGGTGTCTCGTTGTTGAAGTGGCTCTTTTTGCCCCGGACCACCTGAAGGGTGATCAGGACCATCTCGCCCGCGCTGGTGGCCGCCAGCACCGTCCCGGCCCACCAGCCGACCCGGCGGGCCCGGTGGCCGGGCAGCAGGGTGAGCATCCAGGCGAGGGTCAGCGCGTACGCGATGAACGAGAGTGAGAACTTGAACGGCTTCGCCCAGATCGGCACCCCGCCCAGGATCCGGTCGTCCAGGGCGAGTCCGCCGAGCGAGACGAGTGCGAGCAGACCCATGGCGGCGGCGAACCAGAACAGCGGGCGGTGCAGGGTCGAGGACCAGTGGGCGGCGCGGGGCGCGGATATGTGAGCGGGCGTGACGGATGGCATGGCGATCCCCCGAGACAAGAATGGATAGTGGCGCTTACCGCTATCCGATAGCTCCACTATCTATGATGGGTGGGTGGTCGGCAAGGCCGGAGCACGAACCGGAGGGTGAACACGCTGTGCGCATCGGAGAGTTGAGTCGCAGGACCGGAGTGTCCGTGCCGACGATCAAGTACTACGTACGGGAAGGGCTGTTGCCCGCCGGGCAGCTCACCAGCCCGAACCAGGCCGCGTACGAGGAGACGCACGTCCGGCGGCTCCGCCTGATCCGGGCCCTGCTCGATGTCGGCGGACTCTCCGTCGCCGGGATCCGCGAGGTGATCGCCGCCGTCGACGACCCCGGCCGCCCGGTGCACGACATGCTGGGCACCGCCGCCGACCGGGTCGTCCCGCGGTACGACGACGGGACCGACGGCCCGGGGGAGCGGCTGGCCGCCGCCCGCGAGACCGTCAACGCCCTCGTCGAACGGCGCGGCTGGCGCGGCCACGCCGACGCCCCGGCCGCCGAATCCCTCGCCATCGCCCTCGCCGCCCTCGACAACGTCGGGCACGGCGGCTTCGCCGAGGTCCTGGACGACTACGCCGCCGCCGCCGAACGCGTCGCCCGGGCCGACCTCGACTACGTGTCCCGCAATGTCGTCCGGGAAGAACTCGTCGAGAGCGTGGTCGTCGGCACCGTCCTCGGCGACGCCATGTTCGCCGCGCTGCGCCGCCTCGCCCATGCCGACGCCTCCGACCGGGTCTTCGGCACCGAAGCCTGAGGCGCCCCGGCGACCGACCGCGCACGACGAAGGGGCGGGAGCCCTCGGCTCCCGCCCCTCATCCGGCCGCGCGGCCGGCCGTCACCCGCTCACGCGGGCGCGCCGCGCGGGTCAGTTCTCCTGCTCGCGCTCCACCTGCTCGTTCCACTCGCGCTTGATCGCGCGCCACGCCTCGTCCGTCTTGCCCAGCCGCCAGTAGCCCGAGATCGACAGCCGCTCGCGCGCCACCTCGCGCTCCATCCGCAGATGACGGCGCAGGTCCTTCACGAAACCGGCCTCGCCGTGCACGAACGCGTGCACCTCGCCCGCCGGGAACTCAAGACCGCGCACCGCGTCGATCAGCGCCTCGCCCACCGGGCGGTCGCCCCGGTGCAGCCAGGTCACCTCGACACCCGGCGCGGTCGCGAACTTCTGCTCCTCCGCCGCGTCCGAGATCTCCAGGAACGCGTGCACGACCGCCCCCGCGGGCAGCCGCTCAAGGGCCGCGCCGACCGCCGGGAGCGCGCTCTCGTCGCCCACCAGAAGATGCCAGTCGGCCGCCGCGTCCGGGGCGTAGCCGCCACCCGGGCCGAGGAACCGCACCGTGTCGCCCGGCTGCGCCCCCGCCGCCCACGGACCGGCGAGACCCTCGTCGCCGTGCACCACGAAGTCGACGGTCAGCTCCCGGTGCACCGGGTCCCAGGCCCGTACCGTGTATGTCCGGGTGGTCGGCCACTGCTCGCGCGGGAACTCCGCGCGGATCCGCTCCATGTCGAACGGCTCCGGATAGCCGACGCCCTCCGGGGCGAACAGCAGCTTCACATAGTGGTCGGTGTACTCACCGAGCTCGAAGGCGTCGAGCCCGGCACCGCCGAGCACCAGCCGCACCATGTGCGGGGTGATCCGCTCGGTACGGACCACCTGGGCCTCGTGCGCCCTCGGTGCCTTGCGTGCGGGCTGATCTGCCACGACGGTCTCCCGTTTCCCCTGACCTGACTACTTAGGTCTGCCTAAGTTAACACCCCGGGGTGCGGCGCCGACAGACCCGCCCGCCCGGCCCGGCAGCCTGTCGTCAGCGCCGCTCCAGGACCGGCAGCAGCCTGCCGAGCGCACCCCCGAGCCCCCAGCGCTCCGCCAGCACGGCGAGCGCCGCCGGATCACGCGGCGCCGACGGCAGCGCCGCCGAGAACTCCGGCAGCGGCACGTCCCGCGCCACCCGCACCACCGTCGGCGCCACGTCCAGATACGACCCCGCCTCCACGATCCCGCGCCGCTTCGCCGGGGTCAGCTTCGACGTACGGTCCTCCGCCGCCGCCCGGACCCCCGCCAGATCCCCGTACTCCGTGATCAGCTGCGCCGCCGTCTTGTCCCCGATGCCCTTCACGCCCGGCAGCCCGTCGCTCGCGTCCCCGCGCAGCGCCGCCATGTCCGCGTACTGGTCCGGCCGCACCCCGTACTTCGTACGGATCAGCTCGTCGTCCATCAGGTCGCAGTCGCCCACGCCCTTGCGCGGATAGAGCACCCGCACCCCACGGGCGTCGTCGACCAGCTGGAACAGGTCACGGTCGCCCGTCACGATGTCCACCGGCCCCCCGGCCCGGGTGGCCAGCGTGCCGATCACGTCGTCCGCCTCGAAGCCCGGCGCGCCCACCCGGGCGATGCCGAGCGCCGCCAGCACGTCCACGATCACCGGCACCTGCGGCGACAGGGTGTCCGGCACCTCCTCCACGTCCGGGCCCGCCGGAGTCTCCTCGGCCACCCGGTGCGTCTTGTACGAAGGGATCAGGTCCACCCGCCACTGCGGGCGCCAGTCGTCGTCCCAGCAGGCCACCAGATCGTCCGGCCGGTGGTCCTGGACCAGCCGGCCGATGAAGTCCAGCAGCCCGCGCACGGCGTTCACCGGCGTCCCGTCCGGCGCCCGGACCGAGTCCGGCACACCGAAATAGGCGCGGAAATACAGGCTGGCGGTGTCGAGGAGCATCAGGCGTCGCGTCACACCCCGATCATGCCGCACCCCACCGACAACACCACCCGCCCCGCGTGACACGGGTCACCTTCGTGTTTGCCCCATAAGCACCGGGGCAGGCGCGAGCCCGGAGCGGACCCGGTACGGGGCCGGCCTACCTCGGCCGACCCCGTACGCGACGGGTCACACGGGCCGATCCCGTCCCGCTCCACGGCCCGGCTGCGGGGGTGGCGGGCCGTTTTCCTTTGCTACTCGTGAGGTGTATGTGTCCAGGCTCCAGGCCGACCACCTGTACAAGGTGTTCGGCAGACGACCCGACGAGGCCGTCCGCAAACTCGCCGCCGCCGCCGACGACGCCGGACCGGCGACCGGCACCCTGAGCGCCGACCGCGACGCGCTCCGCGCCGAAGGCACCACGGCCGCCGTGATCGACGCCTCCTTCACCGTCGAACCCGGCCAGATCTTCGTCGTCATGGGTCTGTCGGGGTCCGGCAAGTCCACCCTCCTGCGGATGCTCAACGGCCTGCTCGCCCCCACCGCCGGCCGTGTCCTCTTCGACGACCGCGACCTCACCGCGCTCTCCCCCCGTGAACTGCGCGAGGTCCGCTCCCGGAAGATCAGCATGGTGTTCCAGCACTTCGCGCTCTTCCCGCACCGCAGCGTCCTCGAGAACGCCGCCTACGGCCTCGAGGTCCAGGGCGTCCCGCGCGCCGAACGCGAGAAGCGCGCCACCGAGGCCCTCGAACTGTGCGGCCTCGCCGGCTGGGAGAAGTCCTGGCCCGACGAGCTCTCCGGCGGCATGCAGCAGCGCGTCGGCCTCGCCCGCGCCCTCGCCACCGACGCCGACCTGCTCCTCATGGACGAGTCCTTCAGCGCGCTCGACCCGCTGATCCGCCGCGACATGCAGGACCAGCTGCTCGTCCTCCAGCAGAAGCTGAAGAAGACCATCGTCTTCATCACCCACGACCTCAACGAGGCCATGCGCCTCGGCGACCGCATCGCCGTCATGCGCGACGGCCGGATCGTCCAGCTCGGCACCGCCGAGGACATCCTGGTCCGCCCCGCCAACGACTACGTCGCCTCCTTCATCCAGGACGTCGACCGCACCCGGGTGCTCACCGCCGCCGCCGTCATGACCGACGGCGCCGTGCCCCCCGGCGACTGCCCGCCCGACTGCTCCTGCGAGGCCGTCTCCGGCGACACCCCGCTCGCCGAACTCTGCGCGGTCTCCGCGCGCGCCCCGCACCCCGTCGCCGTCACCGACGACACCGGCGCCGTCCTCGGCGTCGTACCGCAGGACGCGCTGCTCGCCGCCATGGGCGGCCTGACCACCCCGGAGGTGACCGCCCATGCCTAGGCTCCCCCTCGGCGAATGGGTCGACAGCACCGTCGACTGGCTCCAGGCCCAGCTCTCCTGGCTGTTCGACGCCATCAGCACCGGCGTCACCGGCCTCTACGACGGCATCGACGCCCTCCTGTCCGCACCCCAGCCGCTGCTCTTCGCCGGCATCCTCGCCATCGCCGCCTGGTGGCTGCGCGGCCTCACCGCGGGCGTCCTCGCCTTCGCGGGCCTCGCCCTCATCGACTCCATCGAACTGTGGGACGAGGCCATGGCGACCCTGTCGCTGGTCCTCGTCGCCACCCTCGTCACCCTCGTGATCGCCGTCCCCCTCGGCATCTGGGCGGCCCGCTCCAAGACCGTCAGCGCCGTGCTGCGCCCCGTCCTGGACTTCATGCAGACCATGCCCGCCATGGTCTACCTGATCCCCGGCATCATCTTCTTCGGCGTCGGCGTCGTCCCCGGCATCATCGCCACCATCGTCTTCGCGCTGCCGCCCGGCGTGCGCATGACCGAACTCGGCATCCGCCAGGTCGACGGCGAACTCGTCGAGGCCGCCGAAGCCTTCGGCACCACCCCGCGCAACACCCTGCTGCGGGTCCAGCTGCCGCTCGCGCTGCCCACCATCATGGCGGGCGTCAACCAGGTCATCATGCTCGGCCTCTCCATGGTCGTCATCGCCGGCATGGTCGGCGGCGGCGGCCTCGGCGGCGCCGTCTACCGGGCCATCGGCAACGTCGACATCGGCCTCGGCTTCGAGGCCGGCATCTCCATCGTCATCCTCGCCATGTACCTCGACCGGATGACCGGCGCCCTCGGCCGCCAGGTCTCCCCGCTCGGCCGCCGCGCCGCCGCCAAGGCCCGCGCCGCGACCGCCGCCAGGGCGGGTGCCCGGATCCGGGCCCACCGCCCGCAGCCCGTCACCGCCCTCGTCGGCGTCGTCGTCCTCGCGCTCACCGCGGGCGGCATGGGCTTCCTCGGCGACGACGGCGGCTCCTCCCCCCGCGCCTCGGGCCCCGGCACCGGCCACGGCAAGAAGATCACCATGGGCTACATCCCGTGGGACGAGGGCATCGCCTCCACCTACCTCTGGAAGGAACTCCTGGAGCGCCGCGGCTACCAGGTCGACGCCAAGCAGCTGGAGGCCGGCGCGCTCTACACCGGCCTCGCCGGCGGCCAGATCGACTTCGAGACCGACTCCTGGCTGCCCGTCACCCACGCCCAGTACTGGGAGAAGTACCAGAACAAGCTGGAGGACCTCGGCGCCTGGTACGGCCCCACCTCGCTCGAACTCACCGTCCCCTCGTACATGAAGGACGTCCGCAGCCTCGCCGACCTCAAGGGCAAGGCCGGACAGTTCAAGGGCCGCATCGTCGGCATCGAGCCCAGCGCCGGAATGATGGGCATCCTCAAGGACAAGGTCCTCAAGGAGTACGGCCTGGACGGCGAGTACGAGGTCGTCGACGGCTCCACGCCCGGCATGCTCGCCGAGCTCAAGCGCGCGTACGACAAGAAGGAGCCCATCGTGGTCACCCTCTGGTCGCCGCACTGGGCCTACTCCGACCACGACCTCAAGAAGCTCGACGACCCCAAGGGCAGCTGGGGCAAGGGCGACGGCGTGCACACCCTCGCCCGCAAGGGCTTCGCCGCCGAGAACCCCGAGATCGGTCGCTGGCTGAAGAACTTCAAGCTCACCGAGAAGCAGCTCACCGACCTGGAGGCGGTCATCCAGGACACCGGCAAGGGCAAGGAGCAGCAAGCCGTACGCACCTGGCTGGACAAGAACCCGGGGCTCGCGGAGCGGCTCGCGCCGCAGTAACCGGGCCGTCACCCGGAGTGGGCGGGACCGGTCCCGGGTCCGCCCGTCCGGTACCCGGCTGAAAAGGGGCGGTCGCCGAACGTGTTCGGCGACCGCCCCTTTTCGCCACGACGCGAAACCCCGGCCCAAAGCTGCGTAAGGTTCAGTTGACCGACCAGTACGCGAACCACGAGACCCTTGAGGGAGGGGGCCGACATGGACGACAAGGAGTCGTTGCGCGTGGGCGCGGCCGTCAAACGGCGCCGCCGCGCGCTCCAGCTCACCCTGGCCGTCGTCGCCCAGCGCAGCGGCCTGTCCGTGCCCTTCCTCAGCCAGGTCGAGAACGAACGGGCCCGGCCCAGCGACCGCTCGCTCCAGCTCGTCGCCGAGGCCCTCGAGACCACCGCCACCGAACTCCTCGCCGCCGCGGAGGCCGCCAGGACCATCGACGTCGTCCGCTCCGACGAGGAACTGTGGGAGATGCCTCCAGGACTGCGCCCGCTCGTCCGCGGCCGCCACCAGCTCCAGGCCCTCGAATGCACCGGCGAGCAGGACGCCGGACGCGAATTCCTGCACCGCAACGACGAGTTGCTGTACGTCGCCGACGGCTCCGCCGAGGTCGAGGCGGAAGGCCGGGCGCACCGGCTCGGCCGCGGCGACACCCTCTACCTGTCCGGCGGCGTCCGGCACCGCTGGCGCGCCACCTCGCCCGGCACCCGGCTGCTGTTCGTGTCCGTCGCCGATCACATCGAGGCCGCGGAGGCGTGAGCGCGCGCGGGGGTACGGGCGCGGGTACGGGTGCCGGTGTCATGCGGGTGGTGTCCCTGGTGCCCTCGCTGACCGAGGCCGTCGCCGTCTCCGCCCCCGCCGGCACCCTGGTCGGCGTCACCGACTGGTGCACCCACCCCGCCGACCTCGGCGGCGCCGTCCGGATCGGCGGCACCAAGAACCCCGACACCGACGCCGTCGTACGGCTCCGCCCCGACCTCGTCGTCGCCAACGAGGAGGAGAACCGCCCCGCCGACCTCGACGCCCTGCGCGCCGCCGGGATCACCGTCCTCGTCACCGAGGTGCGCCGCCTCGACCAGGCGTTCACCGAGCTGGCACGGGTCCTCGACGCCTGCGGGGTCACCGGCGGCCGGCCGCGCTGGCTGGACGAGGCGGCGGCCGCCTGGGCCGCCGTCACCCCGCTCGACCCGCCGCTGCGGGCCGTGGTGCCGATCTGGCGGCGGCCCTGGATGGTGCTCGGCCGGGACACCTTCGCCGGGGACCTGCTGCGGCGGCTCGGCGTGCGCAACGTGTACGAGGACCACGCCGAGCGCTACCCGGCCGTGCCGGTCGACCGGCTCAACGCCGCCGGGGCCGACCTCGTCGTACTGCCCGACGAGCCCTACCGCTTCACCCACGACGACGGGCCCGAGGCGTTCCCCGGGCTCCGCGCCGTGCTCGTCGACGGACGACAGCTGACCTGGTACGGGCCTTCGCTCAGCGCCGCGGCCCGGGCTCTGCCGCGGGCCCTTCGGGGGTAGCCGCCGTAGCGGTCCCGGCGGGGGTCGCGCAGGCCGCGGGCGCGGGGCCCGCGAGCAGCGCGCCGCTGAACAGCCCGCGCACCGTGTGCGCCCCGGCCACCAGCCAGGCCGTCACCAGAAGCACGTAGAGCCCGATCGCCAGCCACCGGAACAGACCGAGCCCGGTGTGGTGCGCCAGACCCTCCGCGCCGGTCACACAGGTGCCGACGGGGAACGTGAACGCCCAGAACGTCATCGCGAAGCCCATGCCACGGCGGCGGGCCCGCCACACCAGGGCCAGGGACAGCGCCAGCCACATCATCGCGAAGCCGAGCACCGGCACGCCGTACAGCACCGCGAAGGCCGAGAAACCCTGCCCGTACGGGGCGGGCAGCAGGCCGGGCGCCACGTCCGCGAGCTTGTTCGCCGCGGTCGTCGACTGGCCCAGCGGGCCGAGCACCAGGAACAGCGTGGGGGTCAGCGCGAGGGGCAGCGCGCTGCCCGTCACCAGCCGGCCGAACACCAGCGGCAGCATCACCAGGGTCGCGAGCAGGCTGATGCCGAACATCGCGTAGCAGAGGTACAGCAGGGTCTGCTGGGCCTGCCCGGCGGGCAGGTGCGGGATCAGCAGCGGGCCGAGCGCCGCCGAGACCATGGGGGCGACCACCGGGAGCAGCCACACCGGGGACGCCTCGTCGATCCGGTGCCGGGCCACCATCAGGTACGGCACGGCCACCGCCGCCACCAGACCCACCGCCGTACCGGCCGTGAACAGCACCGTGTCCAGCGCGATGGCCGCGGGCAGCCCGATCACGTCCTTGCCGATCACCAGCGCACCGCCGCCGACCGCGAGCAGCGCCATCGACAGACAGCCGTAGAACGGCGCCATCGCCGGGTCCAGGAGGTGGGCGCGGGCCTGGTCGCGGTGGTGCGCCCAGTGCAGCGTCCGGGCCGTGAGGACGGTCAGGAGCATCGTGAGCGCCAGCGCCCACACGGCCATGCTGGCGGTGTGCAGCCCTGGCACGTCCAGCGGGAGGGTCGCTCCCGCCGTCGCGACGATCGCGGTGCCCATCACCGACGCGTACCAGTTGGGTCCGAGGTGGCGGACCTGGGGCCATCGGGCGGCGGAGGTGGCCGCGCCGGGGATCGAACGGAAGGGAGCGAGTGTTGCCATGCCTCCACCATCTCTCCAGGTCATGGGGTCCACCAGGGATGTCGTGACTATGAGGGCATAAGGTGGGCTTATGAGTGCGGGCAAGGGTGTGGGTACGGGTGTGAGCGTGGGTACGGGCGTGGGCGCGGGTGGCGATGTGGCGGGCGCCGGTGGTGCCGGTGGTGCCGCTGGAGGGCTGCTCTCGCACCGGGTGCCCGACCTCGGCGCGCTCGAACTGCTCCTCGCCGTCGCCCGGCACGGCAGCCTCGGCCGCGCCGCCCGCGACGTCGGCATCACCCAGCCCGCCGCCAGCAGCCGGATCCGCTCCATGGAGCGCCAGCTCGGCGTCGCCCTCGTCGACCGCTCCCCGCGCGGCTCCCGGCTCACCGACGCCGGTGCGCTGGTGACCGACTGGGCGCGGCGGATCGTCGAGTCCGCCGAAGCCTTCGACGCGGGCGTCCAGGCACTGCGGGGCCGCCGGGACTCGCGGCTTCGGGTCGCCGCGTCCATGACCATCGCCGAGTATCTGCTGCCCGGCTGGCTCATCGCGCTGCGCGGCCAGCGGCCCGACACCGCCGTGTCGCTGCTCGCCGGGAACTCGGCGACCGTCGCCGAGCGGCTGCTCGGGGGCGACGCCGATCTCGGGTTCGTGGAGGGGCTCGCCGTACCGGAGGGTCTCGACGGCGCGGTCGTCGGGCACGACCGGCTCGTCGTCGTCACCGCGCCGACCCACCCGTGGGCGCGGCGGCGCGGGCCCGTCGACCCGGCGGAGCTCGCGGTCACGCCGCTGGTGCTGCGGGAGCGGGGGTCGGGGACGCGGCAGGTGCTCGACGCGGCGCTCGCGGAGCACGGGGGCCTCGCGCGGCCGCTGCTCGAACTGGCGTCGACGACGGCGGTGAAGGCGGCGGCGGTGAGCGGGGCGGGTCCCGCGGTGCTGAGCGAGCTGGCGCTGACGGAGGAGCTGGCGTCGCACCGGCTGACGGCGGTGCCGGTGGCGGGGGTGGTGCTGCGGAGGGATCTGCGGGCGGTGTGGCCGGTGGGGCACCGGCCGACGGGGCCGGCGCGGGATCTGCTGTCTTTGACGCGGGGGGTATGACCGGGGCGGGCGAGGGGGCGGGGGCGCGGGTGCCGTTCCGGAGGTCATGTCCGGGACTGCATGATTTACGGCGCGAGTACGCCAGTACAGAGCTTCTGCTGTGTCCAGTCGCGCCACACATCACGCTTTACGTCCCGGACATGACCTCCTGCACGTCCCCCCACTCCTGGCTCGGGTCCGCTCAGACCGTTTCCGCGCGGTGGGTGATGCTGCCGTCGACCGTGGTGAGGAGGACGGGGACGTCCGGGAGGTCCGTGGCCGGGGTGGTCAGGGGGTCGGCGGCGAGGACCGTGAGGTCGGCGCGGGCCCCGGGGGACAGGTGGCCCTGGTCGGCGGCGGACGCCGCATACGCCGGGTTGACGGTCATGCCGCGCAGCGCCTCCAGGGCGGTGAGGGCCTGCTCGGGGGCGTGCGGGGGCTGGCTGAGGTCGCGGGTGGGGCGGCGGTGGCGGGCACCCGCCATCACCCAGAGCGGCGGGAACGGCGCGATGGGCCAGTCCGAGCCGAGGACCACCGTCGCGCCGGAGTCCCACAGGTCGCGGCAGCGCCAGGCGCGGGCGGCGCGCTCCTCGCCGAGGCGGCGGGACCAGTTGTCGGTGTGGTCGGCGCGGGTGAAGTCGCAGCAGTGGGTGGGCTGCATCGAGGCGACGACGCCCAGTTCGGCGAAGCGGCCGAGGGTGTCGTCCGGGACCGTCTCGATGTGCTCGATCCGGTGGCGCACCCCGCTGCCCGCCTTCTCGATCGCGTCGAGCGCGTGGCGGACGGCGGCGTCGCCGATCGCGTGGGTCGCGGTGGGCACGCCCGCGCGATGCAGTTCGGCGATCACCCGGGTGTAGGCGTCGGGATCCGGCCAGAACGCGTGGGTCGACTCGCCGTGGCAGTCGGGGCGTTCCAGCCATGCCGTGCCGTTGTCGATGGTGCCGTCCATGAACAGCTTCACGCCGTCCACCCGCCAGCGCGCGCCGCCCTCGCCCTGCTGGTCGATGAGCGCGCGCAGGCCGTCGGCGTCGGTGCCCGGCTGGCACCAGGGCGCCACCCGGAGGCGCAGCGGGAGGTCGCCGGACGCGTCGAGTGCGGCGAGGAGGTCGAGGGACTCGCCGTTGGCGTCCATGACGTGGCCGCCGGTCAGGCCGGCCGCCGCCATCGAGCGGAGGGCGGCGGCCAGCCGGTCGCGCCGCTCGGCCTTCGTCGGCTGCGGCGCGACCCGCTCCACCAGGGCGCAGGCCGCGTCCTCCAGGAGCAGTCCGGTGGGCCGGCCGGCCGCGTCGCAGACCACGTCGGCCGATGCCTGGTCGAAGGTGCGCGGCCCGTCGATTCCGGCCAGTTCGAGGGCGCGGCGGCTGGCGAGCGCCGAGTGGGCGTCGAAGAGGAGGAGGAACGCCGGGACGTCGGCGAGGACCTCGTCGAAGGGGGCGATGCCGAGGGGCTCGCCGCCGAAGGTGTTGGGGTCGAGGCCCCAGGCGAACAGCCAGTCGCCACGGTCCAGTTCGCGGACGGCGGCGGCGAGGGCGGCGCGGACGTCGGTGAGGTCCGCGCAGAGCGACAGGTCGAGCCCGCCGGTGAGCTCCGCGCCGGAGACGGGGTGCAGATGGCCGTCCACCAGGCCCGGGGTCACCACCGCCCCCTTGAGGTCGATCACCTCGGTCGCCGGGCCCGCGAGGCTGCGGATCTCCCGGTCGTCGCCGAGCGCCGCGATCCGTCCGTCGGGCGCGACCGCCAGCGCCGTCTCGGGAAGGAAGCCGCCGGAGGCCGGGTCGAGGAGGCGGGCCGAGGTGAGGGCGAGGACGGGCTGCACAGTTGCTCCAGAGACCTGAGGGAGACCTTGAGAGGGATCTTGAGAGGCAGAGATCGTGGGGGCTTGCGGTGGAGGGTTCGAAGGGGAGGCGAGGGGGGACCTGGCGGGTCAGGGGGCTGGTGGGGCGAGGGCGGGCGGCAGGGATTCCGCCGCCTCGGTGAGGGCGCCGTGGGGGAGGGCGAGTTCGCGCTCGGCCGTCGTCAGGGCCATCCGCAGGATCGCCTCCGGGCGGCCGGTGCGGTCCGTGTTCGCGTGCACGCCGAGGCCGTCCAGGACCACCAGGATCTGGATCGCCGTCACCCGCGGATCCTCGGTGCGGAACTCGCCGCTCGCCACGCCGTCCCGGATCACCCCCACCAGGCGCTCGTCGGACGCCCGCTCCTGCTCGCCGACCCGGTCCCGCAGGGCCGGGCGGTAGCGGCTGAGATGGCGGGCGTTGATCCAGAGGCGGCTGATGTCGTCGTACGCCTCACCGCGCGACAGCGCGAAGTACCGGGCCAGGTACTGGGTCGGCGTGCCGTCCGGCCGGTCCGCCGGGAGCAGGGCGTCCAGCTCGCCGGTCGCCGCCGTGCCGAACGCCTCCGCCACCAGGTTCTCCGCCGACGGGAAGTAGTGACCGATCAGCCCCGGGCGCACCCCGAGCTCGTCCGCGATGCGCCGCAGTGTGACGCACTCCAGGCCCTCGGTGAGCGCCACACCCGCCGCCGCCTCGACGATCTCCGCCCGGCGGGCCTCGGGGGACTTGCGCACGCGCTTGCGGGGGAGGGTCGGGTCCATGCCGCCGACTTTATTGGCTGAATGACCAATAGGCAAGCGTGAGCCCGTCAGCCGCGGGCCGCCTCGACAAGGGCCCGGGTCACGCGGAGGTCCTCGCCCATCTCCGGGTGCCACTGGACGCCGAGCACCCACCCGCCCGGCAGCTCCACCGCCTCGACCGTGCCGTCCGTCGCGTGCGCCGAGGCCACCAGGTCCTTGCCGAGCATGTCGACGCACTGGTGGTGGTAGGTCGGCACCGACGTCGGTTCGGGGACCAGCTCGGCGTAGCGGGTGCCGGGGACCGGGGAGACCGGGTGGCGGCCCATCACGCCGACCGCCTCCGTGTGGCCGTCCAGGTGCTGGACCAGGGTGCCGCCCAGGGCCACGTTCAGGAGCTGCATCCCCCGGCAGATGCCCAGCAGCGGGATCCCGGCGGCGAGCGCCGCGTCGATCAGGGCCAGTTCCCAGGAGTCGCGGGCCCGCGCGGGCGGGCCGGTACGGGGGTCGGGCTCGGCCCCGTACCGTACCGGCTCCACGTCCGCGCCCCCGGCCACCACCAGCGCGTCGATCCTGGCCACCGTCTCGGCCGCCGCCGCCGGCTCGTCCGGCGGCAGCATCGCGGTCAGGCCGCCGCTCTCCTGGATCAGTCGCGGATAGGCGGCCGGGAGCAGTGTGGCGGGCAGGTCCCACACGCCCCAGCGGGCCTGGTCCAGGTAGGTCGTCACGCCGATGAGCGGCTTGGGCACGGGGGTTCCTCCGGTGGTGGTGGGGCGGTCAGCGTTCGAGTTCGGCCTCCGCCGCGGCGAGCGCGGCGAACTCCTCCTCGGGCGCCTTCGCCACCAGGTGGTGGCGACTGTAGAACGCGAAGTAGGCCAGCGCGATCACGTACACCCCGAGTGCGATCAGCGCCGCCTCCTGGTCCACCAGGAAGGTCGCCACCAGGGCCGACAGCGCGAGCACGAACGCCACCGAGGAGGTCAGCACCCCGCCGGGGGTGCGGTACGGGCGCTCCAGGCCGGGTTCGCGGCGGCGCAGCACGATGTGGGACAGCGCCATCAGGGCGTACGAGATGGTCGCGCCGAACACCGCGATGTTCAGCATCCGGGCGCCGTCGCCGGTGCCGGCGGCGAGCGCGAAGCCGATCGCGCCCGGGATCACCAGGCCCAGGTAGGGCGACTTGCGGCGGCTGGTGAGGGACAGGAAGCGGGGCAGATAGCCCGCCCGGGACAGCGCGAACAGCTGGCGCGAGCCCGCGTAGATGAGCGAGAAGAAGGACGCCACCAGGCCCGCGAGGCCCGCGTAGTTGACGAAGCGGCTGAGCGTGGTCGGTTCGCCGTCGCCCTGGAGCGCGACGACCAGCGGGTTGCCGGCCTCCTGGATCGCGGCCGAGCCGCGGGCGCCGGTCGCGGTCAGGAAGGTGATCACGGCGAGCAGGATCAGGATCCCCATCGACAGGGCGAGCGCCCTGGGCATCGACCTGACCGGGTCCTTCGCCTCCTCGGCGGCCAGCGGCACGCCCTCGACGCCCAGGAAGAACCACATGCCGAACGGGAACGCCGCCCAGATGCCGAGGAGTCCGAACGGCAGCCAGGAGTTCGACCCGGTGGCCGAGTGGTCGACCGGGATGTCGTTCAGGCCGTCCACATGGAAGTCGCTGAGCGCGCCGAGCGCGAAGACCAGCAGCGCGGCCACCGCGACGGCGGTCACGATCAGGCTGAAGCGCAGCGCCTCGCCGACGCCCCACAGATGGATGCCGATGAACAGCGCGAAGCACACGAGGTAGACCGGCCAGCCCGATTCCAGGCCGAACAGGCCGAGCGACTCCACGTAGTCGCCGATGAAGATGGAGATGGCGGCGGGCGCCAGCACGTACTCGATGAGGATCGCGGTGCCGGTGAGGAATCCGCCCCAGGTGCCGAGCGCCCGGCGCGCGAAGCCGTAACCGCCGCCCGCCGTGGGCAGGATGGCGGAGAGCTCGGCGAGCGAGAAGACCAGACAGGCGTACATCGCGCCCATCAGGACGGTCGCGACGGCGAGTCCGCCGAAGCCGCCCTTGGAGAGGCCGATGTTCCAGCCGGAGAAGTCGCCGGAGACGACGTACGCGACGCCGAGCCCGGTCAGCAGCAGCCAGCCCGCGCTGCCCCGGCGCAGGGTGCGCCGTGCCAGGTAGTCGTCGGGCGGGGTGGTCGGTCCTGTGGTGCCTGAGGTGTCTTCCAGCGTCATGGCAGCGCTCAGCTCCCCTTGCGGGCCCAATGGATTGGAGGCATACCTTTGCGGCGATGGGGGAGGCTGCGCAAGTCCCGTGCGTTACTTTCGGGTTACGCCGACCGGTCCGTTCCGGTCCGTTCCCGTTCCCGTCCGCTCCGTTCCCGTCCGCTCCGGCGCCGTCCGTTCCGGTCCCGCCGCCCGCCCGCTCAGGTCAGGAATCCGCGCAGCAGCGCCGCCGTGCCCGCGCAGTGCTCCCGCATCACCTCGCGCGCCGCGTCCGCGTCCCCGTCCAGGACCGCCTCCACCAGCGCGGTGTGCTGGTGCTGCGAGTGCTCCAGGTTGCGCACCAGCAGCGGGATGCAGTCGAGCAGGTCGTTCACGGTCGCCCGGACCGCCGCGTACTGCGCGGTCAGCGTCGGCGAACCGGACAGCTCGGCCAGCGTCAGGTGCAGCAGGGTGTCCTGTCGCCGGTAGTCGCCGAGCGGCGCGTCGTGGGTCGCCGCGAGCGCCGCCCGCAGCCGCTCGGCGCCCGCCTCGGGCAGGCCGTGCGCCGCGCACAGCCCCGCCGCGCCCACCTCCAGGACCTCCCGGAAGCGCAGCGTGTCCTCCATGTCGACGGCCGCGATCCGGCGCCGCAGCTCCGCCTCGTCCGCCGTCCGCGGCCGGTCGAGCACGAACGTCCCGCCGTAGCGGCCGCGTCTGCTCTCCACCAGACCCTGCTCCTGGAGCACCTTCAGGACCTCGCGCAGCGTCACCCGGCTGATGCCCATCCGGTCGGCCAGCTCCCGTTCCGCGGGCAGCCGCTCGCCGCCCGGCACCAGACCGAGCCTGACCACCTGGAGGATCTGCTCCAGGGCCTCCTCGAAACCGTTCCCCGCCCGCACCGGCCGCAGCACGGGCGTCAGCCGGTCCGCCGATTCACTCGTACTGGCCACGTCGCCGTTTCCCCTTCCCAAGCAATGGTTCTGAGCAATACCTTATGGCTCCCGGCAGGCCCAAGGAGGAGTAATCCCGTGGCAGACCGCACACCCCCGCTCGACGTCGACGCCCTGCGCGCGCTCGTCACGAGCGGCGAGATCGACACCGTCGTCCTGGCCTTCCCCGACATGCAGGGCCGGCTCCAGGGCAAGCGGTTCGCCGCACCGTTCTTCCTCGACGAGGTCCTGCGGCACGGCACCGAGGGCTGCAACTATCTTCTGGCCGTCGACACCGAGATGAACACCGTCGACGGCTACGAGATGTCCTCCTGGGACCGCGGCTACGGCGACTTCGCGATGCGCCCCGACCTCGCCACCCTCCGCAGGATCCCCTGGCACGAGGGCACCGCCCTGCTCCTCGCCGACCTCGCCTGGAACGACGGCGGACCCGTCGTCGCCGCGCCCCGGCAGATCCTGCGCCACCAGCTCGACCGGCTCGCCGCCCTCGGCTACACCGCCCACGTCGGCACCGAGCTGGAGTTCATCGTCTTCAAGGACACCTACGAGCAGGCGTGGGACGCCAACTACCGCGGCCTCACCCCGGCCAACCAGTACAACATCGACTACTCGGTGCTCGGCACCGGCCGGATCGAACCGCTGCTGCGCCGCATCCGCAACGACATGGCGGGCGCCGGACTCACCGTCGAGTCCGCCAAGGGCGAGTGCAACCCCGGCCAGCACGAGATCGCCTTCAAGTACGACGAGGCCCTGGTCACCTGCGACCACCACGCCGTCTACAAGACCGGCGCCAAGGAGATCGCGGCCCAGGAAGGCTGTTCGCTCACCTTCATGGCCAAGTACAACGAGCGCGAGGGCAACTCCTGCCACATCCACCTCTCGTTGCAGAACGCCGACGGCGTCAACGTGATGGCCGGTGAAGGCCCCGACGGCATGTCCGAGATCATGCGCCACTTCCTCGCCGGACAGCTCGCCGCGCTCCGCGACTTCTCGCTGCTGCTCGCCCCCAACATCAACTCGTACAAGCGCTTCCAGCCCGGCTCCTTCGCCCCCACCGCCGTGGCCTGGGGCCACGACAACCGCACCTGCGCGCTGCGGATCGTCGGCCACGGCCGCTCCACCCGCTTCGAGAACCGCGTCCCCGGCGGCGACGTGAACCCCTACCTCGCCGTCGCCGCCCTCGTCGCCGCCGGACTGCACGGCGTCGAGCAGCGCCTCGAACTCCCGCCCGCCTGCACCGGCAACGCCTACACCGGCGACTACGAGCACGTCCCCACCACCCTGCGCGAGGCCGCCGAGCTCTGGGAGAACAGCGAGATCGCCAAGGCCGCCTTCGGCGCCGAGGTCGTCGCCCACTACCGCAACATGGCCCGCGTCGAACTCGACGCCTACGACGCCGCCGTCACCGACTGGGAACTGCGCCGCTCCTTCGAACGCATGTGAGGAAGAGAAGAGTTGCCGTACGCACCGCACGACCACCCCGCACCTGAGGGCACCGAGCTCCTCGACGTCCTCAACCCGGCCACCGAGGAGCTCGTCGCCCGCGTCCCCGCCGCCACCCCGGCCGACATCGACGCCGCCGTCCGCCGCGCCACCGACGCCCAGCGCGGCTGGGCCGCCGCCGCCCCCGCCGACCGGGCCCGGCTGCTGCGCCGCTTCGCCACCGTCGTCGACGCCCACCTCGAAGAACTCGCCCTCCTGGAGGTCCGCGAGGCCGGGCACACCCTCGGCAACGCCCGCTGGGAGGCCGGGAACGTCCGCGACCTGCTCGACTACGCGGCCGGCGGCGTCGAGCGGCTGAACGGCCGGCAGATCCCGGTCCCCGGCGGCCTCGACCTCACGATCCTCGAACCCCTCGGCGTGATCGGCGTCATCGCGCCCTGGAACTTCCCCATGCCGATCGCCGCCTGGGCCACCGCACCCGCCCTCGCCGCGGGCAACGCCGTCGTCCTCAAGCCCGCCGAGACCACCCCGCTCACCGCGCTCCGGCTCGCCGAACTCGCCCTGGAAGCCGGACTCCCCGAGCACCTCTTCCAGGTGCTGCCCGGCACCGGACCGGTCGCCGGAGCCGCCCTCGTCGCCCACCCCGGCGTCGCCAAGATCGTCTTCACCGGCTCCACCCGGGTCGGCAAGCAGATCATGGCGGGCGCCGCCGACCAGGTGAAGCGGGTCACCCTCGAACTCGGCGGCAAGAGCCCCAACATCGTCTTCGCCGACGCCGACCTGGAAGCCGCCGCGGCCGCCGCCCCCATGGCCTTCCTCGACAACAGCGGCCAGGACTGCTGCGCCCGCACCCGGATCCTCGTCCAGCGCTCCGTCCACGACCGCTTCCTCGCGCTGCTCGCCCCCGCCGTCCAGGAGATCGTCGTCGGCGACCCCCTCGACGAGCGCACCCAGATGGGCCCGCTGATCTCCCGCGCCCAGCTCGACCGGGTCCGCTCCTACGTCACCGACGACCTCACCGCCGTCCGCGGCAAAGCCCCCGAAGGCCCCGGCTTCTGGTACCCGCCGACCCTGCTCACCGGCGTCCCCGAAGAGGCGCCCTGCGCCGTCGAGGAGATCTTCGGACCCGTCGCCGTGGTGCTGCCCTTCGAGGACGAGGCCGACGCCGTACGGCTCGCCAACGCCACCCCGTACGGCCTCTCCGGCTCCCTGTGGACCCGCGACATCGGCCGCGCGCTGCGCACCGCGCGCGCCGTCCGGGCCGGGAACCTGTCCGTCAACTCCCACTCCAGCGTCCGCTACTGGACCCCCTTCGGCGGCTACGGCCAGTCCGGCCTCGGCCGGGAACTCGGCCCCGACGCCCTCACCGCCTTCACCGAGACCAAGAACGTCTTCATCAGCACGGAGGACCGCACCGCATGACCACCGAGACCACCGGGACCACCGAGACCACCGAGAGCACCGGGACCACCGAGGAGATCGTCTGCCGCCGTCTCGTCGGCCGCACCGCCGTCATCACCGGCGCCGGCAGCGGCATCGGCCTCGCCACCGCCCGCCGCCTCGCCTCCGAAGGCGCCCACGTCGTCTGCGGCGACATCGACGAGCGGGCCGGGAAGGCCGCCGCCGAGGAGGTCGGCGGCACCTTCGTCCAGGTCGACGTCACCGACCCGGAGCAGGTCGAGAACCTCTACCGGGTCGCGTACGACACCTACGGCTCCGTCGACATCGCCTTCAACAACGCGGGCATCTCGCCGCCCGACGACGACTCTATCCTGGAGACCGGCCTGGAGGCGTGGAAGCGCGTCCAGGACGTCAACCTCACCTCGGTCTACCTCTGCTGCAAGGCCGCCCTGCCGTACATGCGCCGCCAGGGCAAGGGCTCCATCATCAACACCGCGTCCTTCGTCGCGATCATGGGCGCGGCCACCAGCCAGATCTCCTACACCGCCTCCAAGGGCGGCGTGCTCGCCATGTCCCGCGAGCTGGGCGTGCAGTTCGCCCGCGAGGGCATCCGGGTCAACGCGCTCTGCCCGGGCCCGGTGAACACCCCGCTGCTCCAGGAACTGTTCGCCAAGGACCCCGAGCGCGCCGCCCGCCGCCTGGTGCACATC
This sequence comes from Streptomyces sp. NPDC090025, assembly GCF_044748125.1. Classification (NCBI taxonomy): domain Bacteria; kingdom Bacillati; phylum Actinomycetota; class Actinomycetes; order Kitasatosporales; family Streptomycetaceae; genus Streptomyces; species Streptomyces sp. NPDC090025. The sequence goes on along the minus strand of NZ_JBIVFL010000004.1, from coordinate 261,369 downwards.
CCGGTCGGCCGGTTCGCCGAACCCCAGGAGATCGCCGCCGCCGTCGCGTTCCTCGCCAGCGACGACTCCTCGTTCGTCAACGCCAGCGACTTCCTGGTCGACGGCGGCATCGCGGGCGCCTACGTCACCCCGCTGTAGGCAGCCCGGCTCCCCGTACGAGCGGCCGTACGAGCGGCTAGAGGAAGGTGCGGCCTTCGCCCCGGTACGTCGGGACGGAGGCCGTCACCCGGTCGCCCGCCACCAGGTGGAGCGTGTCGAACCGCTCGCACAGCTCGCCCGCCTTGGCGTGCCGGAACCACACCTTGTCGCCGATCCGCAGATCGTCCGCGGGCGAACCGATCAGCGGCGTCTGCACCTCGCCCGCGCCCTCCTGCGGGTCGTAGCGCAGTCCTTCCGGCAGGTACGGGACCGGGGACCGGTCCGCGCCCGCCGCGCCCGACGCCGGGTAGCCGCCGCCGAGCACCGTCACCACGCCCACCCCCGGGCGCCGCACCACCGGCTGCGCGAACAGCGCCGCCGGACGGGCCGTGAACGACGTGTAGTTGTCGAAGAGCCGCGGCACATAGAGCCCCGAGCCCGCCGCGATCTCGGTCACCGCGTCCTCGGCCGCCGTGTGCTGCACACTGCCGGTGCCGCCGCCGTTCACGAACTCCAGCTCCGGCGCCACCGCGCGCACCGCCCGCACCGCCGCCGCCCGGCGGACCGCCAGCTCCTTGCGGGCCGTCGCCTGCATCAGCCGGATCGCCCGGGAGCGCAACGGCCGCCCGGCGAGCGCGTCGCCGACCCCCGCCACATGCCCCTCGTACCCCATCAGACCCACCAGCCGGAATCCCGGCCGCCGCGCGACCGAGCGGGCCAGCTCCGCCAGCTGCGCGGGCTCGTGCAGCGGCGAACGCAGCGCCCCCACCCGGATCCGGCCGCCCAGCAGCCGCAGCGCGGTGTCCAGCTCCAGACAGACCCGCACCTCCTCGGTGCCGCCCGCCCGCGAAGCCTCGATCAGATCAAGCTGGGCCACGTCGTCGACCATCACGGTCACCGCGGCCGCCAGCTTCGGGTCCGCCGCGAGCTCCGCGAACCCGGCCCGGTCGGCCGACGGATAGGCCAGCAGCACATCCTCGAACCCGGCCCTGGCCAGCCACAACGACTCCGCCAGGGTGAACGACATGATGCCCGCGAAACCCTCGCGGGCGAGCACCCGCTCGAGCAGCGCACGGCACCGCACCGACTTGCTCGCGACCCGGATCGGCTTCCCGCCCGCCCGGCGGACCAGATCGTCGGCATTGGCGTCGAAGGCATCCAGATCGACGATCGCGACAGGCGCGTCGAGATGGGCGGTGGCCCGGTCGTACCGGGCACGGTCGGCGGCACGGGGAGTCATGGCCCGAGCTTGCCAGACAGGTTTACGCGTGGGTAGCCCCTGCGTTCCCGCACCCTCGGGAACAGCCCGTAGAGTGGCCCGCATTGTTGCCGGGCAGGACGAGGTGGGGGACGGGGATGAGCAGCGAGCCGCAGCGTCCCCGGGTGTCCCGGATCACCGAGGTCCTGCTGCCGGACGAGGGCGAGCGGGCCGCCACCACGGCCGCACCGGCACCCGCCGCATCCGCAGCGGCGCCCGCATCCACCCCGGCACCCACCGCACCGGCACCGGCAACCGGGCCCGCGCCCGCCGCACCGGCACCGGCAGCCGGGCCCGCCGCACCGCCCGCCTCTGCCCGGCCCCCCGTCCCCGCCCGGCCCCCCGTGCCGCCCCGCCCCACCGCGGGACCGCTGCCGCCCGAGCGGCCCGCCCGCCCGCCGGTCCGGGTGCCCGTGCCCGAGACGCCCGCCGAGCGGACCACCCGGCTGCGCGCCATCCGTGACGTACGGGCCGACGGCCCCCTCACCGCCCCCGGTGCCCCCGGCGCCCCCGGTGCGGGCCCCGCCACCGCCCCCGCGCCGACGCCGGGCCAGGCCCCCGCCCCGTACCGGCACGACACCTGGACCCGCCCCACCCCGCCCGAGACGCCCGCCGAGCAGACCACCCGGCTGCGCCCGGTCCGCGAGCGGAGCACCGGCCGGGTCGTCGCCGCGGCCGCCTGCGCCGTCCTCGCGCTCGGACTCGTCGGCGGCGCGCTCACCGGCGCCCTGCTCGCGGGCGGCGGCGCCGGGGAACCCGCCGAGCCGCCCGGCTACGCGGCGGCCCGCGGCCTCTGGCACGACGCGCCCGTCGACACCCTCTTCCCGCGCACCCTCGCGGGCCCCGCCGCGGGCCCCGGCGGCGCCGACCGCACCTGGACCCGGATCGTGGTCGCCGCCGACGCGCCCTGCACCCCCGCCGTGCTGCCCCGGGCCCTTCACACCGCCCTCACCACCACCGGCTGCGACCGGGTGCTGCGCGCCACCTACACCGACGCCACCGCCTCCCATCTGGTCACCGTCGCCCTGGTGTTCACCCAGGCCGACCCCGAGACCATGCGCACCCTCGGCTCCCGCGCCGCCGACGAACCCGCGCCCGCGCTCGCCGCCGCCGGGACCGTCGCCGCCGGTTTCGGGGCCGCGCAGCGCGCCAGCTGGTACCGGCACGTGCTGCCCGACCTGCCCGTCGTCGTCACCTCCGTGTCCGGCTTCGCCGACGGCCGCCCGGTCGCCGAACCCGAGCCCGCCGACCGCGCGATGACCCCCAAGCGGACCACCGCCGTCGCCCAGGCCGGACTCGGCCACGAGGCGAAGGGCGTCGCCGACGCCCTGGAGCGCGCCCTGCGCCGTACCGTCGTCGCCGCCGTCGAGGAGGACCAGCGGTGAAGCATCCCCGCCGCACCGCCGCGGCCCTGCTCGCCGCCGCCTTCGCCGTGCTCCCGGCGGCCACCACGCCCGCCTACGCCGACACCATCCGGGCCCGCCAGTGGGGCCTCGACGCCCTGCACACCAGCCGGGCCTGGCAGACCACCAAGGGCGAGGGCATCACCGTCGCCGTGCTCGACACCGGCGTCGACGCCGGCCACCCCGACCTGGCGGGCTCCGTGCTCACCGGCACCGACCTGGTCGGCTTCGGCGCGGGCCGCGGCGACCGCGCCTGGGCCCGGCACGGCACCGCGATGGCCGGGATCATCGCCGGGCACGGCCACGGGCCCGGCGGCCAGGACGGCGTCATGGGCATCGCCCCCAAGGTCCGGATCCTGCCGGTCCGGGTCATCCTCGAAGGCACCGACAAGGCCCGCGACAAGGCCCGCAAGACCCGCGGCACCGCGCTCGCCGAGGGCATCCGGTGGGCCGTCGACCACGGCGCCGACGTCATCAACCTCTCGCTCGGCGACGACTCCGAGTCCGCCCACCCCGACAAGGGCGAGGACGCCGCCGTGCAGTACGCCCTCGCCAAGGGCGTCTCCGTGGTCGCCTCCGCCGGGAACGGCGGCGAGAAGGGCGACCACATCTCCTACCCGGCCGCCTACCCGGGCGTGATCGCGGTCGCCGCCGTCGACCGCTTCGGCACCCATGCCTCGTTCTCCACCAGCCGCTGGTACGCCACCGTCTCCGCGCCGGGCGTCGACATCGTGATCGCCGACCCGGACCGCCGCTACTACGAGGGCTGGGGCACCAGCGCCGCCGCCGCCTTCGTCTCCGGCGCCGTCGCGCTGGTCACCTCCGCCCACCCCCAGCTCACCCCGGCCCAGGTCAAGGACCTCCTGGTGGACACCGCGCGATCCCGCCCCAAGGGCGGCCGCAGCGACGACAAGGGGTACGGCACGGTCGACCCGGCCGCCGCGATCGAGGCGGGCGGCAAGCTGACGGGCGCCGACCCGAAGGCGGCGGTCGCGGGCTACCCGGCCCGCTACTTCGGTCCGGGACCCACCCCCGCCGCCGAGGAGTCCCACCCCGTCGGCCTGCTCGCCCCGCTCGCGGGCGGCGCGGGACTGCTCTTCCTGGCGGCGTCGGTGGCGCTGTGGCGGGGCGGCCGCCGTAAGTTCCGGTAGCGGCCCGCTGTTCCGAGGGACGACCGCACCCTGGTCCGACCGGTTTGTCCCCGGCCGTTAGGCTCGGGGCGTGGCCCTCAAGAACATCCCCGATCCCGGTTTCTCCGACGACGACGGCACCGCCGACCCGCGGCTCGCCGCGGCCCTCGCGGCCTGGGCGGAGGACAGAACCGCCCACGGGCCGGTCCTGGCGGCGCTCGCCGACGCCCGGCTGCTCGTGCCCGTGGTGGCCGTCCTCGGCGAGGTCGAGACCGACCCGGTGACCGGGCTCAAGCAGGAGAAGACCAGCGACATGGCGGTGCCCACGCTCACCGCGGGCGACCGGCGGGCGCTGCCCGCGTTCACCTCGACCGCCGCGCTCGCCCGATGGGACCCGGCCGCCCGGCCGGTGGCCGTACCGCTGCACCAGGCGCTCGCCGCGCTCGCCCACGAGAAGGCCGACACCCTGGTCCTCGACCTGGCCGGACCGGTGCCCTACCAGGTGACCGGGTCCGCGCTGCTGGCCCTCGCGGAGGGCCGCAGCAGCACCGATCCGCTGGACGACCCGGCGGTACGGGACGCGGTCCGCGCCGCCGTCGCCGCCGAGCCCGCGGTGCTCCGGGCCCACCTGGGCCCCGGCGAGGCCGACGGCACCCTGGTCCTGGTCCTCGCGGAGGACGCCGCCCCGGCGGCGGCCGCCCAGCGGGTGGCCGAGGCTCTCGCCGCCGACGAGACCCTGCGGGCCCGCCTGGTCCGCGGCCTGGACCTGGCCCTGCTGCCGGCGTCGGCGACGCCGCCGGGGGAGCCGTTCTACGTGGCGGCGTAGCGGGAGACGACAAAAGGAGGCGGGGGGGGGGGGGGGGCCCCCCCACCCCCCCCCCGGGGGGGGGGGGGGGCCCCCCCCCCCGCCCCCCCCCCCCGCCCCCCCCCCGCCCCCCCCCCGCCCCCCCCCGGGGG